>NZ_BOPC01000064.1 GCF_016863555.1 Micromonospora qiuiae | reverse complement strand
GTCACGCTTGCTGGCTTCGCCGTGGCGACACGCACGCCGGTCGCCGTACCGCCAGCGTTGCTGCCCCGGCTAGTGGTGCTCGCGGCCGTACCGGGCCTCCTCGCCCTGCTGCTGTACTACCACGCCCTGCAAAACACCCCCGCCTCCCGCGCGACCCTGGCCGAGCTCGCCTTCCCGCTGTCAGCCGCGCTCGTCGGACTCACCCTGCTCAACGGCCGGCTCGTCCCCAGTCAATGGGTTGGCCTCGTCCTGGTCCTGGGCTCGGTCGTCCTGCTCTCGCTACACGAACACCGCAGCACCCGTCCCGCCGTGACACTGCCGCAACCAGGCTCCGAGCAGCGAACACCCAGCACGGCGTCACAGCGGTGACGCCACCGACACCGGCGCGGCCGCACGCCCGCCACGGGCACATCCTCGCCCCGTCCCCGGCCTGCCCACCGTACGCCGGGCCGACCGGGCCTGTCCTGCCGATCATGAGGGCCAGATGGCGGCGGCGATGAGGACGAGTGGCTCGATAGAGGGAGGCGCACTTGGCGTAGGTGCGCCGCAGGCCCGACCATCGCCTGGGCACCAGCTGCAGTGCATCCATTGATGTCGGCTGGTGGACTTGAGGTTGCCATCGTCCCTCCGACACGAACTCCCACGAGCCGGCCGGAGTCACGCGCTACTCGATTTAGGGTGACGGCAGGGAAGTGATGGTGGCGGGGGAGTGGCACGCCGACTCCTTTACTCGGCCGGTTTATGCTTCAGGCGACCTGGGCAAACGTGCGTGAGCATGTCGCTGGGCCACCGGACTACTGGGGGTCAAGGGGTCGTCGGTTCAAATCCGGCCGTCCCGACCAGAAGTTGCAGGTCAGAGCCGGTTTCCTGGAGATCAGGGGACCGGCTCTTGATCGTTTGCTGCTCATTTGTTGCTCGTCCTGAGCCTCAGTTGCTGACACGTACCGGCACGGCGGATGCCCAGGCGGATCAACCGATCTGGGTTGATCGGGCGTGCTGCGGCCGGTTGTGTTCAAACGGGTGTGGCGCGAGACGCGCCACGAAGCCGGGTGGTCCTGGTGCCTGGCCGGCAGCGGTCGGGCGCTGCGTGTGCTGCGGCCGTGCCAGATCACCGCGCAAGGAGCAGGTTGGCCTCCCCGCGAGAAGGCACCGGTGCCCGAAGCCGGTTCGTCACGTACACCAAGCGGGCTTCCGGCGAAGAGACGCCGAGATCGAGAGCTCTGGCCAGAGCTGCAACACCCTTGAGACCCGGAGCCGACGCAGGTTTGCCTGCTGAGTGGTCATGGCGTCCCTGGTAGGGGCGATGAGGACTGGCGGGCACCGAGACGTGGGGCGGCTACAGCACGTTGCGATCCCTGGTCGGGGCGATGAGGACGCGACACAGTACCCATTGCTCGGGTACGGGCGAGCGCGCGCCACGTGCGCGAACGTCCGGTCGGACAAGAATTGTCCCAGGTGCTACGCAGCAACAGGGAGCGTCGACCCGATCGCGTAGGTGATGTCCGGTTCCTCGAGCGTGAATACAGCTCACCGCGGGTGTGCGCGGGTGGGCTGGCCCGCTGATCTGACCCCCTGATTGACCGTTGGGCGCCGGGAATCTATTGTCCGACGCATGAACACCTGTTTCCGGCAGGTGTGCAGGGTGCGTGTGGCCGAATCCCCCTCGGACACCAGTTTGCAGCATCCATGCTGTGTATCGCGTACTGGTGGTCAAGCGCGCTTGACCACGCAAATCTCAGCGCAGCGACGCTCTTGATCGGCCCTGTTTCGATCGGGGGCGATAGTCGTGGTTGATCGTTCTGTAGCTCCGGTCGTTCCGCCGGTGATGTTGGCGGATCAGGAGAAGGGCCACCGTCGGCAGCCCGGGGGAGCACGTCGCCGCCCGCCGTTGCCGCTGCCGGTCCTGCCGACGCCGCCTGCACATCCGCGAGAGCTCCGGACTGATCGTGATCCGGGTGGATCGGCAGGGTGTCTCCACCGTGATCGGTCAAGGTCGTCTGCATCTGCCGGTGGCGGTGCGGCAGTTCGGGTTCTGCTTGGTCGCTGAACCAGATACCGGAGACCTCGCTACGTCTCGAACACCGACACGCGAAGATCCTCAAGCCGGCAGCTCAAGCCCTGCCACCGACTTCGACACAGGCCTTAGTAGTTGGTAGACGATGAGCAGGGCGTGGATCCCCTGGTCGATGCCGTCGGGGGTGTGGGCGCGTAGGACCCGGCCGCTGAGGATGGTGGATTTGAGTTCAAGGTAGGCGGTTTCGATCTCCGCCATTAACCCATCCCATCAGTACAACGAGGCGGCGTTGCAACCATCGGTTGACTCCGAGCCGGAGACCCGCACTCTAATGATCACCGACACACCGCACCCGACTGCGAGCCACTGCCGAGGCTGGATAGGATCGGTGTTCGGCGCGGCCGGGAACGGCGGCGAGAGGGATCTGAAACAACCTGTTGCTGGTTATAGCTTTGCGTGCCTGTCTGGTGCGTCGCGCGGCCATGCGGTCGACACTTAGAATTCAGGGGGCTTCCTTGCGGTTGATGTTGATTCACGCCGACCGGTTTTCCTTCCAGGTTACCGACAGGACGAACGTCGCGGGGTTTGTCGGTGACCTCGCGCCGGGCGAGGAGCGCGCCAGCCTCGAGGACGTGCTCGTGGCGTTCGTGTCGGTCGAGAAGGCCGACGAGTCTGGCCCGCACGACGTAGCCGAACAGGCCGCCATGCAGATCCGTGCCACCGCCGACAAGCTCGGTGCCACCCGCGTAATGGTTTACCCGTACGCTCACCTGTCCAGCGACCTCGCTAAGCCGCGGATTGCAATCGGCGTGCTCGGCCAAGTCGCTGACCTGATCTGCGACGAGAGCGGCCTCGAAGTCCATCGGGCACCGTTTGGCTACTACAAGTCATACGACATCGCGTGCAAGGGACACCCGCTATCCGAGCTGGCAATGACGGTCCTACCAGGAGTGAGCTCCGATCGGGCCGAGGGGCAGGCGACGCGGCCGGCCGTCGAGTCGAAGGCGATCGCAGCGGAAAAGACGCTGCGGTCAGAGTGGCGCATCTACCAGCCAGACGGCGCGTACGTGCTCGCCGACGACTTCGACTTCACGTCGCACCCAGGGCTGAAGGATCTGTTCACCTACGAGCGGTCGGGCACCCGAGTCGCCGAGGAGGCGCCGCCACACATCAAGCTCATGCGCGAGCACGAGCTGGTCGACTACGAACCGGCCTCCGACACCGGCAACCTGCGCTGGTACCCGCAGGGTCTGCAGATCAAGCGCCTGCTGGAGCAACGGGTGACCGGCATGGTCGTCGACTACGGCGCCATGGAGGTTGAGACGCCGATCATGTATGACTACGGGCATCCGGCGCTGTCGAAGTACCTGCACCGTTTTCCGGCTCGCCAGTACGTCGTGCGCAGCGAAAACAAGGAGTTCTTTCTTCGCTTCGCGGCCTGCTTCGGGCAATACATGATCATGAACGACATGGTCGCTTCGCACCGCGACCTGCCGGTGCGCCTCTACGAGTTGACCCACTTCTCGTTCCGTCGGGAACAGGGTGGCGAGGTCGCGGGCCTGCGGCGGCTGCGCTCGTTCACGATGCCCGACATGCACAGCCTCGTTCGCGACATGGAGATGGCAAAGCAGGAGTTTCTCGACCAGGTCAGCCTGTGCCTCGACTGGCTGGACGACACCGGACTGAACTGTGTGCCCGCGATCCGATTCGTACGCTCGTTCCTTGACGAGCACCCGGATTTCATCGAGCAACTCATGCGTCGACTCCGCCAGCCGGCGCTCATCGAGGTGTGGGATGAGCGGTTCTTTTATTTCGTAGCTAAGTTCGAGATGAACTTCATCGACAGCGGCAAGAAGGCCGCATGCTTGTCGACGGTCCAGATCGACGTCGAGAACGCCGAGCGTTTCGACATCACGTACATGGCCGAGGACGGCACCAAGCAGCGCCCGCTACTCTTGCACACTTCGGTCTCCGGGTCGCTCGACCGCAACGTCTACGCGATCCTCGAGACCCAGGCTATGCGCATGGCGCGAGGCGAGAAGGCGCAATGGCCAGTGTGGTTGGCCCCGATTCAGGCTCGGTTGGTCCCTGTGACCGGCGCCCACGTTGAGGGCGCGATGCGGTTGGCCGAGCGGTTACCGTACCGGGTCGACGTCGATGACCGCGACATCAAGCTCGGCAAGAAAATCCGCGAGGCCGAGAAGGAGTGGATTCCGTACGTGCTGGTCGTCGGCGAGCGTGAGTTGGCCGGTGGAGACCTCACCATCCGGACGCGGCAGGGCAGCCAACTTGAGATGTCATTCGACGCGTTTCTGGAGCAGTTAGCGACGGAGACCGCCGGCAAACCGCAGCGCCCTGCCAACACGCCACGGGCGGTGTCGAAGCGGCCCATCTTCGTCGGCTGATTTCTATCGGGATCGGCGCCCCCTCCGAGCAGCCGATCTGATTGACCAGCTGGCGTTGCGTGGGCTATGGCGGACCCACGGTTGGAGAAGCGTCCCCCCCCCCCGACCTCTTCGGGTCCTACCAAGTGATGCCCTCGCACCGATCACCGGGTTGCAGCCTGCCCGGTTCCGCAAGCCGGTTGGGTAGTCCGGGTGGTTGACCGGGTCTTGGCCGGGCGGGTTTCGGTGCGCGGCCGCGGGGTTGCCGGATGCTGTCGCGCGGCTTTCGATCTTCAGCTGCAAGAGCTGCTGCGATTCGGCCACGTCGTCACCGCGAAGGCATCAAGGCCCTGTTCGTGCAGGTCCTGGCGCTATGCGCCCAGCGTGGGCTGGTGGATCTGGCCGCGGTGGCGGTGGACGGCGACGGTCGCCGCCCGCTCCACCAACCGCAGCCTCACGCCCTAGCGACCATGATCGCCGATGGCGAAGCCGAGATTGACCAGTTGACGGGTGACATGAGCGACCCAGCAGCCGCCGCAGGCAGCACCCGGCACAGCGCCGCCGGCAGTTGCCTGCGGCGGCTGTCCGGGCTCGGCGACCGCTTGGCGCGCGCCCGGATGGTCCGGGACAAGCTGCATGAACGCGCGCTGCCCTCAGCCGGCGAAATCCGGATCAAGGTCGAGGCCGCGGAGCGAATGATGGCCAGGGCCGCCCAGCGGCTGGCCGAGGTCACCGCCGCCCAGCAGCAATGGCTGGCCGACTACGCCCGCCGGAGCCTGCTCTCGCCAGGACGATCCGCCCGTCCGGGGCCCGCGGTAGCGGCACCGCCGCCACCGCGGTCCGCAGCCGCTCGATGTCGATCCCGGCTGCGCGTCGGCCAGTTTGAACAAGGCGTCCCGGCGAGCAGTCAGCAAGAACTACCGGTACTCGACCGACCTGCAGGTCGCCATCGACGCCATCACCCACCCGGTCATCGCCGTCGACGACCCGCCGCCCGGCAACCGCAACGGCACCATCGTCTACCGCAGGTCTGGCATCCGGCAGGAGGCTGGACGGGGCGGCCGGTGATGGCCGACGGCGGCTACCGCGGCGATCCTTCCGTACGGCGAGCCCACCGACGGGAGCGACCTGCCCAACGGGAAGGACGCCCTCAACGCCGAGCACCGCACCGTTCGAGCCGGGTCGAACACACCTTGGTCAGGCGCTTCAAGATCCTGCGCAACTTACGCCGCGCTGCCCACACATTGGCTCATCGCCGCCTCCGGACTTCCCAACCTCGGGTTGTCAAGAGTTTAAGGCATTGATCGCATCTTCACTTCTTGCTACGGTCTCCTCACTCGCGGAGCCAGCATACGGGGGCAGCTTGCGAACACTCTCTGTTATCCCGTCCGCCTACAGGCGGGAGCACGAAAGTTCATCGGCCGGCCATGACAAGTTCGTCGAAGCAATGCCAGGGCCACCTATCCTGACGAGTCGCTTCGCTCTTGCGGTTTTGCGCCAATGTCCGACGACCGGGAACCATCATTTCGAGTCGTCAGCGGTTATTGCGCGAACCAAGCCCTGCCTGAAAAACACAGTCGCAACGGCAGACATCGCATCTACTGGTAGCCATCTCTCTGATGAGTCGATGACGAAGGCGGGAAGCCGCTCCTGCGCCATCTGCGGAAGGGGGGTGAAATAGGGGCTCCCGTTGTTTATGGCCGCCGTATTCGAGGTCCGGTCGGCACCCGCCCCTAACCGACAAGGAGCCGCAGCATGCGCTTGTCCGCGGAAGTATGCGAGCCCTCTCCGGTAACTCGGCGCTCGCCTCGGTCAAGCGAATGGCGCACGACATAATAGGAGATCAAAGACGCATGACACAAAAACGGGTAGGCCTGTTACGCCCGTACCCCGGCCCGACCATGGCAGCGACAACCCCAGCGGCGACGGCTTCCACAGCAACAGGCGACGCTGGCTCAGTGCATCTGCGGTTCTCCCTACTGGGCCTGGTGCGCGCCTGGGCAGGCGGCAGGGAGATCGACCTCGGCCCCCCGCTGCAACGGGCACTGCTGGCGGTACTCTTGTTCCAACTGAACAGACCGGTCAGCAATGAGCACGTGGTCCGGGCGCTCTGGGGAAACGCCGCACCCCGGTCCGCGTACGGCGCGGTCCGCACCTACATTTACCGGCTCCGTCGCAAGATGACCGAGGTCGTTGATTCGCAGCATTTCGCCCTTCACTCGCACTGTGGTGGTTACCTGCTGACGGCGGACGGCGCAACGATCGACACCGAGGTGTTCCAGCACCGGCTGGCCAGCGCCCGGCAAGCAAAGGAACAGGGCGACCTCGGCCGGTCCATCGCCCAATTCCGCGCCGCACTGGCGCTGTGGCAGGGCGTGCCCATCGCTGGAATGGACACCGCCTTCTTCAACACGGAGCGGGAACGGTTGGAGCGGCTGCGCGGGGCGGCGGTCGAGGAACTGACCACTGCGGAGATCAGGATCGGTGACCATGCGAGCGCCCTGACCACAGTGCAGGAGGCGCTAGCCAGTCAGCCGCTGCGGGAACGGCTGTGGGAGCTGCTGATGGAGGCGCTGTTTGGGCTGGGAAGACGGGCCGACGCGCTGGCCGCATACCAGGATGCTCGGCGCGTCCTACAGGCCGAATTGGGTTTGGAACCCAGCACTCGGCTACGCGAGCTGCACTGCCGGATCCTCACCCCGGAACCGGCCGGCTACGAGCCGGCGGTGGAGCCGATCATCCCGCTGGCCACCACTGCCGCGCTGGACATCCTCACCCCCACAGCCGACGGCTTCGTCGGGCGCACCACCGAGCTGTCCGAGCTCATCAGCCGGGTAGTCGGCTCTCCACAACCGGTCCTCGTCGGTCTGACCGGAGCGCCTCGTGTGGGTAAGAGCGCCCTCGCGATCCGTGCCGCGCACTTCCTCCAGCCGCACTTTCCCGACGGGCACTTCTTCGCCCGGCCGGACGGCCACGACGGCGAGCCGAGACCCGACGGGGTGCTGGTGAGGTTCCTGCGCCAGTGTGACGTGCCGCTGGCCCAGATTCCATGCACACTGCCGGAGTTGACCGCGCTCTGGCGCGCGACCGTGAACGGCAAGCGGGTCGTTGTCATCCTCGACGACGTGCAGGAGGCGAGCTGGGTGCTGCCTCTGCTGCCGAATTCCGCAGGATCGGCGGTGCTCATCACCTGTCGGCAGCCGCTGACCGGCCTGCCGGCCCTGCACACGATCACCCTGGGCGGCCTCAGCCTGCCTGACGCCCTGCAACTGCTCGGGTCGAGCATCGGGCCAAACCGGCTCCACGAGGACGTCGAGGCGGCCGCCCGGTTGGTCGCGGCCTGCGGCTACCAGCCGCACCTAGTCCGCGCCGCCGCCCGCCGGCTGCTGGAGGTCCCGAGCCGGAGCATGACCGATGTGGAGCGCGAACTGGCCGCCCACGCCAAACTCTGAACAACGCCCACCACCGCTGCTCATCCGACTTGCGAAGGACTGCGACCATGCCAGTTCCACCCCGCCGTCGCTCCGCCAAGCCACCCTGGCTGACCAGGAAACCAGATCACACTGCTGAGGCACGACTTTTCTGCTTCCCGTACTCCGGATGCGGCGCCTCGATGTATGGCCAGTGGCCGCAGCGAATAGGAGAAATCGAGGTGTGCTTCATTCAGCCGCCGGCCCGCCAGAACCGTCTCCACGAACCGCACTACGAGACCTACGCGGCACTGGCCCACTCGCTGATCGAACCGATGCTGCCGTACTTGGACAAGCCGTTCGGCTTCTTTGGGCACTGCGGCGGCGCGCTGCCCGGCGTGGAATTGACCCGCCAGTTGGCCTCCGGTGGACATCCGGTGCCCCGGCGGGTCTTTGTGTCCTCGCAGGTCGCCCCGCACGACGGTCCGTACGGTCGGTTCCTCGAATTGAACAACAACGAGCTGGTCAACGAGTTGCAGACGATGATCGTCCGGCTCGGCGGGCGGCCGACACCCGAGCTGATGGAGATGAGCCTGCAGCTGCTCTTGCAGGACTTGGAGGCGAACAAGCGCTACCTTGAGCCGGACGTCTTCGAACTGCCTTGCGGCATCACGGCGATCGGCTGGTCGGAGGATCCGGAGATCCCGATGGAACTTATGGGCGGATGGAAGGATATGTCCAAGGACTGTCGATCCGTCCTCCTTCACGGCGGTCACTTCGAATTCCTCGGGGCACCGCGAACGCTGCTGGCGGAATTCGAGCGGGACCTGTTGGACGTGAGTGCACACCGGACCGCCTCCTGACCGGCCCCTGAACCGGGTAGCGGGATCCGTCGGGCCAGTGACCGACCGGGCCTCGGCGGCGCTGCCGGTGACGGCGACAACCGCAGGGCTGGTTCTGGTAGCGCCGGTCAGGACGCGGTACTCGCCGGGATTCACTCCGGCCGTCCGCCGTCGGCCGGAGTGAACCTCAAACCAGTCGGTACATCCAGCCATACGGGTCGCCGCTGATCCCGTGGTGAATCTCCGTCAATGCGTTTCGGAGTGCCACCGTGACCGGTCCTGTCCGACTGTCGCCGACGGCGAAGCCGCCGGTGGCATGACGGACCGTGCCCACCGGCGTGATAACTGCGGCGGTGCCACAGGCGAACACCTCGGCCAGCTCGCCGGTGAGGGCGGCCTTCTGCCATTCCTCGACGGACACGCGCCGCTCCTCCACGGGGTGGCCGAGGTCGTGGGCGAGCCGCAGGATCGAGTCCCGGGTCACTCCCGGCAGGAGGGATCCGCTCAGCTGCGGGGTCACCAGACGGGCACCCGGACCCGTGCCGAACACGAAGAACAGGTTCATCGCACCCATCTCCTCGACCCAGCGGCGTTCCACCGCGTCGAGCCAGACGACCTGGTCGCACCCCTGCTCCGCGGCCCGGGCCTGGGCCGCCATGGTGCCGGCGTAGTTGCCGGCGCACTTGGCCGCGCCCGTGCCGCCGGGTGCGGCGCGGATGTGCTCCTCGGACAGCCACACCGTGACCGGCGCCGCACCGCCCGTGAAGTAGGCGCCGGAGGGCAGCGCGACGAGCACGTAGAGGTAATCGCGCGCCGCCCCCACCACCAGGTCGGTAGACGTGGCAATCATGAGGGGCCGCAGGTACAGCGAGCGGCCCCTCCCCTCCGGCACCCATCCTTCGTCGTACCCCGCCAACTCGCGCAGCGAGGCCAGGAAGAGGTCTTCGGGCAGCTCCGGCATGGCCAGCCGGCGGGCAGAGTCGCGGAACCGCCGGGCGTTGGCCTCGGGACGGAAGCAGGCGATCGTCCCGTCCGGCTGCCGGTACGCCTTCAACCCCTCGAAGATCGCCTGTCCGTAGTGCAGCGCCTTTGTGCAAGGGGACAACGACAACGGCTCGTGCGGCCGGACCCACGCGTCGTGCCAGCCCCGCTCGGGCGTGTAGTCGATGGTCACCATGTGGTCGGTGGCGTACCTGCCGAACCCCGGGTCGGCGAGGATCTCGGCGACCCGCTGCGGCGGCGCCGGAGCCGGACTCCGTCGTCGCCGGAAGGCCGAGGTCACCGGCGGGTCGACATCAGCCGTCATGGCGGGGCTTCGCGCGGCGGGTGGCGACGAGCGGCAGGTGCTTGAGCCCGGCGATGAAGTTGGAGTGCAGGTGTTCCTGCTCGCCCGCCGACTCGAAGCCCTCGAACTGCTCGAAGAGCTCCTCGAAGAACTCCTGAAGGGTGATCCGGGCCACCGCGTGACCGACGCAGTAGTGCGGGCCGACACCGAAGGCCAGGTGCCGAGTCGGGTTGCGCCGCACGTCGAACTTGTACGGGTCGGGGAAGACGCTGCTGTCCCGGTTCGCCGAGCCCAGCCACGCCACGACCGGGTCGCCCTTCCGAATCGTCACCCCGCTGAGCTGTACGTCGCATTTGGCGTACCGCATGAAGTGGCTCGCCGGGGAACTCCAGCGCAGCGCCTCGTTGATGCCGCTGAGCAACAGCTCCGGCTTGCTCGCCCAGTCGGCGTACCTACCGTCCTCCATCAGTTCGATGATCGCGGCGTTGGGGACGTGCGGCGTGGTGACGTTGGCGCCGAGCAGCAGGCTGTAACAGTTGGAGACGATCTCACCCGGACGCAGCTTGCGGCCGTCCTCGAAGTCCATGGTGCGCAGCACGTCGATGAGGTCGCCGGTCCCGTCGGATCGACGCCGGGCCACCGAGTCCTCAAAGGTGGCGAAGAGCTCCCGGTGGGCCCGTTGCAGGGTGTGCCGGCCGCCCTCGGGCATCACGTACTCGGGGTCGTCGGGGGCGATCGCCTGGCTGGTCAGGTAGGTCAACTGCGGCCAGTCGGCCCGGTCCAGGCCCATCAGCGTCCCGGTGACCGCCATCGGGAGCCTGCCGGTCATCGTGGCGAAGTCGAACGGCTCGCCGTCAACGATCTCGGAGAAGAGCAGCCGCACCTCCTCCCGGATCAGCTTTCGGTGGCGTTCGAGGATCCGTCCGTTGAGTGCCCGTTGCACCGGCGAGCGCATCTGGGTGTGCCGGGGCGGGTCGGTGGCCGGGAGTTGCTGCCCACTGGCCGGGTCCTTCTTGCCGAGCAGGTTGAGCAGGGTGCCGTGCTCAGAGGTGAAGACGGTGTGATCGCGCAGCACCCGGGCCACGTCCTCGTAGCGGCTGGTGGACCAGTAGCCGTGCTTCTCGTTCACCTGCTGCCAGTGCACCGGCTCGCGCTCACGCATGGCGTGCCACACGGCGTGCGGGTCACCCTCGCCGTGCATGACGGGGTCGACGAGGTCGACCTGCTTCAAATCGATCGGCTCGGTGCCGGTCGGTCGCGTCAACCTCATGCCTTGTCCCCTTCCTGGGCCCGGTCGACCGTTTCGGCGAGACCCGCGACCGTGGCGTCACGGAAGAACAGCTGGGCGGCGGGCATCTGCACGTCGAGGGTGTCCCGGATCCGGACCAGCAAGTCGGCGGCGAGCAGCGAGTTGCCCCCGATGTCGAAGAAGTTGTCGTAGAGGCCGACCTTCTCGACCGCGAGTGCGTCGGCCCACATGCCGGCCAGCAGCGCCTGGACCGGCGTTTGCGGCGGCTCGTACTCGACGTCGGTGTCGCGCGGCGACCGCCGCGGCGCGGGCAGCACAGCCCGGTCGATCTTGCCGTTGCGGGTGAGCGGAAGCTGGTCCATCAGCACGATGGCCGCCGGGCTCATGTGCTGCGGCAACCGCTTGTGCAGGAGGAGCCGCAGCTCGGGGAAGAGACTTTCCTCGCCGGCGTCGGCCACCACGTAGGCGACCAGGACCTTCTCGCCGGGAATACGGTCCGCGCGGGCCACCACGATGGCCTCGCGTACCGCCGGATGCTCGGCGAGCACGGCCACGATCTCGCCCAGCTCGATCCGGTACCCTCCGATTTTGACCTGGTCGTCGGTACGGCCCCGGAACTCCAGGGTGCCGTCGGCGCCGCGCCGCACCACGTCGCCCACGCTGTACATCCGCTCGCCGGGGCGGAACGGGTCGGCCACGAACCGCTCCGCGGTGAGCGCCGGGCGGCCGAGGTAGCCGCGGGCGAGCCCGGTGCCGCTGGTGTAGAGCAGCCCCCACTCGCCGTCGGGCACCGGCGCGAGCTTCTCGTCCAGGACGTACACGTCGGTGGCAGTGACCGCGCGGCCGATCGGCACGGTCGCCCCGACCAGCTCGGTCACCTCGTGGCAGGTGGTGAAGCAGCTGTTCTCCGTCGGGCCGTACCCGTTGATCAGCCGCAGCTGCGGGTGGGCCTGCCGGACGCTGTTGATGTGCGCGGGGGAGAGCACGTCGCCGCCGGCGAGGAGCTGGCGCAGCCCGCCGAGGCCGTCGAGGTGGGCGTCCACCATGCGGTGGAAGAGGCCGGTGGTCAGCCACAGGGTGGTGACCTTGTCCCGGTCCAGGCTCTCGGCCACCTCGGACAGGGCCAGCGTGCCGGGCGGGTGGATCACCAGCCGGCCGCCGTTGGCCAGCGCGCCCCAGATCTCGAACGCTGCCGGGTCGAAGGTCAGCGCGCAGAGCTGGAGGAACGTCTCGTCGGGGTCAAGGTCGGCGTAGTCCCCGCGGATCAGCCGGACGACGCCGCGGTGTGGCACGCTCACGCCCTTGGGCTGACCGGTCGAGCCGGAGGTATAGCAGACGTAGATCAGGTTGTCCGGCGTCGTGTCGGACCGGAGCGTCGCCGCGACCGGCTCCGGCTGCACCGCGCCGTCGAGGCTCACCACGGTCGCCTCGACCTCGGGAAGCTGATCCACGAGCTGCTCATGGGTGAGCAGGACCCGGGCCCCCGCCTGGTCGAGCATGTAGCGGAAGCGTTCCGCCGGTTCGCCCGGGTGCAGCGGCAGGTACGCGCCGCCGGCCTTGAGGGTAGCGACCAGCGCGACGATCATCTCGAAGGACCGTTCGACGCAGACGCCGACGATGCTTTCCGGGCCGACCCCGAGGGAGCGGAGCCGGTGCGCCCACCGGTTCGCGCGCTCGTTCAGCTCCGCGTACGTCAGGTCCTCGCCGCGGAAGCGCAGCGCGACCGCGTCGGGCCGGGTGCGGACCTGCTCGTCGAAGAGCTGGGTGATCGTGGCGTCGCGCCAGTCCACCTCGCGGCTCATTGCTCGCCTTCCTGCTGCGCGACGCCGGCGCCCACCGGGGGCCGGGCCTGATCCATCTGCGCGACCAGCGACGCGGGCCGCATGTCCACCCAGTGGGTCTCGACGTACTCGATGCACTCCTGCCGCGGCGCGGGACCGAAGACGGCGGTCCAGCCGGCCGGCACGTCGATGAGGTCGGGCCACAGGGAGTGCTGGTTCTCGTCGTTCACCAGCACCCGGTACGTCCCGTCCAGGTCCTCGAACGGATTGCTCACAGTGATCTCCTTCTGGTCGTCGGGAGCGGGCGCGGACCCGGCGTCACCGGTTCGGGGTGAGGTCGTAGAAGCAGAGCCGCGGACCGGCTTCGGGGCGGCAGTAGATGCGCCGGCACTCCAGGGCTGTCTGCTCGAACACCCGCAGCCACTCGGCGCGCTCGCGCGGCATGCCCTGCCCGGTCAGCACATGGATGAGGAAGAAGTCGTCGTCGTTGTCGCGCGCGTCGTACCGGATCTCCGGCTCTCCGACCAGCAGCATCTTCAGCTCGGGCAGCGCCTCGCGGTACTCGTTGAGCACCCGCACCACGGCCTGCTCGCCGTCGCGGAACAGCTCATGCAGCGCGCTGACGATGCACATGCCGTCCGCCCCCCGGGTGACCGCCGGCCAGGTGTGCGGGGCGAACGCGTCGGCGACGACGAACTCGACCCGGTCGGCGACCCCCGATCGGGCGGCCAGCCGGGTCGCCTCCGCGACCGCGTCGGCGTCGATGTCCAGCCCCACGCCGGTCAGCTCCGGGTCGCGCAGGCAGGCGTCGACCAGGAGGCTGCCGCCGCCGCACCCGACGTCGAGCAGCTGCCGGACGTCCCGGTTGCGGGTGGCCTCCATCAGCACGGGGGTGTGGAAGGCGGAGAAGAGGGTCGCGCAGTGCCGGCCGAGCGGGCCACCCCGGCGCAGCACGTCGGTGCCGTAGGTGGCCCGGCCGGTGAGCAGGTCGCTCATCCGGCTAATCACCGGTCCGTACGCCTCCAGGTAGATGCCGAGGCGGGCCAGCGGCACGTCGCCGGTGAGCAGCTCGCCCTTGCGGGTGAGGTGCCAGCCGTCGCCGCGCCGCTCGAGGACGTCCCGCATCGCCAGGTACGCCAACAGGCCCTCGCCGACGCGCTCGTCGAGGCCGGCGAGCAGGCCGTCCTCCGGCAGGCGCTTGCCGTTGCGCAGGTTGGCCAGCACGCCGCCGTTCACGAGGGCGGAGACGGCATGGCTCAGGCTCATCGCGCTGATCAGGTCCGGCATGGTGGAGAGCCGGAAGTCCTGCCAGACGCCCAGCTGCTCGCCCTCACGCAGTTCCACGAGTTCGGGCCGCATCGGTATCACCCCTGTCCGGCCGGCGTGGCCGTGTCGTCCGCCGGCACCTTGCCGTAGTCCTTGTCGCCGCGGAGAAGAGCCCGCAGCAGCCCGAGGTGGAAGCCGACGTAGGACCTCACCTGGACGGGATGGGGTTGCGGCAGCGCCTTGTGCAGGCGGTGCAGGTTCACCGAGGCGACCGCCGGGTAGCGGTGGTGCTCGGCGTGGTAGTTGCCGTTCCAGATGAAGTACCGGACGAAGCCGTTGGACCGTACGGTCCGGGTGTTGCGCATGACGTCCGGCGTGCCCCAGAGCCCGTAGTGCTCCGGCACGGCCATGATCATGGCCGCCGGCATCACCAGGAACAGCGGCAGCCAGTACGCGACCAGGAGCGCGACGGGGAAGAACACGGTCAGGGTGACCATCAGCGCCAGCCAGCCGACGACCACCCAGTTGTCGATCCGCGCGTCCCGGCGCCGCTCCGGCGTGTTCAGGTTCTCGGGGAGCTCCCCCAGGGAGGTCTTCGCGATGAACGCCGCCAGCACCGGCCAGTACGACACACCCGACATGGCATGCAGGTAGCTACCGGCGCTCTCGAAGTGCTGGGGCTTCTCGGTGTCGCCCTCCACCCCGGTGAACCGGTGGTGCACCAGGTGCTCGTGCCGGTAGATGGTGAAGTTCATCGTGATCGGGGTGCCCCAGGCGGCCCCCGCGATCCGGTTACCGAGCTTGGAGCGCAGGTGCGCCCGGTGGACGCAGTCGTGGACCGCGTTGAGGAACCCGGTCAGCACGAACGCCAGGAACACCGAACACAGCAGCGCCCACCAGCCGACGGCGGGCTGGAGGGCGAGCACGACGGTGCCCGCGTACGCGCCGAGGATGACCAGGGTGCGGACCGCCACCCGCCATCGGTCGGCCCGGGCCAGGCTGGCGATCAACGCCCGGTCCGGCTCGAGACTCTGCTCTCTCGTGGTCATCTGCGGCCTCCCGTTCACTCCACCAGCGCCGGGTCACTGACCGTGCCGGCGACCTCGCGCACCCGCTGTTCCAGCTTGCGGACCCCGGCGCGGGACGGTCCGACGAGCACGCACTCGGTCGCCTTGCCCAGCTCCGTGTCGAAGCCGAGGACAATGACGCCCTCGCCGGTCTCCCGGCTGAAGTCCAGGCCGTGCCGGCGCAGCAGGTCCACCGCGTCGGCGAGCACCATCGGGGTGATCACCCGCATGCCGGAGATGACGTGATGGTCGGCGTAGTTCTCGCCGAACACGTTCACCCCGATGTGGTGCAGCGAGGTGCAGCCGCCCCAGCGGGCGTTCATCTCGTTGAAGAGCACCTCGCCCTCGGCGGTGGTGATCCCGTCGACGTTCAGGTGCCCCCGGTAGCCGAGCCGGGCGGCCAGGCCGACGAGCTGCGCCGACTGGGTGAGCGCCTGGGCCGCCGCCGATGCCCCCAGGTCCGCCGGCAGCTCCAGTCCCAGCCATACCAGGGCGGCGGCGCCCGGGTCGCCGGGCACGTCCCGGCGGATGCCGGTGTCGAGGATCCGGAAGCTGCCGTCGGCGTCGATCAGGTACTCGTAAAAGAAGATCCGCTCCGCCGTGTGGTAGCTCTCCACCACCAGGACGTGGCTGCCCGGGTCGGCCAGCTCCTCCCACAGCCGGGCGGCCACCTCCGGGATGTTCCCGTTCACGCTCACCGTCTGGCGGACCCCGGACAGCGGCCCGGCCTCCTTGGTGGTGACCGCCCGGTTGCCGTGCCCACCCAGGTCGTCGTCGCGCTTGATGATCACCGTGCCGGTTTTCGGCAGGTACCGTTCGACGGCGGCGGTCAGCTCCGGCAGCGTGGTGACGACGCAACCGTCCGGGATGGACACCCGGGCGCCGGCGGCGAGCTGGCGGAAGTGCGACTTGCGGTTGAGCAGGTCGGGGCCCCGCTGAGCGGTGAACCGCAGGCCGATGTCCAGCGGCAGCCCGAGCCGCTCGGCGAGGACGGCGACCCCCTCGGTGAACGCGGCCGGCAGCAGCTGCCAGGCCGTCGAGCCGCCGAGCAGCGGGCGGAGCTGACCGGCCAGCTCCGGCGAGGCCAGCACCTCCTCGGTCACGTCCCGGCCGATGTTCAGCACCGTGATCCGGTCCCGGTCGAAGCCCGACACCGCGCAGACGTACGCCAGGAACTCCTCGTCGACCGGGATGGCGCTGACGACGATGTCGCCCTCTTCGACCATCCACATCTGCCGGTACACGCCGATTGTGCAGTTCAGGCCGTAGTTCATGAGAAGGATCTTGTTGGGCATGTGCTCTCCGTTTCTCGTGCTGTCCGGCCGTGCTCAGCGGACGACCGCGTACGCCTGCTGTCCCCGAGGGCTGGCGGCGGCCAGCACCCCGCCGGTGCCGTCCGGGCCGGTCGCGCAGATCTGGCCGAGTGACCGCGTCGGCGCCAGGTCCACCCGGTGGCCCCGGCGCCGCAGCTCCGCCACGGTCGCCTCCACCACGTCGTCCTCGACGGTCACCGAGAGCGGCCGGAACTGCCGGGGGATGAACGAGGTCGGCACGTGGTCGGTGTGGAAGGTCAGCGCCTCCGCCGCCTGCTGCGGCGACATGCCGAAGTCGACGTGGTTGAGGAGGAAGTTCAACGTCCACTGGTCCTGCCGGTCCCCGCCCGGGGTGCCGAAGGCCAGGTGGGGCCGGCCGTCGTCGGTGCGGACGATGGTCGGGCTGAGCGTCGTGCGGGGCCGCTTGCCCGGCATCAGGCTGTTCGGGTGCCCCTCGACCAGCCACATCATCTGGCCCCGGGTGCCGAGCGCGAAGCCCAGGCCCGGCACCACCGGGGAGCCGCTCAGCCACCCGCCGCTCGGGGTGGCGACCACCATGTTGCCGTCCCGGTCGGTGGTGCTGACGGTGGTCGTGTCGCCCCGGACGACCGTCGCCTGGAGCACGGTGGGCAGCCCGTTCGCGAGCTGGTCGCGCCAGTCCGGGTCGGCAGGCGGCGCCGACAGCTCCGGCAGCTCGGGCAGCCGCGGGTCCCACCCGCCTGGGGCGCCGGGGCGCAGCTCGGCGGAGGCCGCCGGGCCGATCAGCGCCCGGCGGGCCGCCGCGTACGCCGGGTCGAGCAGCCCGGCCAGCGGCACGTCGGCCAGCGCGGGGTCGCCGTACCACGCCTCCCGGTCGGCGAAGGCGAGCTTGGCCGACTCGACGACGGTGTGGATGTGGTCGGCGCTGGCGAAACCCATCGCGCCGAGGTCGTAGCCGGAGAGCAGCCCGAGCTGCTGGAGGAAGACCGGCCCCTGGGACCACGGCCCCGGCTTGTGCACCAGGAGCCCCCGGTACGACGAGGTGGTCGGCTGCTCCACGGTCGGCCGCCACACCGCCAGGTCGCTGCCGGTCAGCAGCCCTCGGTTCGGGCGTCCGGTGGCGTCGAGCACCTCCGTGCCGGCGACAAACTTGTCGATGGCCTCCGCGACGAACCCCTCGTAGAAGGCGCGCATCGCCGCGTCGATCTGGGCGTCGCGGCCGCTGACCGACCGTGCCTCGGCGATGATTCGGCGGAACGTCGCAGCCAGCGCCGGGTTGCGGAACCGACTGCCCGCCGCGGGCGGCCGCCCCTGCGACAGGTAGACCTCACCCGAGCTGACCCAGTGGTCGCGGAAGAGCGGCGCCAGCCGCTCGATCATCGCGGCGGCCTTGGGCAGCAGCGGGAAGCCGTGTTCGGCGTACTCGATGGCGGGGGCCAGCACCTCGGCCACCCCGAGCCGGCCCTTGCGGCGCAGCAGGGTCAGCCATGCGCCGAAGACGCCCGGGACGCAGGCCGGCAGCAGCCCCGAGCCGGGGACGGCGGTCAGCCCCAGCTCACGGAACCGATCGATGGTGGCCGCCGCGGGCGTCGGGCCCTGGCCGCAAATCACCTCGACCTCGCCGGTCGCCGCGTCGTACGCCATGATCGGGACGTCGCCGCCCGGGCCGTTGAGGTGCGGCTCCACCACCTGAAGCACGAAGGCGGCGGCCACGGCCGCGTCGAACGCGTTTCCGCCACGGTCGAACGTGGCCAGTCCGGCCGACGAGGCGAGCCAGTGGGTCGACGAGACGGCACCGAAGGTGCCGTGCAGCTCTGGTCGGGCAAGCACGAGGACTCCTGTTCGCTTCGGCCGCTTCAGGCGGGGTCCGGCCGCGGGTCGGGCCGGAGCACCGCCGCGGCGATCTCCTCCAGCACCTCGACGCTGCCCTGGTAGGGGAAGTCCGGGCGGGGCCAGTGCACGACCAGGTCGGTGACGCCGATCTCGCCGTACAGCCCGCACGCGTCGAGATAGGTCTCGACGGAGTCCGTGGCCCCCTCGATCCGGGCGCCGGTCACCACCATCCGGCGTACCGTGGCCGGGTCCCGGCCGATCGCCTCGCACTCCTTGTCCAGCAGCGCGGCCTGCTCGCGGATCACCGGGACCGCCTGGTCGTACCGATACGGCTCACCGTGTCCCGGCCAGGCGATGGTGATCCAGATGTCGGCGTGCCGGGCCGCCAGCCGGATGCCGCGCGGCCCGAGCGCGGCCACCGCCAGCGGCAGCCGGGGCCGCTGCACGCAGCCGGGGTGCAGGTGCGCCTCGACGGTGGTGAAGTGCCGGCCCCGATAGGTCGTCACCGGTTGGGACAGCAGCTGGTCGGTCAGCTCGACGAACTCGGCGAACCGGTCGGCGCGGTCGCGCGGGCCCAGCGCGGCCCGGCCCAGGACCTGGTCGTCGAAGCCACCCGCCCCGGCACCGATCCCGGCGATGATCCGGCCGTCGGAGATATCGTCCAGGGTCATCATATCCTTGGCGAAGGGGACCGGGTGCCGGTTGCCGGGGCTGGCCACCAACGTGCCGATCCGCATGGTGCGGGTGGCCGTGGCCGCCGCGGCGAGGGTCGGCATCAGCGCGTACCAGGGCTTGTCCCGGAACCAGCGCCAGTTGAGGTGGTCGTACATCCACGCGTGGTCGAAGCCGAGCTGCTCCGCGCGCACCCACCGCTCGCGGGCGTCCGCCCAGCGCCGCTCGGGCAGCAGGATCACTCCGTGTCGCATCAGATCACCCTCTTCACTCCGCCGGTCCGGCCGGTACGGGTCGGACGGCCCCCGTCGCCAGCCCGGCGACCCGCAGTACGATCTCGGTCAATTCGTTCTCGCAGGCCAGCGCGGCCGGGGTGCGCAGCTCCTCCGGGACGAACCCGGTGTACCGCGCGCCGGCCGGGTAGAGGCCGTTCGTCTCCAGATCCATCGCCACCGCCTTGCAGCGACGGAGCAGCTGGGCGAGCACCTGATGCCCGGTGACCGGCTCGCGGACGGTCAGGAAGTAGCAGTCGAAGATCGACGCCCACATGCGGGGCTGATTCGCCGCCGGATTGTCGACCAGGTGCTGGAGCAGGGACCGGCCGTCGACCACCAGCTTCGACGCGACGCCCAGGTGGATCTGGTGGCTCAGCCGCACCTCGCGCAGCAGCTCCGCCGCGCCGGCGGTCACCCCGCGCGGTGCCCGTCGCCCTCGGAACAGGGCGCGCACCGCCGGGTAGTCCGCCGACCAGGTGCCGCTGAACGTGTTGTGCAGCCGGTACATGCTCGGCCGGATGGCCTCGTTGTAGATCGCCTGCGTGCTGGACCCCGTGTAGATCAGCATGGCGCTGTACGCCCGGACGTACTCCGTGACTGTGGCGGTGAGGGTCCGGTTGTCCGGATCGCCCTCGGCCAGCCGGACCAGCGCGCCGGCGAGCAGCCGCCAGAGGACGAACGAGATGTGGTGTCCGACGATCCAGCGGAACCAGAACAGTTTCTCCAGGTCGTCCGGGCCGGCCGGGGTGGTGCGCAGGTCGGTCGAGAGCAGGGCCAGATGGCAGTCCCGCAGGTCGTCGCCGATGGTGCCGTCGGAGAGCCAGGCGTTGCCGGGGTGCGGCAATGCCAACGGCTCCAGACCGTACGGGTAGTCCCCCAAGTCCCAGGGCCCGGCGTACGGCAGGGCCAGCGCGACCGCGGCGGCGCGGCCGCTCATCACACACCCTCTGGGAGGTAGGTGAATTCGTACTCCAGGCCGTTGACGTCGAGGCAGTAGAAGCTGGCCACCCCGCGGTCGTCGACGACGATCTCGGTCGGCGGGTCGGGGTCGACGTACCGGTAGCGGCCCGAGTCGAACAGCTCGGCCCAGCGCAGGCGCCAGCGCTCCAGCTCGTCGGGAGAATCCACGGCGACGCAGAGGTGCTGGAACCGGGGGGCGCCGTCGCGGGCCCCGACACCCGGGTCGGTTCGCTGAAACAGGTGCAGCCGCAGGTCCCCGACGACCACCTCGGTGAGCCGCAGAACGCCGGGCAGCCGGCGGCGGGTCAGCTCGGAGAAGGTGTCCGCCGTCCAGGTCGGGCGGCAGCCGAAGAAGTCCTGGTACCAGGCGAGCGAGTTGGCCAGGTCGGGGGTCTCGACGCCGACGTGGTGCAGGCCGGAGGTGAGTGTCGGCTGGGTCATGACGCCACGTGCCCCTCTCGTTCCAGGAAGCGCCAACAATTGATGATCATGGACTCGTCGATCTCCGGCGCCGGCAGGCCGAGGCGCCGGAGCCGGTGCATGGTCCTGTCGTTCACGAACCGGGTGTCCGCCGGCCGCCCGTCCGGGTCGTCCAGGTACCCGTGCAGGTGCGGCAGGTACGGGGCGATCGGCAGCTCCCGACCGTCCTCGGCCACCCGGCGCAGCCACTCCGCCAGCGACACCGCCTCGGACCGCGTCCCGCGCAGACCGTCCCGAACTCGCATGAACTCGCCCGGCCCGACCCGGCCGGGGTGGTGCAGGTGCCGGACCGGTCCCGGTTCCTCGCCGGCCAGCGCCAGGGCGACCAGCGCCCGGGCGACGTAGTCGACGGGGAGCAGGCTGTCCCGCAGGAACGGTTCGGTGGGATAGCAGCCCAGCGCGGCGCAACTGGTCAGTAGGCGGCAGAACATGTCGTCCTGGTCCACCACGCCGCTGCCGCTCGCCGCCCAGGCCCGGCCGAGCCGGTAGAGGCCGCCGGCCGCGCCGCGCTCGATCGCCCGCAGGACGAGACCGTCCGCCACCCACTTGCTGGCGGCGTAGCCCGCCCCCACCGGATGCCGCTGATCGGTGATCGGGGAGTCCTCGGTGACCAGCGCCGTTTCGGGGGTGAACACCCCGAGCGTCGACACGTGGTGGAAACGCTTCGGGTTGCCCTCGGCGGCCAGCCGGAGCAGTTCCGTGGTGCCGTCCACATTCGCCGGCCGCAACCGGTCGTACGGCGATAGGTGGTTCACCTGCGCGCCGCAGTGCAGCACGGCGTCCACCGCGTCGGCCAGCCGGCCCCACAGCGCGGGGTCGAGCCCCAGGCGCGGCTGCGCCAGGTCTCCCCGCACCACGTCCAGCCGTGGGTCGGCCACGTCGACGTCGAGCCCGTAGCGGCCGACGGTGTCGTGCAGCCGCTTCCGGGCGTGCGCCGCGCTGTCGCCCCGGACCAGGCAGATCACCCGGGCGTCGGTGCGGCGCAGCAGTTCCGCCAGGACGAACGCGCCGACGAAGCCGGTGGCCCCGGTCAGCAGGACCGCACGCGGCGCGTGCGCCGGGCGGGTGACCGTTGGGAAGGAGAGCTCGGCGTCCAACTCCGCCTCGCTGGCCGGCACCAGCGCCGGCCGTCCCGTCGCCCGCCCGGTCCCGGCCTGAGCGATCAGCTCGGCCACCTCGCGTACCCGGGGAGCGGCGAGGAAGTCGGCCACCGCGACGCGTACGCCGAACGCCTTCTCCACGGCGGTGAGCAGCCGGACCGCCAACAGCGAGTGGCCGCCGAGGTCGAAGAAGCCGTCGTCCACGCCCACCCGGTCCAGACCGAGCACCGCGGCGAAGAGCCCGGCGAGCCGCTCCTCCGCCCCGGTCCGGGGCGCCCGGCCGGTGGACGCCCGGGCGTAGTCCGGCGGCGGCAGGGCGCTTCGGTCCACCTTTCCGTTCGGCGTGAGCGGCACCTCGCCGACCGGTACGACCGCGGCCGGGACCATATAGTCGGGCAGCCGCTCCGCCACGTAACCGCGCAGCGTGACGGCCAGGCGGGCGACCTGGCGGGCCGCACTCGGGTCGTTGACGAGCGGCCCGTCCGCGTCCCCGGCGCCCGGCAGGAACACACCGGACAGGGGTCGCCCGGTGGCGGGCCGGTCGAGCACCACCGCGTCGAAGCGGTCGGCCTCCGCCGACCAGGTGAGGACGGCGTCCCAGCCCTGCCGGCCCAGGCTCTCGCGCAGCTCGTACGGGTCCACCGCCGCGCCGTTGTCGCTCCCGGCCGCCTCCGTGGCCAACCGGGCGTTCGGGATACCGGAGACGCGCACCGGCAGCCCGTCCGCGCGGACCGTCGCGATCAGGTCGTCGAGCCCGGTCCACCGGACGACGGGCACGTCGTGCACCGGCTCGACCGCGACCGGCGTCTTGTGCAGCACGACCTCGTAGCGGTGCCGGGTCAGCTCGTTGTGCGCCCGGCCGGTCTTGAGTCGGATGTCGACGGCGCCCACGTCGTGCCGATCGGCCCACCGGCTGAACCTCGCCGGGTCGACCACCAGCTCGTTCTCCAGTAGCACCGCCTGCTCCACCGCCGCCCGTTCGGCCGCCGGCCCGGCCGCCGGGCGCTGGGCCCGGTGGATCGCGGTACGCAGCCGGCGCAGGGTCCGGGCGTTGCGGACGTCGCCGACCACCACGCGGCCACCGGGGGCGAGCAGGTCCAGCGCCCCGGCCAGCACCAGGTCGAGGTACGCGGCGTTCGGGAAGTACTGGACGACCGAGTTGAGCACCACCGTGTCGAAGTGCCCCTCGGGCAGCCCCGACAGGTCGTGCGCGGGCTGGCAGCGCAGGCGCGCCCGGTCGGCGTACCCCGCCGCGGCCACGTCGGCGCGCAGCCGCTCGATCCCGGCCGCGGAGAAATCTGTGCCCCAGTACTCGTCCACCTCGCCGATGAGCCGGGACATCAGCAGACCGGTGCCGACACCGAGTTCCAGCACCCGCCGCGGCGACCAGGAGCGGATCCGGTCCACCGCCTCGTCGCGCCACTCGCGCATCTCCGGCAGTGGGATCGGTTCGTCGGTGTAGCTGGAGTTCCAGACGCCGAAGTCCTCGCCCCAGCCCTCGGCGCCCGCCGACGCGTACGCCTGGTCGTAGACCTCCTGCCATTCCTGGACCTGCTCGTCCGCACCGGCCTCGGAGCCGGACACGGCCGGCACCACGTACGCCACCAGGCGCTGGTCGTCGGGGCGGTCGGCGAGCGCCACGACCAGGGCCTGCCGGACGTCGGGGTGGCCGGTCAGGGCCGCCTCCACCTCGCCCGGCTCGATCCGGAACCCGCGCACCTTGATCTGGTGATCGACCCGCCCTGCGTACTCGAGCTCGCCGACGGCGTTCCACCGGGCCAGGTCACCGGTGCGGTACATCCGCTCGCCGGCCGGCCCGTACGGGTCGGCCACGAACCGTACGCCGGTCAGCGCCGGTTGGTCCAGGTAGCCGCGGGCCAACCCGGTGCCGGCGAGGTACAGCTCCCCCACCACGCCCGGCGGGACCAGGCGCAGGGCGCTGTCCAGCACGTACGCCCGGCCGTTGGCGACCGGCCGGCCGATCGGCGGAGACGCCGCGGTGCGCCCGATCGTCCAGGTGGTGGCGTAGATGGTGGCCTCCGTCGGCCCGTACCCGTTCACCGCCTGCACCGCCACGGCGCGTAGCGTGTCGGCGAGGTCGGTGGTCAGCGCCTCGCCACCGACCAGGGCGACCCGCAGGCCCCGCAGCCCGTCGAGTCCGTGCGCGGCCAGCATCCGCCACAGCGACGGGGTGCCCTGGAGGATGGTGCACCCGGCGCGCCGGGCCAGGTCGAGCAGCGCGGCAGGGTGCAGCACCGTCTCCCGCGCTGCGACCACCACCGCCGCGCCGGTCACCAGCGGCAGGAAAACCTCCAGCATGGCGATGTCGAAGGCGATGGTGGTGACCGCCAGCAGCCGGTCCCGGGCGTCCACCCGGAGGGTGTCCCTCATGGACAGCAGCAGGTTCACCATGGACTCGTGGGACACCACGACGCCCTTGGGTCGGCCTGTGGAGCCGGAGGTGTAGAGCACGTAGGCGCCGGCTGCCGGGTGGGTGGCGACCCGATCCGGGGCGTCGCACGGCCCCCCGGCCGCGCCCAGCGCCAGCGTCTCGCGGTCGAGCACCACCACCGGAGCGGCGTCCTCGATCACCTGCGCCACCCGGGCCGCCGGGTACTCCGGGTCCACCGCCACGTAGCTGCCGCCGGCCTTCAGCACCGCCAGCAGCCCCACCACCAGGTCTGTCGACCGGGGCAGCAGCACCACCACCCGTCGCTCCGGGCCCACGCCCCGTGCCCGCAGCCAGTGCGCCAGCCGGTTGGCCCGGGCGTCGACCTCCCGGTACGTCAGCCCGTCGAGCTCCCCGCCCGCGTCGCTGCTGACGGCGAGCGCGTCCGGGGTCGCCGCGACCTGCCGCTCGAACAGGTCCGCCACGGTCACCGACGGGACCGTCGCGGTCGGCCCGATGAGTTCCCGCAGCAGGCGGTGCCGCTCGTCAGGGCTCACCACCTCAACCGCCCCCACGGCGATCGTGGGGCACGCCACGACCTGCCGCAGCACCTGGACGAAGCGCACGACCAGGCGCCGCACGGTCGCCGGCTCGAACAGGTCGGTGGCGTACTCGACAACGCCCACGGCACCCGCGTCGGGAGCCTTCGCCATGTTGACGAAGAGGTCGAACTTCGCGGTGCCGGTGGTCGCCGGAAGGAACGTCACCCGCAGGCCGGAGAGGTCGAACTCGGGTATCTCGTTGTTCTGCCAGGCGAACATCACCTGGAACAGCGGTTGGTGGGCGGTCGACCGGGTCGGATTCAACAGCTCCACCAGGCGCTCGAACGGCACGTCCTGGCTGTCGTACGCGCGCAGCGCCTTGTCCCGCACCCGGTCGAGCAGCTGCTCGAACGACGGTTCGCCGGACAGGTCGACCCGCAGCACCCAGGTGTTGACGAAGAAGCCCACCAGATCGCGCAGCGCCTCGTCGGTGCGACCCGCGATCGGGGAGCCGATGGTCAGGTCGTCGCCGCCGCCGAGCTGGCGCAGCAGCACCGCCAGCGCCGCCTGGAACACCATCGCCACGGTCGTCCCACGGGCCCGGGCGAGGTCCTCGACGGCGGCGAAGAGCGCCGGGTCGACCTCGAAGTCGACGGCGTCGCCCCGGAAGCTGGCCACCGCCGGCCGGGGCCGGTCCGTCGGCAGCTGCAACGGATGCGGCACACCGGCCAGCTCGTCCCGCCAGTAGGCGAACTGCTCGGCCAGCAGGCTGTCCGGGTCGGACTCGTCACCGAGCAGCTCCCGCTGCCACAGCGTGTAGTCCAGGTACTGCACCGGCAGGGGCGCCCAGTCCGGCTCCCGCCGGGCGCGGTGCGCCTCGTACGCCACCGACACGTCCCGGGCCAGCGGCGCCATCGAGCCGCCGTCGCCGGCGATGTGGTGCACGGTGAGGGCCAGCAGGTGCTCCTGGTCGGCGCAGCGCAGCACGGCCGCCCGTATCGGGATCTCGCGGGCCAGGTCGAAGCGGTGGGTGGCCAGCTCGGCAAGCACCTCCGCCCGCCCACCGGCGGTCACGTCCACCAGCGGCACGGTCAGCTCCGTCTCGTCGACCGGGATCACCCGCTGCACCGGGGTGCCGTCGTCGATCTGGGTGAAGACGGTGCGCAGGCTCTCGTGCCGGGCCACCACGTCGCGTACCGCCCGCTGCAGCGCGGGCACGTCGAGCGCTCCGACCAGCCGCAGCACCAGCGGGACGTTGTACGTCGGCGACGGTCCCTCGAAGCGGTCGATGAACCAGAGCCGACGCTGCGCGAACGACAGCGGGGGCCGGTCGGGGCGCTCGTCCCGCCGGCGCAGGGCCGGGCGGACGCGCCGCCCGGCGTGCCGGTCCGGGGCGAGCGCGGCGACGGTGGGCGTGTCGAAGATCGCCCGGATCGGCACCTCCACGCCGAGCAGCGCCCGGATCCGGCTGGTCAGCCGGGTGGCGAGCAACGAGTGCCCGCCGAGGGCGAAGAAGTCGTCGTCGACGCCGACTTCGGGGACGCCCAGCACCTCGGCGAAGAGCTCGCAGAGCACGCGCTCACGCGGGGTACGCGGTGCTCGGCTCCCCACGCCGGTGGCGAACCTCGGTGCGGGCAGCGCTCCCCGGTCCAGCTTGCCGTTGGGTGACAGAGGCAGCTCGTCGAGGGTGAGCACGGCGACCGGCACGAGGTAGTCCGGCAGCAGCTCGGCGAGGCGTCCGCGCAGCGCGACCGGATCCACCACCGCGCCGGGCTGCGGTCGGACATAGCCGACGAGGCGCTGGTCCTCCGCGCCGAACCGGTGCACGGCGGCAGCGGCGTCCGCCACCCCGGGCTGCTCGCGCAGGACGCCCTCCAGCTCACCGAGTTCGATCCGGAAGCCGCGCAGCTTCAGCTGGTCGTCGACCCGGCCCAGGTAGACCAGGCGACCCTCGGCGTCCCACCGCACGAGATCGCCGGTGCGGTACATGCGCTCCCCGGGTGCGCCGTACGGGCACGCCACGAAGCGTTCGGCGGTGAGCCCAGGGCGGTCCAGGTAGCCGCGGGCAACTCCCCGACCGGCCAGGTACAGCTCGCCGGCCACTCCGGCGGGAACCGGCCGCAGGCCGGCGTCGAGCACGTACGCGCGGGTGTTGGACAGCGGCGTGCCGATGCTCGGGGCGGCCCCGGCCAGCACCGGGGCGCTGGTCGACCAGATGGTGGCCTCGGTCGGGCCGTACACGTTGGTCACGGAGCGGGCCTGCCGGGCCAGTTCCTCGGCCAGGTCGGCCGGGAGCGCCTCGCCGCCGACCAGGACGTCGACGCCGGAGAGCTCGTCGGCCGCCTCCGCGGTGACCGCCCGCCACAGGCTCGGGGTGGCCTGGGTGGTGGTGATCCGGTGCCGGCCCAGGAGCGCCAGCAGGTGCCGGGGTTCGCGGGCCTCCTCCTCGTCGGCGAGGACGACGGTGGCACCGCTGGTCAGCGGCAGGAACAACTCCAGGGCGGCGATGTCGAAGCCCACGGTGGTGGTGGCCAGCAGCCGGCTGTCCGGGCCGAAGGGCAGCCGCCCGCGCATGGCGTCCAGCAGGCTGCTCAGGTTGTCGTGGCTCACCACGACGCCCTTCGGGCGCCCGGTGGAGCCGGAGGTGTAGATGACGTACGCCGGCAGCGCGCCGGCCGTGGCGCCCGGCCGTTCGGCCGGGGTGAGGCCGCCCGCCGGGTACCCGCCGAGGTCGACCGGGCCGTCGAGGGTGACCCGGGGCGCGGCGTCGGCGACCAGGTACGCGATCCGCTCGGCCGGGTGCTCGGGGTCGATCGGCAGGTAGGCCGCGCCGGCCTTCCAGACCGCGAGCAGCGCGACCAGCAGGTCCACCGAGCGGGGCAGCACGACGGCCACCCGGTCCTCCGGTCCGACCCCCTGGGCGCGCAGGTGACGGGCCAGTTGGTTGGCGCGGGACGCCAGCTCACGGTAGGTGAGTGTCGCGTCGCCGCAGACGACGGCAACCACCTCGGGCGTACGCCGGGACCACTCCTCGATCAGTTCGGGGGTGTGCCGGGCCGGCTCGGTCCGGGGCGTGCTCGCGGCGGACCCGCTCCACTCGCCCAGCAGCCGGGCCCGTTCCGCCGGGCCGAGGACGTCGATCGCGTGCAGTCGCCGCTCCGGGGCGTCGACCACCGCGGCGAGCATCCGGTGCAGACGTTCGCCGATCGCGGCGATGGTGGGCCGCTCGAACAGGTCGGTGCTGTACTGCAGCTCACCCTCGACACCGAGCGGCTCGCCGGCCGGACCGAAGTTCTCCCGCAGGTTGAACGACAGGTCCACCTTGGCGATGTCGAGCGGCGCCTCCTCCGGGGTCATGTCGAGCCCGGGCAGGCCGACCGAGGTCCCCGCCAGGTTGCTGTTGAAGGGCATGAGCACCTGGAACAGCGGGTTACGGGCCAGCGACCGGGCCGGGTTGAGCGCCTCGACGACCTGTTCGAAGGGCACGTCCTGGTGGGCGAAGGCGGCCAGCGTGTTGTCCCGTACGCGGGCCAGCAGCTCGGTGAAGGTGGGATCGCCGGAGAGGTCGGTACGCAGCACCACGGTGTTGACGAAGAACCCGACCAGGTCGTGCAGCGCCTCGTCGGCGCGCCCGGCGACCGGAGCGCCGACGAGGATGTCCGTCCCGCCGGTCAGCTTGCCGAGCAGCGCCGCCACGGCCGCCTGGAACACCATGAAGCTGGTGGTGCCGGTGGCTCGGGCCAGCTCGACCAGCCGGGCGTGCGCCTCCGGGCCGACGTGGAACGGCACGACGTCGCCCCGGTAGGTCGACATCGAGGGGCGGGGCCGGTCGAAGGGGAGCGCCAGCTCGTCCGGGGCGCCGGCCAGCGCCTCCCGCCAGTACGCCAGGTGGGCGGCGCCGACGCCGGTGGGGGCGACCACCTCGCCGAGCACCTCACGCTGCCAGATCGCGTAGTCGGCGTACTGCACGGGCAGCGGCGCCCAGTCCGGCGCCCGCCCCTGACGCCGGGCCTCGTACGCTTCGCTCAGGTCGCGGATGAACGGCTGCATCGACCACCCGTCGGTGGCGATGTGGTGGACCACGAACATCAGCACGTGCTCGCGCGGGCCCAGCTCGAACAGCCAGGCCCGGAGGGGGATCTCGGTGGCCAGGTCGAACGGCTGCGCCGCTGCCGCGCGCAGCCGGGCGTCCAGCTCGCCCGGCGTGATCCGCGCGACCACCGGGGTGGTGTCGACCTGCTCCGGCGGCAGGATCCGCTGGACCGGAGCGCCGTCCACCTCGGGGAAGACGGTGCGGAGGCTCTCGTGCCGGCCGACGATGTCGGCCAGCGCGGTGGCCAGCGCGGCCCGGTCCAGGTCACCGGCGAGCCGGGACACCAGCGGGTTGTTGTAGGTCGGGCTCGGGCCCTCCAGCCGGTCCAGGAACCACAACCGCTGCTGCGCGAAGGAGAGCGGCACCCGCTCCGGCCGGGGGCGCGGCTCCAGGGGTACGACCGCCCGTTCGGCGTTCTCGGCCAGCGTCGCCAGGCCCGCCGGGGTGCGTTCGTCGAAGAGCGCCCGGATCGGCAGGTCGATCCGGAGTTTCGCGCGCAGCCGACTCATCAGCTTGGTGGCGGTCAGCGAGTGGCCGCCCAAGGCGAAGAAATCGTCGTCGATGGTGACCGACGGCACGCCGAGGATGTCGGAGTAGATGTCGCAGAGCACCTGCTCCACCCGGGTACGCGGCGACCGCCCGGCCACCGAGGCCGCCGGCGTGGGGAGCTTGACCCGGTCCAGCTTGCCGTTCGGGTTAAGCGGCAGGTGGTCGAGAGTGACGAACGCCGAAGGCACCATGTAGTCGGGCAGCCGGTCCGCGACGAACCGGTGCAGGTCCCGCGGGTCCGGGGCGGCCTCGGCGGGCACCACGTACGCGACGACCTGCCTGACCCCGGGCCGCTCTTGGACCGCGACGACGGCGACCTGCGCGAGCCGGGGGTGCTCCCGGAGCACCGCCTCGATCTCGCCCAGCTCGATCCGGAAGCCACGGACCTTCACCTGGTGGTCGGTACGCCCGACGAAGAGCATCTCCCCGTCGGCGCGCCAGCGGACCAGGTCGCCGGTGCGGTACAACCGGCTGCCCGGCTCGCCGTACGGGTTGGCCACGAACCGCGCGGCGGTCAGCCCGGGTCGGTTGAGGTAGCCCCGGGCCAGCTGCGCGCCGCCGATGTACAGCTCGCCGATGACGTTCGGCGGCACCGGCTGCATCCAGCGGTCCAGCACGTACAGCCGGGTGTTGGCGATCGGCCGACCGATGGGGGCGTCGTCCGGCCAGTCGTCCACCGAGTGCGGCATCTTGTACTCGGTGGCCATGTGCGTCTCGGTCGGGCCGTAGCCGTTCACGAGCTGGCGGTGCGGGCGACTGGCCCGGAAGAAGTCCTTGACGGCGGCGGACAGGACCAGCGTCTCGCCGCCCTGCCCGATCCGGGTCAGCGCCGGCAGCGTCGCACCGGCCGCGTTCGCCGCCTCACAGAACGCGTTGAGCACCAGGTTCGGCACGAAGGTGAAGTCGTTGACGCCGTTGTCGCCCATCCACTGCACCAGCCGGTCCATGTCCTTGCGGATGTGGTCCTCCGGCAGCACGATGGTGCCGCCGCCGACCGTGGCGATGAGCATCTCCATCACCGACACGTCGAAGCTGAACGCGGAGAACTGGGCTATCCGGGCGGGTGGCTCCACGGCGGTCCACCACACCAGCAGGTTCACCATCGCCGCGCCCGGCATCGAGACGGCCTTGGGCACCCCGGTCGAGCCGGAGGTGTAGATGACGTAGCAGGGGTGCGCGGGCAGCAGCGGTCCCCGCCGGTCCGCGTCGGTGAGGTCCGCCTCCGACTCGTCGGCGGCGTCGACCGGCTCGGTCAGCAGCACCGTGGGCCGCGCGTCGCGCAGCATGAACGAGATCCGCTCCGCCGGGTAGGTGCCGTCGATCGGCACGTACGCGCCACCGGCCTTGAGCACCGCCCAGACCGCGACGACCAGGTCCACCGAGCGGGGCATCTGGAGTGCCACCAGCGACTCGGGGCCGACACCTTGACGGACCAGGTGCCGGGCGAGCCGGTTGGCGCGGGCGTTCAGCTCGGCGTAGCTGAGGACCGTGTCGCCCATCTGCACGGCCGGGGCGTCCGGGGTACGCGCCACCTGGGCCGCCAGGAGATCGGGCAGGACGGTGTCCGCGGGCACCTCCCACGGGTTGTCGCTCCACCGGGTGAGGATGGTCGCCCGCTCCTCGGCGCCGAGGACGTCGATGTCGCCCAGCCGGGTGCCGGCGTCGGCGGCCACCGCGGCGAGCACGCGGATCAGCCGCCGAGCCGTCGTCTCGATGGTCGCCACGTCGAAGAGGTCGGTGCTGAACTCGATCTGGAGGGCCACCCCGGCGGGCCGCCGGTCGTCGGTGTACCGCTCGTCGAAGTTGACGTGCAGGTCGAAGCGGGAGACGCCGAAGACCCGGGTCTCACCAGTGGCCCGGACCCCGGGCAGGGCGAGCCGGGTGTCCGTCGGCTGGGCCGTCATGGAGACCTGGAACAGCGGGTTGCGGCCCACCGCGCGTACCGGGTTCAGCTCGCGGACCAGCTGCTCGAACGGGATCTCCTGGTGGGCCAGCGCGTCCAGGTCGCAGTCCCGCACCCTGGTCAGCAGCTCCTCGAAGGTCGGGTTGCCAGAGAGGTCCGAGCGGAGGACCACGGTGTTGACGAAGAAGCCGACCAGCTCGTCCAGCGCCTCGTCGCCGCGGCCGGCCACCGGGGTGCCGATCGGGATGTCGGTCCCGCCGGACAGCTTGCTCAGCAGCACCGCGAACGCGGCGTGGAAGACCATGAAGATCGTGGCGCCGGCCCGCCGGGAGAGCTGGATCAACCCCTCGTGCACCTCGGCGTCGACGTGCAGGTCGAGCAGGCTGCCCCGGTAGCTCGGCGTCACCGGCCGGGGCCGGTCGAACGGCAGGCCGATCTCGTCGGGCAGCCCGGCCAGCGCCTGCTTCCAGAACCGGAGTTGGGCACCCATCGCGCTGTCCGGGTCGGACGCGTCGCCGAGCACGTCACGCTGCCAGAGCGTGTAGTCCACGTACTGCACCGGCAGCGGCGGGAAGGTCGGCGCCACTGCCTGGCAGCGTGCCTCGTACGCCCGGGCGAGGTCGCCGGCGAGGGCCTCCTTGGACCACTCGTCGGCGGCGATGTGGTGCAGCAGCACGAGCAGCACGTGCTCGGTGGGCCCGGTGACGAAGAGCCAGGCCCGGACGGGGATCTCGGCCTCCAGGTCGAACGCGTAGCGCGCGGCCTCCCGTACCCGCTCCTCCGCCTCGGCGGGGGTCACCCGTTCGACGCTGAACGGCGGGCGGGCCTCGGCGGCCGGGACCACCCGCTGCACCGGCTGCCCGTCCACCTCCGGGAAGACGGTCCGCAGGCTCTCGTGCCGGCCGACCACGTCGGCCAGCGCCTCGGCGAGCGCGGGGTGCCGCAGCTCCCCGTCCAGGCGGTAGATCAGCGGCACGTTGTAGGTGGGGCTCGGCCCCTCCATCCGGTCCAGGAACCAGAGTCGTTGCTGGGCGAAGGAGAGCGGGACGAGGTCCGGCCGGTCCCGCGGAGCGAGCGTGACGCCGGCCCGCTCGGCGCAGGCGAGCCGCCGGGCCAGTTCGGCGGGCGTCCGCGCCTCGAACAGCATCCGGATCGACACCTCGACGCCCAGCAGCGCACGGATCCGGCTGACCACCTTGACGGCGATGAGCGAGTCCCCGTCGAAGTCGAAAAAGTCGTCGTCGGGCCAGATCTCCGGCTCGCCGAGGGCCGCGGCGAACACCTCGCACAGCAGCCGTTCCTCGTCGCTGCGGTAGGTCACCGGGCCGTCGCGGTCGACCAGACGCAGCTCGCCGTCCTCCGTCCAAACGGCCGGGCGGCCGGTGGGGAGCAGGGTGCGGAAGCTGTCGTCGGGCCCGCCGCGGAACAGCCGGCGACCGCGGGCGGCGTCGTCCAGGTACCGGTCGGAGACGATGTCACCGCCCAGGTGCAGCTCACCGGGCACGCCGCGCGGGACGAGCCGGCCGTGACCGTCGAGCAGGTAGGCGTAGACGTTGTGGATAGGCCTGCCGACCGTGGGCGGCGCCGATGGCGGAGCGGTGTGGCAGGCGTACGTGGCGTGCCCGCCGGCCTCCGGCGGACCGTACACGGCGTTCAACCGGGTCACGGCGGTGCCGGCGAAGACGGCGTCGACCAGTTCGGCGTCGAGCTGGTCGCCGGTGACGTGCAGGACCCGGGTGGCCGGCGGGACGGCATCCCGGTCGAGCAGGTCGGCAAGTTCGGCAGCGGTGGTGACGAGCAGCGTCGCGGCGGCGGAGGAGCCGTCCAGCATCAGGCAGCCGCCCATGGTCAGCGGGCACCACAGCTCGAAGGCGGCCCGGTCGCCGCCCGGCCCGGCGATGGCCCGTACCCGCGCCGCCTCCTCGAACGAGTAGGTCTCCCAGGCCCAGGCGAGCACCGCCACGACGGTGCGGTGCGGGACGACGGCGCCGTCGGCGGGGTCGGCCTCGGCGGGGTCGAACACCAGGTACGCGGGCGTGTCGGCGGCCACGGCGAGGTCGAGGTTTCCGGCGGGTTGCCCGGCGGCCCGCTCGTCGAGCGTGGCGAGGGAGAGCACCGGTGTGGCCGACGCGTCGGCCCGGTCCGGGGCCGTGTCGTCGTCGACCAGCATCGCCGCGAGCTGCGACTGCTTCTCGATGACGGCGAGCCGTTCCGGGTCGCCGGCGGCGGCGAGCGGGACGTACGCCAGTCCGGCCTTGGCGACGGCGAGCAGCAGCTCCGGCGTACGCGCCGACCACGGCAGCGCCACGCCCACCCGTTCGCCTGTGCCCAGCCCGCTGGCCCGCAGTGCCCGGGCGAGTCGGTTGGCCCGCTCGTTGAGCTGGCGGTAGCTGATGATCCCGCCGGCGTGCGCCACGGCGGGTGCGTCCGGGGTGACCATCACCTGGTTCTCCACCAGGGAGTGCACGGAGGCATCCCGCAGGTACGGCCACGAGATGCCGTCGGCCGCCGTGAGCAGGTCGCGCCGCTCGTCGGCGCTGAGCAGTCGCAGCTCGGCGATCGGCCGGTGCGGGTGCGCGACCGCGTCGGCGAGCAGGGTCCGGTAGTTGGCGCCCATCCGGGCGACGACCTCCGGCGGGAACAGGGAGCCGTCGTGGCGCAGGACGTAGCGCAGGCGCTCGTCCTCGTCGGTGACGGTGAGCGAGAGCCCCCAGTCGTCGGGCGTCGGCCGGTCGCCGTCCGTGTCGGTTAGCAGGTCCGTCAGGGACAGTGCATCGAAGTCTTCTCGTGGGTCGTACCGGTTCGCCAGCGCGACCAGCACGGCCTGGGCCAGCTCCTCCCGGGTGTGCCCGTCCGGCACCGCCCGGAGGTCGTCCTGCCAGCTGCACTCGTTCATCGCCATCACCGGGGCTCGAGCTCGAAGATGACCTCGTTGGCGACCATGTCGATGGCGTGCTTGTGCCGCAGCCGCCAGCCGCCCTCGGTGAAGACCGATTCCCAGTCGGCCGTTGTGGGGATGAAGGTCCCCATCAGGTCGTGAGCCACCTCGAAGCCGAGCATGAAGACCGGCATCTCCTGCTCCGCGACGCCGACCGAGCGGGTGGCGTCGCCGAGCAGGAACCGCCGCACGTTCGGGAAGAGCTCGCGCAGCCGCCGCAGGGCAGGAACGCACCGTTCCCGGGGCCACAGGTCGTGCCCGGCCATGAAGAGGGTCAGCAGCTCGACGTCCGCGAACTCCGGCCGGGCGTCCATGCGGAGCATGTCGGCCTCCACGAAGGTCATCCGATGGCCCAGACCGGCCTGGGTGGCGTCCTCCTCGGCGGCCTTCAACGCCTCGGGTGCGATGTCGACGCCGACCCCTCGGGCCTCCGGATAGCGGCACAGCACCTGCTGGAGGCGTTCCCCGCTGCCGCAGCCCAGATCGGCCACGGCCCGGACGTCGAAGTCGAGGCCCTCGACCGCCGCCCAGAACCACGGGTCGTAGCAGAAGACGCTGATCTCGCGGCACGCGCGGGCAATGGCGGCCGAGTCACGCTGGTAGAACTGCCCGTTCCGGTTGCCGTTGCGTAGCACCTCGGGCATCTGGCGGAACAACTCCGCGCTGCCCCTGACGAGCCAGTGGAACAGCGAACGGCTCTGGTAGATCTCGTCAAAGACGCCACCGGCCGAGACCCTCGTGCCGTCGCGGCGTACCACGTCCATGGCGGCCAGGGCGCGGAACATGGCGAGCGTTCCGGTGGCGTCGAGGTCATGGGCCGCGGCGAACTCGCCCGAGTCGAGGGCACCCTTTTCCCGCAGTTCGTCCAGCGCGCCCAGCTCCCACGCCGCGGCGATCGCCCAGGCGGCCACGGTGGAGTTGTAGATCCGGGCGGCCGACGTCCAGGCTCCCGCGTCGGCAGAAGTCACGAGGATCTCCTCTCGATTACCGGTCCCAGGGCTGTCAGGTGAGGTGCCGGCGGGCCCGCTGTCATACCGGGTGCACGCGCGCCGGCTCCTGCCAGTCGAGGGACAGGGTGATGTCGTCCCGTTTGAGCGAGTAGTGCTCGCGGTCGAGCAGGCTGTTGATGATCACGGCGCTGCGCCAGGCCACCAGCCCGAGGTTCGGGTCGGCGATGCCGTGGCTGTGGCGGGCGCCGTTCTGGACGTAGATGCGGTTGGTGTCCGGGCCGTCCCAGTGCACCCGGTAGTCCCGGCCCACCGCGTAGGCGTCGCCGTCGACCGGCAGCCGGTCGCGCAGCGGTGCCATGAAGTCGGGCAGCCGGGCGCCGTAGCCGGTGGCCAGCACGACGAGGTCGTTGCGGGTCTCCCGCTCCGCGCCGGTCAGCGTGTCGGTGAGTACGGCCCGGAAGCCGTCCCGCTCCGCGCTGATCCCGGTCAGTCGCGCACCGGCCAGCAGCTCGTGCCGGAACGGATTGTCCGAGAGGTAGTCCAGCTCGTACAGCCGCCGGTAGACCTGCGCCAACAGCTCACCGGTGATGCCGCAGCTGGCGGCCTGCTGCCGGTCGAGCAGCCGGGCCCGGTGCGTGGTGGACTGCTCACGGAAGTATTCGACGAAGCGTGGGTTGAACCACTCGTTGGCGAACGGTGAGGCGTCCAGCGGCGCGAAGCCACCGCTCCCGGTCACCCAGGTCAGCCGGGCGGGTAGCCCGGTGCGGCCGGAGAGCAGGTCCATCGCCACCTCCCCGGCGCTTTGTCCGCCGCCGACCAGCAGCACGCGCCGGCCGCCGACCGGGACCTCCCGGTCGAGGTGCTCGGACGCGTGCCAGACCCGGGGGCCGGTGAGGTGCCGGGCGCACTCCGGCACCGCGGGTACCTGACCGACGCCGATGACCAGGTGGTCGGCGCGTCGCGTCCCCCGGCCCGTCCGGACCACGAAGCCGCGGTCGTCGTGCTCCACGGCCTGGACCGGTTCGTGCAGGGCGACCCCGAGCAGGTCCGCCGCCCACCGGAAGTACTGGTCGAACTCCCGCCGACCAACGTGGTCCGGGCAGGCGACGAGGTGCCGGTAGAGGCGGCCGTGCTCGTGCAGGAAGTTCAGGAAGCTGAACCGGCTGCGCGGGTCCACCAGCGTGACGAGGTCCTTGACGCCGCTGACCTGGAGCCGGGAACTGGGCCAGAGCATGCCGGGATGCCATGCGGTGGACCCCCGCGACTCGACCACGGCCACCCGCAGCTCCGCGGCCGGCTCGGCGAGCGCGGCGAAGCTCAGGTTGGCCGGGCCCCCGCCGATGGCGAGAACCTCGGCGCCGTCATCGTCCCTCATCTCGCGTCACCCCTCGCGGCCGAGGACCAGCGAGACTCCCCCCGGGTTGGACCGGGAGACCAGATCGCGGACCTCGGACTGGGCGAGCGCGGCCGTCAGGATCTTCTCCACGCCCGTCTCGGCGCGGAGCGTCTCGGGCACCACCACGCGGCACGTGACGCCTTGGAGGAAGACCACGTCGCGCTCCTTGAGCAGCAGCCCTCGCATGTCCTCGCAGGCGCTCGTGCTCACCTCCCACAGGTGCCGCTCCCCGGTGAGCCGGTACGCGACCCGGCCGAGCTGGTCGGCGACGTCCGCAGCGAGGCCCATCAGCAGGTACTCCTGCGGGTTCGGTCCCCAGTCCACACCGGTGAGCTGTTTGGGCTGGTCGACCCGGAGCATCCGCCGGCCGTTCGGGTACGACACCAGCTGGGTGCCGCTGACCCAGCGGACCCGGCAGGCAGCCGGCCGCCGGTCCGTGATCGGCTCGGCCTCCACGGTGAGCTGCCGGCGGGTCGACTCGTCGGTGCCGACCAGGCAGTCGAAGGAGATCGGCACCGGCCGGATCATCGTCGCCATGTTTGGGCTGTACGTCTGCATCTGCTCGACGAGCTCGTTCATCAGCGGCTCGTCGGTCACCCCGTCGACGCTGAGCCGGCAGCGCACCGCCTGCCCAGGCTCACCGTCCGGCGCGCCGTACTCGATGAGCATCTCGATGCCGTCGAAGATCAGCTCGCGGGCGCTGCCGCCGCCCAGCAGGGTGGTCACCCCGCACGAGGCGATGCCGGTGAGCGCCAGGTCCATCGGGGACGGGCCGTCCGGGTCGCCGCCGGTGCTGTCGGCGAGTTGTACGCCGAGAGCGCGTACCGACTTGACAGTGCCGAAGAGCGCCGGCCCGATCGCTGCGGAGAGCCCGCGGTGGGGCGAGTTGCACGCCGTGGTGGTGTAGATGTAGGACGCCTCCCGGGGGTCCTGCTTCACCTCGTGCATGACCTCGCTGAACCCGGCGGTGTAGAAGCTGTTGCGCATCGCGGTCACTCCCCGTTCAGGGCGTCGTTCAGGTCGTCGATCAGGTCCCGGACGTTCTCGATGCCGACGGAGAAGCGCACCAGGCCGGGCCGAATGCCGATGCTCGCGCGCTGCCCGGAGGTCAGTGAGCTGTGCGAGGTGTTGCTCGGCATGCTGACCAGGGACTCCACGCCGCCGAGGCTGGTGGCCACGTAGGGGATCTTGAGCCGGCCCATGAACGCGAGGGCCGCGTCGTCGCCGCCGCGCACCTCGAAACTGACCACTCCGCCGAAGCCGCGATAGTCGTCGCGAGCGAGATCCGCGTAGTGCGGGCCGCCGACCTCCGGGTGGTGAACGGCGGCGACCCGGTCGTGGGTGGCCAGGAAGCGGGCGATCTCGGTGGCGTTCGCGTTCTGCCGCTCGACCCGCAGCGCGAGCGTCTTCATGCCCCGTTCGAGCAGGAAGCAGGAGAGCGGTTCGAGGGTGCCGCCGAAGCGCAACGTCTGCGCCCAGATCCGGTCGAGGAACTTGCGGCGGCCGACGACCGCGCCGGCGGTCAGGTCGCTGTGGCCGGCGAGGTACTTGGTGGCACTGTGCACCACGATGTCGGCGCCGTGGGCGATCGGTCGCATATTGACCGGGGTGAGGAAGGTGTTGTCCACCACGAGCAGGGCATTGGCCTCCCGGGCGATCTCGGCCAGGGCGCCGATGGGCGGGGCCTTCAGCAGCGGGTTGGTCAGCGTCTCGAAGAAGAGCAGCTGCGTCTCCGGCCGTACGGCAGCGCGCACGGCGGCCAGGTCGTTCGGGTCGACGAAGCTGACCTCGCGCCCGGTGGAGGGCATGTCCTCGCGCAGCAGGTTGTACGTTCCGCCGTACACGTCGTAGGCGGAGATGATGTGGCTGCCGGCGTTGGTCAGCGCGAAGATGGTGCTCGCGGTGGCGCTCATGCCCGACGAGGTGACGATGGCGCTGCGGCTGCCCTCCAGTGCGGCCAGCTTCTCCTGCACCGCCCACTGGGACGGGTTGCCGTACCGGGTGTAGATCGGCACGTCCCGCATGGCGCCGTCGGCGAAGGCCGAGTAGCTGGCGTCGTCGAGCAGGAACGTGCTGGTCTGGAAGACCGGGGTGCCGACACATCCGGTGACCGGGTCCTCGTACGTGCCCGCGTGCACCGCCAGCGTCTCGGGCGAGAGTTCCCGCGGGAGCAGCCGGTGATGGGCCGAGACCGGCCCGGCGAAGCGTACCCGGGTGAGATCGTCGAACCACTTGGCGCTGCTGCTGCGACCCTCTTCGAAGCCGATCGCGGTACGACCGTTCAACTCCACCTGTACCTCGATTCTGGCGCGTCGACATGGTGGACAAGTCGTTTTCAGGATGTGCCGGGCGAGCGTATCAGTGGGTCGTCGGCAAGTTGTCTACTCGACATATACGCATCGTCAACGTCGAGATCCCGCGCGATTTCTTGACACCCTCATCCCGCTCACTCATGCTCAGATTCACTTGTGTTCCATCCAGTGGGAGGACGCTGGTGTCTGGCGAGGAAACCACGACGAGTGACCCGATCGAGCGCGTCTGGTACCACGGCGAATGTCATTGCGGAGGAGTGCGGTTCTCGGCCGCCGCCAGCCGCAATCTCACCATTTCACTGTGCAACTGCGGGATCTGCTACAAGTCGGGGCATCAGGAGCTGATGGTTCCCGAGGAACGGTTCAAGCTGCACCAGGGGCAGCAGTACCTGAAGCCCTACCGGTTCGGCAACTGCATCGCCGACCACACGTTCTGCGCGGTATGCGGGATCATGCCCTTCTATCGGCCCCGCTCGCATCCCACCGGCTACTTCAGTGTTAACGCGCGATGTCTGGATCTCTCGCCCGCGAAAAACATCGAGTACGTCGAGTTCGATGGCCAGAACTGGGAGGAAAGCATTGCTGCCGGACAGCACGTGCTGACCGAGTGACGAAGGGAAACGGTCCGTGACAAAGCTCGAGCAGGCCGCTCTCGATTACCGTACGAACGGCTACGCCATCATCAGGGACGTCGTCTCCATCGATCTGCTCGAGGAGATCCGGCGGCATGTCGAATGGCTCATCGCGAAGTACCCGGAACTGCGGCCGGAGCACCTGCACCACCCCCTCATCCGCAACGACGCGTTCTGGGTACGGATGATCCTGGAGCCGGCCCTCGTCGACATCGCCGAGGCCATCCTCGGTCCCGACCTGGCCTGTTTCACCGCGCACTACGTCTGCAAGCCCCCGTACGACGGGCACGCGGTCCTCTGGCACCAGGACGGCGCCTACTGGCGGCTGGACCCGCTGGAGGCGTTGACTGTCTGGCTGGCGGTGGACGAGAGCACCACCGAGAACGGCTGCCTCCAGATCATCCCCGGCACGCACCACGTCCCGATCCACCCGCCGTCGCTCCGCGACGACGTGCCGAACCTCCTCTTCTCCGAGTGCGACGAGGGGGTCGTCCGGGAGCTGATCGAGGAGCACGGCGTGGTGGACATCGAGTTGAACCCGGGGGACGTGTCCATCCACCACCCCAACGTGCTGCACTCGTCGGCCGCGAACACCTCCGACAAGCGCCGCTGCGGCCTGGACATCGGCTACATCTCGACGTCCACCCGGATCCTCGCCGACGGTGTCTACCTCGACCCGCTGCTGGCGCGGGGCCGGCGGATGCCCGGGATCAACAACTACCGGCCGATGCCCGACTACCAGACCGGCGAGAGCATCCCCTTCGTCGGCGCCGACACCTGGAACGAACGGATCCGGGCGCTCAACGAGGCGAACGGGACCAGCGCGAAGGACCGCCGTGGTGACGCCACCCCGGTCGAGGCGGCGATGAACATGGTCTCCCGATTGAAGGAAGGCACCGTCACCCGGTAGCCGGACACAGTTCTTTCCCCAGCCGCACGAGCGCGAAAGGATCGCGATGACAGACATGGACCTGGACGAGGCGTTGGCCGAAATCGCTCAGATCAAGGAGCGGTACGTCCGCGACCGGGCGGCCTTCGTCCGAGGTGAGCACCTGATCCGCATCCTCTCGGCGTTCGGTTCCACACCGGAGAGCGTGGCGGCGTTCCAGCGGGTGACCGAGGGCCTGCCACCGGACCCGACGCTGGCCTTCCGCAAGGCACGCAACGGCCGCTTCTGCCTCGACGTGGCCGCCGGGCGGGCGTACCGCACGGAGTTCCAGCCGTTCGTGCTCACCGCGGACGAGGACTTCGTGCGGCACGACTCGGGCAAGGTGCGCCACTTCGCCGAAATCAACGACGAGACGCAGCAGAACCCGACCTTCCAGGCGCTGCTGATCTTCAAGATGCTGGTCGTCAACGACGTCGAGATCGTCCACCGTCCCGGCCTCGACTACGACGCGGACCGGTGGATCTGCACCGCGTTCCACACCCGGACGATCACCACCCAGGAGCTCACCGGGGAGCCGGCGCTCGAGGGCGTGCACAGCGACGGCGTGGACCACACCATGACGATCCTGCTGGGCAGCGAGAACATGTCCGAGGAGAGCGCGGTCACCCAGATCCACGACATGCGGGAGAAGAACGCGACCCGCTGGTCGGACGTGAACCCGGAGCTGGCGATCGGTCGCTGGCAGCATCGTCACTTCCTGGACAGCATCCTGATCGTCGACCACGAGCGGAAGCACAGCGTCTCGACGATCGAGCAGCGGGATGTGTCTGTCCCGGCGCGCCGGGACATGCTCGTGCTCTTCACCCGCCGGGCGGCGGTCGAGGGCCACGTCTCCTACGCGTACGACTCGATCGCCCCGCACGAGACCCTCCCGATGGAGGTCAAACTGCTGGTCCCAACACACGGCTGACGGGGGATGGCCCCGCACGACGCCGTCGCGGTCGAGCCGTTCGGCTTCGAGGACCCCACGATCGCCTCGCTCCGCGCCGCTGGCTCCTACAAGTGGACCGAGTTCGGCCCCCACCTGCTGGGCGCCGGCGCGGCGGAGATGGACTTCGGCACCGCGCCGGCGGTGACGGCCGCGCTCCGCGACGCCGTCGACCGGCAGGTCCTTGGGTATCTCACCCCGTCGCTGGAGGCTGAGGCCCGCCTCGCCTGCGCGCAGTGGCAGCACGAGGAGTACGGGTGGGCGGTGGCCCCGGCCGACGTGCGGCTGGTGGCCGACGTGGTACGGGCCCTGCACATCGGCGTGGCGCACTTCGCCCCGCCCGAGTGGCCGGTGATCGTGCCGACCCCGGCCTGGTCGCCGTTCCTGCTGGTGCCGAAGCTGCTCGGCCGGCAGGTGGTCGAGGTGGAGCTGAGCCGCACCGCCGGCCGCTACCACCTCGACCCCGACCGGTTGGCGCGGGCCTTCGGCGCCGCCGGCGGAGGGCTGCTGCTGCTCTGCAATCCGCACAACCCGACGGGCCGGGTCTTTGACGCCGACGAACTGACCGCGATCAGCGCGGTGGTCGAGCGGCACGGCGGACGGGTCTTCGCCGACGAGGTCCACGCCCCACTCGTCCTACCCGGTCGCCGGCACGTCCCGTACGCGACCGTGACGCCCGCCGCGGCCCGGCACACGCTGACCGCCACCTCGGCGTCGAAGGCCTGGAACATGCCGGGCCTGAAGTGCGCGCAGGTGCTGCTCAGCAACGACGCCGATCGGGAGCGCTGGTCCCGGCTCGACCGACTCGCGCTCGACGGCACCGCCACCCTCGGCGCGGTCGCCGCCGTCGCCGCGTACCGGAACGGCCGGCCCTGGCTGGCGGCGCTGCGCAGCTACCTCGACCGCAGCCGGTGGCGCCTGGGGGAGCTCCTGCGCGAGCACGCCCCAGCGGTGGGCTACACGCCGCCGGAGGCGACCTACCTGGCGTGGCTGGACTGCCGGGCGCTGCGCCTCGGCGGGACCAGCCCGGCCCGCCACCTCGCGGAGCACGGTGGGGTGGGCACGCTCGACGGTGCCGAGTGCGGCACTGGTGGCGCCGGCTTCGTGCGACTCAACTTCGGCACCCCCCTGCCGGTCCTCACCACCATCGTGGCCCAGCTCGGCGCCGGCGCCGGCACGCCACCCGACACGACAAGAAGGGCGCCCGTGTCCGCACCGCTGTCCGATCAGTCCGCCCGCCCCGCGCGGGTGGTGGTTCCCGCGCACCACCCGGTGGCCGGTGCCGTTGCCGAGGCCGAGTTGCCCACCGAGGGACCTGAGGCCGCCGTCGTCGTGCGGGACGCGCAGGGCGTGCTGCGCGACCTGGCCTGGGCGCCCGACGTGGCGGCCGAGGTCGAACCGGTCGTGGCACACACCGACGACGGACGGGCGGTGCTGCGGCACTCGGCCGCGCACGTCCTCGCCCTGCCCCACCCGCCGACCGAGGACGACCTCGCCCTGCTGGAAAAGCAGATGCGGCAGATCGACGGGGCCGGTCAGACCTTCGCCCGCCGTACCCTCGACTCCGTCGACGCAGCCCGCCAGGAGCTCGCCGGGGAGCCGTACAAGCTGCGCCTTCTCGACCTGCGGGCGGCCGGGCGGCGCGACCACCGCCGGCTCGGACCGGAGCTGGATCTGTTCAGCTTCCCGGACGAGGTCGGCGCTGGCCTCGCGGTGTTCCACCCCAGGGGTGGGGTGGTGCGGCGAGAGATCGAGGCCCACGCCCGCCGCCGGCACCAGCAGGCCGGCTACGACTTCGTGTACATGCCGCACCTCACCCGCGCGGAGCTCATCCAGATCTGCGGTCCGCTGGAGTGGTACCGCGACTACATGTACCCGGTCATGCGCTTCGACCTGAATGTGGACGAGCACGGCACCGCGGCCCCGGGCGATTTCTACCTCAAGCCGATGAACTGCCCGCTGCACAACGTGATCTACCGGTCCCGGTCCCGCTCTCACCAGGAGCTGCCGCTGCGGATGTTCGAGATCCGCACCATCTACCGGTACGAGCCCGGCCCGATGCACGGGCTGACCGCCACCGGGGGCATGACGAACGACGACAGCCACGTGTTCTGCACCCCGGAGCAGCTCCGGGACGAGCTGGCCGGCCTGCTCGCGTTCGTCCTCAGCATGCTGCGCGACTACGGCCTGACCGACCTGCACCTCGAAATGACCACCCGCAACGACGCCCAGTACCTCGGCACCGACGAACAGTGGGCGACCGCCACGGACGCGCTGCGGGCCGCTGCGGCCAGCACGCCTCTGCCGCTGGTGCTCAACCCCGGCCGTGCCGAGTTCTACGGCCCGCGGATCGCCGTGTGGGCCACCGACTCGCGGAGTCGGCCGTGGAAGCTCTCCACCCTCCAGGTCGACTTCAACCTGCCGGAACGCTTCGCGCTGGCGTACACCGCCCCCGACGGCAGCCGGCAGCGCCCACAGATGATCCACTGCGCTCTGTTCGGGTCGGTGGAACGGTTTTTCGGCATCCTCACCGAGCACTACGCCGGCGCGTTCCCCGCCTGGCTGGCGCCCGTGCAGGTGGCCTGCATACCCACCGCCGCCGGGGCCGTCGGCCACGTACGGCAGGTGGCGGACGCGCTGCGGGCCGCTGAGGTCCGGGTGGACCTGGACCTGTCCGACGGCGACCCGGCGGCGCGGGTCGACGCGCACTTCGCCCAGCTCGTCCCGTTCCTGGTGCTCGCCGGCGACGGCGAGCAGGCCGCCGGCACGGTGTCGGTGCGGTTCCGCGACGGCGGACAGCTCGACGGCGTGCCCGCGGCGGCGGCGGTCGAGGCGATTGGCTCGTGGATCGCCCGACGCGACAACGCCGAACCGACCGCCGCCGCCTTTTCGGTCGCGGCCTGAGCGCAAGGCCCCGGGTGGCCCCCGCCCGCCCGGCCGTCCCACCGGTCCCCAGCCTGATCTCGTGATGGAGTCCATTGATGAACAACACCATGAATCTCCCGGTCGACGAACACACCGCCAACGACGAGTGGGCCCGGAAGGTACGGGCCGAGTTCCCGTTCTTCCAGCAGCCCGACGTGGAGCCGATCGTCTACATCGACAACGGGGCCACCACCCAGATGCCGCGCAGCGTCATCGACGCGATGGCGAACTACTACGCCACGTCCAACAGCAACGGCGGCCGTGGCATGTACCGGCTCAGCCTGACCAGCACCGAGCTGCACCATCGGGCGCGCGAGCGGACCGCTGGGTTTATCGGCGCCGACGTCGACGAGATCGTCTTTACCAAGAACGCGACGGAGAGCGTCAACCTGGTGGCGCGGACCTTCGGGAAGAGCGTCGTCGGAGCCGGTGACGAGGTCCTGATCACCGGGATGGAGCACCACTCCAACATGCTGCCATGGCGTCAGCTTTGCGAGCGCGTCGGCGCCCGGCTGGTCGTCGTACCGGCCGCCGACGGGGTGCCGGTGTCGCCGGAGGAGTTCGAGTGTCACCTGTCGCCCCGGACGAAGATGGCAGCCATCACCCACATCTCAAACGTCCTGGGCACCGTCAACCCGGTGGCCGAGCTGGTGGAGGTCGCCCACCGGCACGGCGTACCGGTGCTCATCGACGGCGCGCAGGCGATCTCCCGCCGGCCGGTCGACGTCCGCGCGATCGGCGCGGACTTCTACGCCTTCTCTGCCCACAAGATGTACGGTCCGGCCGGCGTCGGGATCCTCTACGCCAAGCGAAAGCACCTGACCCAGATGCCGATGCATCACCTCGGTGGCGGCAGCGTCCTGGACGCCTCGTACGATCGGGATCTGCTGCTGATGCCGGCCCCGTACCGCTTCGAGCCCGGCACGCCGAACATCGCCGGTGCGGTCGGCCTGGCCGCGGCGATCGACTTCCTTGACTCGCTCGGCTGGGACTCGATCGTGGAGCACGACGCGGCCCTCGCCGTCGCCGCCGCGATCGGCCTGTCGGCGGTCGACGGCGTCCGGGTGCTCGGCGACCCGGTGCGCAACAAGGGCGGCATCGTCTCCTTCGTGGTGGAGGGGATGCACCCGTACGACGTCGGCAACCACCTCAACGAGCACAACGTGGCGGTCCGTACCGGGGTGCACTGTGCCATCCCGCTGGTGGACAGCCTCGACGTGGTCGGCACCGTGCGGGCGTCCTTCGGCGTCTACAACACGATGGCGGACGTGGAGAGCCTGATCAGCGCGATCCGCACGGCCAGCCCCGGCATGTGGACCACCGACTACCCCAACGAGCGGCTGCTGCCCGAGCACAAGGCCTGACCGGGCTGGCACCAGGCGGGGCGCGGAATCGGCTGCAGGAGGGCGCAGATGGGTGGTTACGGCGGCGAACGCCGATGCCATCGGTTGATCTCGCCGGCGATTCTGGAGGATCCCGGCCCGGTTTCCAGGCGCGATGGCTACGACAGGGAAGCGAGGAACCATGGCCAACGAGCCAAACAGGTGGATTCGCCGTTACCGGGCCGCACCCGACGCGGCGGTGCAGCTGGTGTGCCTCCCACACGCCGGTGGAACCGCGAGCTACTACCAGCCGATGGCGAAGTCGCTGTTCCCGGAGGTCGAGGTGCTGGCGGTGCAGTATCCCGGCAGGCAGGACCGCTTCAACGAGCCGTGCATCCGCGACTTCGCGGCGCTGACCGAGGGCGCGTTCGCCGCAGTGCACTCCGCGCTGGACGACCGACCGGTGGCGCTGTTTGGGCACAGCATGGGCGCGCTGCTGGCGTTCGGGCTGGCCAAGCGACTGGAGGCCAACGGGATCGAGCCGATCACCCTGTTCCCCTCGGCCATGCGGCCGGCCGGCCGGCCGCATGACCTCCCGCACCTGGCGAGCGACGACGATCTCATCGCGGAGATCGCTACGCTGGACGGCACCGAGGAGCGGCTGCTGGACAACGAGGACATGCGCACGGTTTTCCTGCCGGCCCTGCGCGCGGACTATACGGCGTTGTCGACCTACCGGCTCGACGACATCGGAGTGGCGTGCCCGGTCGTATCCCTGGCCGGGGACAAGGACGACCATGTCCCGGCCGAGGACGTGGCCACGTGGGCGAAACACACCACGGGCCCGTTCGACCTGCACGTTTTCCCCGGCGGGCACTTCTATCTGAATAGACAGTGGAACGACGTCGCGGCGATGCTCAAACAGCAGGTCGCGGGGCTGTCATGATGTGATCCCCCGAGGCAGCGGTCGAGGCTTGGCGGGAACCACGAAGCGTGACGCCCGTAGCTCATGCTGTCGGCAACTGTTGGTGTGTCTGATGGCGCTTTCGGCATATCTCGTGGCAGAACAGGAACGAGCAGGTGACAGGCCCCGCGGAAACAGATAGGGCATCGTCCTAGGGAAGCGAGAGCTGCGGACCTTGGGGTGCTTGTGTGGGGAGAAGTTGTCGCAGATCAGAGGCACGATAGGCAATCACGTGGGGTCCGACCTGGTAGATCAGATTCCGTCGCAAGAACCTGCCTACCGAGGCCCCACGTCCTGTCTCAGATCCTTGTCGAGATCACCTCAATGCTTTGTCAACACATTGTCAACGGCCCCGACGTGCCTGTTTCTTGACATCGGCTCCACAGTCCGACAATGCTGAATGCCATCTCACCTGCCACTGGCTGGAGAACGACATGACCAATGAAGAGAGCAACAGAAATGAGCCTGTCGAACGTATCTGGCATCACGGAGAACGCCACTTGCGGCGGCGTCCGCTTCTCGGTCCCGCGAGCCACAACCAGGCCATTCCACTACTCAACTGCATGTAACCGCATTGCCGATCATATATTCTACGCGGCGGCGGAATTATACGGTCCTACCGCCCAGTCTCACATCCCACTGGATTTTTCAGGTGAACGCAGTGGTGCCTCGACTCGGGGCCGCCGAGCATATCGAGTTAGTGGAATTCGACGGCCAGAATTAGGAAGAGCATCGCGGCGGGAAATCGCGCGACGGGCCCGCGCCACGTGACTCCGATGAACCGCAGACCGTCCGCAAAGGAGGACAAATCATGTATGTCCCAAGCCTGTCAGCGCCTGCCGAACAGGTGATGGTACCGGCGGGGACCGCAGCGGGGGCTGCGGTCCGGGCGGCCGGTCTGCCGACTGAGGGTCCGCACGCGATCGTCATCGTGCGGGACCCGAACAGCGGACTCCACGACCTGGAGTGGGCGCCGGAGGTCGACGCCCAGGTCCAGGCGGTGCCGGCGAGTAGCCCCGACGGACTCGTTGTGGTCCGGCACTCCGCGGCACTCGTGCTCGCACAGGCCGTGCAGCAGCTGTTCCCGGACGCCAAGCTCGGGTTGGGCGCACCAACTGTCGATGGCTTCTACTACGACTTCGAGCTGCAGCGTCCCTTCAGCGCCGAGGATCTCGCGGTAATCGAGAAGCAGATGAAACAGATCATCGCCGCCGGGCAGCGCTTCACTCGGCGGGTGATCGACTCGGTCGACGAGGCCCGGCAGGTACTCGTGAGCGAGCCGTACAAGCAGGAGCTGCTGGACCTGCGGGAGACCGGCAACCCCCGCGTCGGGTCCGGCATCAGTGCCGTCGACGTCGCCGGTGTCATGGCCACCGAAGGTGACCTCGCAATCTATATCACCATCGCTCCGAACTCCGGCGAGCAGGTGTGGTGCGACCTAAGCCGTGGCCCGCACGTGCCCACCACATCCGCGATCCCGGCCGTCACGCTGCTCCGATCAGAGCAGGTGTGCTGGGAAGGAACGGAAAGGAGGCAGCTGCAACGTATCCACGGCACCGCGTGCGAGTCGCCCGAGGTGCTGGCCGACCACCTTTGCCTGCTCGACGCGGTGCGGGCACGCGACCATCGCGAGCTTGGCCGGAAACTAGACCTGTTCACCTTTCCCGACGAGGTCGGGGCCGGGCTCCCCGTGTTTCACCCCAAAGGTGGCGTGCTGCGCCGCCAGGTGGAGGAAAACTCGCGCCGTCGCCACTTCGAGGACGGATTCGAGTTCGTCTACACTCCGCACCTGTCCCACGCGTCATTGATCGGCGGAACCCGGCCGTTAGAGCTGTACCGCGACAAGATCTTCCCGACGATGCATTTCGATGCGGAGTCCGACGAGGGTGGAACGGTGCTCGGTAAAGGCCGGGACTATCTGCTGAAGCCGATGAACTGCCCGTTCCACAACCTGATATACACCTCGCGGGAGCGGTCGCACAACGATCTGCCGTTGCGAATGTTCGAGATGGCCACTATCCACCGCTACGAGCCGGTGCCCGTCCGCGGATTGCTCGACAGCCGCGCGACGACGATGGACGATACCCACATCTTCTGCACGCCCGAGCAGCTGCGGGACGAGCTTCGCTCACTGCTCGCCTCGGTCGTCGAGGTGCTGAGCGAATACGGTTTCGCGGACCTGCACCTGGTGCTGGACACCCGTAACGACGAGTACTTCGTCGGCACGGACGAGCAGTGGGCACACGCCACAGAGGCGTTGGCGGCCGCTGGCAATGCGGCGGGGGTCCGCGTCACCGAGGCCCCCGCCGCCGCGCAGTTCTACGGCCCACAGTTGAACGTGCACGTGGTCGACAGCCTCGGCCGGTCGTGGAAGCTGTCCACCTTGCTCGTGGACTTCAACCTGCCGAAGCTTGACGGCTTGACGTACACCAGCGCCGACGGTGCTTCCCGGCAGCCGATGATGATCCATCGATCGCTGTTCGGCTCGATCGAGCGCTTCGTCGGCCTCCTGACCGAGCACTACGCAGGTGCCTTCCCCGCCTGGCTCGCTCCGGTTCAGGTGGCGGTCCTAGCGAGAGGCAGCGAGCAGGCGGCACATCTTCAAGAGGTGACGAAGGCGCTGCGGAGCAAGGATATCCGCATCGAGGTCGACCTCTCGGACGCCTCGGTACCGGACAAGCTGGCCAAGCACTCCGCCCAACTGGTCCCGTTCGTGCTGCTGGCAGGAGACGGCGACGCAACGGTGTCCGTCGTGTTCCGCAACGGACACCGGGCCGACGGCGTGCCGGTGGCCACGGCGGTCGACGCCATCGACTCGTGGATCAGCAAGCGAGTGAATGCGCAACCGACCGCCGAGACTGTGCTGTGATGCGCTGTCCCGTCAGCCGACGAAGATCGGGCGGCGGGACAGCAATCGCGGCTGTTCGCCGGGCGCGCCGGCTTGCCGGCCGTCTCGGCGGAAATCCGCTCGATGAATTCCGGCCGATGGATCGGCCTGCCAGTGCGCTGGGCCGCGCTGCTGACCATCGTCGGCTACGTCGCTGGGCTCTTCGCACCGATGTTGTTCATGGCCTCCGCGGTCGCGGCCGTGCAGTTGGGATTGCTGGTGGCCGCTCTGGCGGCGGCCGGCGCCGCGGGTCGGTCCACGATGCTGGCCGGCCGCGCGATGCGCTTTCTCGGCGACACTCCGTTCGCGTTCTATCTGGTGCACGACCTCGTACTGATCATGTTGTTGGTTGGGCTCGGTGCCGACGTCGGCCAAGCCTGTGGCAGAGCACCCTGCTGGTGCTGGCCGGCTTCGTTGTCAGCCTGATTCTCGCGACGGCGTTGCACCGCCTCATCGAGCTGCCCGCGATGCGCCGGTGGGGCCGTTTCCGGCCGGCCGGTGCGAAGCCCCAAACGACTACCGGCCCAGTGCCGGACGCCGGAGCGACATTCTTCAGGAGCGTGTAGTGACTAGTCCGACTGAGTCAGTGGATCGCCGCCGATGGTTCATCATGGCCGTCCTGTGCCTGTCCCTGGTCATGGTGGTCATCGACAATACGGTGCTCACCGTCGCCGTGCCATCGGTGATGACAGATCTGCCGGCGACCGTGGCACAGGCTCAGTGGGCGGTCAGTGCGTACCTTCTGGCGCTCTCGAGTTTTGTCCTGGTCGGCGGGGCGGCAGCCGACCGCTGGGGACCGAAGCAAACCCTGATGGCCGGGCTGATGCTGTTCGGGGTGGCCTCTCTGGCCGCAGCATTCTCGTCGGCGCCCTGGCAGCTGATCGCCGCACGATCGGTGATGGGACTGGGCGCGGCCTTGATGATGCCGAGCACCCTGGCCGTGGCGATGCGTACGTTCAGCGAGGAAGAACGGCCAAAGGCGATCGGAATCTGGATGGCCGTGGCGGCAGCTGGCACTGCCGGAGGACCGGTACTCGGCGGTTTCCTGATCGCAACCTGGTGGTGGGGCACGGTATTCCTCATCAACGTCCCGATCAGCGTCGTCTGCATGGTCGCGGTGACGGTGACGGTCCCGGATACCGGCGGTACAAAGGGTGAGCGGCTGGACTGGATTGGCGCTTGCCTGTCAGTGGTGGCGATGGTCGGCCTGGTGTGGGCGATCACCACTGTGCCGACCCATGGCTGGACTTCCACCGCCGTGCAGATGCTCGCCGCTGTGGGCGTCCTGGCCCTGGTGGCCTTCATCCTCTGGGAACTGCAGCAGAAAGCGCCGATGCTCGATCTCGCGCTTTTCCGCAACACTCGGTTCAGCGCCGCGGTGCTGGGCGGCCTACTGGCCAGCTTCGGCATGGCCGGCTCGCTGTTCGTCCTCACCCAGCACTTCCAAATGCTGCTCAATTACAGCCCGGTTGCGGCCGGTACCCGCATGCTGCCACTAGCGATCAGCATGCTTTTCAGCAGTGCGCTGCTCAGCGCTCTGCTTCTGAAAATGCTGAAGGCGCCGGGCGCGCTGCTGGCCGGCATGTCGGTGGTGGCGGCCGGCCTACTGGTGATCAGCCTTATCCCGGTCGAACGGTACGTCGGCAGTTTCCTCGGCCTCATCCTGGTCGGACTCGGCATGGGCGTCGCCGGGCCGGTGGCCACCAACGCCCTGATGAGCGCGCTTCCGGTCGCCAAAGCAGGCACCGGATCGGGCGTCGGCAGCACGATCCAGGAGTTCGGCAACGGCCTGGGCGTCGCCGTCCTCGGTGCCGTCCTCACCGGCTTCTTCGTCGCCCGGATCCCGGCATCGCTGCAGGAAGCAGGAAAGCAATCCTTCACCGACGCCATGCAGCAGGCGGCATCGAGTCCGAACGCCGACGCGCTGTCGGCCCAGGTGCGCGACGCCTTCGGTCAAGGGCTGGCAGCCAGCCAGTCCGTGGGCGCTCTGGCCGTGCTCGTGGGCGGTATCGCGGCGACGATCCTGCTCTGGCGGGCCGAGTCGAGAGCCGCCGCACCGAGTACATCGCAGACGTCTTCGGGTCGTTGAACCGGTCGTCGGATCCGGCGATCGCCGCCTGCACGCGCGCGACACCACCTGGTCCAGCAGCACCTGGGTGGTCACGCCGGTCCGCCAGTTCCACGATACCGGCGGCCAGGCCTCGCTTGCCCACCGTCGATCGCCGCGGGATACCAATCAGCCCGGCATCCTGGAAGTTCACGCCAGCCCGCTCGTACCGATCATCGATGATCATGTCGACGCTGGCCGCGCCGAGCGCGTCGTAGAGCTGTTCGCTGTCGGCGTACGGGAGAGTGCCCAGATAGGTACGGTTGGTCGTACCGGACTGGCCACATCAACTCGTACGCCGACACCTGCAGCGCCATCGGCGGACTCCAACTCGCCAACGCTGCTCTCGGTCAGCAGCCGTGCCGCTGTCCACCCACTGCGGTGGGGGTCGAAGCACGAAACGCCTCAACGTCGATGCGGCCCGCCACGGGCGCACACCCTACCGGCTACTGGCCGGAGGGAAAGCGGGCGGCGTCGAGCTTGGCCAGGAACGTCGGCCGGCGGCTGTGTTGCACCCGCAACTCCTGCAGGTACGCGTCGAATCGGGTGAACGGTGGCCGCGTACGCCTCGCGCAGGTGGCGCAGCAGCGTGATCGCCTTGTCGTAGCGGCGTTTGTCGTAGGAATCCAGCAGTTGGGCGTCGGTGGGGCTGCGGCGGTAACGGGCCTCGATCTCCCCAGGGGACCGACCTAGCCGCCGCAAATGACAACCGTTATCGTCTTAC
>NZ_BOPC01000063.1 GCF_016863555.1 Micromonospora qiuiae | reverse complement strand
CACGCCGAGCACCGCGGGCAGCCACACCTTCGGCATCCGCCTGACCGACCAGCACGGCTTCCACGCCGACCACGAGGTCACGGTGGTGATCGCCGCACCGGCCACCGCCATCACCTCCGGTGAGCCGCCGCGCGGCACCGTCGGCACGAGGTACTCGTTCCGGTTCACCGCTGAGGGCGACTCCGACATCCGGTTCAGCGTGGCCGCCGGTTTCCTGCCGCCGGGGCTCACCCTGGACCCGGACGGCCGGCTGAGCGGCCGGCCGGAGATCGCGGGCAGCTTCCCCGTGACGGTACGCGCTGCCGGTACGGCGACGAGCGCCACCGAGGAGTTGTCGCTGGTCGTCGCCGCTGCGCTGTCCGAGCCGACATCCACGCCCACGCCGGCGCCCACGGCGGCGGCGATCGTCCCGATGCCGGCTCCGACCGAACCGTCGGCCACCCCGACCGAGGTGGTGCCGACGACCCCGGCGGCGGCCTCGCCGTCGCCGGAGCCGCAGGGCAGTTGGTGGCTGCCGACCACCGGATCGAACTCGGCCCTGGTGCTGATGCTCCTGAGCGTCGTGGCGTTCTCGATCGGCGGCATCCTGCTCGTGTTGACCTACAACCGGCGGCGGTTCACGACGCCCGAGTGATGCCCGGCCGAGGCGGAGCGGGCCGAGCGGTTAGGCTTGGCGGCGTTGTGTCCGGATGCCGCCGCGGGCCGGCTACCGCCCGAAAACTGGAGTTCCCATGACCACGACGCTGCCCGCGTACGACGAGGTCGTCGCGCGCTACGAGCCGGTGATCGGCCTGGAGACCCACGTCGAGCTGGGCACGAACACGAAGATGTTCTGCGGCTGCCCGACCGACTTCGGCGGCGAGCCGAACACCCGGGTCTGCCCGGTCTGCCTGGGCCTGCCCGGTTCGCTGCCGGTGGCCAACTCCGCGGCCATCGAGGCGACCATCCGGATCGGCCTCGCGTTGAACTGCTCCATCGCGACGTGGTGCCGCTTCGCCCGGAAGAACTACTTCTACCCCGACATGCCGAAGAACTTCCAGATCAGCCAGTACGACGAACCGCTCTGCGTCGACGGCTACCTGGACGTCGAGGTCAACGGCGAGACCGTGCGCATCGGCATCGAGCGGGTGCACCTGGAGGAGGACACCGGCAAGACGCTGCACGTCGGCGGGGCCACCGGCCGCATCCACGGTGCCACCGAGTCGCTGGTGGACTACAACCGGGCCGGCATTCCGCTGGTGGAGATCGTCACCAAGCCGATCCCCGGCACCGGTGCGCTCGCCCCCGAGGTGGCCCGTGCGTACGTCACCGAGCTGCGCGACGTGCTCCGCTCGCTCGGCGTCTCCGACGTACGCATGGAGGAGGGCTCGCTGCGCTGCGACGTCAACACCTCGCTGAACCTGCCGGGCGAGGAGTGGGGCACCCGCACCGAGACGAAGAACGTCAACTCGCTGCGTTCGGTCGAGCGGGCGGTCCGCTCGGAGATGCTGCGCCAGGCCGCCGTGCTCGACGCGGGCGGACGGATCACCCAGGAGACCCGGCACTTCCACGAGGAGACCGGAGACACCACCCCGGGCCGGTCCAAGGAAACCGCCACCGACTACCGCTACTTCCCCGAGCCGGACCTGGTGCCGCTCGCGCCGGACCCGGCCTGGGTGGCCGAGTTGAAGGCCGCCCTGCCGGAGCTGCCCCGGCTGCACCGCCGCCGCCTCCAGCAGGCGTGGGGGCTGTCCGAGGCGGACATGCAGTCGGTGCTCAACGCCGGCGCGGTCGAGCTGATCGAGGCCACCGTGGCGGCCGGTGCCACCCCGGCCGCCGCCCGCAAGTGGTGGCTGGGCGAGCTGTCCCGGCGGGCCAACGAGTCGGGCGTGGAACTCGCCGACGTCGGGGCCACCCCGACGCAGGTCGCCGAGCTGCAGAGCCTGGTCGACGCCGGCAAGCTCAACGACAAGCTGGCCCGTACGGTGCTGGAGGGTGTGGTCGCCGGTGAGGGCTCACCTACCGAGATCATGACGAACCGCAACCTGGAGGTCGTCTCCGACACCGGTGCGCTGACCGCCGCTGTCGACGAGGCGATCGCCGCCAACCCCCAGATCGCCGACAAGGTCCGCTCCGGCAAGGTCGCCGCCGCCGGCGCACTGGTCGGGGCCGTCATGAAGGCCACCCGCGGCCAGGCCGACGCCCAGACCGTCCGCGAGCTGATCCTCACCCGCCTCAGCTGAGGTGTAAGGAAGGGTGTAAGGAAGGGCCCCTTTTTAACGCCTCGTGTAGAGAAGGGGCCCCCTTTTAACGCCCTGAGCCGGAGCGCCCTGAGCCGGAGCGCCCTGAGCCGGAGCGCCCTGAGCCGGAGCGCCCGGAGCCGGAGCGCCCTGAGCCGGAGCGCCCGGAGCCGGAGCGCCCGGAGCCGGAGCGCCCGGAGCCGGAGCGCCTCGAGCCGCAACACCCCGAAGCCGCGCCGACCGGGCGTCAACGACGACGCACCGGACTCCTGGAGTCCGCCGTGAACCAACCCGACATCGATGTCCTTGACCAGATTCAGCGGCGGGTGCTGTGGCTCGCCACGCGGATCGTGGACGCGGCCAACGACCGCAGCACAGGCGACGGGGTGAAGGTCGGCGGGCACCAGGCGTCCAGTGCCTCTCTGGTGACCGCCATGACCGCGTTGTGGTTCGCCCACCTGGACGCCGAGGACCGGGTCGCGGTGAAGCCGCACGCCTCGCCGGTGTTCCACGCCATCCAGTACCTGCTCGGCAACCTGGACCGGTCGTACCTGACCCGGCTGCGGGCGCGCGGCGGCCTCCAGTCGTACCCGTCGCGGACGAAGGACCCGGACGGGGTGGACTTCTCCACCGGCTCGGTCGGCCTGGGCGCCGCCGCCCCGCTGTTCGCGGCGGTGACCCGACGCTACGTCGACGCGCACTTCGGCGCCCGCCCGCACTCCCGGTTCGTCGCGCTGATCGGGGACGCCGAACTGGACGAGGGCAACATCTGGGAGGCGGTCGCCGACCCGGCCACCGCCGGGCTCGGCAACGTCATGTGGGTGGTCGACTTCAACCGGCAGTCGCTGGACCGGGTCGTTCCCGGGGTACGGATCGACCAGTGGCGCGGCCAGTTCGAGGCCGCCGGCTGGCACGTGGTCGAGGTCAAGCACGGCCGCAAACTGGCCCAGGCGTACGACCGTCCCGGGGGCGCGGCGCTGCGCGACTGGATCGACGCGATGCCGAACGAGCAGTACCAGTCGCTGTTCGGGCTGACCGGAGCGCAGCTGCGCAAGCGGTTCCTGGACGGTGCGCCGGCCGAGGTGGAGACGTTCGTCGCCGAGATCGCCGACGAGGAGTTGGGGCCGCTCGTCACCGACCTGGGCGGGCACGACCTGGCGGCGCTGCTCGACGCGTACGCCCAGTGCGACGCGGTGACCGACCGGCCGAGCGTGGTGTTCGCGTACACGGTCAAGGGTTGGGGTCTGCCGATCGCCGGCAATCCGCGCAACCATTCGGCGTTGCTCACCGGCGAACAGGTCGACGCGCTGCGCGCCGCGCACGGCCTGACCCGCGACACCGAGTGGGATCGTCTCGATCCGGCATCCCCGGCGGGGATCCGGGCCGGGCAGCGCCGGGAGGCGCTGTCCCGCGCGCCCCGCGAGCATGCGCTGGGGGTCACCGTCCCAACGACCACGAGGGTACGCACGAACAAGCCGATCTCCACCCAGGAGGTCTTCGGTCGGGTGCTGGTCGACCTGGCCCGTGACCCGCAGGTGGGGAAGTACCTGGTGACCACCGCGCCGGACGTGGCCACCTCCACCAACCTGGCCGGGTTCATCAACAAGACCGGCGTGTTCGCGCCGACCGCGCAACGATCGTGGTCGGATGACCGGATGCTGCGCTGGACGGAGAGCCCCGACGGGCAGCACATCGAGCTGGGCATCTCCGAGATGAACCTGTTCCTGCTGCTCGGCCAGCTCGGGCTGTCCTGGGACCTGTCCGGGCAGCCGCTGCTGCCGGTCGGCACCGTCTACGACCCGTTCGTGCTGCGCGGGCTGGACGCCTTCCTCTACGGCACCTACTCCGGCTCCCGGTTCGTGGTGGCCGGCACCCCGTCGGGCATCACCCTCGCCCCGGAGGGCGGCGCGCACCAGTCCACGATCACCGCGAGCGTGGGGCTGGAACTGCCCGGGGTGACCTTCGTCGAGCCGGCGTACGCGGCCAGCCTGGACTGGCTGCTCTGTGACGCGCTCGGCCATATCGCCGGTGCGCCGCAGCCCGCGCCGACCGCCGCGCCGGCCGAGGACGGCGCGTACTACTTCCGGCTGAGCACCCGGCCGGTGGATCAGGCGCCGTTCGAGGCGGCCCGCGCCCGGCTCGGCGACGCGGTGCTGCGCCGGCAGGTGCTCGCCGGGGCGTACCGGCTGGTCGACGCCCACCAGGCGGACCCGCGCCTGGCCGAGGCGCCGACGGTGCAGCTGGCCGCCTCCGGCGCGGTGCTGCCCGAGGTGCTGACCGCGGCGGCGGAGCTGGCCGACGAGGGGATCGCCGCCCACGTCGTCGATGTCACCAGCCTGGACCGCCTCTACCGGGCCTGGCAGCGCACGTTGCGTCAGGGCGTACGCACCGCCACCGTGCCCAGCGTGCCCGGCGCGCTGCGGTCGGCTTTCGCCGACCGGGTTCCGGTGGTCACCGTGCACGACGCCGCCTCGCACGCGATGGCCTGGCTCGGCTCGGCCGTCGGCGCCCCCGCCGTCCCGCTCGGCGTCGACGAGTTCGGCCAGTCCGGCACCGTCCACGACCTCTACGACCTGCACGACCTCCTGCCCGGCAGCATCGTCAACGCCGCCCTGGCCGCCCTCTCCCTCCGCTGACCCCGCCCCCTCGCCCCCTCGCCCCGCCCCCTCGCCCCGCCCCCTCGCCCCCGCGATCTTGCACTTTCGGTCGCCGAATCGCCCCTTTTAGACGCTTATGCGGGGACACAAAGTGCAAGATCGCCGGGCCGGGCCGGGCCGGGCGGGCCGGGGCGGGGTGGGGGGTTAGCGGGTGGGGGTGGGGGTGGGGGTTACGGGGGCGGGGGGGCCAGCGGTGGGTTGGGTTACCACGGTGCGTTCGAGGCTCACCTGGGCCTGGCCGGTGCCGCCGACGGTGATGTCGTCGTACGCCTGGAGCAGCTTCTCCTGGTCGAAGTAGAGCACCGTCATGCTCAACGGGGTCGGCTGCTCGCCCTCCAACCCGCGCAGACCGGCACCGCCGGTCGAGCCCTCCACCATCAGCGTGGTGGGCTGCTGACCCGGCACCTCGGGCAGCTTCTCGACCCGCCGTTGATGGGTGTGCCCGGCCAACACGAGCGGGCAGGTGCCGGAGAGCGGGCCGGCGGCGGCCGGATCGTGCACCAGGGCGATGTTCACCGGCCGCGGTGAGCTGCGGACCGTGGCCGCCAGTTGCTCGCCGTTGGTGATCAGCTCGTTCGCGGTGGGGGGGTTGAGTCCGCCGGCGGCCGGCGAGGTGCTCTTGTCCGGGGTGAAGCGGGGATCGCCGATGCCGGCGATGGTCAGCCCCGCGACGGTGGTGGTCGCGTTGTCCAGCACGATCGCGTTCGGTTGCTGGGCCACCGCCGCCGCGGTACGCCCCGAGTCGTGGTTGCCGCGGATGTAGACGTACGGCTTCCGGAGCAGGCTGATCGAGCCCACGTAGGAGGCCTCCGGTTCGCTGCCCCAGTCGGTGATGTCGCCGGTGTCGATGACCACGTCGATGGCGAACTGCTCCACCACGGTCCGGATCAGCTGCCAGGCGGCCGGGTTGAGGTGCATGTCGGAGATGTGCAGCACCCGGGTGGTGCCCGGCTGCTGCTCGAACACCGGCAGCGCCGAAACGGTGGTGTAGAGCTGGGTGACGTTGCCGATGAGACGCTGGAGCTGCTCGGCGTACCGGGTGTAGTCGTTGGCGATCCGGCGTACGTCACCGACGATCGCCGGGGCGTTGACCAGCAGCCCTTCGTACCTGGGCTCCTCGATCGACTGCGGGCGTATGGTCGCCGCGGCGGTGCCGAGACTCCCGACGGTGATCAGCAGCGCCAGGCCGCCGGCCCAGGCGGCCCGGCGGGTGTCGCGGAAGACCAGCAGGGCCAGCACCAGGGCGGCCAGGACGGCGGAGCCGATGGTACGCAGCCCGAGCCGCAGCACGCCCTCACGAATTTCGTCGACCGCCGACTGGGTGGCCCGGTTCAGGCTCGCCGGATCCTCGATCAGGGCCTCGACGCGGCTCTGCTCCAGCGCACCCAGCTCCACCGTCAGGTGGGTGGGCCCGTCGTGGCTGTTCAGCTGCAGCGCGCCCAACGGCGGGATGTCGACGGTGGTGCCGCCGCTGGTGGCTGGCGCGACCGACAGCTTCGCGCGGAACGGTCCGATGTCGGTGCCGACCTGCCCGCCGGCGACGACCCCGGCCAGCACCCCGGCCAGCGTGACAGCCAGAACGGCCAGGCCGACCGCGATCCGGCGCACGACAGGGTGCCGCACGGCGCGGCGCGACGCGACGGCGGCACGCCGCAGCGGGGCGACGCGGTGCCCGCGAGCGCCCGGGGTGTCCCCGGTGCGGTCGCGCCGCGGCTGCTCGTTCTCGTGACCGTCCATGCTGAGATTCTGACCTGCCCCTGGAAGGATCTTGGCAAACCTGGGCCGAGAGATTGTCGGATGAACCGACCGTCCCTGCCGCGCGCTGCGGGTGGCTCAGCTGCGCGCGGCACCGCCACCGTAAAGGAGCGGGTGGCTCAGCTGCGCCCGGCACCGCCACCTGAGAAGACCAGCCGCAACAGTCGGTCGTCCTCCGGCGCCGGTCGGCCCCGCCCGTCGTGGTTGGAGGTGCTCACCCAGAGCGAGCCGTCCGGCGCGGCGGCGATCGCCCGCAGGCGCCCGTACTTCTCGGTCAGCAGCGCGTGCGGCTGCCCGAGCACCGTGCCGGTCTCGGTCAGCTCGACCAGCCAGAGGCGCTGCCCACGCAGGCAGGCGGTGGCCAGCGTCCGTTCGGCCGCGGCCAGCCCCGAGCAGGACGCCTCGTCGGTCGACCACTGCACGATCGGGTCGACGTACTTCTTGTCGCCGCCACGCCCCTCGACCTCGGGCCAGCCGTAGTTCTTGCCCTTGCTGATCTGGTTGATCTCGTCCCAGGTGTTCTGGCCGAACTCGACGGCGTACATCCGGTCGCCGTCCCAGGCCATGCCCTGCACGTTGCGGTGCCCCAGGGACCAGACCGGGGAGTTCGGGAAGGGATTGCCCGACGCCGGCTTCCCCTCCGGGGTGATCCGCAGGATCTTGCCGCCGAGCTGCTTGACGTCCTGCGACCGAGCGGTGTCCCCGGCGTCGCCGGTGCTGGCGTAGAGCTGCCCGTCCGGGCCGAACGCGAGGCCGCCGCCGTTGTGGATGCCCGCCTTGGGAATGCCGGTGAGGATCGGGGTGGGCTTCTCGCCGAGCCGCAGCCGGGCGATGCGGTTGTCCCGCTCGGCGGTGTAGTAGACGAAGACCGTCCGGTCCCGCTCGAACTCGGGGGAGACGGCGATGCCCAGCAGGCCGCCCTCGCCGCCGGCCGCCACCTCGTCGATGGTCTGCACCTCGGTGATCTTCAGGCCGTCCGGGCTGGACTCCGGGCCGACCTGGAGGATCCGGCCGCTGTCGCGTTCGGTGACCAGAGCGCCGCCGTCGGGCAGGAAGGCGATGCCCCACGGCACCCGCAGCCCCTTGGCCAGCACGGTGGCGACGATCTCCTGGTTGCCGGTGCCGGCGGTCGCCGAAGGGCTGGGCAGGTTGGGTGGCTCGCCGGCCGGGTCCGGGTCCGGTTCGCCGAGGCTGCATCCGGTGGCGGCGAGCAGCATGATCGCGCAGGACGCGGCGAGGGCCGTGCGGAGCTGACGGGCTCGGGAGTACGGGGGAGCGCTCACCAGGCCCAGGGTAGCCCGCCGCAGGCGTCGGCGCGGAAGTCGACGCGAGCCGTCCCTGCACCGCGGAACCGGCCGCCGCAGCCTATTGTCGGCGAGCGTGAAGGTATGGATCCCGCACGAGAACGGTCACGCCCTGCTCGGTGAGCTGCCGCCGCAGGTCACCGTCGAGACGATGGCCGACCGTACGCGGCTGCCCTCGGCGGCCGCCGATGTCCGGTTCTGGGTGCCGCCCTTTCCCGGCGAGCCGGAGCTCACCGCGCTGCTGCCCGAGCTGCCCGAGCTGGCGGTGGTGCAGCTGCTCACGGCCGGCGCGGACGCCTGGGTCGACCGCGTACCACCCGGCGTCCTGCTCTGCGACGCCCGGGGCGTGCACGATCCCTCCACCGCCGAGTGGGTGGTCGCGGCGATCCTGTCCCAGGTGCGTGCCTTTCCCGCGCTGGCCCGGGCTCAGGCGCAGCGGCGGTGGGCGTACGACGAGGTGGCACCCACCGACGAACTGGCCGGCAAGCGGGTGTTGATCGTTGGCGCCGGCTCGATCGGCACCGCCGTGCGGGCCCGGCTCGCGCCGTTCGAGGTGGAGTTCATCCTGGTGGCCCGCACGGCCCGCCCCGAACAGGGCGTGCACGGGGTCGAGGAACTCGCCCGGCTGTTGCCGCAGGCCGACATCGTGGTGCTGCTGGTGCCGCTGACCGAGCAGACCCGGGGCCTGGTCGACGAGCGCTTCCTGGCCGCGATGCGCGACGGTGCGCTGCTGGTGAACGCCGCGCGGGGCCCGGTGGCGCGGACCGACGCACTGGTCGCCGAGCTGAGCAGTGGTCGGATCTGCGCCGCGCTGGACGTCACCGACCCGGAGCCGCTGCCCGCCGACCATCCGCTCTGGGCGCTGCCGAACGTGCTGATCACCCCGCACGTGGCGGGGTCGGTGCGGGGTCTGCTGCCGCGGGCGTACCGCCTGGTCGGCCGGCAGATTCGTCGGCTCGTGGCCGGGGAGCAGCTGGCGAACGTGGTGACGGAGGGCTACTGAGCCGGCTCCGCGTCGCCTTGGCCAGCCGCGGCCACCAGGCGGGGCAGGTCCTGCCGGCGTACTGCGGGCAGCACCACCAGCTCACCGTCGGTGAGCTGGACGACCGCCCGACCGCGCGGGTCGGCTCCCAGCTCGGCCACCTGCTCCCAGCCGACACGACGCTCGCCGACCAGCGCCCGCAGGCGTAGCCCGGCGGTGTCCGCGTCGGTGCCGGCGCGCCAGGCCCAGACGGCTACCGCCAGCGGTACCAGCAGTATCGGCAGCAGGTACGTGCGGGCGCTGGCCAGCGGCAGGGCGCCGATGGTGGCGACGATCGCCGCGACCAGGGTGGCCTGATGGTGCCGGAATCGCAGGGTGTCGGAGCGGGCCATCATTCGATGATCCCACCGGCGTCGGGCCGGGCCGCGCCGGGTCGGCCTGTTGGGGGGGCCGAGACGCATGGAACCGTGCGGCGTGATCCGGCTCACTATCCGGAAGCCGTCACTCCGCGTGGACTGAGTCGTTCACGGATGGTGGGCGTCGGACTAGCATTTTCGCCGTCCGCCGCACCGCCGCACCGCCGCAGTGTCCCCTCACGAAGGCGAACGCCGTGCCCGTCACTTCAGTGTTCCGCGCCGCCGTCTACCGTCCCATCCTGCCGGAAACCTGCGTCCTCGCGGTGGTCGCCGTGCTGGTCGCCATCGGTGTGACCGGGCCGGTGCCGGCCCTCGCCGTGGTGGCGCTCGCCGGTGCCGCCGGTTCGACGCTGGCGGGCGTACGCCTGTCTCGGCTGGCCATCGGTCCCGACGTGCCGGCGGCCGATCTCGGGGGCGGGCGGCTCGCCCGTCGCCGAGCGGCCCGACCACGGCGGGCCGCCGCGCTGCTGCACGCCGCGGTGGTGACCGCCGGCCTGACCGCTGCGGTGCTGCCGCTGGCCTCCGCCGGGTACCGTCCGGCGGCGGCCGCCACCGGGCTCGCCGGCACCGCCGCCCTGCTCGGCGCCGGCCTGTTCAGCCTGCCCCGCCGGCCACCTGCGCCGGCCCGGGTGCGGCTGCGTCGGCTGCTCGACGGCGCCGTGGCCGGTCTGTGTCTGGTGCTCGTCGCCTGGCTGCTGCTGCCCTACGCCGGTGTGCCGCCGCCGGGGCGGCTGGCCGCGGCGGCGGCCATCGGCCTGCTCGCCGGCGACCTGCTGACCGTGGCGACCGGGCCGCATCGCAACGCCGGCCCGGCCCGGTGCCGCGTCGGTGCCGCGCTGGCCCTGCTCGCGCTGGTGTTGCTGGCCGCGTTGCCGGCCGGTCCCACCGCCGGGCGGGTGCCGCTGCTGGCCGTACCGCCGCTGGTGGTCGGCGTGCTGCTGACCGCCGACGGGGTGCGGCGCGTGGTGCAGGCGGGCGACGATCCGTCGCGGAGCGCCACCCTGGTTTGGCCGCGGACGCTGGTTCCGGCGGGCGGGGTGGTGCTGGCCACCGTCCACCAGTTGCAGGCCGGTCTGCTGCCCGACCGTGTCGCGGTGCTGCTCGCGCTCGCCGCAGTGCCCCCGTTGGTCGCCCGCGAACTGATCAGTGCCGCCCCGGAAACCGCCCTCTCGCCCGCCGCGTCTTCGTCCGCCACGCCGTCGCCGGTGGCCGCGTCGCCGCCGTCGTCCACGCCATCGCTGTCCGCCACGCCGTCACCGTCCGCCGCGTCGCCGCCGTCATCCACGCCGTCGCTGTCCGCTACGCCGTCGCTGTCCGCTACGCCGTCGCTGTCCGCTACGCCGTCGCCGTCCGCCGCGCCGTCGCAGGTCGCTCCGATGCCGGCGTCGGCCACCACTGCGGATCATCCAGGGCCCGCCGGTCGCGCCGCGCTGCTGCGGGCCCTGGCGGCGCGGCCGTCACCGCTGGCCGGTGCGCTGCTCGTGGTCGACCTGCATCTCACCGAACTGCCGGGGATCGCCGTGCGCGACGACGTGGCGGCCGAGGCCGTCCGGCGGGCGCGGGCCGTGGTGGCCGCCGACGACGAGGTGTTCGACCTGGCCGGCAGCGGCCTCGCGGTGATCACCGGGGCCGGGCCGGTGCTGGCGTACGCGCTGGGCGCCCGGCTGCTCACCGCGTTGGACCGGCCCTACGAGGTGTCCGGGGCGGTGCTGCGGTCACGGGCCAGTGTGGGGCTCGCCGAGCTCGCCAACGGCCCGCCGGAGGACGTGCTGCGGCAGGCTGACCTGGCCCGGCGACGTGCGGCCCAGCTCGGCCGGGACCGGGTCGAGTGGTACGACGCGTACCTGGAGGAGCAGCTGGTCCGCCGACTGGAGCTGGAGCGGGAGCTGCCCGGCGCGGTCGCCCGGGGTGAGCTGGACCTGGTCTACCAGCCGGTGCTCGGGCTGGCGGACCGGTGGCCGGTCGGCACGGAGGCGTTGCTGCGGTGGCGCAGCCCGGTGCTCGGCACGGTGTTCCCGGCGGAACTGCTGCCGGTCGCCGAGGATCTCGACATCGTCGGCGAGCTGGGCACGTGGGTCCTGGACCGAGCCTGCCGGCAGCTGGCGGACTGGTCGGTCGGCGGCCGGCGGCTGTGGATGGCGATCAACGTCTCCATCCGCGAGCTGACCTCGCCGGACTTTGTGCCCCGGACAGTGGCGGTGCTGGACGCGTACGGTGTCGGGCCGGACCAGTTGGTGGTCGAGGTCTCCGAGCCGCGGGTCGGCGCCGAGCTGCCGACCGTGGTGGCGCGGCTGGCCGGGCTGCGGTCGATGGGAATCCGGACGGCCCTGGACGACTTCCGCGCCGAGCACGCCTCGCTCGCCCAGTTGCGCAGACTGCCGATCGACCTGCTCAAGGTCGGGCCGGAGCTGGCCGCGGCGAGCGGCGGCGAGCATCGATCCCTGCTGGACGTGGTGGTCACCGTCGCCGAGCGGATCGGGCTGGAGGTGGTGGCCGAGGAACTGGAATCCGCCCACCAGGTCGACGGGGCCTATCGGGCCGGGTGCCGCTACGGCCAGGGGTTCGAGCTGGCCCGGCCGGCGACCGCCGAGCGGGTCGAAGCGTACTTCGAGGAGTTTCCCTCCACGTCCCGGTGACGCCGACAGGGATTAAGCGGTTAAGCTCTCGTCGAGCGGCGGGCCGGTGCTGCCCCTGGGGGTCAGCTGTGGCGTCTCGGTCTCCAGTCCCTCGGCGGTGGCGCCCTCGATCAGCCGCAACAGTTGCCGGGCCGCATTCGCGCCGTAGGCGGGGATGTCCCGACCGAGCGCGGTCAGCGGCGGGTGCACCAGCCGGCACAGCGGGGAGTCGTCCCAGGCCACGATGGACAGATGGGCGGGGACGGCGAGACCCATCTCCTGGGCGACCGACAGCCCGGCGATCGCCATCACGTCATTGTCGTAGATCACCGCGGTGGGACGGAGCCGGGAACTGAGCAGCCGCCGGGTCACCCGGGCACCCTCCTCGCCGGTGTAATCCGAGGAGACGGTGACCGCCTCGGCCAGCCCGAGGCGCTGGCACACCCCGGTGAACGCCTGCGTCCGGATGGCGGTGTGCAGCAGGTCGGGCAGGCCGGCGACCCGGGCGATCCGTCGGTGTCCCAGGGCGTGGAGGTACTCCACGGTCTCCACCAGCGCCGCCGCGTCGTCCGACCAGACGCTGGGCAGGCTGCCGGTCCCGGTCGGTCCGCCGATCACCACGGCGGGCAGGCGCAACTCCTCCAGCACGGGCACCCGCAGGTCGTCGGTGCGCAGGTCACAGACGAGCACGCCGTCGACGCGCCGCTCGCCCCACCACCGCCGGTATACGGCGACCTCGGCGCTCTGGTCGGCCACCACCTGGAGGGTCAGCGCGTACGACCGGGCGGACAGCTCCGCCTCCACGCCACTGATCAGCTCCATGAAGAACGGCTCGATGCCGAGAGTGCGCGCCGGGCGGGCGAGGATCAGCCCGATCGCCCGGGCGGTCGCGCCGGAGAGCGCGCGGGCCGCGCTGCTCGGGCTGAACCCGATCTCGGCGGCGATGGCGAGGATGCGCTGTCGGGTCGCCTCGGAGACTCCCGGCTGGCCGTTGAGCGCGTACGACACCGCGCCCTTGGAGACTCCCGCCCGCCGGGCGACATCCGCGATCGTCGGTCGCTTCACCCGCGTACGTCCTCCTGAACCCACTTCCGGGTACGCCCACCCGGTCGCCCCAGCTTGTGCGGTTCAGTCTACGGGGGGACCGGGACGGCCAACTCCCAGCTGCTGCGGGGTGCCGGTCGGCCCACGTCGTTAACCGGCCGTTGACACTGTGGAAGCGTGCCCGTACGGTGGCGACACTTATCCGGTTCAGTCGATGCCTTTCGATCTCGGAAGCGTTCCCAGATGGTCTCGGAGGAGGGTCATGAGACGCTCTACGCTTCGTTGGCTGCGGGTCGCAGCCGTGGGTCTGGTGGTCGGGTCGATGGTGGTGGCGTGCAGCGGGCGCAGCACCACCGGCGGCTCCGGCGACGGCACGGTCACGCTGACAATCAGTTTCTGGGGCGACTTCGGCCTGAAGGACCTCAAGGCGAAGTACGAGGCGGAGCACCAGAACGTCAAGATCGCTCTCAACTCGGGGGAGTACAACGCCCAGCACGAGGACCTGCAGAAGAAGCTGATCGCGGGCTCGGGCGCGCCTGACATCGCGGCCATCGACGAGGGCTTCATCGTCCAGTTCCGGAGCCAGGCCGACAAGTTCGTCAACCTGCTCGACTTCGGTGCCGGCAAGCACGAGAACCACTACCTGCCGTGGAAGTGGAAGCAGTCGCTTTCACCCGACGGCAAGACCCAGATCGGCCTCGGCACCGACGTGGGCGGCCTGGCCATGTGCTACCGCACCGACCTGTTCTCCGCCGCCGGCCTGCCCACCGAGCGTGACCAGGTTTCCGCGCTCTGGCCCACCTGGGACGACTTCATCCGGGTCGGCCAGGAGTACACCACCAAGACGAAGAAGAAGTTCATCGACAACGGCACCAACCTGTTCAACCCGATCCTCGGGCAGCAGCCCGTCGGCTTCTACGACGAGAGTGAGCAGCTGCGGATGGACGGCGGCCCCAAGGTCGCCTTCGACTACGCGGTCAAGGCCGTCGACGCCGGCATCTCGGCCAACCTCACCAGCTTCCAGGCCGACTGGGACAAGGGCTTCACCAGCGGCTCGTTCGCGGTGCTCGCCTGTCCGGCGTGGATGCTCGGGCACATCCAGAACACCGCGCCCGGCACCAAGGGCAAGTGGGACATTGCCGCAGTGCCCGGCGGTGGCGGCAACTGGGGCGGCTCCTTCCTGACCATTCCGAAGCAGGGGAAGAACGTCGACGAGGCGTACAAGTTCCTGGACTGGCTGGTCCAGCCGGAGCAGCAGATCGAGATCTTCAAGACGGTCGGCAACCTGCCGTCGCAGCCGGGCCTCTACACGGACCCGGCGATCGCGGACTTCAAGAACGAGTTCTTCAACTCCGCGCCGGTCGGGCAGATCTTCCCGAAGATGGCTGAGGGCCTGACGCCGCAGTACCTGGGCAAGAAGAACGGCCCGACCCGGGTCGCCGTGGAAAACGTGATCAACCGGGTGCAGAACGGCACCCTCAGGTCGGACGCGGCCTGGGCCGAGGCGATCAAGGAAGCCGAGAAGGCTGGCAGGTAGGCATGCCCACCACGCGCGCGGCCGCCGAACCGACCACTCGCCGACCCCCACCCGTCCGAAGCCGCAGAATGACCTGGCGGGACCGCCTGCACCGCTTCGACGTGCGGGTCGTGCCGTACCTGTTGATCGCGCCGTTCTTCCTGCTCTTCTTCGTCTTCGGTCTCTTCCCGATGGTCTTCAACGCGGTGGTGGCGCTGCGCCACTGGCGGCTGGACGATCCGGAGCTGACCGGCTGGGCCGGCTTCGAGAACTTCAGCCGTCTGTTCACCGACGGCGACTTCGGCAACGCGCTCTACAACACCTTCGGCATCTTCCTCCTCTCCACCGTCCCGCAACTGCTGTTGGCGCTGGTCATCGCGTCGATGCTGAACCGCCGGCTGCGGGGGCAGACCTGGTGGCGGGTGAGCGCCCTGCTGCCCTACATCACCCCGATCACCGCCTCCACGCTGGTGTTCAACGTCTTCTTCTCCCGCGACCTCGGGATGGCGAACTGGGCGCTCGGGCTGGTCGGCATCGGCACCGAGAACCCGATCGACTGGCGGGCGGACAAGCTGCACTCCTGGATCGCCATCGCCACGATGGTCAACTGGAAGTGGATCGGCTACAACGCCCTGCTCTACCTGGCCGCGATGCAGTCCATCCCGCGCGACGTCTACGAGGCGTCGGCGCTGGACGGTGCCGGCCCGTGGCGTCAGCTCTGGCGGATCACCGTCCCGATGATCCGCCCGGTGGTGATCTTCACGGTGGTGCTCTCCACCATCGGCGGGCTTCAACTGTTCACCGAGCCGATGCTCTTCGACCTCAACGCGCAGACCGCCCGGGGTGGGGCCGGCGGTGAGTGGCAGACCGTCGCGCAGTTGATCTACAAGGTGGGCTGGAAGGACCTGAACCTCGGTTACGCCGCCGCGATGTCCTGGGCGCTGTTCCTCATCATCCTCGTGGTCGCCGCCCTGAACACCCTGTTGACCAACCGCCTGTCAGGGGGCCGCAAGTGACGACCGTTGCCCCGCCGCGCCGGGACCCGGCGCCGGCACCGACGACCGGGCGCAAGCGAGCCACCCTGCTGGGCCGGGCGCCGCAGGACACCCCGGCCGGGATCGGGGCGTACCTCTTCCTGTCGCTGACGGCCCTGTTCGCGGCGTTCCCGCTGTACTGGATGTTCGTCATCGCCACCAGCACCGACGAGGCCACCGCCCAACTGCCGCCGGTGGTGATCCCCGGCGACCAGTTCCTCGTCAACCTGGAGGAGGTTTTCTCGCTCCAGGACGTCTACTTCGCCGCATCCCTGGTGAACAGCGTCATCGTCGCCACCGTGGTCACCGCCTCGGTGCTGTTCTTCTGCTCGCTGGCCGGTTTCGCCTTCGCCAAGCTGCGGTTCCGGGGCAGCCGACCCCTGCTGCTCTTCGTGATCCTCACCCTGACCGTGCCCAACCAGCTCGGCGTCGTCGCGCTCTACATCGTGATGGGCAAGCTGGGCTGGAACGGCACCCTGCTGGCGGTGATCGTGCCCGGCATGGTCACCGCGTTCGGCGTGTTCTACATGCGACAGTTCATCGTCAACTCGGTGCCGGACGAGCTGGTCGAGTCGGCCCGGGTCGACGGCGCCACCACGATGCGGGTCTACTGGAGCATCGTGCTGCCGGCCGTACGCCCGGCGTTGGCGGTGCTCGGCCTGCTCACCTTCGTGGCCACCTGGAACGACTTCCAGTGGCCCCTGATCACCCTCAACGGCACCGACTACCCCACCTCGATGGTGGCCATCTCGGACCTGGCCAGCGGCAACTACGTGATCTACCGCCGGGTGCTGGCCGGGGCGTTCGTGGCCACGGTGCCACTGTTGATCATGCTCGTCATCGGCGGTCGGCAGATCGTCCGCGGAATCATGGAAGGCGCGGTGAAGTCTTGAGCGACGCACGGGGGCCAGACCCCGATCGGCTGGCGCTGCACCACGGCTGGACCCTGCGGGCGGCACCCGGCCCGCAGCTGCCATCCGGGATCGACGGCCGGACGGTGCCAGCGACCGTGCCCGGCTGCGTGCACACCGACCTGCTCGCGGCCGGGTTGATCCCCGACCCGTACCTCGACGACAACGAGAAAGACCTGACCTGGATCGGGCACACCGACTGGACGTACGAGACCACCTTCGACCGGCCGATCGGCGACCATCAGCGCCTCGACCTGGTCTGCGCCGGGCTCGACACGGTCGCCACGATCAGCCTCAACGGCGTCGAGGTCGGCCGCACCGAGAACATGCACCGTGGCTACCGCTTCGACGTCGGGTCGCTGCTGCGCGCCGAGGACAACACCCTGGCCGTACGCTTCGACTCCCCCTACCACTACGCGCAGGCCCACCGCGACCGTCTCGGCGACCGGCCCAACGCGTACCCGCAGCCGTTCCAGTTCATCCGCAAGATGGCCTGCAACTTCGGCTGGGACTGGGGTCCCACCCTGGTCACCGCCGGCATCTGGCAGGAGATCGGCCTGCACAGCTGGTCCGTTGCCCGGCTCGCGACCGTGCGTCCGCTGGTCACCCTCGACGGCTGCATCGGGCGCGTGGAGCTGCACGTCGAGATCGAGCGGGCCAACGAGCTGCCGCTCACCGCGCACGCCGAAACGACGCCCGCCGCAAGCCTGCCGCTGACCGTGCGGGCCGAGGTGGCCGGGGTGACCGCCGAAGTGACCATCCCGGCCGGCGAACAAACCGCCGTGCTCGCCCTCACCGTCGACGAACCCGAGCTGTGGTGGCCGCGCGGCCACGGCGGCCAACACCGCTACCCGCTGATCGTGACGCTGCGCCGGCCGGACGGCGCCGTCCTCGACGAATGGCATCGGCGGATCGGTTTCCGCTCGGTACGCCTGGACACCACGCCCGACGCCCACGGCGCACCGTTCACCCTGTACGTCAACGAGAGGCCGATCTTCGTGCGGGGAGTGAACTGGATCCCGGACGACGCCTTCCCCACCCGGGTCACCCGGGACCGCCTCGCCCACCGCTTCGACCAGGCCGCCGGGGCGAACGTCAACCTGCTGCGAGTCTGGGGCGGCGGCCGGTACGAATCGGACGACTTCTACGACCTGGCCGACGAGCGCGGCCTGCTGGTGCAGCAGGACTTCCTCTTCGCCTGCGCCGCGTACCCCGAGGAGGAGCCGTTCGCCACCGAGGTGGCCGCCGAGGCCGCGGAGCAGGTGACCCGGCTCGCGCCGCACCCGTCGCTGGTGCTGTGGACCGGCAACAACGAGAACATCTGGGGCTGGCACGACTGGGGCTGGCAGGAGATCCTCGCCGGGCGCACCTGGGGGCGCGGCTACTACCTGGAGCTGCTGCCCCGGATCGTGGCCGAGACGGACCCGACCCGACCGTACTGGCCGGGCAGTCCGTGGTCGGGCAGCGAGGAGATCCACCCCAACGACCCGGCGTACGGCACCACGCACATCTGGGACGTCTGGAACACCGACGACTACCTCAAGTACCGCGAGTACGTGCCACGCTTCGTCGCCGAGTTCGGCTACCAGGGCCCACCGGCGTACGCGACGCTGCGCCGGGCGCTCTCCGACGAGCCGCTCGCGCCCGACTCGCCCGGCATGGCACACCATCAGAAGGCCGCCGACGGTGACCTGAAGCTGCGCCGAGGGCTGGACGCACACCTGCCCGAGCCGCGCGACTTCGACGACTGGCACTACCTGACCCAGCTCAACCAGGCCCGCGCAATCCAACTCGGGGTGGAGCACTTCCGCTCCCACCGGGGCCGGTGCATGGGCACCATCGTCTGGCAGCTCAACGACTGCTGGCCGGTCACCTCCTGGTCGGCGATCGACGGCGACGGCCGCCGCAAGCCACTGTGGTACGCGCTGCGCCGGGCATACGCCGACCGCCTGCTAACCGTCCAGCCCCGCGACGGCGGCTTGGCCCTGGTGGCGGTCAACGACGGTGGGCAGCCGTGGCGGGCGTCGGCCACGGTCACCCGGCTCACCCTGGCCGGCGAACCGAGGGCGAAGACCACCCTGGAACTGGGCGTTCCCGCGTACACCTCGATCACCTGGCCGCTGCCGGCGGATCTGGCGCGGCCCGACGACGCCCGGCGCGAACTGCTGGTCGCCGACGCCGGCGGCGACCGGGCGCTGTGGTTCTTCGCCGAGGACCGAGAGGTCGACTACCCGACGGCGGAGTACGACGCCACGGTGGAGCCGGCCGACGGCGGTCAACTGGTCCGGGTGACCGCCCGCACCATCCTGCGCGACCTCACCCTCTACCCGGACCGCCTCGACCCCACCGCCGAGGTCGAGGAGGCCCCCGCCACCCTGCTCCCCGGCGAGTCGGCGACCTTCACGGTGCGCTCGGCGGCCCCCCTCGACCCCGCCGCCCTCACCACCCACCCGGTGCTGCGCACCGTCAACGACATGCAAGGAGAAGTGCAAGGAAGGGCCCCCTTTTAACGCCTCGTGTAGAGGAAGGGCCCCTTCTTAACACCCCCCACCCCAACCGGCATCCCACAACCAACACACCCCCCACCAACACACCCCCGAAGGAGAAGCAGATGAGGATGAGGCTGGCCGGCGTACTGCTGGCCGTTGCCGGGCTGCTGGCTACGGCGGGTGCCATGCCGGCGGCGGGGGCGCCCCCCGCATCCGGCGCCGCGCCCGGAACAGGCGTATCCCCGGCAACCAGCACGCCCCCGACGGCAACCGGCGCATTCCCGACAACCGGCGTATCCCCGGCGGCCAGCGCACCCACGGCGGCCGGTGGCGCGCGGCTCGGTGGCGGGTTCGTGGTGCGCAAGGGCGACCGGTTGTACGCCGACGGCAAGCCGTTCCGGTTCGCCGGGACCAACAATTACTACCTGATGTACAAGTCCCAGGCGATGGTCGACGACGTCTTCGCCGATGCGAAGGCGGCTGGCTTCACGGTGCTGCGGCACTGGGGCTTCCTCGACATCGGCACCCCGGGCGGCACCGACTCGGTGCACGGCACCGCCGACGGGGTGTGGTTCCAGCACTGGGACGGCGAGAGACCCGCGTTCAACGACGGACCCGACGGCCTGCAACGCCTCGACTACGTGCTGTACGCCGCCCGCCGGGCCGGCATCCGCGTGATCATTCCGCTGACCAACAACTGGCGCGACTTCGGCGGCATGGACCAGTACGTCCGCTGGCGCGGCGCCGAGCACCACGACGACTTCTACACCGACCCGGTGATCCGAGGCTGGTACCGCGACTGGGCGACGCACCTGCTCAACCGGGTCAACACGCTGACCGGGGTGGCGTACAAGGACGATCCGACCATCATGGCCTGGGAGTTGGCGAACGAGCCGCGCTGCAAGGGCTCCGGGGTCTACCCGACCTCACCGCAGTGCTCCACCGAGACGCTCACCGCCTGGGCCGACGAGATGAGCCGGCACCTCAAGTCGGTCGACCGCCGCCACCTGGTCGGCGTCGGCGACGAAGGCTTCTTCTGCGACAGCCCCGACGCCGGGCACTGGACCGTCAACTGCGGCGAGGGCGTCGACTCGGTCGCGCTGAGCCGGCTGCCCGCCGTCGACGTGCACGGCTACCACCTGTACCCGGACCACTGGGGCACCGACGCCGACTGGAGCGTGCGCTGGATCGAGCGGCACAACCGAGAGGCGAAGCGGATCGGCAAGCCGGCCCTGCTCGGCGAGTTCGGCTGGCACGACAAGGCAACCCGCAACCCGGTCTACCAGCGCTGGACCGACAGCTTCATCCGCACCGGCGGCACCGGCTTCCTCTACTGGATCCTCTCCGGCGTCCAGGACGACGGCACGCTCTACCCGGATTACGACGGCTACACCGTCTACTGCCCGAGCCCGGTCTGCACCACGATCGGCAACGCGGGGGAGACCATCCGCCGAGGCTTCCGGCCGCGCCCGCCGGTCGCCGACCACGACACCGCGGTCACCACGGCCGGCACGCCGGTCACCCTCAACCCGACAAGCAACGACATCGCGTACGCCGGGAAGCTCCGGCCGTCCACCATCGACCTCGACCCGACGGTACGCGGACAGCAGCGCTCGCTCCCCGTCACCGGCGGCCGGTTCGCGCTGAATGCCAAAGGGCTGGTCGAGTTCACCCCAGCGGACGGGTTCCGGGGTCGGGCCGTCGCCTCCTACACGGTCCGTGACACCGCCGGTCGGCTCTCCAACCCGGCCGAGTTGGCCGTCACCGTCAAGCCGGCGCCCGGTGACCCGATCCGGCTCGCCTCCTGGGAGACCGGCCTGGAGGGCTGGGCACCGGGCGACTGGCAGACCGACGCGGGCACCCTGGCGCAGACGGACGCTTTCGCCACGGACGGCGCGTACGGACTGCAGGTCACCGCCACCGGCGGCGGCTGGTTCGGGGTGACCCTGCCCGAGCCGGTGGACCTGTCCGCCAAGAACGTGCTCCGTTACGACCTGCGCACGTCGCCGTCGGCCGGCACCGGCACCTCGATCGCCGTGCAGACCGGCGCCGGCTGGGCCTGGTGCCAGTCGGAGTTCGGCTGGGTCAGCCAGGGCCGCACCGCCACGGTGGAGATCGAGCTGGGCACCCAGATGTCCTGCGACGCGTCGGCCCTGGCCGACGTACGCGCGATGTGGATCTGGGTCAGCCCGGGCATCCACGACCTGGACCACCTCCGCGCCGAATGACCCGGGCCCTCGGGTCGGCGCCTCCTCGTCCGCGGAGGCGCCGACCCTCAGGCTTGATCCACACCGCGGCTTGATAAGTGAGCCCGGCAATCGGGCGGTGGTGACGAGGCTAGTTTTGGCCTGTGCAGCGCCGGCCGATCAGCCTGAGGCACCGTATCGGCCTCGTCGCGCAGTATCGGCCTCCCCCTCCGGGCGTGGACCGGCGATGCCGCAACTCGTGGTCGGCGCACGAGATGCCGCAACTCGCGGCCTCAGCGGGCCCGGACAGCCCGACATGCCGCAATCCGTGCCGCTCACCGGACGGGATACCCCGGTACGCCGCAACTCGTGCCCACCCGATCGGCCCGAACACCCCGACATGCCGCATCCCGCGCCGCCCACCACCCCAGACACAGCATCACCAGCCCTAGACCCCCGACCTCGCCTATCTCTAAACACCGTTTAGACGGAATGGCGGCCTCCTATCCCGCCGGACCCCGCCGTTGCGCCGAAACGACGCAGCGCCTTGCCCCTCAGCGTGCGGCCCCCTAGCCTGAATTCGCGGACGTCGATCAACCGTTACTTGTGACGGCGTCCCGGTGGCGCAGGGCTGCCCGTGTTTCCGCTGGCCGCACGCCGCCTGGCCGGGTGGTTCCGGCGGAACGCGGACAGCCGACCACTTCGAGCGACGGGGAGCCAGTGATGCGACGGCGAACGGTGTGGACGGTCCGGCTGGCCACGGCGGTGGTGGTGGCCGGGAGCCTGGTGGCTTCGACAGCCTCGGGCGGCACCGCGCACCGGCCCGCTTCCCCGCCCACCACCGTGGTCGACTGGAGCGCGGAACGGCAGACCGTCGACGGCTTCGGCGGGGCGTTCCCGTTCCACAAGGCGGGTGCGGTCCAGCGGCTCGGCGAGCCGTTGACCTCGCAGATGCTCGACATGGTCTTCGACGACCAGTCCGGCATCGGCCTGGACATCGTCCGGGTCATGGTGGGCGACGGCGGCGTGGGCGTGTGGGGCGACCAGCTCTACGACGGCCCGACACAGACGATCGAGCCGGAGCCGGGCCGGTTCGTGTGGGACCTGCCCGACTGGGCGCAGCGCAAGGCCGACTTCGACGCGTACCAGGTGTGGCTGATGCGTGAGGCGCAGGCGCGCGGCGTGGAAACGATCCTCGCCAGCGTGTGGAGCCCGCCGGCGTGGATGAAGCAGAACAACAGCGTGATCTCCTCCGGCCCGTCCGGCCCACCGAACAAGCTCCGGCCCGACATGTACCAGGCGTTCGCCGACTACCTCGCGGAGTACGTGCTCGGCTACGAGCGCGAGTTTGGCATCCGGATCACGCATATCTCACCGACCAACGAACCCGACATCACCACCGGTTACTCAAGCTGCCAGTGGACGGCCGAGGAACTGCGCGTCCTGGTGCGCGACCACCTGGGTCCGACGTTCGAACGCCGGGGGGTGGACGCGAAGATCGTGCTCGGCGAGGGCGTCGGCTTCCACGAGGGCTTCGCCCTGCCCGCAATTAGCGACCCGGCGGCGAACCGGTACGTCGACGTCGTTGCGGCGCACGGATACTCGGGGCTGATCGAAGCGGCGACGCGGGCCGCGCCCACGGCGTTCACCACCTCGCACGCGCTGGGCAAGACCATCTGGCAGACCGAGTACATGAACCAGGGTGCGCCGCGCGACCGACTGTTCGTCAACAACACGATCAGCGACGGCCTGCGCTACGCCACGCTCATCGGGAACCTGTTCGACGAGACCCGGCTGAACGCGTACTTCTGGTGGTGGCCGGTGGCAAACAACGGCGCGGACGGCTCGGACCTGATCCGGCTGGTCAACACCGGCACCCCGCAGAGCGGCAACCCGACCGAGAACGGCCAGTACCGCATCTTCAAGCGGTACTACGCGTTCGGCCAGTACAGCCGCTTTCTCGACCCCGGTGACGTGATGATCGGCGCCACCAGGGCACCGGCGCCCGGGGTCACGGTCACGGCGTACAAGGACGAGGCGACGCACGACTTCACCATCGTCGTGGTCAACAACAATCCGGACGACGTCCCGCTCGCCGTCGATCTCGCAGGCGGCTTCCCGCTGCCGCCGGAGACCAGGAACGACTGCAAGAAGGGTGGCTGGGCCTCCTTCGTCAACCCGGCATTCCGTAACCAGGGCGAGTGCGTCTCCTACGTCACCGCCGGCAAGGGGCCGATCTCCTCGGTGGTGCCGTACCGCACGTCGGCGAACGAGAACATGAAGAAGCTGGCCGACATCCGTACGCACGGCCGGTCCTTCAGCACAATTCTGCGCGGCCAGAGCGTGACGACGTTCGTGCCGAAGTGGTCCGAGCTGCCCGCACTGCCCGACCGCAAGGACGTGTTCTCCACCTACCTCGCCGAGGAGAACGACGGCCAGTCGGCGGGCCTGCGGATCGTCACGACGCCCGAGCACGGCAAAGTCGTCACGCGGGTACGCGATGGCAGCTACCTGCGCTGGACGAATGTCAACTTCGCGGACGGATCGGCGGCGGGATTCGCCGACCAGAAGGGCCAGCTGCGCCTGCACGCCACCGTCGCCCCGAAGGCCGGGGGTGTCATCGAGGCACGGATCGACAGCCCGAACGGGCCGCTCGTCGGCTCGATGACCGTGCCGCCCGGGTCCGGCACCGACTGGGTGACGGCCACCACCTGGATCGACACCAGCCCGGACGCCGCGAACGGCTTCCACGACCTCTACCTGGTGTTCATCGGCGGCGACGGCACACTCTTCGCCTTGGATCGCGCCGAGTTCAGCGACTGAGCGCGGCCGCCCGGTTGAATCGGGCGCCCCAGTCGTGGATCTGCTCGAGCAGTTCGGGTGGGTCGATGACGCGGAAGTCGGCGCCGAGCGCGCCCAGTGCCATGGTCGGCCAGTCCAGGGAGTCGGCGGTCATTCGCACTCGGCAGTGCTCGGCGTCGACCTCCTCGACTGTGCCCCACCGGCCGATCCGCTCGCGCACGGTTGCGGCCGGGGCGTTGACCAAGGCCTCCACACGGTACGGGCGGGGCAGGTTGCCGAGGCTGGTGCGGACGAACTCGGCGGCGTCCGAGGCGGGCAGGTCGCGGGGCCGAAACCGGGAGCCGGTGCCGTGTGGCGCGGTGAGGCGGTCGATTCGGAAGCTGCGCCAGTGGTGCCGGGTGAGGTCGTAGGCGACCAGGTACCAGCGGCGGCCGAGCAAGACCAGCCGATGCGGCTCGACGTGCCGCTCGGTGTGCTGGCCGTTGGCGGCGGTGTAGGAGAAGCGGAGGTGTTCACTGTCCCGGCATGCCAGCGCGACCGCGGTGAGCACGCCCGGGTCGACGCCTGGCTGGGTTGGGCTGTCCCAGCCGGCGGGCAGGGTCATCGCGCGCAGCGCTTCGACCCGGTGCCGTAGCCGGGCCGGCATCACCTGCACCACCTTGGTCAGCATCCGCACCGAAGACTCGGCGAGGCCCTCCACCGCGCTGTGCGCGGCGGCCTGCAGCCCCACAGCTAGGGCGACCGCCTCGTCGTCGTCGACCACGAGCGGCGGCAGTGCCGCGCCCGCGGTGAGCTGATAGCCGCCGTCCACGCCGCGCCGTGCCTCGACCGGATAGCCAAGCTCGCGCAGCCGATCGATGTCCCGGCGCAGGGTGCGGACCGAGATCCCCAGTCGCTCAGCCAGCTGGGTGCCCGGCCAGTACCGGCGGGCCTGCAGCAGGGACAGCAGCCGCAGCGTCCGGGTGCTGGTGTTCGCCATGTCGTTGATTCTTGCGCTATTCAGGTCAGGAAGTGTCCGCAGGGCGACCTAGCGTGGGTCCCGACCGAAGAGAACGGGAAGGAACCGGCAACCATGAGCGAGACCACGACCGCCGATGGACGGACCACCCACGATCTGGCCGACGCGCCAGCAGCCAGCGGGGAGCGCGCCGACCTGCTGGCGATGCTGGCCAAACAGCGGCACTTCCTGCGCTTCACCACCCGCGACCTCACCGACGAGCAGGCCGGGCGGCGCACTACCGTCAGCGAACTGTGCCTGGGCGGCTTGATCAAGCACGTCACCGCAGTCGAGCGGAACTGGGCGGACTTCATTTTGGATGGCCCATCGGTGATGGGCGACTTCACCTCCATGGCGGAGGCCGACTTGACCCGGTGGACCGACGGGTTCCGGCTGCTCACCGGCGAGACACTGGCCGGTGTGCTCACCGACTACGCCGAGGTGGCCCGCCGGACCGATGAGCTGGTCGCCACCCTGCCTGACCTGGACGCCACCCAGCCGCTACCGAAGGCTCCGTGGTTCGAGCCCGGCGGGCGGTGGTCAGCCCGCCGGGTGCTGATGCACATCATCGCCGAGACCGCGCAGCACGCCGGCCACGCCGACATCATCCGAGAGTCCCTGGACGGTGCCAAGAGCATGGGCTAACCAGCGACATGGTGAGGGCGCATCACGCCGAAGGCCACGGAAGCGATCGGCTGACGGATACTGCAGGGGTGGAGCGCATCCCGGGGTGGCCTTCGGCGTGGGCGGGTACTTGGGTTGCGCCCGACGGCAAGACGGTCAGGCTCATCCACGAGGACTGTGGCATCACCGTCACGGTCAGCCCGGATCCGGATCAGCCGCCGTACCAGGGGGTCGAGAGAGTTCCGGGAACCTGTCATGTTGACGAACAGGGACGGCGATATCTGGAAGTCGAGGCTGGAGTGCCAGGCATTGGACCGACCTACCGGTTGTACGCGGCAGTGGAGGGCGTCGCCGGACTGTCGATCGCCCCGGCCGATGTCGACGTCGACCGGCTGGTGCTTCATCCGAGCACGTCTATCGGTTTGTACGACGACTGGGAGGACGACCTCGGAGTCCCATGGGCGTACCCCCTCGAGTCACTGCGCTGGCAGGCCAAGTAACGGCCGATCACAGCACCTCGTCGTTGTCCAGATCGCGGCTCACCGCTGATCGGCTGGTTTAGCGGACCCGCCGAGCGCAGCCCGGACGAGTCCTTCCATCTCTGGCGTGGGAAGATCATCCCACGTTGGCCGTGGGCTGTAGCGCGGTGACGAGGACGCCGACCGACGTCGAGGGGTTTCCTTCGGGCGCTGGGTCGAGTCGTGCCGCCCGCCGGCAGGCGTCGGCGACCCCGTCGCGGAAGCTATCGAAGTTCAGGGCCGTCTTGTCCCACTGCGGGAGATGCTTGCGCAGCAGGTCACGGGCTTTCTTGGCGTTTTCGACATGGCCGGCGTGGTGAATCAGATGGAGCAGCAACCACACCTCGAAGCAGGGGTTGGACCAGGCCAGGCGTACCCCTGACTCTCGGGCCGCGGCCGACGCCTCTCCGGGCGAGTAATGATCGACGTCGCAGACGGCCCACGCCTCGTCGTAGTCGTTTTCCTGCTGTCGGCGGTACGCGCCGCGTACCAAGTCGACGGGCGAACCGCGCTCGACGGCGACCGCGACCTTGACGCCGACCCATGGCTCCCGCTTCAGCGCATCAAAGTAGGCACGCTCGGTGGACTCGCCGTTCGTCGTGATCAGCACGGTCCGCCGCTGCTCCCGTGTTGCCGGCCCTCTGCGTAGGTCCGTTTCCCGCCCGGCGTTACGCACCATGCGACCCGTCTGGCGCTCACTGCGACGAGGTGTCATCCGTGCCTCCACGGTTGGCGAGTGCCTGCTCGAACAGGTGGGTCGAGAGGTCCGGCACCGCACCGTAGTTGCCGTTCAGGTACCGGCGCTGTCGGTTCTCGCCTTCCTTCCGAGGCTTGAAGTCCGTCAGCGGGTAGAGCGACGAAGCCCCCTGGTCGTCCTTCTCCACAAACCAGATCTCATCGCGGCGCAGGATCTCCTCCGCGTCCAGAGTGCCCAGCAGCGCGGCGTCGTGGCTGGTGAAGATGAGCTGACTGCCCAGGGGGTTGGCCTCTGGGCTGCGAAAGAGACTGATGAGCTTGGCGGTCAGGATCGGGTGCAGGCTGGCGTCGATCTCATCGATCAGCATGGTGGCGCCGGCCCGGAGCATCGCGGCGGCGTGCAGCCCGAGGGTGAGAAGTTGCCGGGTGCCGGTCGACTGGTCTCGAAGGTCGAGCAGCGCGGTGCCGTTGGGGCCTTGGTGGGCGAACTGGATCTTTGATTGTTCAAGCATCGCCGACCGACGGGTATGTGGCCGAATGAATGTGTAACCGACCGGCAATGCTGGTTCGTGAATGCGTTGACTCGGGTTCGGGTTGACCACGACGCCGACGATTCCGACGTCGGCAGCTTGCAACAGTTCGACGGCCAGTTGGAGCACGTCCTGGTTCTCCGCGTCGTCAGGACGAAGTAGGCCGGACAACACCATCTCGGGTTCCATCCGCTGGCCTGCCAGGTAGAACCACCGGTAGGTGTTGTGCAGCGGCTGAGGGTTCGCCGGATCCGGTTCTGGGCGACTGTGGCCGAAGCGGGCGACGGTGCTGAGGAAGAGGGCGGTCGGCGCGGTGATCTCGGCGATCTGCTCCAGGGGTCGCCGGCCTGACTCTTCTCCCCACGCAAAGTCGTTCCCGTTGCGTTCGAAGATGCGCCGCTTGCGGCCTCGCGGATAGTGGTAGAGCCACTCCTCAAGCACGCGGGCGTCGTTGATCGTGAACCCGTAGGTGTGCCGGACCCCGCCGAGCATGAGGTCTACGACATAGCGTGATGGCTGCCCGGCGATCTCGGGATCCAGTCGGAAGGGTTCGCGGAACAGCCCTACCCCGGGTTCGACCGCGCGGTCCGACTCCACGACCATCTGCCGCATGAACGCCAGCGCCCCGAGGCAGTTGGACTTGCCGGACGCGTTGGCTCCGAAGATGCCGACAACCCGGACAGCCTGCGGAGTCGGCTCGCCCGCCTCGGTGCTGTCCCCGTAGACAGGTGTGAGGTTGAGCTGCTGCTCGTCACGAAACGAGCGGTGATTGGCAAAGCGGAAACTTAGCAGCATCGGCGGTCTGCCCCCTGCTTGTGGGCGGTTACAAGCTCATCCCTGCGAGTAAACCACGAGAAGTGGCCTGTAAGCCCTTCGGTTGGTCCACCGTGTCTTGGTCGTTGGCGGTGGGTGGGTGACCGGGTACTTTGGTACTTGGGTACCTTGCGTCAGGAGGGGAGCCATGGCTACCGCAGTCACGCCGATCAAGGTGGATGCGCACATTGACCAGTTGATCTCGCATGCCGCCCACTTCCTTGGCCTTTCCAAGAAAGATGTTGTGGACGCGGCGGTCCGTGAATACATCGACAATCACCGTGCTGAGATTCGGCAGGCGGTGAAGGAAGCTCTCCGCCAACTTGACGGTCCTGTTGCCAGTTCGGTCACACTTCTGACCGGGATGTCGCGTGCTGAACTGGACGAGGTCGGCGGCTTTTCCGAGCGTGAATGATCCGCTGATTGCTGGCAAGTCGCGATCTGCTCTTTTGGTTGTCGCGGGCAGACGGCGTTGAGCCTGTCCCGCACCCGTGCCGCTTTGATCGAACGGCTCCCTTAACCCAAAGTCGGCGCCGTCTCTGCGGGCCGACGGCTCAGGGGCGCGAGGACAGGCTGACGGCCTCAGCGAGTAGGGCGTCCAGGTCGGCGTCCGACAGATTCTCCTCGGTGAGGATTTTCTGCACGGTGGCTGCCTGGATGCGGCCGATCATCTCCTGGCTCATCGAGTAGTCGAGCGACGGGTCGATGATGGACATGATGAGCTGCTCGGCTGCCTCGGCGTTGATCTCCGGCCCGCCGTTGGCAAGCCCGGCGCGTAGCTCGCCGACGAAGGTGATGACTTCGGCGCGGCCAGCGGTCTCGCCGAAGCGGCGATCGACGGCCAGGAAGAAGACTGCCGCGAGGTAGCGCGGAAGACCGTCCCAGCCCTCGGCGTCAAGCTGGGCCTCCACTGCATCGTTGGCGGCGTGGTCGCCACGAACCATCGTGCGGATGTACTCGGGCAGCTCAGGCTTGATCATTTTCTTCCCGCTTCCTCGCTCGTCGCGCTTTGCCATGGTTCCATATCGCTTTCACGGTCACCGCCAGCGCGCCAGCCGCCATCACCGCGGCAGTTACCGGGTTGTCGACATGTGGCCGGTCCTGTGCGGGCGTGGGTCCGGGGCTCGTCGTTCCGCTTGTGGTCCCGCCCTGGCCGTCGCCATGCTGCTTGAAAAACTTGAACACCTCGCGGGCGCTGGTCTCGGCGTTTTTGAGGCCATCCTCGATGTCGTCGGCCTTTTTGACTTGCTTGCGCCAGGCAATGTCGGCTCGCCGCCCGCGTCGCTCGGCCTCGGTGAGCACACGTTTGCCGGAGGGTGCGGCATCATCTGCGGCATGCCCGGTGGGCGCGGCACCGGGAGCGATGGTGTTGATGTACGCGGTGATGTGGCGGGCAGCCTCAGCCAAGAGACGTGCGTAACGGCCGGCTTTGTCTCTGGCCACCTCGGCGTCCGCGACGGCGTCGCGTAACCGCTGGTCACTGCTTCCCCGCTGCACCTCGGTCAGCCGCGCCAATGCCACCTTGGCGTCCGTCTGGGCGCGCAGCGCGGTGACGGCTGCGGCATCCAGCTTTCCGCGTACGGCCAGGAGCTGTGCGACCAACTCGGCGATGCTGCCGCTCATCCGAGGTGGTTGAGGTAGTCGCTTGCGGTGTCGGCGATGCGGCCGAAGCGGCGTCGAGTCGGTTCGACCTCTGCCTTGGCGGCGGCAAGTGCCTGATGGGTGGCGTTCACGTGCTCGTGTTCGCTGCCGTGCAGGATGGCGCTCGCCGTACCGGTTGCCGCTTGGGCGTCAGAGACAGCCTGGTCGAACACCCGTCGTCCCTGTCGGGCGGCTTCGATGGCGGCGCGGAGGGTCGCCTTGACCTCGCCAACGCTCATGGTGGTGGCGTCAGCCGAGGATGCCGACGTAGCGACGTGCCGCCTCCGAGCTGCCCTGCACGAGCGTCATGGCCTCGGCCAGGCGCTGCTTGCTCTGCTCGCCTCGGGCGATGGCCTCGGCGATCGTCGGATGGCCGGTGCCAGCGGCGACGGCACGTAGCCGGGTCAGCATCTGCTCGGTGTTCTCGGCGGCGGCTCGGATCTGGTTGATCGTAGCGTTGCCCTGCTCGGCTGCCTGCATCAGCGCCGCCTTGACCTCTTCGATGCTGGCCATGCTGTCCCTCCGTCGACCGTCCGCGAACGCGCATCACGTCTGAGTAGTCGGACGGACACTATCGGAGATGAATGCGGCTCGCTGCCCGGTGACTACAGGTAGTCGGCAGCGACGCTCTCGACGTCGGCAAGGAACGCCTCAAGCTCAGGTTCGGTGTGGTAGCCGTCGTGAAGCAGCTTGCCGAGGATGACAATCTGCATCTGAAGGGCGGCCTCCGGGCTGAGGTTTTCGATGAGATCGACCTCGCCGAGCGCAGCCCGGACGAGTCCTTCCATCTCCAGCGTGGGAAGCGACTGCGCGGCCGGGAACTGTGACCGCGTCTCGGCGACGAAGCGGGCCACATCATCGGTGGGGGAGTGGCCAGCGGTGAAATGTTCGTTGACCGCGATGGCGAAGGCCGCAGCGATCACCTGGCTGCCGCCGCGCCAGCCGATGCTCTCCACTTCGTCCAAGAGCCGGTTGATCGTGCCCCAATCGCGACGCGCCATCGCGCGAATCAGGTCGCTGAATTCCGTCCGTATGCCCACAAGGTGGTAAACCGCGCACTGCCTGAAAGGTGATCAGCGGAAGCGCCCAGTTGTGGGACGGCCGGAAAGCTTGCCGGGTGTGACTCGGGGCTCCACGCCTCGTCGCGCGGCGGTTGTCGTACCAGATGCCGCGACCCGCGCCGCCTACTGACCAGCGGGCGGGTAGACACAGCTGCCCGCCTTCCTGCCCGTCCTTCTGATGAATTAGAAGGGCAGGCCCTGTCGAGCTGAGAGCGTGAATGGATCGCGGCCTTCGGCTCGGCAGCGCGGCGGCCGGCGGGTGCGCGGCCGGCGCTGAACGCCTCCCTGATGGCATCAACGGTTCAGCTCGACAGGCAGCAGAACAGCATCCCGAAGGCGAAGCTTGCCGGGTGCGGCTCGGCCGGGTCAGTGCAGCTCGCGTGTGGCAGCGATGAAGCTGGTCCAGGCGGTGGGGGTGAAGGTGAGGGCGGGGCCGTGTGGGTCTTTGCTGTCGCGTACGGCGACGACGCCGGGCAGGTTGTCGGCGACCTCGACGCACTCGCCGCCGTTGCCCGCACTGCGGGTGCTCTTGCGCCAGCGCGCACCCGTCAGGTCAACCATGGTGAACCTCCCCGATTACCTTGTTGATCAGCTCGATCGATTGTCCCTCATCGAGAGCGAGTGAGAGCAGGCTCGACCAGACCTTCTCATAGGTCGCGAACTCGCCCGGTCGGTCGAGATAGAGAGCACCGGTGATCGCTTCGCTGTACACCACCGGCGGTTCGGGCGTGCTCCGGTTTCCCAGTGGAAAATTGAGCATGACGAACTCGCCCGCCACGGTTCCCTGGTGTGGCCCGGCCGTCAGCGGCGTGACGCGGACGGAGATGTTCGGCTGCTCGGTCAACCGCAGCAGGTGCCGTAGCTGCTCCGCCATGGCCGCGCTGCTGACGACCGGTCGGAGTAGGACGGATTCGCAGAGGACGACCTGCACCTCGGGCGCCTTGGGCAGGCGGCGGGTCAGCAGTGACTGGCGTTGCAGGCGAAGGTCGACGGCGCGTTCGCGGTCGTCGTCGGTCATGTCGGGCTGATCGATCCGGTAGATGCCCCGGGCGTAGTCCCGAGTTTGGAAGATGCCCGGCACGAGGCTGTTCTTGTAGAACCGTAGTTTCGAAGCGGCGGATTCGAGGCCGACGTACAGCTCGAATCAGTCGGGGATGGCGTCGCCGTAGGCGTGCCACCAACCTTTGGCTCTTGTCTCGGCGGCCAGGGCGGTGAGCGCTCGGGTCAGTTCGCCGCGTGCGCCGTACAGCTCGCACATGGCGCGGACGTCGACGCCGCGCACGGAGCCGAGGCCGCTCTCGATCCGCCACACCTTCTGTCGGCTGCACTCCAGCGCCTCGGCGGCGGCGTCGAGCGTGATCCCGGCTTCGGTGCGCAGGTCACGCAGGGTCCTGCCGAGCTGGCGTCGGGGCACTGTCGACCCCATGTCTTCGGCCATCGCGCCCTCCTTCCTGTCGGGTTTTGCAACATCCTGGCGGGGGTTGTCGAACTCCGAAATGGTGCGATCAAGCAGTCGAACAGTGTGACGCGACATTCATTGTCATGGTGTTTCCGACCCTACAAGATAAGTCCGACAACGGCGATGACCGCGATGCCAATTCCGATCAAAGAAGGGGCGGTGTCGACCCGTGCGAGCAATCTTCGAAAGGTCACAGTGCGCTAGCGGAAATCGGACGGGTGAGCAGTGACTGTCATAACCTGCCCGGACTGTGACGGGTTGACTTTTCAGCTGTCGCCTTGTCGGTGCCTTAACTTCGGGAACCGGTTTCTGGCGGACGAGACGGCCACGCCCGTGAACCGGGAGGCGTACCGCGAGTGTGAGCAGTGCCGGGGCGCGGGCAGTGTGGCGTACGCCTGTCATCGCTGCAAGCGGCGCGGGCGGCGACGGGCGCAGCTGGTGCTCAGCGTGGCCAATCTGGACACCGGCGCGGTCGCCTCCCACAACGTCGTGCCCGGCGGCCTCGATCCTGAGTCGGCCCCGACCGGGTGGGTGGTCCGGCTCTCCGACCGGGTACGCGAGCTTGCCGCCAGCGTCGGTGCCAGCGTGACCGGTGAGGTGCCGCAGCTGTGGTTGCCGTCGCAGTGGCGACCCGACCTGCCGGCCCTGCACCGATTGGAGCTGGAGGCCCAGGCCATCGTGGGGTGGGACAACGCTCCCTGGCGGCTGTTCGTCGGGCGGTGCCAGCCCGCGCCGCCGGTCGACCCGGCCGACCGGCTGGTGCGGCTCTGCGCGCTGGCCGACCTGCTCCTGCTCGACCTGGTGATCGAAGTACGCCGGCAGGGCTGGAACGTCCGGTACGAGGTGCCCGGCTCGCCGGCGCCGATGTTCAGCAGCGGGCGGCGCGACCTGCCGGAAGCGCTGGCCGCCACCGACGTGGCCGACGCGCTGGCCGGGCTCGCCGAGCGCGGCCGGGACGTCGCCGCCCGGCTGGTGCAGCCCGACCAGCCGCGCCCACCCGTCGTGCCGGCCGTCGACGTGGACCAGCTCGAACGCCGGATTCTCGCCGACTGCGTAGACCCGGTCGACGGTGCCGAGCTGCCCGGCGCGCAGGCGATCTGGCGGGACGGTCGCTGGTGGCACACCAGCCTGCGCGACGGCGAACCGATCGAGGACCTGGTCGAGCAGCCCACCGGCCAGGTGCTGCGCCGGGTGCGGGTGCCGTTGCGGCGCGGCTTCACCCCGCCCGACCCGTCCTGGCTCGGTCCGGAGATCGGCTGGCGGCCCTGCCCGGACTGCGTGCCCGGCAGCCGGCTGCGTAGCTGCGACTGCCGGCTCGGTGGCCGTACCGCCGATGTTGACTGCCCGCACTGCCGCGGTGCCGGCCTGCGACCCTCCGCGCTGGCCTGCTTCAGCTGTGACGACACCCACCGGCTCTACGACGCGGTGGTGATCACGCTGACCGACCTTCGGCACCGGGTGGTGCACCTGGCGTGGCACGCCGGCACGCCGGAGGAGGTCACGCTCGCCGCCACGCAGCCCGGCGGCAAGCCGGTGGTCCGGCTGCCCGACCGCTACCGGCTCGCGGCCTGGGCGCCCATCCTCGGCGTACGGCCCGAGGATCTTGCCGAGGCCGACGGCGGGCACGAGATCGAGGCGGACCTGCTCGGCGGGTACGTCACGCTGCCCTGGGCCGGGGCCGACCCGGTGGCCGAGCAGGTGCGCGCCGCCGGCCGGGGACAGCCCGCAGGCCGGTTGATCGTGTCGGCGGTACGCCCCGACGCCCCACCCCTGACCGAGCTGATCCGGCTCGCGCTCGGCCTGGACCTGGCGTTGGAGGTGAGCGTCTGCGACCTGCGGCACCACGCCGGTGACCCGCTGCTGGTGAGCGGGCTGCGCTGGTCGGTTCACCTGCGAAACCGCGACGCTCCGGTGAGCCCGGACGAGTTGCCGTACCGGCCGACCCTCGAAGCGGCGCTCGCCTGGTGCGTGGAGTGCCTGACCGACACCGTCGCCGAAGCCGTGCCCGCCGACTCGGCGGTGCCGATCCCGGTGCCCGCCGCCGCGCCGAACGACCGGCCCGCCGACCCGGTGCCGGTGCTGCTGCGGCTGGCCGCCCGGCACGCCGGGCAGACCCTGACCGTCCGCTTCACCCGCGCCGGCTGCACTCTGCACCTTCACCATGACGAGGGCGTACACCTGCTCGCCGAAGCCACCGACCTGCACGAACTCCGGTTGACCTAGTGGTCTGGTGTGTTGCGCCGGGGCACCAGCGCCAACCCGGCGACATCAGGCGCTCGGGGAGGCGGTGACCTTCGCCACTTTAGTAGTTGAAGAATTCTGCAAGTGCTAAAGTCTTCAGTGCGGCCTCCGTGTGCCGCAGGAGGAGGCTGAGCGTGTCCGTGCCGCTGTACCAGGCGAAGGCCGAGCTGTTCCGCACCCTGGGGCATCCCGTCCGCATTCGGGTGCTGGAGCTGCTTCAGAGCGGCCCCAAACCGGTGCGGGACTTGCTCGCGATCATCGAAGTGGAGGCGTCGAACCTGTCCCAACAACTCGCTGTGCTGCGTCGGGCCGGCATGGTCACCTCATACCGTGACGGACCGCTGGTGATGTACGCGCTGAGCACACCTGACGTCGCCGACCTGCTGGCCGCCGGCCGGCGGATCCTCGGCGCGGTGCTCACCGACCGGGGCGCTCTGCTGGAGGAGCTGCGCGCCGACGGGCGGGACCGATGAGAGGCGGCACCCAGGCTCCACTCGCCAGCAGCGCCCGGTCGGCCGTGAGCACCGTCGGGCGTCGCCTCCTCGACCTGCTGCCGAGTCGCGCCGACTGGACGGCCGTGCGCCGCTCACCCCGCCGGGACCTTGTCGCCGGCCTCACCGTCGCCGTCGTAGCGCTCCCGCTGGCGCTCGCCTTCGGCGTCACCTCCGGCCTCGGTGCGGAGGCCGGTCTGATCACCGCCGTGGTCGCCGGTGCGATCGCGGCCATTTTCGGCGGGTCGAACCTCCAGGTCTCCGGCCCGACCGGCGCGATGACCGTGGTGCTGGTGCCGGTCGTGGCGCAGTTCGGGGCAACCGGCGTGCTGATGGTCGGCGCGATGGCCGGGCTGATACTGGTCGCCCTGGCCTTCGCCCGCACCGGCCGGTACGTCCGCTACCTGCCGATGCCGGTGATCGAGGGCTTTACCGCCGGCATCGCGGTGGTCATCGCCCTGCAACAGGTGCCTGCCGCGCTCGGCGTCACCGACGCGCAGGGCGAACGGGTGTGGGCGGTGGCCGTGGACGCGGTCGCCCGTTTTGTCGTACATCCGCAGCCGGCGCCGGTCCTGGTGGCCCTCGGTGTCGCGGCAGTGATGCTGCTCGGTGCCCGGTGGCGCCCCGGAGTGCCGTTCTCGCTGCTGGCCGTGGCCGCAGTCACGGTACTCGCCCAACTGGCACCGGTTGACCTGGTCCGGATCGGCGCCCTGCCGCAGTCGCTGCCCGCGCCGTCGCTGGACTTCGTCGACCTCGGCGCGGTGGGTGTGCTGCTGCCGGCCGCGCTGGCGGTGGCGGCCCTGGCCGCACTGGAGAGTCTGCTCTCGGCCACCGTCGCCGACGGGATGACCGTCGGCCAGCGGCACGACCCCGACCGCGAACTGTTCGGCCAGGGTCTGGCCAACCTCGCGTCCCCGCTGTTCGGCGGCATCCCGGCCACCGCGGCGATCGCGCGCACCGCCGTCAACGTGCGAGCCGGTGCCGTGTCGAAGCTGGCCGCGCTGACCCACGCGTTGGCCCTGGCCGGCGTCGTGCTGGTCGCCGCGCCGCTGGTCGGCCGCATCCCACTCGCGGCGCTCGCCGGGGTGCTGCTGGCCACCACGGTACGGATGGTCGAGGCGGCCTCGCTCTGGGCGCTGGCGCGGGCCACCCGCGGCGACGCACTGGTGCTCGTGCTGACCTTCGCCGTGACCGTCATCTGGGACCTGGTCCTCGCCGTGGCCGTCGGAGTCGGCGTGGCCATCGTGGTGGCGCTGCGCGCGGTCGCCCGCAGTGCCCGGCTGGAACAGGTGCCACTCGACTCCGGCGAACACACCGCCGAGGAGCAGGCGCTGCTCGCTGAGCACATCGTCGCCTACCGGCTCGACGGGCCGCTGTTCTTCGCCGCCGCGCACGACTTCCTGCTCCGGCTCTCCGACGTCGCCGACGTGCGGGTGGTCATCCTGCGGATGTCCCGGGTCTCCGCCATCGACGCCACCGGCGCGCAGGTGCTCGGCGACGCCATCCGCCGACTCCAGGGACGCGGCATCACCGTGCTGCTCTCCGGCATCGTGCCCGGCCACGACGAGGTGTTGGACGCCGTCGGCGTGGCCGACCAGTTGCGCCGGGACGGCCTGGTCTTCCCCGACACCCCGGCCGCCATCGCGTACGCCCGCACCCTCGTGCCGGGCACGCCGAAGCGGGACCCCGCCGTGGCCTGATGCCTGGGTCAAGCCGACTGCATCTGGCCCAGCGAGCGGCGGGATGGCGCTTTTCGCCCAAGCCGAGCTCTGCGGCTGACAGCCTGAAGCGAGGCCGCACGCCGCCTGGGCGACGTCCGGCCTCCGCACCGGATTCTGGTCAGTTGATCAGGTAGGCGTCAGCGAGGACCCGCTGACCGTCGGCGCTGCGCGCCCAGCCCGGCTGCGGTGCGGGCCGGGTGAAAGAGGTCGGTCAACCTCGCTGTGGGATCTCGCACGGCACCTCCACGATTCGTTCCGGTCACCTGTACCTGTCGGTGGAGGCGTCAGGTATTACCGGATCGTCGCGAGGCTCATGCTGTGCTGATGCGACAGATCACGGTTCTCGGAAGTTGCGGCGCCTACCCGGAGCCGGGTAGGGCCTGCAGCGGTTTCCTGGTGGAGTGGGACGGCTTCCGGCTGGTGCTTGACCTCGGCTACGCGACTCTGCCGCGCTTGTTGGCTCACTGTCCCGACGGCGTCGTGGACGCCGTGGTCATCACCCATGAACACCCCGACCATTGCATCGACCTGCACGGGCTGTTTCGGATGCGTCTGTACGGCGGAGGGGACCGCTCCAGGCTGCCGCTGTACTGCACACCGGGGGTGCTGGCTCGTCTCAGCGGCCTGGAGCCCGACGTCGACCTGCGTACCGTTTTCGACGTCCACGAGCTGCCGGGGACGTATCAAGCTGGCCCGTTCGAGTTGCGCGGGGTCCGGCGCCCGCAAACTGATGCTCACCCATTTCTGGCCAGGCAACGATCGGGCTGCGGCCGCCGCCTCGGCCCGATCCACGTTCGGTGGTGAAGTGCTCGTCGCCGATGAGGGCCTCGTCGTTCCACTCGACCAGACCTGAACCTCGGACCCTTCGTTCAAGAGGGCGAGGTCGCGCGGATAGGCGCGACGCTTGCACGGGGCCACAGGTGCCCGCTGCTAGCATTTGCCGCATGTCAGGCGCTTCGTGCTCGGCCGCTTGCGCCGCAGTGACCAGGACGTCCCGCTAGCGGCGGGACGTCCGGCTCACAGCAACACCTCACCTGGAACGTCCATCCGCTTCGTGATCAGTCCGGAGCGGCCCCTCGTGCTGCTCGGTAACTCTTCAGAGCGACGGAGCAATCGATGCTTTCAGGCACTTCCTCTTCTTTTCGCGGGCAGAGTCCCGCCCCTGTGCACGCATGGCTCGTGCTGTGCGCGATGTCCATGCTGCAGTTCTTCATCGCCGTCGACGTGACCGTGGTCAACATCGCGCTGCCCTCGATCGGCAGGGACTTTGGCGTCGACGGCCACTCGCTGGCGTGGGTCGTGGTCGGCTACACCATCACCGGTGGTGGGCTGCTGATGCTCGGCGGCCGGCTCGGTGACCTGCTGGGCCGCCGCCGCACCCTGTTGGTCGGCACGGCCCTGTTCGGCGCAGCCTCCCTGCTGGCGGGCCTGGCCCCCTCGTTCCCGGTCCTGGTGGCCGCGCGCCTGCTCCAGGGAGCGTGCGAGGCCGTCGCGCTTCCCGCGGCGATGGCGACCATCGTGCTGCTCTTCCCTGAGGGCCCGTGCCGGTCGCGCGCCCTGAGCGTGTGGGCCGCCGTGGCCAGCTGCGGCCTGGTGCTCGGGTTCGCCCTCTCGGGGATCATCACCGCCCACCTGGGCTGGCGCTGGGTCTTCCTGATCTCGGTGCCGTTCATCCTGGTCGTGGCCGTGGCCGCGCTCCTCCTGGTCCCGGCCGACCGGCCGACCTCGCGGGAGCGGGTCCGCCTGGACCTGCCGGGCGCGGTCCTGCTGACCGCGTGCCCGCTGCTGTTCGTCTACGCCGCCGTCGAGGCGGGCGAGCCCGCAACCAGCCTGAGGGTGAGCCTGGCTGCACTGGTCGGTGCAGCGGCGGCCGCTGTCGGGTTCGTGCGGGTCGAGTCGAGGTCGCCGAATCCGCTGGTTCCGCTGGCCTTCTTCGCCGACCGGGCCCGGGTGCGTGCGAACCTGACGACGATGCTGCTCAGCGGCGCGCTGTCGGCCTCGTTCCTGCTGTTCACCTTCTACCTGCAGGACAGGCTCGGGATCGGTCCGCTGGGGGCCGGTCTCACGATGCTGCCGCTGGCGGTGGCGCTGATCGCGGCCTCGGTGCTCGTGCCCCGGCTGCTGGAACGCTGGGGCGCACGTGCGTGCGTGCTGACCGGGCTCGCGGCTGCTGCAGGTGCGATGGCAGTGGTCGCGCTCGTGGCCGTTATGGGTGGCGGGGCAGCGTGGCTGCTTCCGGCGATGCTGCTGATCGCAGCAGGCATGGGCTTTGGGCTCGTGGGGCTGCAGTACATCGCTGTCAGCGGGACCACTGACGAGGACGCCGGGACCGCCTCCGGGGTCCAGCGAGCAGCCGACCAGCTCGGAGGAGCAGCCGGCGTAGCCATCTACGTGGGTTTCGGGTTCGCCCCGGCCCTGCATGCCGGCGACCCGTTCCTGATCGCCGCGGCCCTCGCCGTCACCGGGCTGATCGTCGGCGCAGCGGTCATCAGCGGCTCCCCGGCTGCCGCGGTGGCGCAGCCGCAGGCCGAGTAGCAGCGCAGCCGCCCGCGCCGCAGCCCGACGGCTGCGGCGCGGCGGCCTGCGCCTTCGCTCTGCCGACGACGATCAGAAGACCGCATGCCCGTCCTGCCCACCTTCATTACCGACCCTTTGTGGGAGCAGTTCCAGGCGCTGCTTCCGCCGCCTGGTCCGCCAGTCCTGGGTTCGTTGCAGGTGGGACGGTCGCCCTGCCCGGTGCCCTTGACCTACGCCCTATCCGCGCGAGCTCTACGGCGGAAACTGCTCCGGCCCATGGGCTGGCGGCGGTCTACCTGAACCTCCCGGGCCCAGACGATGTCACCATCGACTGCTGTCGAGCTGACCCGTTTGCGCTATCACGACCCCTCAGCCGAGCGGCAGGGCCCAGCCGCCGTCATGATGCACTCCCACCCACCCGCCGATCACCGCGATCCCTTCGCGCTCTCAACTCGACAGGGCCCCGACTGGACGCCCCATCGGGGATCAGGTCGCGGAAGCAAAGCCTGGCCGTTGCTGGTGGCCGGGCGGGGCAAGCGCCGGTGGGCAGCCGGAGTCAGCATTGCTGTCTGGATGGCCAGTGGTGCTTGCGGGTGGTCGCCAGGAATGTGCTCCAGGCGGTGAAAGGTGAGGCCGGGGCCGTGAGGGGCACGGCCCCGGCCGGCTACCAGGTCACTCCGGCACGCGGCGGTAGGCGCCGTCGCTGGCGGAGGTGGCCATCGAGGCGTACGCGCGCAGCGCGGCGGAGACCGGGCGCTGGCGGTCGACCGGGGTGTAGGGGCGGTCGCGCTTCTCCTGGGCGACGCGGCGGGCGTCCAGCACGTCGGCCGGCACGTTCAGCTCGATCGAGCGCGCCGGAATGTCGATGACGATCTCGTCGCCGGGCTCGACCAGGGCGATCAGCCCGCCGGAGGCGGCCTCGGGGGAGACGTGCCCGATGGAGAGCCCGGAGGTGCCGCCGGAGAACCGGCCGTCGGTGAGCAGCGCACAGGACCGGCCCAGCCCTCGACCCTTCAGGAACGAGGTGGGGTAGAGCATCTCCTGCATGCCGGGGCCACCCTTCGGCCCCTCGTAGCGGATCACCACCACGTCGCCGGGGACGATCTCCTTGGCCAGGATGGCGGTGACGGCGTCGTCCTGCGACTCGTAGACCTTCGCCGGGCCCCGGAAGGTCAGGCACTCCTCGGGCACGCCGGCGGTCTTCACCACGCAGCCGTCCGGCGCGAGGTTGCCGTGCAGGATGGCCAACCCGCCGTCGGCGGTGTACGCGTGCTCCCGGTCCCGGATGCAGCCGCCCGCGGCGTCGGTGTCCAGCGACGACCAGCGGTTGGTGGTGGAGAAGGGCTCGGTGGTGCGCACCCCGCCAGGCGCGGCGTGGAACAGCTCGATCGCCTCGGGGGTGGCCGAGCCGCCGCGCACGTCCCAGTCGGCGAGCCAACGCTCCAGCGAGGGGGCGTGGACCGCGTGCACGTCCCGGTGCAGCAGGCCGGCGCGGTCCAGCTCGCCGAGGATGGCCGGGATTCCGCCGGCCCGGTGCACGTCCTCCATGTGGTACTGCGGTGAGTTCGGGGCGACCTTGGCCAGGCACGGCACCCGCCGGGAGATCTCGTCGATGTCGGCGACGGAGAAGTCCATCTCGGCCTCGCGGGCGGCGGCCAGCAGGTGCAGGATCGTGTTGGTCGACCCGCCCATCGCCACGTCGAGCGCGATGGCGTTCTCGAACGCGGCCCGGGAGGCCACCATCCGGGGCAGCACGGAGGCGTCGTCGTGGTCGTACCACCGCTTGGCGATCTCCACGGCGGTGCGGCCGGCCTCGACGAAGAGCGACCGGCGCGCGGCGTGGGTGGCCAGCGTCGAGCCGTTGCCCGGCAGCGCCAGCCCGATCGCCTCGGTGAGGCAGTTCATCGAGTTCGCGGTGAACATGCCCGAGCAGGAGCCGCAGGTCGGGCAGGCGGAGCGCTCGATGGCGCCGAGCTGTTCGTCGGTGACGGCCTCGTTCGAGGACGCGATCATCGCGTCGATCAGGTCGATCTTGGAGTGCACGACGCCCTCGACCGCCACCGTCTTGCCGGCCTCCATCGGGCCGCCGGAGACGAACACGGTCGGGATGTTCAGCCGCAGCGCGGCCAGCAGCATCCCCGGGGTGATCTTGTCGCAGTTGGAGATGCAGACCAGGGCGTCCGCGCAGTGCGCGTTGACCATGTATTCCACCGCGTCGGCGATCAGCTCCCGGCTGGGCAGGGAGTAGAGCATGCCGTCGTGGCCCATGGCGATGCCGTCGTCCACGGCGATCGTGTTGAACTCCCGGCCCACCCCGCCGGCCTCGGCCACCGCGTCGGCCACCAGGCCGCCCATGTCCTTGAGGTGTACGTGACCTGGCACGAACTGGGTGAAACTGTTCGCGATGGCGACGATCGGCTTACCGAAATCGTCGTCGGTCATCCCGGTGGCCCGCCACAGGGCCCGGGCACCGGCCATCGTCCGACCGTGCGTGGAGGTCTTCGACCGCAGCTCAGGCATGGATACCAGTCTGGCACGCCGAACTCGGAGCGGATCGACGAGCGGTACATGTCCCACCAGTTGCGCATCCGATCCCCACGGGAAGCGCTCATCCGGCAAAGTTGGGGGCGTGCACCCACCCCCGGGCATGATCGGCGCCGCGGCGCTGAGCGCGTTGGTCGCCCTCGCGGCCGGCGTACTACTGATCGCCGCCGCCCGACGCCGGGCCGGACCCCATCGCCAGGCGTACGCACTGCTCGCCGTCGCCACGGCGGTCGCCCTGTTCACCCTGCTGACCGGGCTGGTCGTCGCCCTGAGCAGGAGCGGGCACTGGCCGCACGAGCCGCCGCAGGGCATCGGGGTGGCGAGCGTGGTCGCGCTCGGCGCGGCCGTCAGCGGTCTGCTCTTCTGCCTCGGCCTGCTGCGGATGCCCGGGGTGACCGGCTCGGCGGGTTCGGCCGCCCGGCTCGCCCTGGACGGTGTGATCCTGGGCACGGCGCTGTGGTTCGTCGGTTGGGTGCTGTTCTCCGAGCCGACCCGGCTGCTCGGCGACGCCACCCCGGCGGCCTGCCCGGCGATCCTGCTCGCCTCGGTCAGCGCGGCGTTGAGCACCGGCCTCGCCGCCATCATGGTCTTCCGGGTCTCGGCGCCCCGGCGCGGCCTCGCCGTGCTGGCCGCCGGCACCACTGTGGCGACCTGCGGCGGGCTCTGCCTCGCGGCCGGGCTCTGCCAGGCCGGTCCGGTCGTGACCTCGATCAGTGCGCTCGCCCTCGCCGGGGGGCTGCTGGCCGCCGCGCTGGCCGGGCGCCGGATCGACCCGCCCGGTCAGGTCGCCGTCGACGTGATCCGGCACGACGGTGAGTGCGGCCTCGTCTCGATGGCCGCGCTGGCCGGTTCGGCGATCTACCACCTGCTGCAGGGCGGCCGGTTCGACGCGCTGGGCGTCGTCGCCGGCAGCGTGGAAGGGTTCGCCCTGGTGGCCCGGCAGTACCTCACTTTGCACGAGGCCCGCGCCTACGCCCGGCGGCTCGCCGAGCGAGAGGCGCACTTCCGCGAGCTCGCGCACACCGACGCGCTCACCGGCCTGGCCAACCGGCGTGGGCTGTTGCGGGCGCTGCACCGGTGCGCCGAGGCGGGCGGGCCCTGCGTCCTGCTCAGCCTCGACCTGGACGGCTTCAAGCACGTCAACGACATGCGCGGCCACGACGTCGGTGACGCGGTGCTGGCCGAGGTCGGCCAGCGGCTGCGCGGCAACCTGCGCCCCGGCGACGTGGCCGCCCGGCTCGGCGGGGACGAGTTCGCGGTGCTCATGCCCGGCGGCCCGACCGAGGCGGGCGCGGTCGCCGAGCGGCTGCTGGGGGTGCTCGCCGGTGGCTACGAGCAGCCCGAGGGCGCGCTGTTCCTCTCGGTCAGCATCGGGCTGGCCGGATGGGCCGAGGCGCCGGACGTGGAGCTGCTGCTGCGGCACGCGGATCTCGCGCTGCGCTACGCCAAGCAGCGCGGCAAGAACCGGATCGAGCGGTACGACGGCGCCTACGACCGGCTGCTGCGCCGGCGCACCACGCTGGAGCACGAGATGCGCGGCGCGATCGAGCGCGACGAACTGCGCCTGGTGTTCCAGCCGGTGGCCTCCCTGCCGTCGGTACGCCCGGTCGGCGCCGAGGCGCTGCTGCGCTGGCACCACCCCGAGCTGGGCAACGTCCGTCCCGACGAGTTCATCCCGCTGGCCGAGGAGTGCGGGATGATCGCCAAGCTCGGCGCCTGGGTGCTGCACCAGGCGTGTCACCAGTTGTCCCGCTGGCTGGCCGAGGGGCACGACGTCTGGGTGTCGGTCAACGTCTCCCCGCGCGAGCTGCACGCCCCCGAGTACGTGGTCCAGGTCGCCGAAGCGCTACGCGCCCACCACGTCCCGCCGCAGCGGCTGGTCCTGGAGGTGACCGAGCACGCGGTCGCCACCGACCTCGACGAGCTGATCCGGCGGCTGACCGCGCTGCGGCTGACCGGCGTACGGATCGCCCTGGACGACTTCGGGGCCGGCTACTCCTCGCTGGGGCAGCTGCGCCGCCTGCCGATCGACATCCTCAAGATCGATCACGGGCTGGTGGCCGAGCACGAGCCGGTGCGGCCGGTCGGGCGTGACGGCCCGGCCTTCGCCCCGATGGTCGACATCGTCATGCGGCTGGGGCACCAGTTCGGTCTGGAGGTCATCGCCGAGGGGGTGACCACCCGCACCGAACTGGCCGCGGTGGTGGCCGCCGGTTGCCGGTTCGGCCAGGGCGCGCTGTTCGGCTGGGGCGTACCGGCCGAGCACCTGGAGGCGATGCTGGAGGCGGCCACCTCACCGGGCGCCCGGCCGCGTCGACCGGCGCCCGGCCCGCGCCCGGGCGAGAGGGCTGCCGAGCAGGTCACGCCGGGTACGGTCGGCGTGCCGGCCCGCGACGCGCCGAGAACGGTGGACCAGAATGTGGGATCAGTTGACTCATCGCGTGAGATGCGTCAGTCTTGAGGCCATGTCGTCGTACCGGTCGCTGCGAGTACTTACCTGAGCGCGCTCTCCCTGCCTGAGAGTGCGCTGGCCCCGTGCATATGGCACGTGGGCTTTTTTGTTGCCGTCGAACCCATCGGACGCCTCGCCCGCGTCCACAGTGTGAGCAGCCCCACCAACTCCAGCCGAAGGCCAACGTCATGACGAGACCCACGCCAGAGACCCTCGCCCATTCCGCCCGGCGGGCCCGTACCGCCGCCGAGGCCCCGGGTGACACTGACCACATCCGCCCCGCCGCCACGCCGGTACGCCCTGCCCCGGCCCAGGTCTCGGGCGCCGGTTCGCTGGTCCGCTCGCTCGAGGCGCTCGGCGTCGACGTCGTCTTCGGCATCCCGGGCGGCGCGATCCTGCCGGCCTACGACCCGCTCTACGACTCGTCCGTCCGGCACATCCTGGTCCGGCACGAGCAGGGCGCCGGCCACGCGGCCACCGGCTACGCGCAGGCCACCGGCCGGGTCGGTGTGTGCATCGCCACCTCCGGGCCGGGCGCGACGAACCTGGTCACCCCGATCGCCGACGCGCACATGGACTCGGTGCCGCTGGTGGCGATCACCGGTCAGGTGGCCCGCCCCGCGATCGGCACCGACGCCTTCCAGGAGGCGGACATCCAGGGCATCACGCTGCCGATCACCAAGCACAACTTCCTCGTGCAGGAGGCCAGCGAGATCCCGCGGGTGCTGGCCGAGGCGTTCCACCTGGCCTCGACCGGCCGGCCCGGCCCGGTGCTGGTGGACATCCCCAAGGACGTGCTCCAGGCGCCGACCACCTTCACCTGGCCGCCCACCCCGGATCTGCCCGGCTACCGGCCCACCCTGCACCCGCACGGCAAGCAGATCCGCGAGGCCGCGCGGCTGATGAGCAGCGCCCGGCGCCCGGTGCTCTACATCGGCGGCGGCGTGCTCAAGGCCGGCGCCACCGAGGGCCTGCGCAAGCTGGCCGAACTGACCGGCATTCCGGTGATCACCACGCTGATGGCGCTGGGCGCGTTCCCCGACTCGCACCGGCAGCACCTGGGCATGCCGGGCATGCACGGCACCGTCGCCGCGGTCTACGGCCTGCAGAAGGCCGACCTGATCGTCGCGCTGGGCGCCCGCTTCGACGATCGGGTCACCGGCAAGCTGGACTCCTTCGCACCGGACGCCACGGTGGTGCACGCCGACATCGACCCGGCCGAGATCGGCAAGAACCGGCACGCGGACGTGCCGATCGTCGGCGACGCCCGGCACGTGATCGACGAACTGCTCGCGGCGGTCACCGCCGAGCGCGCGGCCGGGCGCAGCGCCGACCTCGCCGACTGGTGGACGCAACTGGACGACCTGCGCGAGCGGTACCCGCTGGGCTACGAGGAGCAGCCCGACGGCAGCCTCTCCCCGCAGTACGTGATCAAGCGGTTGGGGGAGATCGCCGGGCCGGACGCGATCTACGTGGCCGGCGTCGGCCAGCACCAGATGTGGGCCTCCCAGTTCATCTCGTTCGAGAAGCCGAAGACCTGGCTCAACTCCGGCGGCCTCGGCACCATGGGCTACGCGGTGCCGGCGGCGATGGGGGCCAAGGTCGGCAAGCCCGACGCGGTGGTCTGGGCGGTCGACGGCGACGGCTGCTTCCAGATGACCAACCAGGAGTTGGCCACCTGCGCGCTGGAGGGCATCCCGGTCAAGATCGCAGTCATCAACAACGGCAATCTCGGCATGGTCCGCCAGTGGCAGACGCTCTTCTACGACGAGCGCTACTCCAATACCGACCTCGGCACCCACAAGCACCGGATTCCGGACTTCGTCAAGCTCGCCGAGGCGCTCGGCTGCGTCGGGCTGCGCTGCGAGAACGCCGAGGATGTCGACAAGACCATCGAGGCGGCAATGTCGATCAACGACGCGCCCGTGGTGATCGACTTCGTGGTCGGCAAGGACGCCATGGTCTGGCCGATGGTCGCCGCCGGCACCAGCAACGACGAGATCATGTTCGCCCGCGGCGTCCGCCCGGTCTTCGACGAGGATGACATTTGATGACCATGCACACGCTTTCCGTGTTGGTGGAGAACAAGCCGGGCGTGCTGGCCCGGGTCTCCGGGCTGTTCTCCCGGCGCGGCTTCAACATCGACAGTCTCGCCGTCGGTGAGACGGAGAACCCGGACGTCTCGCGGATCACGATCGTGGTCAACGCCGAGGCCTCCTCGCTGGAGCAGGTCACCAAGCAGCTCAACAAGCTGGTCAACGTACTCAAGATCGTTGAGCTGGATCCGTCGACCTCGGTCGCCCGGGAGTTGCTGCTGGTGAAGGTGCGGGCCGACCGCACCGCCCGCAGCCAGGTGCTGGAGACGGTCAACCTGTTCCGCGCCCGGGTGGTCGACGTGGCCTCCGACACCCTCACCATCGAGGCCACCGGCACCGCCGACAAGCTCGACGCGCTGCTGCGCGACCTTGAGCCCTTCGGCATCAAGGAAATGGTCCAATCGGGCCTGGTGGCGATCGGACGCGGTTCGCGTGCGATCACTGCCGGTCCGGCGCTGCGGGCCGCCTGACCCGAACCACCGGCTCGCGGCTCGCGGGCTGTCCATCCAACCGCAGGCCCGGCTTTACCGGCCGCCTGATTCACACGGCCACGACGGGCCGCCGCGGCCGCCGTACGAAAGGGAAGTCAATGAGCGTTGAGGTGTACTACGACGACGACGCCGACCTGAGCCTGATCCAGGCGAAGAAGGTCGCCGTGATCGGGTACGGCAGCCAGGGCCACGCCCACGCGCTGTCGCTGCGCGACTCCGGCGTCGACGTGGTGATCGGCCTGCCGGAGGGCTCGAAGAGCCGGCCGAAGGCCGAGGAACAGGGCCTGCGGGTGCTCACCCCGGCGGAGGCGGCGGCCGAGGCCGACGTGATCATGGTCCTCGCGCCGGACACCGCGCAGCGCCACATCTACGCCGAGTCGATCGCGCCGAACCTCAGCGAGGGCAAGGCGCTGTTCTTCGGGCACGGCTTCAACATCCGGTACGGGTTGATCAAGCCCCCGGCCGGTGTGGACGTGGCGATGGTCGCCCCCAAGGGCCCCGGTCACCTGGTCCGCCGGCAGTACGTCGACGGCAAGGGTGTGCCCTGCCTGGTCGCCGTCGAGCAGGACGGCAGCGGCAACGCCTTCGCGCTGGCCCTGTCGTACGCCAAGGGCATCGGCGGCACCCGCGCGGGCGCGATCAAGACCACCTTCAAGGAGGAGACCGAGACCGACCTCTTCGGCGAGCAGGCGGTGCTCTGCGGCGGCGCGTCGGCGCTGGTGCAGGCCGGCTTCGAGGTGCTCACCGAGGCGGGCTACGCCCCCGAGGTGGCCTACTTCGAGTGCCTGCACGAGCTGAAGCTCATCGTGGACCTGATGTACGAGGGCGGCATCGCCAAGATGCGCTACAGCATCTCGGACACCGCCGAGTACGGCGACCTCTCCCGTGGCCACCGGGTCATCGACGCCCGGGTCAAGGAGGAGATGCGCAAGATCCTCAGCGAGGTCCAGTCCGGCGAGTTCGCCCGCGAGTGGGTGGCCGAGGACGAGGCTGGCCGCCCCAATTTCAGCAAGTGGCAGGCCGAGGGCGCGGCGCACCCGATCGAGCAGACCGGCGCGAAGCTGCGCGGCATGATGAGCTGGGTGGACCGCCCGATCACCGAGACCGCCTGATCATCGCGGCCGCCTGATCTTCCGGGCCGGTGGCCCGTGACCCGACGCTCTCCCCAGCGGCAGGTCACGGGCCACCGTCATGTTCCGCGACAGTTCCGTAGGGCGCGTCCTTCCCGTTGTAAGAGGTGACGGCAAGGCGGCCGGAATCGGGCCGATCAGGTGGTGGGCGCCACTCGTCGCATCGATGAACCGGGGATGACAGGCGGGCGACGGGGCCGTGTGAGGGCACTCACCCCGCACTCCGGAGCGCGTCGGGCGGCCCGCGCCCTACGATCGCGGGTAGGTGTTCCAGCCGGCACCTGACGGCCATGGCACGGATCAGCGCGGGACGCAGCGCGGCGACCCGACGCCCAGACCGCTCGCATACCAGCGTCTACGAGGACCAATGACTCCTGTCGTACTGATCGCCGAAGAACTCGCTCCCGCCGCCATCGAGGTGCTCGCCCACGACTTCGACGTCCGGCACGTCGACGGCACCGACCGCCCGGCCCTGCTCTCCGCGCTCTCCGAGGCCGACGCCGTCATCGTCCGCAGCGCCACCCAGATCGACGCCGAGGCGATCGCCGCCGCGCCGCGTCTGAAGGTCGTGGCCCGCGCTGGTGTGGGTCTGGACAACGTCGAGGTGCCGGCCGCCACCGCCCGCGGTGTCATGGTCGTCAACGCACCCACCTCCAACATCGTCTCCGCCGCCGAGCAGGCTGTCGCCCTGCTGCTCGCAGTCGCCCGTAACACCGCCAGCGCCAGCGCCGCACTCAAGGCGGGGGAGTGGAAGCGGTCGAAGTACACCGGGGTGGAGATCCAGGGCAAGACCGTCGGTGTGGTCGGCCTCGGTCGCATCGGCGTGCTGTTCGCGCAGCGCATCGCCGCGTTCGGCACCCGGCTGATCGCGTACGACCCGTACATCCAGCCGGCCCGCGCCGCGCAGCTCGGGGTGCGCCTGGTCGGTCTCGAGGAGCTGCTGCGGGAGAGCGACTTCATCTCCATCCACCTGCCGAAGACCCCGGAGACCGTCGGGCTGATCGGTGAGAAGGAGCTGTCCATCGTCAAGCCGGGCGTGCGGATCGTCAACGCCGCCCGCGGCGGCCTCGTCGACGAGCAGGCCCTCGCCGACGCGCTGGCCGAGGGCCGGGTCGGCGGCGCCGGGGTGGACGTGTACGCCAAGGAGCCCTGCACCTCCTCGCCGCTGTTCGCCTTCGACAACGTGGTGGCCACCCCGCACCTGGGCGCCTCCACCGCCGAGGCGCAGGACAAGGCGGGCCTGGCCGTGGCGAAGAGCGTGAAGCTGGCGTTGCAGGGCGAGTTCGTGCCGGACGCGGTCAACGTGCAGGCCGGCGGTGTGGTCGCCGAGGACGTCCGCCCGCTGCTGCCGCTGGCCGAGAAGCTCGGCCGCGCCTTCACCGCGCTGGCCGGCGGCGTCGCCGCCAGCGTCACCGTCGAGGTACGCGGCGAGATCGTCGACCACGACGTCTCGGTGCTGAAGCTCGCCGCCACCAAGGGCCTGTTCAGCTCGGTGGTCGAGGAGCAGGTGACCTACGTCAACGCGCCGCACCTGGCCGCCCAGCGCGGGGTCGAGGTCGCGCTGGCCACCCAGACCGAGACCGTGGAACACCCGGTCCTGGTCACCGTACGCGGCGCGCTGCCCGACGGCCGCACGGTCAGCGTCTCCGGCACGGTGACCCATGCCGGCACCCGGGACATCATCAAGCTGACCGAGGTGGACGGCTTCGACGTGGAGATAAGCGCCGAGGGCATCCTGCTCTTCCTGCGCTACGCCGACCGTCCGGGTGTGGTCGGCACCGTCGGCACCCTGCTCGGTGAGGCCGGCATCAACATCGCGGCGATGCAGGTGGCCCGCCGGGAGGCCGGTGGCGAGACGCTGATGACCCTCACCGTCGACCAGGCGCTCGGCGCCGACCTGCTCACCTCGGCTGCCGACTCCATCGGCGCGATCGCGGCCAGCGCGGCCAACCTGCGGGACGAATAGTCCACGCACGACTGTGGGGGGCCCGACCTTGTGGTCGGGTCCCTTGTCGTTTCGGGACGCTCGGTTCAGCCAGGCATTCGGGCGGACGGCGGCGGGTAGACCGAGCCGTCCTGGGCGTCGAAGAGCATCAACCGACACTCGCCGGCCAGCCCTTCGATGTCGAGCAGCACCTGATCGGGGCAGCCCGGATCCAGCTTCAGTTCTATATGGTCGGCCGCCGTGTGCAACGGCAGGACCGCCCAGGGGCTGCCTGGGCCGGCCGGCCGGTCGGGGTACCTGGCAGTGATCGCCCGGTAGAAGGCCACCAGCCGCGGGTCCGGTTGGCGCTCGCTGTGCTGGCCCTGCCGGCACCGCTGCACCGCCGCTCGCACATCCTCGGGCGTCGCCCCGTCGGTCAGAGCCCACACGCTCAGATCGAAACTCACGGCGGACAGCGTGCCATCCACGCTCTGCCTTGTCGAAAACGCCCCTGCCACAGGCCGAGCCAGGGGTGATGTATCGGTGCCGTGGTGTCCCGTGTGGAACCCTTGCCGTGAAACACGTCGATTCGATAGCGTACGGAGGCGGTTGCTGGCCGTGCCCGTGGCGCTGGCCCGTCTTCGGGTGGCGAGGTTGACGCCCCGGCCGACCGGCCCGCACCCCTCGATTGCGCGAGCCACGCGCACTCGTCGCTGACCGGCCTCCACGGTCGTTGCCGCGGCCGTGGGGGCCGATCGCTGTCCCGCCCTCGACCTGCCGGCGACTCAGCGGCGGGCGGCCAGCAGCGCCTGGTAGTCGGCTCCCGGGCCGAACCAGGCCAGTCCCGCCGGGCCGGCGGCGTAGAGCGCGGTGGCGTAGGCGTCGGCCACCGCCAGGTCGGGCCCGACCACGGTGGCGGCGACCAGTTGATCGGCCGGCTCACCGGTGTGCGGGTCCACCACGTGTCCCTGTCGGCCGGTCACCCCGGAGGTGCCGATCGCGCCCGCGGTCATCTCCAGCACCAGTGGCGTCCGCCGGCGATCAGTCGGGTGGTGTATCGCGACCCGCCACGGACCGCCGTGCGCGGCGTGGCCGCGTACCACCAGGTCGGCGCCGGTGAGCACGGCGTAGTCGTGGATGCCGGCGGCGCGCAACCGGGCCGCTGCCCGCTCGACCGCCCATCCGCCGAGCAGGCCGCCGGGGTCGAACCCGCCGGGCACCGCCCAGGCGTCGAACCAGCCGTCGGTGGCTGCCCGCATCTCGGCGCACCGGTCCACCAACTCGGCCAGCGGTGGGTAAGACTCCGGACTGATCTCGCCCCGGCGCAGCCGGGACACCAGACTGTCCGCGCGGGTCGGGCCGTAGGTGAGGTCGATCGCCCGCAACTCGGCCACCGCGTCGCGCAGCGCCTCGCCGGCTCCCCGCCGGCCCACCCACTCCGGGGCGTTCAGCAGCAGGGTGTACTCAGCGGTCGAGGTGTGCACCGTGTGCCGGACGGCGATCCGGTCCCCGGCCACCAGGCCGGACCGGTCCGGACGACGGTCGCGGGTGCCCAGCCGCAGGTCGGGTCGGCGGTAGCGGAATGTCGTCGGGTTCACCCAACGGGTTCGTGGCTGCTCGTCGGTCCACATCGCGTCACCCTCCCTCGGCGCTCCGCCACGTCGTCGTGGTGGTCGCCCGGGCCGGTCGGCCCGTCCAGGATCACGTTAGGCAGCGGAAATGACCGCACCATGAATGCCTGCTGGGAAGCTGCTGTGCATTCGGTTTCCCGAAAAGTGGAACATCCGTACCGGGACGCGGGACGGAAGCGTACGGTCGAGCCACACGAGCGAAGGAGCTGACGACGTGGCACGGATCGCGGTGGTGGCCGGGGACGGGATCGGGCCCGAGGTGGTCGCGGAGGCCCGCAAGGTCATTGACGCGGCGGTGCCGGGGGTCGAGGCGACCGAGTACGACCTCGGTGCGGCACGTTACCACCGCACCGGCGAGGTGCTGCCCGACTCGGTGCTGACCGAGCTGGCCGGGCACGACGCGATCCTGCTCGGCGCCGTCGGCGACCCGACCGTCCCGCCCGGCGTGCTGGAGCGGGGCCTGCTGCTGAAGCTGCGCTTCGCCTTCGACCAGTACGTCAACCTTCGGCCGTCGCGGCTCTGGCCGGGCGTGGCCAGCCCGCTGGCGACCGTGAAGTCCGGCGAGGTCGACCTGGTGGTGGTCCGGGAGGGCACCGAGGGGCTCTACGCGGGGGCCGGCGGCACGCTGCACCGGGGCACCCCCGCCGAGATCGCCACCGAGGAGAGCCTGAACACCCGGCACGGGGTGGAGCGGGTGGTCCGCGACGCCTTCACCCGAGCCCGGCGACGTGAGCGGCGCAAGGTGACCCTGGTGCACAAGACCAACGTGCTCACCCACGCCGGCTCGCTGTGGGCCCGCACCTTCGAGGCGGTGGCCGCCGAGCACCCCGACGTGACCACCGAATACCAGCACGTCGACGCCGCCGCGATGTTCCTGGTCACCCAGCCCCAGCGCTACGACGTCGTGGTCACCGACAACCTGTTCGGCGACATCCTGACCGACATCGCCGCCGCGGTCACCGGCGGGATCGGGCTGGCCGCCAGCGGCAGCATCAACCCCGACGGGACGTACCCGTCGATGTTCGAGCCGGTGCACGGCTCCGCGCCGGACATCGCCGGGCGCGGGGTGGCCGACCCGGTCGCCGCGGTGCTCTCCGGCGCGCTGCTGCTCGACCAGCTCGGGCACGCCGACGCGGCGGCCCGGATCACCGCCGCGGTCAGCGCGGAGCTGGCCGGTCGCGGCCCGGAGGTAAGCCTGCGCACGGCCGAGGTGGGTGACCGGATCGCGGCCCAGGTAGCCGCCTGAGTCACCTCGCGCCGCCGCCCGGTCTGCCCTCCGAGCCAGCGCGCCGGGCGTGCGCTGCCGAAGCGCCGGTTCTCCGCTGGCGCGGTGGCGTTCCGACCCGTGGGCTTCGCACCGGTCGTCGTCTTCCTACCCACTGGTCGACCTTCCCGCTGAACGACCGTTCGGGGTAAATTTCTGACACATAAGTTTTCGGTGTGCGTCGGCGCATGCCGTGGTCCTCAGGGAGGTCAGCGCGATGAGCGGTGGTGACAAGCTCGACTTCGAGATCCGTCCGAATCCCGCGCCGGTATCCGTCGCCGATCGGGCCGCTCTGCTGGCCAATCCCGGATTCGGTCGGGTCTTCACCGACCACATGGTCACCATCCGCTACGCCGACGGCAAGGGCTGGTACGACGCCCGCGTCGAGGCGCGCGCGCCGATCCCGATGGATCCCGCCAGCGCGGTGCTGCACTACGCGCAGGAGATCTTCGAGGGAATGAAGGCGTACCGCGCGGCCGACGGCGGGGTGACGATGTTCCGCCCGTACGCCAACGCGGCCCGCTTCAACACCTCCGCCGCCCGGATGGCGATGCCGGCGCTGCCCGAGGAGACCTTCGTCGACTCGCTGCACCGGCTGATCGAGATCGACCGCGAGTGGATCCCCGACGGCGAGGAGGGCAGCCTCTACCTGCGGCCGTTCATGTTCGCCAGCGAGGTGTTCCTCGGCGTCCGGCCGGCCAACGAGTACCTCTACGCGGTCATCGCCTCGCCGGTGGGGGCGTACTTCGCCAGCGGGGTGCGGCCGGTGGCGGTCTGGGTCTCGCCCGACTACACGCGAGCCGCGCCGGGCGGCACCGGCGCGGCGAAGTGCGGCGGCAACTACGCCGCCTCGCTCGCCGCCCAGGCCGAGGCGGCCGAACACGGCTGCGAGCAGGTGGTCTTCCTGGACGCGGTGGAACGCAGGTTCGTCGACGAGTTGGGCGGGATGAACGTCTTCTTCGTCTACGACGACGGCTCGCTGGCGACCCCGCCGCTGACCGGCACCATCCTGCCCGGCATCACCCGGGAGTCGGTGCTGACCCTGGCCACGGCGGCCGGGCACCAGGTGCGGGAGCAGCCGGTGAGCTTCGCCGAATGGCAGGCCGACGCCGCCAGCGGCCGGCTCCGCGAGGTCTTCGCCTGCGGCACCGCCGCCGTGATCACCCCGATCGGACAGGTCCGTTTCCCTGACGGGGAGTTCACCGTCGCCGACGGCGAGCCCGGCCGGGTCACCATGGCCCTGCGTCAGCAGCTCGTCGACCTGCAGCGCGGCAAGGCCGCCGACCCCCACAACTGGGTCCACCGCGTCCTCTGAGGTGTGTGTAAGGAAGGGCCCCTTCTTAACGCATAGCGTAGAGAAGGGGCCCCTTCTTAACACCCTGGCGGGCCGCGCGTTCAACGCGCTGGCGGTCCGCGCG
>NZ_BOPC01000062.1 GCF_016863555.1 Micromonospora qiuiae | reverse complement strand
GGCTTGTTCAGGTAGGTGAGGACAGCGCGGACCCGGCGGTTGGTGTCGTCATCGTCGGAGATGCCCAGCTTGCCGAACATGGAGGTGGTGTACTTGCTGATGGCACTCTCGCTGAGAAAGAGGCGACGGCCGATGGCCTGGTTGGACAGTCCCTCGGCCATCAGGGCCAGCACGGAGCACTCCCGTTCGGTGAGCCGCTCAAGCCCCCGGTTCGGGGAACTACTGGACAGCAGTTTCGCGATGACGGCCGGGTCCATGGCGGTCCCGCCGCCCGCAACGCGCTCCAGAGCGCCGATGAACTGGTCGGCGTCGAACACGCTCTCCTTGAGGAGGTAGCCGACGCTGCCGGAACCGTCGGCCAGAAGCTCGCGGGCGTACAACTGCTCGACGTGCTGGGAGAGGATGAGGACCGGCAGTCCGGGCATTTCGCTGCGGGCGACGAGGGCCGCCCGCAGGCCCTCGTCCGACTGGCCCGGTGGCATACGGACGTCGATGACCGACACATCCGGACGCCACGCCCGCAGCGCATCGAGCGTTTCAGGTCCGGTGGTCGCTGTCGCCACCACCTGGTGCCCGTACGCCTCGATCAGACGGACCATCCCGTCGCGCAGGAGATAGAGGTCCTCGGCTACAACAATTCGCATGGCAGCACCATCCTGACACGGGTCGGGCCCCCCGGTGGGCTGGTGATCTCCAGGGTGCCGTCGAAGGCCGCCAAGCGGCGGCGCAGGCCGACGAGCCCGCCGCCAGCTCGCTCGTCTGCCCCGCCCCGGCCGTCGTCCTCAACCTCGACAACGAGGTCGTCCTCGTCCCAGGCGAGGCAGACGCGCGCCCGCGACGCGTGGGCATGCCGGACCGCGTTGGCCAACAACTCGGCGACGCCGAAGTAGACGGCCGACTCGACCGGCGGGTCCACGGTTGCCAGCTGGCCGTCAACGCTGACAGCCACGTCGAGCGGGATGTCCAGAGCGAGGGCGCGCACTGCGTCGACGAGCCCCCGCTCGTTCAGCACCGGTGGGCTGATCCCACGGATCAGCTCGCGGAGCTCGGCCAGCGAGGCGATGGCGCCGACTCGCGCGTCCCGCATCAGTGCCTTGGCCCGCTCCGGGTCGGTCCCTATCAACTTCTCCACAGTCGCCAGGGAGAGCCCAAGCGCAACCAGACGGGCCTGCGCTCCATCGTGCAGGTCCCTCTCGATCCGGCGGATCTCGGCAGCCTGCGCGACCGTCGCGTCCGCCCGCTGGGCGGTCAACTCATCCACCCGGTCCGCCAGCGCCATCGCAGCCGACGGACGCAGGAAGCGGACGGCCACCGGCTCGACGATCCGCCAAGCGTACGGGGCCAAGGCGACGGCCACGACCAGGCCGAATGCCCCGACGAGGCGCGCGGCGAGCCCCGGCTGGCCGAGCCCGAGGACCGCCGCGACCACCCCGGCCGGCGGGAGAGCAGCGACCACGCCCGCAGTGAGCGGCACGATCCCCGTGAACCGCAGATCGCGCCAGTTGGCGGGGTCTGCCCACCGGACCCGCCACTTCTGATCCAGCAGGGCGTCCCGGCGGGTGCGCTCGTAGGAGAAGCCGTTCCACCAGTACCCGGTGGACATCCGCGTCACCACTCCGGCCTGCCGGTATCCGGCGGGGATGACGGTGGCGGTCCACCTTGCGACGAGGAAGCGGACCATCCGGCAGACCGGGCGGGACAACGCGAGCGTGCCCCCACACACCAGCACGAGCGGCGCTACCCACGACCACGGGTTTCCCACCCCCCACCAGATCCCCAGCGCCACAGCGGCGGCCCACACGGCCGGGACCAGCAGGCTGACGACCGCGACGACGCACGCCCGCACGAACCCCACGCCAACGCGCGCCACCCACGAACCCAGCCGTCTCATGACTCATCCTTCGCTTACCGTCCGGCACTCCCACTGTGCACCGCGCGGGGCCCGCTACAACCCTGGCCAGACAGAGAGTGGGGCTACCCCCACCCGCCAGTGTGTCCAGGCGGATACCGCGTCAGCCAAGCGCTTCATAACGTCGGTGAGCATGGAAACCAGCGCGCACTCCACGGCCGAGGCGGCACTCCTCAACACCCCCCGCGCCCAGAGGGCCTTCGACACAGCGAAGATCAGCATCAAGGTTCACGGCGCGCTGAGCGCCGCCGCCCTCCTGGCGGTCATCGCGGTATCGGTCAGCGGCCACACGGTGAACACGTTCATGTGGGTCCGGGCAGTCCTGCTGCCCATAGTCGCCGTGCTGATCTACCGGATGACCGGATCCGCTTCCCGGGGATCTCGACGGGCCTTCGAGCGCGTGAGGGCTCTCGCCGTCATCATGCCGATCGCGATCATCGGCGTCGACCTGATTCCGGGTGTCTGTCCGCCGTGGTACGCCGTGATGCAGGTCGTCTGCATGCTGCCCATCATCCGAGTCGCGTTCATGACCCGCGGCTCTGCACTGCGCGCCGCCTTCCCCAAGGGGCGCTGAATAGCGGAATGAGCGGCGGGCATTCGGCCTACCCCGGCTGACCGCGCACCAACCCCACCAACGCCCGGTTCGTGCGATTGGCCCGCACCGCCTCCCGCTGCTGACCCGCGGTCACCTCGATGTACGTCTGCGACGACGCCAACGACGCGTGCCCCAACAACCGCATGATCTCCGCCGCGCCCGCACCGTCCTCGGCCAACCGCGTCGCGAACGTGTGCCGCAACGCGTGCAACCGCGCCCCGCGCGGCACCCGGTCACCGATGCCGGCCCGCCGGTAACAGGACTCCACCAGATACTGCAGACCGCCCCGGCGCAGCGGCTCACCACACCGGTCCACCAGCAACGGCGAGTCCGGCCGCACCGTACGCGACCCGAACCGCCGCCGCCGACTGTCCAGATAGTCCACCAGCACCGCGTCCAGATCCGGCTCCACCGGCAACATCCGGGGCCGCCCACCCTTGCCCGACACCTCCAACCGCCGCTCGCCCGGCCGACCGGCGAGCGAACCGACCCGCAGCGCCAGCAGCTCCGACAGCCGCAGGCCGGCGCAGAGCGCCAGGGCCAGCACCGCCACGTCCCGCTCCGGCCACGGATCACGCTGCCGTCCCTCGCTTCGCGCGGCCGAGGCGAGCAGCCGTTCCGGGGTGTCCTCGCCGCGCAGTGGCTTCGGCACAGGGAGCGGGGCCCGGGGACGACCCACCGCCGGCATGGGATTGCCCGTCACCACCTGCTCGGCGACCAGGAAGGAGAAGAAGCCGTTCCAGGTCGACCAGGCGCGTGCGACGGAAGCGGCGGCCCGGTCGGCGGCGAACCGGGCGAAGGCCGTCCGCAGGAGTCTGGGGGAGAGCCCGCCGATCTGCAGATTTTCGAGGGGGAGGGGAGGGGTGGCCAGTTCTGCGGCGAGGGCGGCCACGGTGGTCAGATCCCGCCGGTACGCCGCCTGGGTGTGGGGGGAGGGCTTGCGGGTGGCGCGTGCGGTCAGGAAGTCCTCGATCAGCGTCACAACGCTATCACCCGATTTGTCATGCATAAGGCATATTATGCATGATTTTCGCGTCTGGTGCTGCCCTCCGGGGACGGGGGGGAAGTGTCGGTGGTCGGCTCTAGCGTGACGCCACCGGCTCGAGCGATGGAGGCACACCATGACGACCCTGCCCGAGCGGACGAACACCGCGCTGCTCGTCATCGACGTCCAGCAGGCAGTGGTCGCCGGCGCCGGCGTGATCGCCAACTGCATCCGCTCGACCCTGCACGGCGCGCTGGTGCGCGGCTACGACGCCACGCTGGTCGCCGACGCACACACCACCGAAGACCTCAGCGCGTACGGCGCGCCGCCGCCGCACCAGGTGATCGCGCACACCAACCTGTACTGGCGCTTCCAGTCCGCTCCGGGACGGCAGGCCGGCGCCGTGCCGACGGTGGAGGTCGAGTTCGCCCCGGCCGGCTGACCGGGGAGGTCCGCCCCGCAGCCAGCTTTACATAATGTAGATTATCGAATCTGGGCTGCGAGGCGTCGCTCAGCAACCAGAAGGGCTGCTAGGCCGCCTGTTCGCCGTGCTCGTTGACCGCCGCTACCAGTTCGTTGAACATGACCTCGTACGCCTCGCTGAGGTGTTCCACCAACTCGTGCGGCAGCAGGTCGGTTGTCCAGACCAACGTCGCCGCCCCCTCGCCGTCGGCCAGCACCCGCATCTCGGCCTGGTGATGCTCTGCCCCGGGAAACCCGGGGATCGTGTAGACGGCCCGCATCAGGGCGGGATCGACGGCCACGTTGCGCTCCCAGATCTCGGTGCCGTCGGCCAGGGTGACCACGCGGTAGTCGTCCTCTTGGCGCTCGCCCGCGCAGGCGGAGAAGATGTGCACCTCCGCGCGGGTGTAGCGATCGAGGAAGTCCCACGCCACGTCCGCTGTCACCGTCAGCTTCGCCTCGCGATAGATGGTCGCCATTCGTCCCACCTGCTTACTCGGGCTATCGGCCTGGCCGCCAACCCTCGCACGTTCGGCGCTGAACGGGCAACGACGACAGATCAGACGGTGGATTCGTGGCGAGGAGGGCAGCTCTGTCGAGTCGCCACGAGCCGATGGTCGTCGCGGTCACGCCCCTCCCCCTCGCTTTGGCCTTTGAGGACTAATGCTCGGAGAAGTCCCGTTAGGCAAGATCAACTTCGGTGAGGGCCGGGCGTCGGCGTCCTGGCAGGCATGGGGGCAATAACGATCGTTTTCGCCCCGCACCCTGACCTCCGAACAGATCACCGACGCCCGCACCCTGCTCGGCGCCGGGCAAACCCGAGCCGCCGTCGCCGCCAAGCTGCGCGTCTCCCGGTGGACACTCAGCCGCGCCCTCGACACCGCGCCGCTGACGCGCCGCCCGGACGACGACGCTTGACCGCAGTGGCCGACGCGCGGATCGCGGCTGGATAAGGATGCGCTGAGGCCGTTAACCGGAGACGGTGCGTGCTTTCTAGCCGCCGTCGGCGCGCTGCTCGCTGAAGGCCAGCAGGAAGGTTCGGACGGCGGCGATGGCCACCTGACGCAGTTCGGCATCGTCGATCTGGCGTGTGCCCATCTCGGAACGGGCCTCCAACGGGCCGATGAGCAGGGCCATGAACTGCTCGGCCGCCTGGGCCGGGTCGCCGGCCTGGAGGCGACCGGCGAGCATGAGCCGCGCGAACCGGTCGGCCAGGGCTTCGTTGAGGCGATGAGGTCCACTCTGCCGGACGATGTCGAGGGCGTCGGGGAATCTGTTGATCTCCGAGTAGAGCAGCCGTCGCAGCGCGCACGAACGGTCATCGCAGTGGAGCCGGAGCAGGCCGTGACCCACCTCTTCCAGCGTCGCGCGCAGGTCCTCGCCGGGCTCGTGGAGGGGCTCGAGGGCGGCCAGCCGCTCGTTCAGCGCAGTCTGCGCCACGGCCTCCAGTGCGTGCCGGAACAGGGTGACCTTGTCGGTGAGGTGGTTGTACACCGTCGGCTTGGCCACGCCTGCCTCGTCCGCGATCTCCTGCACGCAGGCCTGGGCGTACCCCTGCCGGGCGAACACCCTGAAGGCGCCTTCCAGGATCGCCTGCCGCTTGTCGATCCGTCCGCGAGAGCCTGCCGCAGTTCGAGCTCCGGTCATGCCCTCGATTGTACCTGCTGGTTCAACTTAGTGAACGATCTGGTTGCGCGCGAACGCGTCGGGCAACTAACTTGAACCCGTGAGTTCAGATCGTCTGGATCGGCCGCTGTTGCGGATGATCGCCGTGGTTCTGCTTGGCGGGCTGCTCGGCATTCTCAACAGCACCATGGCCGCCGTAGCGACCGACACCCTGGCCAAGGCCTTCGACACCTCGCTCAGCACTGTCGGCTGGACCTCCACCGGCTTCCTGCTGGCCGTCACGGCCACCATCCCGTTCACCACCTGGGCCGTCGACCGGTTCGGCGGCAAGCGGCTGTGGCTGATCGGCCTCCTGATATTCCTGGCCGGATCACTCGCCGCCGGACTGGCCTGGAACGTCGGCAGCCTGATCGCCTTCCGCACCCTTCAGGGCATCGGCGCCGGCATCCTCGACCCGCTCGTGCTGATCCTGCTGGCCCGCGCCGCAGGCCCCCACCGCGCGGGACGCGTGATGGGCCTGATGGGCGTGGTGCTCTCCCTCGGCCCGGTCCTCGGCCCGATCGCGGGCGGGGCCATCCTCGCCAGCCTGCCGTGGCGCTGGATGTTCCTGCTCAGCGTGCCCGTCGGAGCCATCGCCTACCTGCTCGCCGGTCGCGTGCTGCCTGCGGACCCGCCGGCCGGGCAGCAGCCCCGAGTCAGGCTCGACGTCCTCGGCCTGGCCCTGCTAGGGCCGGGCTTCACCGCTCTCGTCCTGGCAATGTCGCAGGCGGCCGAGCAGGCCGCGTTCATTACCTGGCAGGCGCTCATCCCGCTGGCCGCCGGCGCCGTGCTGCTGACCGGCTACGCCATCCACGCGCTCCTCGCCCAGCGCACACCACCCCTGATCGACCTGCGCCTGTTCACCAGCCGCGGCTTCACGGCCAGCGTCACCATCATGGGGCTCGGCGGCCTGGCCAACTTCGCCACCCTGTTCGCGCTGCCGCTGTACTACCAGCAGGCACACGGGCACGGGGTGCTCGCCGCCGGACTACTGATGGCACCGGCCGGCCTCGGTGGCGCCATCGCCATGCCACTCGCTGGCAGACTGTCGGACCGGCTCGGTGCCCGAGGCCTGGCCACCGCCGGCGCGATCGTGGCCGCCCTCAGCGGGCTGGCCTTCACCCAGATCGGCGCGGACACCATCGAACTGTGGCCCGTTCTGGCCGCCTTCACCATCGGTCTGGGCATGGGTTGCTTCAGCGCTCCCACGATGGGGTCGCTCTACCGCACCCTGCCCACCTCCATGGTGGCGCAGGGCAGTTCGATGCTCTACATGCTCAACCAGCTCGGCGCCGCGCTCGGCGTCGCGCTCGTCACGCTCATCGTGCAGATCGCCAGCGATCCGATAACCGGCTTCCACGGCGTCTTCTGGTTCGCCGTCGCCATGATCGTGGTCGTCCTCGCCGCTATCCCGCTTCTGCCCGGCCGGCCCCAGGTGCCGGCTGTACAAGAGGAACTCGCCACGTCTGGGAGGACATCCTGATGAAAACGATAGTGATCACTGGCGGCACCGACGGGATGGGCCGAGCGCTCGCCCGCACCTATCTCGAACGAGGTGACACCGTCGCCATCATCGGCCGGGACAAGGAGAAGGCCGCGACGCTGCCCAACGCCCATTTCATCCCGGCGGACCTGAGCTTGATCAGCGAAAACCGGCGGGTAATCGAAGAGATCACCTCCGCGTTCCCCACCGTGGACGCGCTCGTGCTGTGCGCCCGGTACTTCCGCTCGACCCGCTTCGAGGCTGCGGACGGCGTCGAGGGCACGTTCGCGCTGGAGTACCTGAGCCGGTTCCTGCTCAGCCACGGCCTGGCCGACCCGCAGGTCATCGTCAACGTGTCGGGGCCCGGCCTCCCGATGGATGCGATCCATTGGAACGACCTCATGCTGAAACACGGCTACAACGGGGTGGCGGCCCAGATGCAGGCGGGAAAGGCAAACGACCTCCTCGGGGTCGCCTACGCCACCCAACGGGTCAGCCGTACCAGATATGTGTTGATCAATCCTGGCGGCGTGTCGACCAGCTTCGCCGGCGAGTACGATGCGCCGACCGCTGCCCACGTCGCCTCGCTCAGGCGGTACGGCAAGCCGGTCGAGGAGGGCATCAAGCCGATCGTTACCCGCATCGATCACCCGCCCGCCGAACCGCTCAGCGCGTTCATGCAAGACCAGCCGATCAGCCTGGACCAGCCGTCCTTCGACCCACGCCCCGCAGCCCGGCTCCACGAGCTCACCCTGGAGGTTCTGCGATGACGATGACGTGAACGGCGGCGTTTCGGTCCGCGCCAGTCAGCCCATACGAGTCGCTGGCACTCGTCTACCCGTCCCGCGGCTTCCACGACCAAGCCCTGCGTCAGGTCGTGCGAGTGCGTGGTGGCGGTGAGCGTCTGCGAGTGCGGCTCAGCAACCTGTACGGCAAGCAGCCGCTCACCATCGCCCGTACGCGGGTGGCTGCACTCGAAGTCGGATCTTCGATCATCGCGAGCATCGACACTGCGGTCACCTTCGGCGGGACGCCGCACGGGCCAGCCACCTACCACCCGTTTGCCCTGCAGACCGGCTACGTGGCACGTGGCGACGTCGTCTCCCACCCGAAACTGCCCGACCCTGAGGTGCAAGATTCGTTCCAGCTCCATCGCCTGCTCCGCGCTGATCGCGCCGGCCAGCATCGTGTACAGCCCCGTGCGCGAGCAGGTGCAGTGGTGGGTTTGCCGCCGAGACGACTCAGCATGATCATGCCAGTCGATCGGCCATGGTGGACTGTGGGTGGCCTCTCCCCCGACGATGGGCCGAGTCCACGGGCCCCGGCCCATCGTCGGGCGCCTGTTGTGGCTATCCGGTGATTCGGGTGTTCGGGGTGGTGCCTGGCAGTCCGCCGGTGTTGGTTTCGAAGGCGGGGATGGGGGTGCTCGCGAGCGTGGTGCCGTCGGCGGTGTGGGCGGTGACGGTTGCGGGCCTGGTTGGCGGGACGGTGGTGGCGCCGAAGCCGGATGCGTCGAGGGTGACCGGGGTCGGGGTGCCGCCCAGGGTGGTGACGGTGACGGTGGCCGCGTCCGGTGGGGCTACCACGATGACGCGGTCGGTTCGGGTTTCCCTGCCTTCGACGCGCATCCGCCAGGCGATGGGGCGTTGGTCGACGCCGTCGGCGGGCAGTAGCAGCCGCAGGCCGGTTCGCCAGCCGGTGGTGTCGCCGTGCATGGCGTAGGCGATGACGCCGCCGTCTCGGGGTTGGATCGTGAACAGCGCGGCGGGTTTGTCGTTGATGCGGCCGCACCAGCGTACGCGGATCGTGACGTCGCGGGCGGACAGCCGGCTGTCCTGCAACGCGGAACCGACGAAGCGGGCGAGGATGGCCCGGTCGATGACGAGTCCTCGGGTGTGGCGGACGGCGGCGGCGAGCATGTCGTCGGTCGGCTCGTGGCTGGTGTCCGGTCCGGTCCAGCTGCCGAATATGGGGCCTTCGTAGATGACGGTGTCGTCGTGGATGACCAGGGCGACGAGCGCGGGTCCCCCGACGAGTCTGCTCGGCGGCACCTGGGCGACGCCGATGCCGGTGCCGGTGCCGGCCGATGAGGAGAGTTGGTGGCTTTCCACGACGCCCTCCGGGGCGTAGCCGGTGACGCTGCTGATCGTCACGGTGGAACCGGCAGGTCCGATGACCACTGCGGCGCCGCCGTTGTTCGGGTCGCTTTCCATCCAGGTGATCACCCGGGTGTCGGCGGTGTCGTTGCCGCCCTGTTCCATCTGGTCCGGTTCGGCGCCGGGCGGTCCGCTGAACCAGATGAGCGTGGAGCTGGTGATGACGCCCAGGCGTAGGGGGACGAAGACCAGCGCGATCCGGCGGCCGGGGATGTCGTCGGCGTACACGATCCGGATCGCGTCGCGGTCGGTGACTCTCCACCATCCCTGTGGGTCGTGCAGGTCGGTGACCTGCCTGCGTAAGCCGTTCAGCCAGGTGTGATCGGCGGCGAGGGCGCCGCGGGTGGGTCCGTCGGCCAGTGGTGACGGCGATGAGGCGACGGCGATGCCGGGAACCCATCCGGGTAGGGGTATCAGGTTGGTCTGTATGCCGACGGCGGCGGCCAGGATTGCGGCGATCACGCCGGCGCGGAATCGGCGTGCGCGGCGGTGGACCTTTTCTCGTTGGGTGAATCGTGGCCACGGGTCGTCCGCGACGGTCACCGTGTCGGCCTCGGCGCGGAGGGTGTCGCGTAGCGTGGTTTCGACGTGTGGGGTCATGCTGGGTCCTCCTGCAGGCTTGTCCCGATGAGCGTGGACGGCGGCTTCAGGTCGGCTCGCAGTCGGGCGAGTCCGCGCGATGCCTGGCTTTTGACCGTTCCGGTCGAGCAGTTGAGGACTTTGGCGATGTCTGCCTCGCTGAGGTCCTCGAAGTAGCGGAGGACGAGCACGGCGCGCATTCTCGGCGGCAGGCGCCGCAGCGCCTCCAGCAACTGGTGTCGGTTTTCGGCCCGGTGGTAGGCGTCCGGTGCCGTGACGGCGTCGGCTTCGAGGAGGGGTACTTCGACTGTTCGGCGGCGGCGTCGCCACGACACGGCGGTGTTGACCATCACCCGGCGGACGTAGACGACGGGTGCGTCCTTGCGAAGGACGCGGCCCCATCGCCGGTGGGTTTTCTCCAAGGCCGACTGCACCAGGTCCTCGGCGGTGCCCCGGTCTCCGGTCAGTAGGTAGGCCGTTCGGGTCAATGGCCCCCACTGTTCCGACACGAATTCGCGGAACCGTTCCTCGTCTTCACCCGGCATGACCGGTCCGCATCGTCCAGCGCACTTCTGTTTGCATGGGAGGTAAGACGCTGCCTGGTGGGCGACAGGTTGAGCGGTGGGGTGAAGATTTTCGCCGGTGGCCCGGTCAGGCGCCTTGGCCCTGGTTCTGCATGAGGCCGCCGTCGATGAAGTACGTCGAGCCGGTCACGTAGTCGGCGTCGGGGCTGGCGAGGAAGACCGCGAGTTTGGCGATCTCGGTCGGCTGTGCGGCGCGTTTGAAGGGGATGCTCTGGACCTGCTCCTCGAGGTATTTCGGGTCGTCGATGGCGCGTTGGTTGAAGGGTGTGAGGACCATGCCGGGGCCGATGTTGTTGACGTTCATGTGCATGGGGGCGACTTCCAGGGCGAGGCTCTTGGCGAATTCCAGCAGGGCGCCCTTGCTGGTGTCGTAGTCCGCGCCGCCGGCTCGGGCGACTTCCTGGTGGATCGACGTGATGTTGATGATCTTGCCGTTGCCGCCGTGGTCGCGGCGGTGTCGTACGAAGCGTCGGGAGCAGAAGAACGCGCCGTAGACGTTGGTTCGGATGGCCCGGTCCCAGGTGGCGGTGTCCAGGTCGGCCACGGGGGTGCCGGAGGCGTCCACGCCGGCGTTGTTCATCAGTATGTCGAGCGTGCCGAAGGCGTTGAGCGCTTCGTCGAACATCGCCTCGACCTGGTGTTCGACGCTGATGTCGCCCTGCACCACGACGGCGCGGCGGCCGGCGCGTTCCACTTCGGTCCTGGTGTGGTCGGCGCCGGCGTCATCGTGCAGGTAGTGGACCACGACGTCGGCGCCTTCCCGGGCGAACTCGATCGCGGTGGCTTGTCCGATTCCGGAGTCGGAGCCGGTGATGAGGGCGGTTTTTCCGGCCAGGCGTGCGGTCATGAGGGTGCTCCTTCCGTGCGACCCGTACCGGCCGGCACGGGGTGTCGCGGTCGGCCTGCGGCGGCCCGCCGCTCGGCGGCCTCGGTGAGTTGACCGGCGGCGTTGATCAGCCCGATGTGGGAGAAGGCTTGCGGGAAGTTGCCGAGTTGTTCCCCGGTGGTGGGGTCGATCTGTTCGGCGAACAGGCCCAGGTCGTTGACCCGGCCGGCGAGTTGCCGGAACAGCGCTTCGGCGCGGTCCACCTCGCCGGCCAGCGCGAGGCAGCTGACCAGCCAGAAGGAGCAGATGACGAAGCCGGCGGGGTCGCCGCTCCAGCGGCGCAGCAGGCCGTCGTGGGACAGTTCGCGTTCGATGACGTCGATCGTGGAGCGCATCCGCGGGTCGTCGGCCGGCAGGAAGCCGACCAGCGGCATGAGCAGCACGGAGGCGTCGAGTTCGGCGGAGTCGACGGCTCCGGTGAAGGCGCCGATGCGTTCGTTCCAGCCTTCGGTGAGCACGTACTGGCGGATGTCGTCGCGGACGGTGGTCCAGCGGGTCACTTCGGTCCGGTCGCCGAGTTGGAGGCCGAAGCGGACGGCGCGGTCCAGGGCGGTCCAGCATTGCACTTTCGAGGAGAGGTAGTGCCGTTGCGTGTCTCGGGCTTCCCACATGCCGGCGTCGGGGCGGTGCCAGCTGAGGATCGCCTGGTCGGTGAGGTCGCGCAGGAGTTGCCGGACTTCGGGGGTCATGGGGTCGAGGTAGTGGCGCATCAGCCAGGCTGCGTCGAGGACTTCGCCGAGTACGTCGTTTTGTCGCTGCTTCCAGGCGTCGTTGCCGACGGTGACGGGTCGGCTGTGGGCGTATCCGCGCATGTGGTCGAGGTGGTGTTCGGTGAGGTCTCGTTCGCCCTGTACGCCGTACATGATCGGGACGGGGGCGTCGCTGATTCGTCCGGTCGCGTGGGCCACCCAGGTGAACTGTCGGGTGGCTTCGTCGGGGCAGGCGGCTCGCCAGAGGGCTTGGAGGGTGAGGCTGAAGTCGCGTACCCAGACGTAGCGGTAGTCGTAGTTGCGGTGGCCGCCGGGTTCCTCGGGCAGGGATGTGGTGGCTGCGGCGACGATGGCGCCGCTGGGTTGGTAGGTCATTCCCTGCAGGACGATGGCGCTGCGTCGGACCTGGTCGGCGAAGGGGCCGCGGTATTGGTCGCGGTGCAGGTCGGTCCAGGAGCGCCAGCTGGTGACGGCGTTGGTGATCGCCTGGTCGGCGTCGGGCAGGGCGGGTGGGTCGGAGCTGTAGGTCGGTGCTTGTCCGAGGGTGAAGCGGTAGGTTTCGGTGGCTCGTACGGTGAAGGTGGCGGTGGCGTTGCCCTGGTCGCAGGTCAGCGGGGCGTCGCCGCGCAGGCTGAGGCGGCAGGCGCCGGCGCCGGCGTCGACGGTGCCGTCGTGTTCGGTGAGGTAGGCGGTTACCTGCCCGTATTCGAAGCGTGGCCGGTAGTCGAGGCGGATCGGGACGGCTCCGGTGAGTCCTTCGACCAGTCGGACCAACGCGCGGGGTGCGTGCAGGCCGATGTCGTGGCCGCGGGCGCCGGGTTCGAGGGCGAGGGCGTCGGTCAGCGCGACGCTGCCGTGGTCGGTGGTGAAGACGGTGCGCAGTACCAGGGTGTCGTGGAGGTAGGACCGTTCGGTGGTGAAGGGTTCGTCGGGTTGGATCGACCAGTGGCCGGCGTCGTCGTCGAGGAGGCGGGCGAAGACGGAGGGTGCGTCGAAGCGCGGCGGGCACCACCAGTTGACGGATCCGGCGCGGTCGACCAGGGCCGCGCTGTGTCCGTCGGCGAGGAAGCCGTGGTCGGCGATGCGTGCGCTGTCCACGGCGGCGGTTACCCGCCTGCGGCGGGTGGCATGCCTGGGTGGGTGAGGTGGGTAGGTGGTGGTTCGGGCTGCCGGGGTGTCGCGAGCGGCGGTGTGGTGGTCAGAGGCCGCCGCCGACGCGGAGGATGGCGCCGGTGGTGTAGGAGGCGTCGGGGCTGAGCAGCCAGGCGATGGCGGCGGCGACCTCGTCGGGTTCGCCGGGGCGGCCGAGTGGGATGCGGCTGGCGGCGCGGTCGGGTCGGTCGGGTTGGCCGGACAGGGCGTGGATGTCGGTGCGGATGATGCCGGGGGCGACGGCGTTGACGCGGATGCCGTGGCCGGCGAGTTCCTTGGCCAGGCCGATGGTGAGGGTGTCGGTGGCGGCTTTGACGGCGGCGTAGTGGACGTACTCCCCTGGGCTGCCGAGGGTGGCGGCGGCGGAGGAGATGTTGACGATGGCGGCGCCGTGGGTCATGCGGCGGGCGGCCTGTTGGGCGCAGAGGACGTAGCCGATGAGGTTGACGTCGACGACGTGGCGCAGGTCGTCGGGGTGGAGGTCGGTGAAGGGGCCGATGGGGCTGGTGATGCCGGCGTTGTTGACCAGGCCGGTGATGGGGCCGAGTTGGGCGGCGGCGTCGAACAGGGCGGTGACCTGGTCGGGGTCGCGGGTGTCGGCGGGTACGGCGATGGCGCGTACGCCGGTGGCGCGTAGTTCGGTGGTGATGGTGTCGGCGGTGTGGTGGTCGCGGTGGTAGCCGAGGGCGAGGTGGTGGCCGGTGTGGGCGAGGCGGCGGGCGGTGGCGGCGCCGATGCCGCGGGTGCCGCCGGTGATGACGGTGACGGGTGTCGTCATTGGTCTGCTCCCCTGCCCTGGTCGGTGTGGGCGACGTTACCGGTGGTGGTCGCGGCGTGGGTGGTGGGGGCTGATCTTCGGGTTGTCGCTGGCGGCTGGTATCAAGGCAGGCGTCTGGACACGTGTACGAGGAAAGAGGTTGTGCGATGGGTGCCGCTGGCCAGGGTTTGTCCGATGAGGAGGTACGCGGTATCCGGGAGGCGTTGGCCGCGGGCCGGAAGCCGAGGGTGGTGTTCACGGCGGCGGCGGGGCAGATCGCCGGGCAGTTGGGTCAGGTGGTGGAGTTGACGGATCCGGCGGTGTCCGACGAGTTCGTGGTGGTGCGGTTCGGTCGTGACGAGTTGCCCTTCTCCCCCGCGGATGTGGCGGTGGCGCCGAAGGGTGCGGGGCGTCGGCCGGTGGAGCAGAAGGTGGAGCCGCCGTCGGCCGAGCCGGTGGTGGCGGGGCCGGAGTTCGTGTTGGATCAGGCGCCGCAGCCGCGGCGGGAGGAGCGGGAGGAGCCGAAGGTGGAGGCGGTGGAGACGAAGCCGGCGCGGCGGGCGGTGAAGGCGGTGAAGCCGAAGGGGCCGGCGGGGTTGACGGTGACGTTGGCGTACGCCGAGGGTGAGTGGACGGTGGCGGCGCAGCAGGGTGGGAAGGTGTTGGCCAAGCCGTACGTGCTCAAGCCGGCGGAGGCGCTGCGGATGGTGGCGTTGGTGGATGTGCCGGGGGTGCAGGAGGCGGTGGAGCAGATCCTGGCCGCGGAACGGTCGGAGGCGGAGCGGCAGGCGGAGAAGTTGCGGGCGGAGTTGGCGGAGATCGAGGCCCGGTTGGCGGAGTTGCGCGAGGCGGGCTGATCGGCGGTGGGGCGTGGCCGGCCCGGGCGGTTGCCTGGGCCGGCCGTTGCCGTTTGCTGGGTGGGCGGGCCGGAAGGCCGCTGGTCGGGAGCCGGTCAGAAGGAGTCGAGGGCTTGGGCGGGTGGGCCGGCGGCGAGCAGGTCCAGGGCGCTCGGGTCCGGGGTGGTGTGTCGCAGCAGGCCGGTTTCGGCGAGGGTGCGGGCGGTGGCGGTGCCGGTGTAGAGCAGCGCGAAGCCGCGCACGGTCAGGTGCAGGTCGGCGTCGTGGGTGACCCGGTGCAGTGTGCCGGTGCTGTCGGCGACGGTGAGTTGCCAGGTGCCGGTGTTCCAGTCGGCGAGGTCGTCGGTGAGGGTGAAGGTGACCGTGCCGTGGGTGTGGGCGGGCCAGCCGCGGGTTTCGACGGCGCGGACGACGTCGACGGGTCGGTGCATCCAGGCGTCGCGTCCGTGTTCGCGGGCGAGTTCGAGGGGCAGGTGGGCGCAGATGGCGTCGCCGGGTAGTGGGGTGACGCGCAGCGTCGGGGTGACGCTGTGCCAGCTGGCCAGGACGCCGACGAGGGCGCGGGCGGCGTCGGCGTCGGCGGCGAGGATGTCCTCGACGGTGAGTACGGCGTCGGGGCTGTAGCCGCGGCCGCGGTCCCAGCCGGCGTAGCCGACCAGGGTGTTGTCGTGTTCGACGAGGGTGAGCCCGTCGTAGGGCAGTTCGTCGCCGGTGTTGAACCGGGGGTGGGCGCGGGTGAGCAGGCCGTTGCGGTGTCGGGCGACGCGCCGGTGCAGGTCGGCGGTGGCGGGCAGGTCGGCGCTGGTGCCGGCGCGTACGGCCAGGTGCGGTTGCGGGCGGTGTCGGGGCAGCGCGGCGGTGGGCAGGTCGAGGGTGCGCAGCTGGCCGGCGATGTCCCAGCCGCAGGCCCGGTAGGGGGCGGGGGTGCTGGGGAAGAGGGCGCTGATGGCGGCGCCGCGGTCGTGGGCGCCGCGCAGCAGGGTACGTAGGAGGGCGCGGGCGACGCCGGTGCCGCGGGCTTCGGGGGCGACGGCGACGCCGGCGACGTCGGCTGTGGGCACGGTCCGGCCGCTCCACCACTGTTCGTCGTGCAGGTCGACGGCTTTGCCGATGAGGTTGGCGCCGTCGAAGGCGCCGTAGATGGTGTGGTTGGTGCTAGGCGGTGGTGGGGGTTGTTGCGGGTCGGAGCCGAAGGCGAGCCGGCCGAGGTGCCAGGCGGCGGTGAGTTCGTCGGGGTGGAGTTCGCGGACGGTGGGTTGCACGCGCCCGACGATAGCCGCGTCGGCGAGGCTGTCGAGGGGTTTGTCGGCCGGGAGGGGTCGGTGCGGCGGTGTGGTGGATGAGCGGCGCGTGCCGATCGCCGGGTCACTGTTGCGGGATGTGGGTGACGCCGATGCGCTTGCGGAAGACCCAGTAGGTCCAGCCCTGGTAGGCCAGCACGATCGGGGTGAAGATCACCGCCACCCAGGTCATGATCTTCAGGGTGTAGGGGGTGGAGGCGGCGTTGGTGGCGGTCAGGGTGCCGGCGGGGTCCAGCGTGGAGGGCAGCACGTTGGGAAACAGCGCGGCGAACAGGGTCGCCACGGCCAGGGCGATCGCCACGGCGGTGCCGGTGAAGGCCCAGCCTTCGCGGCGTACCTTGGCGGCGGCGAGCCCGCCGAGCAGGGCTGCGGCGGCGCCGGCGGCGAGCACGACGGCGGCGGCGCTGGAGCGGATGGTCAGGGTCCAGGCGAGGAAGGCCACGGCGAGCACGGCGGCGATCGCGCCGAGGCGCACGGCGAGGGCGGCGGCGCGGTCGCGGATGTCGCCGAGGGTTTTGAGGGCGATGAACACGGCGCCGTGGGTGAGGAACAGCGCCGCGGTGGTGGCGCCGCCGAGCAGGGCGTACGGGTTGAGTAGGTCGAGCAGGCCGCCGACGTACTCGTGGTCTGCGGACAGGGGTACGCCGCGCAGGATGTTGGCGAACGCGACGCCCCAGAGGACGGCGGGGATGAGCGAGCCGTAGAAGATGGCGTTGTCCCAGCGGCGTTTCCAGGTGGGCTCGGGGCGTTTGTGGCGGTATTCGAAGGCGACGCCGCGGGCGATCAGCGCGAGCAGGATGAGCAGCAGGGGTAGGTAGAAGCCGGAGAAGAGGGTGGCGTACCACTCGGGGAAGGCGGCGAACATGGCGCCGCCGGCGGTGATGAGCCAGACCTCGTTGCCGTCCCAGACCGGCCCGATGGTGTTGATCATGACGCGGCGTTCGCGGTCGTCGCGGCCGAGGACGGGCAGCAGCATGCCGACGCCGAAGTCGAAGCCCTCGAGGATGAAGTAGCCGGTGAACAGCACGGCGACGAGGAGAAACCAGATGGTGGTCAGTTCCACGATGGGCTCCGGTCAGTAGGCGAAGGCGAGCGGGCGTTCGGTGTCGTCGGTGTCGTCGGGTTCGGCGGCGGGCGTGACGTCGGGTACGCCGGCCCTGGCGTAGCGGATGAGCAGTTTCACCTCGATGACGGCGAGGACGGCGTAGATGAGGGTGAAGGCGGTGAAGCTGGTGAGGACCTCAGTGAGGGAGACGCTGCGGGACACGCCGTCGCGGGTGAGCATTTCGCCGAAGACGATCCAGGGTTGGCGGCCCATCTCGGTGAAGATCCAGCCGAAGGAGTTGGCCAGCAGCGGCAGGATGGGCATGGCCAGGCCGGCGCGCAGCAGCCACTTGCTGTTGGGCACGGCGCGGCCGCGGCGTTGGGTCCAGAGCACGAGCAGGGCGATGGCGGCGGCGGCGAGCCCGAATCCGATCATGAAGCGGAAGCTCCAGTAGGTGACCGGGATGATCGGGGTGTAGCTGCCGGGGCCGTACTGGGCGGTGTAGAGGGCCTGGAGGTCGTTGATGCCGTGCACGGTGCCGTTGGGGTCGCCGGTGCCGAGGTAGGACAGCAGGTAGGGGATCTTGATGGCGAACAGTTCGCGGCTGCCGTCGAGGCTGCCGATGGTGAGTACGGAGAGCGACGCGGGGCTCTCGGTGTCGTAGATGGCTTCGGCTGCGGCCATTTTCATTGGCTGCACCTCGGTCATGATCTTGCCTTGGATGTCGCCGGTGATGACGACGGCTGCGGTGGCGACCAGGGTGACCCAGGAGCCGAACTTCGCGGCGAAGCGGTAGGCGGGGGTGTCGGCGCTGTCGCGGTTGCGGATCAGGTGCCACAGGGCGACCGCCACCAGCAGCGATCCGGCGACGAGGAAGGCGCCGGCGATGGTGTGCGGGAAGGTGATCAGGGCGACCTCGTTGGTGAGCACGGCGACGAAGTCGGTCAGTTCGGCCCGGCCGGTGTCGGGGTTGTAGCGGTAGCCGACGGGGTTCTGCATGAACGAGTTGGCGGCGAGGATGAAGTAGGCCGAGAGGTTGGTGCCGATGGCGGCGGCCCAGATGGTGGCCAGGTGCACGCGTTTGGGCAGCCGGTCCCAGCCGAAGATCCACAGGCCGATGAAGGTGGATTCGAGGAAGAAGGCGACGAGGGCCTCGATGGCCAGGGGTGCGCCGAAGATGTCGCCGACGAAGCGGGAGTAGTCGCTCCAGTTCATGCCGAACTGGAACTCCTGCACGATGCCGGTGACCACGCCCATGGCGAAGTTGATCATGAAGAGTTTGCCGTAGAACTTGGTGAGTTTGAGGTACTTCTCGTTGCCGGTGCGGTGCCAGAGGGTCTGCAGGATGGCGACCAGGACGGACAGGCCGATGGTCAGCGGCACGAAGAGAAAGTGGTAGACGGTGGTGACACCGAACTGCCAGCGGGCGACGTCCAACGCGTCCACCTGCGACCCCCAGGCTGCACTCGTACTACAAGACGTAGTAAATACTACCGGGTGTCGTAGAGGGTTCGGCAGGGGCGTCAGACCTGAATCGTCCCGGGACCGATGACCCTGCTCACCTCTGCCCTACGGCCCGCCCCGCCCGCCGCCGGTGACGCCGGACGTGCGACCATGATCGGCTGATGGACGTCGCCCACTCCCCCTGGCAACCACCGCTGATCTGGCGCGCCGTGCAGGTGCTCGCCCGCATCGTGGTGGGGCTGCTGGCCCGCCTGGAGGTCACCGGCGACATCCCCGCGCGGCTGCGCGGCGGGCCGCTGATCCTCGCCGCCAACCACATCAGCCCGTTCGACCCGATCGTGCTCACCGCCGCCTGCCGGGCCCGCCGGATCGCGCCCCGGATCATGGCCACCGGCGGGCTGTTCCGCGTACCGGTGATCGGCGCCGCCATGCGCGCCGCCGGGCACATCCGCGTCGACCGGGGCACCAGCGGCGTACACCGGGCCCTGGACGACGCCGCCGCGGCGGCCGCCGCCGGCGCGGCGATCCTGATCTACCCCGAAGGTCGCATCGGCCTGGACCCGGGCCTGTGGCCCGAACGCGGCAAGACCGGCACCGCCCGACTCGCCCTGGCCTGCGGCGCCCCGGTCGTCCCGGTCGCCCAGTGGGGCAGCCACGAGGTGCTGCCCTACCGGGCGCCCAAGGGAATGCTGGGCGGCATCGCCCGCGCGCTGCTGCGCCGCCCGACGGTGCGGGTGCACTTCGGTGACCCGGTGGCGCTGGCCGACCTGACCCACGGCGCTCCCGGCGCGGCCCGGCAGGCCACCGACCGGATCATCGACGCCCTCACCGACGCCCTCGCCCCGCTGCGGCCGGACGAACCTGACCGGCCCCGGCACGTGGACCCCGGACGTCCCGTCGACACCAGCCGCTCGCACCGGCGCCGGCCGGCCGCCGGCTGATCGGCGCCCCCGAACCGGTGGCGGCCGTCGTGGCCGCTGGTCGCGGGCGACCGGCTCGGGTGCTGCGACACGTCCCGGTCACCGGCGGTTGCGGGCAGCCGGGCATACTGCGCTGCGTGTCGACCGGCTACGCCTACCTGGACTCTCCCGTTCCGTTGGCGTTCGCGCACCGCGGCGGTGCCGCCGGGGGCGACGAGAACACCACGGCCGCCTTCGCCCGTGCGGTCGACCTGGGGTACCGGTACGTGGAGACCGACGTGCACGCCACCGCCGACGGGGTGGCCGTGGTGTTCCACGACGCCACCCTCGACCGGCTCACCGGGCAGCGGGGACGCGTCGCCGCGCTGCGCTGGGCCGACCTGGCCACGGTACGCGTCGGCGGCGCCGCCGCGGTGCCCCGCCTCGACGAGGTGCTCGACGCGTGGCCGCAGGTACGGTTCAACATCGACGTCAAGTCCGACCCGGCGGTGACGCCGACGGTGGCCACGCTCGACCGGGCCGGCGCGGGTGACCGGGTGCTGCTGGCCTCGTTCAGCGACAGCCGGTTGGCCCGGCTGCGGGCGATGACCGGCGGGCGGGTGGCCACGAGCCTCGGGGTGCGCGGGGTGGCCCGGCTGCGGTGGGCCTCGCTGACCGGCCGGCCGGTGCGGCTGCCGCCGTCGGTGGTGGCCGCGCAGGTGCCGGTGCGCTACGGCCGGGTGCCGGTGGTGGACCGCCGGTTCCTGAGGATGGCGCATCGGCTGGGGCTGCAGGTGCACGTCTGGACGATCGACGAACCCGCCGAGATGCACGAGTTACTTGATCTTGGGGTTGATGGCATCATGACCGACCACGTCGGCGTGCTGCGCGACGTCTACCGCAGCCGCGGCCACTGGGCCGCCTGAACATCCTGAGGGCAAAGGAACCCCACATGGCCGAGACGGTGACCCACGCCGCGCAGGACGACACCCCACCGCCCACCAGCACGCGCCGCGAGCGCACCGGCTGGTACTTCTACGACTGGGCCAACTCGGCCTTTCAGACCACCGTCATCACGGTGTTCCTCGGGCCGTTCCTGACCAGCGTCGCCAAGGTCGCCGCCGGGTGCGAACTCGGCGCGGACTGCGCCGGGTACGTCTACCCGCTGGGCATCAAGGTGGCCGCCGGCTCGTACTACCCGTATTTGATCTCGCTGTCGGTGCTGCTGACGGTCTTCGTGCTGCCGGTGGTCGGGGCCATCGCCGACCGGTCGCTGCACAAGAAGCGACTGCTGGCCGGCACCGCGTTCACCGGCGCGTTCGCCACCATCGGGATGATCTTCGTCACCGGTGACCGGTACCTGCTCGGCGGCGCGCTGTTCCTGATCGCCAACATCAGCTTCGGCGCGGCGATCGTGGTGTACAACTCGTTCCTGCCGCAGCTGGGTGGGCCGGACGAACGCGACGGCATCTCCAGCCGCGGTTGGGCGCTGGGCTACCTCGGCGGAGGTCTGCTGCTGGCGTTGAACCTCGTCGCGGTGCAGTCGTTCGACAACGGCACCCCCGAGCGCACCCTGGACCTGGCCCGCTGGTCCATCGTCTCGGCCGGTCTGTGGTGGGCGGCGTTCACCCTGGTGCCGCTGCGCTGGCTACGTGAACACCCCACGGCCGCCGCGCTGGCCGGCGGTGGCCGCGGCAACGTGCTGACCGACGGGTTCCGGCAGCTCGGTCGCACCCTGCGGGAGGTCAAGGCGTACCCGTTGACGCTGTTCTTCCTGCTGGCGTTCCTGGTCTACAACGACGGCATCCAGACCGTCATCACGCTGGCCAGCCAGTACGGCACCGAGGAGCTGCGGCTGGAGCAGAGCACCCTGATCGTGACGATCCTGCTGGTGCAGTTCCTGGCCTTCGGCGGGGCGCTGGCCCTGGGCGGGCTGGCCGGGCGCATCGGCGCCTGGAAGACCGTGCTGTTGAGCCTGGTGCTGTGGACCGCGGTGATCGTGGCCGCGTTCCGGCTGCCGGCCGAGGCGCCGCTGCCGTTCATGCTGCTCGGCGGCGCCATCGGCCTGGTCCTCGGCGGCAGCCAGGCGCTGAGCCGGTCGCTGTTCAGCCAGTTGATCCCGGTCGGCAAGGAGGGCGAGTACTACGGCTTCTACGAGATCAGCGACAAGGGCACCAGCTGGCTCGGGCCGCTGGCGTTCGGCCTGGTGTTCCAGCTGACCAACTCCTACCGGGTGGGCCTGGTCTCCCTGCTGATCTTCTTTGTGGTCGGCTTCGCGCTGCTGCTGGCGGTGCCGATGCGCCGGGCCATCGTCGCGGCCGGCAACACTCCGCCGCGGGTGCTGTGACCCGCACCGGCGGCCCGGTGATGATCGGCTAGGCTGCCCGTTCGTGACTACCGCCGACGACGCGACACCGACCTGCCTGGCCCGACCGCTGCGGGCGCCGGGCGAGAACCCGGTCGCGTGCGTTGTCGCCCGGGGTGTGGACGGGCGGCCGGCGCACGCGGCCGCGTTGCGGTTCTACTGGGGCCCGATGGACTGCGGCAAGTCCACGATGGCCCTGCAGATGAACCACAACCACTCCCGGCAGGGACGACGAGGGCTGGTCACCACCCGCATCGACCGTTCCCTCGGCCCGCAGGTCACCTCCCGCATCGGGCTGGCCCACGAGGCGATCGAGATCACCGACGAGGTGGACCTGCGCGCCCTGGTGCGCAACGCGTGGGCCGACGGCGTACGGGTGGACTACCTGATCTGCGACGAGGCCAGCTTCTACTCGGTGCAGCACGTGGAGCAGATGGCCGAACTGGTCGACAGCTACGACGTGGACGTGTACGCCTTCGGTCTGGCCACCGACTTCCGGTCCTGCCTGTTCCCCGCCGCCCAGCGGCTGTTCGAACTCGCCGACTCGGTAGCCCGCATCCAGGTCGAGGTGCTGTGCTGGTGCGGCCGGGAGGGCCTGCTCAACGCCCGCGTCGCGGGTGGGCGGGTGGTCCGGGAGGGCGAGCAGGTCGTCATCGGCGACACCGTCGACACCGGCGATCTCCGCTACCAGGTGCTCTGCCGGCGGCATCACCGCGCCGGCGACCTCGGCCCGCGCCCGGCCATCGCCGAGGGCTGAGCGGCGCAGACGCCGCCTCCTTTTCGTCGTGCGAGGTGCACAGCCGGCGGGAGTCCACCTTCCTGTGGTGTCAGGGCAGTGCGGCCTCCAGCACGCCGTTGGTGATCCGCGTGGCCAGGACCTGCTGATCGGTGCTGGCCGGGCCGTGCACGACCTCTCCGTCCTTCAACTGGAAGGTGCTGCCGTGCCAGGGGCAGACGACACAGGGCTGCCCGTCGACCTGGATCACCTTGCCCTGGTCGAGCGGCCCGCTCTGGTGGGCGCAGCGGGCCAGCATGACGGTGATGTCGCTGCCGTCGCGGTAGACCACCACAGGCACGTTGTCGACCCGCCGGGCAAGCATCTGGCCTTCCGGCAGCGAGTCGACATCGGCCACCCGGCGCCACCCGTACTCGACCCGGTGCATGTCCGGGGCGCCCTGGTTGACCTGCGCGGTCTGCTTGTACACGAGGTGGCCGCCGATATACCCGCCCGCGCTCACCGCCGTCAAGCCGAACAACCCGAGCGTACGACCGAGCCCGTGACGCCCGCGCAACCGTGCGGCGAGCGAGCCCGCGTAGAGCGCCACCGCCAGGGTGTTCGTGGCGGCATGCACCAGGCCGACACGCCGTTCCTCCTGCCAGAGCCACGACCAGTCGTTGATGCCGGTCAGCGCGGCCGGCAGCGCGCTCGCCGTGCCGACTGCGACCAGGGTCGTGGCGGCCCGCTCCTGCCCGGGCGTCCGTCGCCGCCCGGGCATCAGGTCAAGGACCGCGCTGCTCATCCAGGCGCCGATCGGGATCTGCACCAGCGCGGGGTGCAGCGGATGGCCCAGCCACACCCCGTGCAGGGCATCCTTGACCCGTTGCGGCCGCAGCAACGACCACACCTTCGGCTGTAGCCTGTCCCCCACCCGGTCCAGCGCGGACGCACGCTCCAGCTTGTTCATCAGTGCTGTACGCATGGCCGCCCATACCCCGCAACCTGGCACTCAAACCCAGCGCCCGCCCCGGACCGGTGGGGAAGCCGCACGATTGCGGCGAAGACGTGGAAGACGGCGGACGTGGTCCAACATCCGGGTCAACTCGCGTCGAGCCACATAACGAAACGATCACTGCCGCGAACCTTTTCCGAAGGCCCGCCGCTCCTGATGCATGACGACACCGACCGCGGGCCCGTACCGGCTCGTAGACCAGCGGGGGTACGACGGATGAGGCTCGCGTTGCGACGCGCCCGTGGCACGAAGGGACTGCTGCTCGCGGCGGCCGGGGCGGCGCTGGTGGCGACCGTGGCGCTCACCGGTCTGGCCGCGTACAACCGGGACGTGGTCGACTCGGGCACCCGCCACGTGCTCGCCGCCGCCACCGGCGAGGAACGGTCGATCCTGGTGCGGGCCTCCGCCGGGCGTACCGGTGAGGTGTTGCGGGAGCGCGACACCGCTCTGCGGGAGCAGGTGGAGGTCGACCTGGACGGGCTGACCGCCCGGGTCACCGCCGCCGGCTACGCGGCCGGCCGGCAGCTGCGGGGCGACACCGGGGAGGCCGTCGCCGACCGCACCGGCACCATCTACGCCTCGGTGATGTTCCTCGACGACCTGCCCGCGCACGCCCGGCTCACCGCCGGCGCCTGGCCGCAGGCCGGCGCGGCCCAGCCGCAGACCGCCCTGGCCGCAGCGGCCGCGGCGACCCTGCGGGTGGGGGTGGGCGACCGCATTCCGATCACCGACGGGCTCACCGACCGGGTCACCGAGGTGACCGTGGTGGGGGTGTTCACCCCCGTGGACCCGGACGACGCGTACTGGCGGTTGGCGCCGGAGGCGGCGACCGGTGCGATGCCGCAGGCGGCCACCTACGGCCCGCTGACCGTGCACCGCGACGACTTCGTCCGCCACTTCCTGGCCAACGCCTCCGCCGGCTGGCTGGTCGAGCCCGACCTGTCCGGGATCAGCACCACCGGCGCGCTGGACCGGCTGGCCGAGGTCGCCACCCGGATCGTCACCGCCACCCCGGCGGCGGCCGGTCTGGGTGACTCCGCGGTGGCCACCAGCGGCCTCGCCGACCTGGTGCCGCGGTTGCAGCAGGCCACCCTCGTCGGCCGGTCCGCGTTGGTCACCCCGATGCTGCTGGTGGTGGTGCTCGGCGGGTACGCGCTGCTGCTGGTCGCCATCCTGCTCACCGAGCACCGCCGCGGCGAGACCGCGCTGCTGCGCGCCCGGGGCGCCGCCCGCTGGCAGTTGGCCGGGCTGACCGCCCGGGAGGCCACCCTGGTCGTCCTGCCCGCCGCGGTCCTGACCCCACCGATCGTCGCCGAGCTGCTCGGGTCCGCCCACCGGCTGCCCGGGCTCGCCGCGGTCTCGCTGCGTCCGGACGTTTCACCCGACTCGATGGTGTGGCTGGTGGCCGGGGCTGCGGCCGCCGGTTGCGCGCTGGCGATGATCGGGCCGAGCCTGCGCCGTGGCGGCAGCTACATCGCCGACATGGCCAGCCGGTCCCGCCCGAGCCGACGCGGCGTGGTGCAGCGGGCCGGGCTGGATGTGGTGCTGGTCGGTCTGGCCCTGCTGGCCTGGTACCAGCTCAGCCGCTACTCCTCACCGCTGTCGCGATCCCGCGGTGGCGAGCTGGGCGTCGACCCCCTGCTGGCCGCCGCCCCCACCCTCGGGGTGCTGGCCGGGGCGGTGCTCGCCCTGCGGCTGCTGCCTCCGCTGGTCCGGCTCGCGGAGCGCTGGCTGGACCGCAAACCGTGGGCCGCCGTCATGCTCGGCACCTGGCAGGCCGGCCGCCGGCCGCACGCCGGGCCGGTGCTGCTGCTCGCTCTCGCCGTCGCGGTCGGCACCCTGGCCTGGTCACTCGCCGGCACCTCCCGGCGTTCACTGGACGATCAGGCCGCCCATCAGGTCGGCGCCGACCTGCGGCTGACCGAGGTGAACGGTTTCGCTCCCGACGACCGGGCCGACCAGCTCACCGATCTGCCGGGCACGGAGGCGGTCGTGGCGGCCTGGCGGGACAGTATGCGTCTCGGGCCGGCCGCCGTGCCCGCCACCGTGCTGGCGATGGACGCCCAGGCCGCCGGCGAGGTGATGCGGATTCGACCCGACCTGGCCGGCGGCTCCGCCGACAACCTGTTCGGCGCTCTCGCCGACGGGCGCGTCACGGCAGCGGACACCGCGCTGCCGGCGGGCACGCGGCGGCTGACCGGGCGACTGCTCACCCGAGTCGACGCCCCCTTCGGTGTCGCCGCGCCCGTACGCCACCATGTGGTGCTCGCCGGAACCCGGGACGGACACCGACGGCTGCTGCTGGGCACCACCGACGGCGGCGAACCACTGCGGTTCTCCGTGGAGTTGCCCACCGGGGACGGGTGGCGGCTGGCCGGGTTCACCGTCGAAACCGTCGGCTCGGACCAGATGACCCTCGATTGGAAACTGTCCGACCTGCGGGCCAGCCCGAATGCCTCCCCCGGCACGCCGGTCGACCTGGCTGCCGACGGGCCGTGGCAGTTGAGTGCGCGGTCCGGTCCGGTGGCTTCGCACCCGGCGGCCGCCGAAAACACGCTGGTTGTCAAATATGTGCGTGGCATATCGGACTATTGGGCCAGCGGTTCGCTCCTGCAACTGGGCATCTCCCGGCCGGCAGCCGCCGCCCGGGTGCCGGTGCTGGCCACCCCGCAGGCGCTCACCGCACTGCACCTGGACGTCGGCGCGCAGACGCGGCTGTTCCTCGGTGGCGCCGAGGTCGACATCGCCGTCGTCGACACCGTGACCACCCTGCCCGGCGACGCCGAGGACGCGGCCCTGCTGGTCGACCTGCCGTCGCTGAGCGCCCAGATCTTCCACCACAACGGCATCGTCCGCTCGCCGCAGGAGTGGTGGCTGGCCGCCCGGCCCGGACAGGCGCAGCAGGCGGCCACCGCGGCCGCCGCGCTCGACGGGCTGAGTGTGCTGGGTCGGGAGGACGTCGCCGCCGAACTGGCCCGCGACCCGTTCGGGGTGGGTGCCCGGGGTGCGCTGTTCGCCGCCGCCCTGGCCGCGGTGCTGCTGGCCGCCGTCGGGGTGGCGGTGGACGTCAGCGCCACCGCCCGCCGGCGGGCCACGGAACTGGCCGTGCTGCACACCCTCGGCGCGGGACACCGCCTGGTGGCCAGGTCGCTGCTGGCCGAGCAGTCGTTGCTCGCCGGCATGGGCGTGTTGGTCGGGTTGGCCGTCGGGGTCGGCGTCGCCGCGACGATGGCGCCGCTGGTCATCCTCACCCCGGCCGCGCAACGGCCGCATCCACCGCCGCTGTTGAGCATCGACTGGCCGCCGGTGGTCGCCACCGGCGTGGGCCTGCTGGTGTTGGCGCTGGCGTTCAGCGCGGCGGTGTCGATGACCATGCGGCGGCGGCTGGTCGCCACGCAGCTGCGCATCGGGGAGGACCGGTGAGCGCGAGGAGTGAGCTTGCGAGCCCCGCAGTCGCGAACGAAAGGCGGGACCGGTGAGCGTTAGGCGGATCAGGGCGTACGGCGCCCACGTGGGCCTGTTGGCGGCGCTGGGGTTGGTGGCGGCGCTGCTGGTGACCGCCGTGCCCCGACTGGCCAACGGGCACGCCGACCGGGGGTTGCACGCCGACGTGGACCGGCTGCCGCACCTGGTCCGCGACGTGTCCATCGTCGTCGAACAGTTTCCCCTCGATCCTCCGGACGCCGCGGTGGGCCGGGGCGACCTCGACCGGCTCGCCGACGCGCTGCCGCAACCGCTGCCCGCTCTGGTGGACCGCCGGTGGTACTCGGCTTGGCTGGACGAGAAGAAACTGACCGCCACCGGTGACGTCCCACCGTTGGACGGTGGCGCGACCAAGCAGGTCAGCGTGCGCGCGCAGACCGGGGTCGAGGAGGCGGCTGTCCTCACCGACGGCCGGTGGCCGCGCACCGAGACGAGCGGGCCGGCCGAGTTGGCGGTGTCGACAGTGGTGGCCGAGATGCTGTCGCTGCGTCCCGGCGCCCGGCTGCGCCTGGCCGGGTCCGGCGGGCAGGCGCAGGCGCAGGTCGTCGGGGTGTTCGACCCGCGTGATCCCGACGATCCGGTCTGGGACGATCTGACGCTTGCGCTGAACCCGGTCGTGCCGGTCGCCGACGGCGAGCCCTACCTCGCGGGGGCGGTCACCGACTGGGCCGGGATCGACGCCGTGGCCTCCGCCAGCGGGGCGCTGTCGACGTACGGGTGGCGGTACCGGGTTGACGAACAGCGGCTGGACACCTCCATGGTGGAGGCGGTCACCGCGGCGGTGACGCAGACCCGGCGCACCGAATGGCTGCCCCGATCGAAGGTGCACGGGTCGCTGGACGTCGCGCTGACCCGCTTCGCCGAGCAGATGCGCGCGGTGCAGGCCCTGCTGGCCATCGTGCTGGCCGGCCTGGTCGCCAGCCTGCTCGGGCTGATCTTGCTGGCCGCCCGGCTGACGGTGGGCCGCCGCCGCGACGAACTGGCGCTGCTGCGGGCCCGGGGTGCGTCGCTGGCCGCGATCGGGCTGCGTACCCTCGCCGAGGCGGCGCCGGTGCAACCACTCGCCGTGCTGCTCGGTTGGCTGGTCGGCACCCGGGTGCCGGGCCGCGCGGACGGGACACCCTGGGAGGTGCTGCTGCTGGCGGTGCTCACCACCGCCGTGGTGCCGCTGCTGGCCATGCACTCGCAGCGGCGGGTCGGGCTGGTCGCCGGACGGGCCGACCTGCTCCGGCAGCGTCCGTCGGCGCGCCGCCTGACCGGCGAGGCCAGCGTGTTGGTGCTCGCCGGGCTGGGCGTGGTGCTGCTGCGCCGTCGTGGCCTCGATGCGGCCGGCGGTGTCGACGCGTACCTCAGTTCGGTGCCGGTGCTGGTGGCGGTCGCCGCCGCGCTGGTCGCGATCCGGCTGTTGCCGTGGCCGCTGCGGCTGGCCACCCGGTTGACCAGGCGGGCCCGGGGTGCGTTGTTGTTCCTCGGTGTCGCCCGCGCGGGGCGGGGGGCGCCGGTGGCGCTGGGGCCGCTGGCCGTGCTGATCGTCGCCGTCAGTACCGGCGTGTTCGGTGGGGTGGTCACGACCACCGTCGCCGTCGCCCGGGACCGGGCCGCGACGTTGGCCGTCCCGGCCGATGCCTGGCTGACCGGGTACGCTTTCGCGCCCGACGCGGCCGATGCGCTGACCGGGGTGCCCGGGGTGCAGGCGGTGGCCCCGGTGTGGGTGGAGTCCAACCGGCGGCTGCTGTCGGAGGCCGGGCCGCAGGCCAAGACGCTCGGCCAGACCCGGGTGCTGGTGGTGGACGGCCCGGCGTTCGCCGACGTGGTGGCCCGCAGCGGAGTCGACGTCGACGTGCCTGCCGCGCTGCGCACCGCCGCCCGCGGTGACGGGCCGGTGCCCGCGGTGGTTTCCGCGCAGGTGGCGGCGGACCTCGACGGCGCTGCGGTGGCCGATGTGCAGGGCCGGCTGTACGAGTTCCACGTCGCGGGGGTGGTCGACGGTTTCCCGGGCGTGGGGTTGGGCGTCGGCCGGTTCGTGGTGCTGCCGTGGCAGGCGCTGCCCGAGTACGAGTTCACCCCGATCATTCCCAATCGGTACCTGATCGCCGGCGACGACATCGACCGGGTGCGGCTGTTGGAGGTGGCCGACGACGCGCAGCGGCGGCGGCAGTCCGCGGTGCTCGGCGTGGAGGTGACGCGGCCGCAGGTGCCGGCGGGGTTGGAGACCTGGCGGGCGTACCGGGAAGGGTTGGAGCAGACCGGGGCCAACGAGGTGCTCACCCTGGCGTTCACCGCCGGTGCGGCTGGGGGCACCGCCCTGGCGGTGCTCGCCGTGGGGTTCGCGGTGCTCGCCGACGCCACCGGTCGGGGCCGGATGCTGTCCCGGCTGCGTACGCTCGGCCTGCCCGCCGCCCACGGCCGCCGGCTGCTGGTGTACGAGCTGGTGCCGCTGGTGGTGGTCGCGGCCGTGACCGGTGCGGTGGTCGGGGTGGCACTGCCCCGGATGCTCGGCTCGACCCTCGGGTTGTCCGCGTTCGCCCCCGGCGTGCCGATCCGGGATCACCTGGATCCACTGGTGGTGGGGGGAGTGTTGGCGATGGTGGTGCTCGGCCTGATGGTCGGTCTGCTGGCGGAGACCCTGGCGAACCGACGGATGCGCCTCGGCGAGGTGCTGCGTCTGGGAGAGGAGAACTGATGACTGTCGTGAAGGACGCACCGGACTTTGCGACGCTGCAGCAGCGGGCGGCGCAACGGGCCGCCGCGCGCGCCGGCGGCGCCGACCGGTTGCGGGGACACATCGTCTGCGACGGCCTGGTGCGGATTTTTGCCACCGAGGGCGTGGAGGTTGTCGCGTTGCAGGGCCTCGACCTGGTCGTGGACCGGGGTGAGCTGGTGGCCATCGTGGGTGCGTCCGGGTCCGGCAAGTCCACCGTGTTGAACATCCTGTCGGGGTTGGACACCCCGACTGCGGGGATCGCCCGGGTGGCCGGCTACGACCTGTTGACCATGTCGGCGCGCAAGCGGCTGCGGTACCGGCGGCACACGGTCGGGTTCGTGTGGCAGCAGACCGGGCGCAACCTGCTGCCGTACCTGACCGCCCGGGAGAATGTGGAGCTGCCGATGCGGCTGGCCGGGCGGGGCGGCCGGGCCGGCCGGCGGCGGGCGACGGAGCTGCTGGAGATGGTCGGCGTCGGCTACTGCGCGGACCGCCGGCCGGGGCAGATGAGCGGCGGTGAGCAGCAGCGCTGCGCCGTCGCGGTGGCGGTGGCCAACGACCCGGAGGTGCTCTTCGCCGACGAGCCGACCGGTGAGCTGGACGAGGCGACGGCCGCGGAGGTGTTCGCGGCGCTGCGCACCATCAACGCCGAGTTGGGTGTCACCGTCGTGGTGGTCACCCACGATCCGCAGGTCGCCTCCCAGGTCCGGCGGACCGTCGCGATCCGCGACGGGCGCACCGCCTCGGAGGTGCACCGCACCGCCCGGGTCGGCGCCGACGGCGTCGAGGAACTGGTCACCGAGGAGTACGCGGTGCTGGACCGGGCCGGGCGGATGCAGTTGCCCGCGGGTTTCGTCGACGCGCTGGCGCTGCGGGACCGGGTGAAGCTGACCCTGGAACCGGACCACGTGCAGGTCCGCCCCGGCGACGAGAAGGGTACGCGGTGAGCGAGAGCAGCGATGATCTGGTCCGGGTCGAGGGGCTGTGCCGCGACTACGGCAGCGGCGACCGGGTGGTTCACGCGGTGCGGGACGTGTCGCTGCGCGCCGGCCGGGGTGAACTGATCGCGGTGCGGGGACGCTCGGGGGCGGGCAAGACGACCCTGCTGAACCTCATCGGCGGTCTGGACCGGCCCACCTCCGGGCGGGTGTGGGTGGCCGGTCACGAGGTGACCTCGGCCGGCGAGCGGGATCTGCTGCGGCTGCGCCGTGACAGCATCGGTTTCGTGTTCCAGTCCTTCGGGCTGATTCCGATCCTGTCCGCGGCGGAGAACGTGGGGGTGCCGATGCGGCTGGCGAAGCTGCCCGCCGCGCAGCGCGAGGAGCGGGTGGCGGTGTTGCTGGAGCTGGTCGGGCTGGGTGGCCATGCCGGGCAGCGGCCGTACGAGTTGTCCGGCGGGCAGCAGCAGCGGGTGGCGATCGCCCGGGCCCTGGCCAACGACCCGGCGCTGCTGATCGCCGACGAGCCCACCGGCCAGTTGGACTCGGAGACGGGCCGGGCGGTGATGGATCTGCTGCGGGCGTTGGTGCATTCCCGGGGGATGACCGCTCTGGTGGCCACGCACGACCCGACGTTGGTGGAGTTGGCCGACCGGGTGCTGGTGTTGCGTGACGGTCGGCTGGTCGAGTCCGCCGCACCGGTGGCGGTGGATCAGTAGGGGTCGCCGCAGATCCGCCAGCCGCCGTCGTCGCGCACCACCGACAGGTCACGTTGCTCGGTGGTGCCGCTTTCGCGGGTCAGGCGTACGGTGACGGTGCCGTACGGCCGGCCGGCGCGGGTGGCCACCGACACGTCCAGAATCTCGTAGTCGCGCACCACCGGCGGGGTGCGTACCCAGCTGGTGAAGCCGAGCTGGCTCCACCGGGTGCGCGCGTCGGCGCAGAGCCGCCGGTACGCGGCGTCGGTGTCGCCGGCGGTGACCTCCCGCAGGAACCCTTCGGCGGTGTTCCGGACCGGGCCGGCGGCCTGCGTGACCACCTGCACGTTCCAGGCGCCCAGCCCGGCGACGCCGACGCAGCACAGGGCCACCGCGGCGCCGGCGAGGGCGAGTCCGGCCCGGACCGGACGGCGTCGCCGGGCCGGTCTGCTCCACGGCTGCTCCGCGCCCACATCACTCGACGGTAGAGAATCCGCCGCGGCGGCGGGCGCGAAAATCGGGGCGGGGGTCAGCCGCGGCGGCGGGCGCGGGCCGCCCAGATGGCGTACGCGGGGTCGCGGTCCAGGTTGTGCCGGTCCCGGTCGTAGCGTCGGGTGGTGCGCGGGTCGGCGTGGCCCATCGCGTCCTGCACGTCCTCCAGCGGTACGCCTTCGGCGCGGGCGGTGGTGGCGAAGGCGTGCCGCAGCGAGTGCGGCGACAGTCGGGCCCAGGCGGGTATCCCGGCGGTTCGGGCGAGCCGGCGGACCAGCCGGAACACCGAGTGCCGGTCCAGGCGGGCGCCGCTGGCGGTGACCAGCAGCGCCCCGGTGAGCTGGGCGACGGGCACGCCCTGTCGGGTGGCCCGCTCGGCCAGGTAGGCGTCCACGGCGTACGCGGTGGAGGGGGTCAGTGCCCGGCGGCGGGCCTTGCCGCCCTTGCCGACGAAGCGCACGCTGCGGTGCCCCCGCTCGGCGCCGAGGTCGGTGAGGTCCAGGGCGACCAGTTCACCGACGCGTAGTCCGAGGTCGGCCAGCAGGGCGATGGCGGCGCGGTTGCGGGCGGCGGTCGGCCCGGTGTCGGCCTCGGCGGCGGTGAGCAGCGCGTCGACCTCGTCGGGGGCCAGTCCGACGGTGGCCGAATGGTCCCGGTCGACGTGGGGGCGGTCGGCGCCGGCGACCGGGTTGGTGTCCATCGCCCGCAGTTTGACCAGGAAGTCGTACCAGCTGGACAGGGCGGACAGCTTGCGGGCCACGGTGGCCGGGGTCAATGGTCGGCCGGTACGCGCGGACCGGCTGCTCTCCAGGGCTCGGCCGTACTCGTTGACGTGCAGGAAGTTGGCTCGTAGCGGGTCGAGGTGGCGGTCGGCGCACCAGGCGAGCCAGCCGGTGACGTCGCGGCGGTACGCGTCGCGGGTGTGGTCGCTGAGCCGACGGTTGCCCAGCCAGGCTTCGGTGACGGCGAGGGGCTCGTCGGGCAGGGCGGGTGGGGCCGGTGATTGCGACAGCACCGGCAGGTCGGACGAACGCATGTGAGGAAGGTTCTCAGTTCGTGCGTTGTCGAGAGCGCAGGCGCGCCGAAGCGCCATGATCGCCCCCCGCTTCCCCCGCTCCCCCATCCGCTTCCGCGATCTTGCACTTTTGGTCGGCTGTTCGCGTGCTTTGTCCCGTAATCGGGCGACGGAAAGTGCAAGATCGCGGGGGTGGGGAGGGGCGGCGGCGGGGGTGGAAAGGTTTGTCCTGCCCCCGCCGCCGGTGTCAGGCGTTGATCTGCTTGTGGCCGTTGCCGGTCGCGGTGATGGTGACCCGGCGCGGCTTGGCCCGCTCGGCCACCGGGATGCGCAGCGTCAATACGCCGTTCTCGTAGCCGGCCTCGAGCTTGTCGGTGTCGAGACTGTCGCCGAGGAAGAGCTGCCGGTTGAACACCCCCATCGGGCGTTCGGCGGCGACGAGTTCGACGTTGTCGCCGGCGGGCCGGCGACGCTCGGCGCGGACGGTGAGCACATTGCGCTGGACCGTGCAGTCGATGCTGTCGGGGTCCACTCCGGGCAGGTCGAAGGCGGCGTAGAAGTAGTCGCCGTCGCGGTAGGCGTCCATGTGCATGACGGCCGGCCGACTGGTGGTGCCGAGAAACTGCTCGGCGAGTCGGTCGATCTCCCGGAACGGGTCGGTGCGCATCAGCATGTCGTGCCTCCTCGGTTCCTCTGGCCGAAGGTTCTCATCGAGTTGAGTCCGGTTGACTCAAGTTCACTTCTGTATTTAGCGCGCCCGCCGCCCATCGTCAAGTCGAGCGAGTTGATGATCAGTGATTGCGCTTCGGCAGCAGGGCGATCAGGGTGGCCGGCACCGCCAGGTGCATCGCGCCCAGGGCGAGCTTGGCGCCGGCGGTGGCGTCGACCTGCACCAGGGGCGCGAACGACAGCAGCGCCACCGCCACCACGAGGCTGAACCAGATGGTGGTGGCTCGCCGCCCGGCGATCCGCTCCAGAATGGCCAGCGTCGCCCAGCCCAGCAGGGCGGCGACGAGGGAGAAGGCGACGACCGGAACAAGGTTGACGGCCACCTCGGGCTGCCCCGGGCTGCGTACCGCGTAGTCGACGCCGCCGAGTGCCCCGACCAGCCAGATCGCGACGCAGGCCGCGACGGCCGCCAGGACGCCGAGAGGCCGGCGGCGCGGGGGCGCGGCGGTGCTGTTGACGGTATGCGCGGTGGTGCTACTCATAGTTACTCCTCGATTGGGAACCCAGCATGATGACCGTACCAGATAGTCTTGCACGAGACTATCTGCTGCGAGACTAAAACGTGTCACCCGGACGCCGCCGCGCTAGTACCGGTCTGTCCGGCCTTCGTCTCGGCCCTTGAGGACCAACGGCCGGGAATCCGGCGTTAAGCCGGGGCTAGTGATGTGGGTGGATGTGCCGTACTTTGATGGCTCGTGCCGAGCAGGTTCTTGACGGATGAGCAGGTTGCCGCGTACGGCCGGTTCGGGGCCGAGCCGCTGGACCAGGCGGCTGTGGAGCGGTTCTTCTTCCTGGATGACGCGGATCGGGAGTTGATCGGCCGGCGGCGGGGTGATCACAACCGGCTTGGGTTCGCGTTGCAGTTGGTCACGGTGCGGCATCTGGGTACGTTCCTGACGGATCCGCTGGACGTGCCGCTGATGGTGTTGGACTACGTGGCGGCGCAGTTGCAGGTTGCTGACCCGTCGGTGGTGAAGCGGTACACCGAGCGGGAGAAGACCCGGCTGGAGCATCAGTGGGAGCTCGGCGAGGTGTTCGGGTACGTCTCGTTCGCGGCGGGCCGGCCGGGGCTGGTGCGGTGGTTGGATGACGAGGCGTGGACGACCGGGGACGGTCCGCGGGCGTTGTTCTTCGCCGCGGTGGGGTGGCTGCGGCAGCACAGGGTGCTGCTGCCGGGCGTGACGACGCTGGTGGAGTTGGTTGCCGAGGTGCGGGAGGCGACGGAGCTTCGCCTGTATGACGCTCTCGCGGGCGCGGTGAGCGCGGAGCAGGCCGTGGATCTGGAGCGGCTCTTGCTGGTGCCGGAGGGTCAGCGTCGTTCGCGGCTGGACCGGTGGCGGCGCGCCGAGCGTTCCACCACCGGCCGTGGCATGGTGCGCGCCCTGGAGCGGGTGGCGGAGGTTGCGGGCTTGGGGATGCGGCGGGTGGACACCGGCGCGGTGCCGACGCGTCGGGTGATCGGGCTGGCCCGTTACGGGCTGGCGGCGAAGGCGCCGAAGCTGGCGCGGCACCCGTACCGGCGCAGGATCGCCACGCTGCTGGCGACGGTGCGGTGGCTGGAGGTCACCGCCACCGATGACGCCCTTGAACTGTTCGACGTGTTCATGACGGGCGAGCTCGTCGGGCGGGCGAGTAAGACCGCGGACAAGGAGAAGCTTCGCCAGCACCGCGCGTACGCCCGGCACGCCCCGGTGCTGGCCCAGGCGGTGCAGGTGCTGCTCGACGCCGCCGAGTGGGGCGAGGGTGTGCCCTTGGACGCGGTGTGGGACGCGATTGACTCGACGGTCGGGTCGCGGGCGCGGCTGCGCGCCGCCGTCGAGGGCGTCACTCCGCTGATCTCACCGGCGGACACCGATCCTGACGGACAGTGGCGGGCCGCGGTGGTGGAACGGTTCGCCAGCGTGCGCGGTTTCGTGAAGATGTTGTGCCAGGTGATCGAGTTCGGGGCGGCCGCCGACGCCCGGCGGGTGTTGGAAGCGATGCGCCGACTGCCCGAGCTGCTGGACGCGCGGCCGAGCAACCGGGTGCCGACCGGGTTCCTGGACGCCCGCGCTGTTGATGTAGACCTGGTGCCGAAAGGCTGGTGGCAACGCCTGGTCTTCGCGAAGGACCGGCCGGAGGGCACGGTGGACCGCAACGCCTACGTGTTCTGCGTGCTGGAGCTGTTCCACACCCGGCTGAAGCACCGGGACATCTTCGCCGTGGTGTCCGACCGTTTCGCCGATCCGCGGGCACGCCTGCTGGCCGGTGCCCGGTGGCGGGCTGTCAAAGGCCCTGCATTGGGCGCGCTGGGGTTGCCGGAGTCACCGGACGAGCTGTTGGCCGCGCACGCGCAGGACCTGGACGCCGCGTGGCGCGACACTGCCGGCGGCATCGACCACGGCGGGCAGGTACGCATCGACGCGGCCGGGCGGCTGCACCTGGCCAAGGATGACGCCCTCGATGAGCCCCCCAGTCTGGCTGACCTGCGGCGGCGTACCACGGGCATGCTGCCGGCGGTCGACATGCCCGAGGTGATCCTGGAGTTGATGGCGCTGTACCCGGGGTTCGGGGAGGCGTTCACGGCGGTCACCGGCGGCACGAGCCGACTGGCGGACCTACACATATCGGTCGCGGCGCTGCTGACCGCGCACGCGCTCAACGTCGGCTTGACGCCGATGATCGCCGACACGCCGGCGTTGAACCGGGGGCGGCTGGCCCACGTCGACCAGCACTACCTGCGCCCAGAATGCTACACGGCCGCGAACGCGGTGCTCCTGGCCGCCCAGGCCGAAATCGGCCTGGCCAGGGCGTGGGGCGGCGGCCTGGTCGCCGCCGTCGATGGGATGCGTTTCGTCGTGCCGGTCCGTACCGCCGACGCGCGGGCGAACCCGAAGTATTTCGCTCGTAAACGCGGCGTCACCTGGTTCAACATGGTCTCCGACCAGGCGATGGGCACCGCCGGCAAAGTCCTGTCGGGCACCCCTCGGGACACCCTGCACCTGGTCGACCTCGTGTACCACCCCGACGGCGGGCCCCGCCCGGAGGTGCTCATCACCGACGCCGGTTCGTACTCCGACGTGGTGTTCGGCATCGTCACCCTGCTCGGCTACGACTACCGGCCGGTGCTGGCCGACCTGCCCGATGCCAAACTGTGGCGGATCGACGCCGGCGCCGACTACGGCAGCCTCGACCGGGCCGCCCGCGGTCGCATCGACCTAGGAAAGATCACCCGGCACTGGCCGGACATCCTGCGGGTGATCGTCTCCATCCATGCCGGCGATATCTCCGCCCACGACGCGATCCGGATCCTGCAACACGACGGGCGGCTGACCCAACTCGGCGACGCCGTCGCCACCTACGGTCGCATCTTCAAGACCCTGCACGTGCTGACCTTCGTCGACGACCCCAGCTATCGCCGGCAACTCAAAGCCATGCGCAACCTGCAGGAAGGCCGCCACGGGCTGGGCCGGCACATCTTCCACGGCCGCAAGGGCGAGCTGCACCGCGCCTACCACGCCGGCATGGAAGACCAACTCGGCGCCCTCGGACTCGTCCTCAACTGCGTGACCTTGTGGAACACGATCTACCTGGACCACGCCCTGGACACGCTGCGCGCCCAGGGCTACCCGGTCACCGACGCCGACGCCGCCCGCCTGTCGGCCTACCAGGCCAGGCACATCAACGTGCACGGCCACTACTCCTTCACCCTGCCCGAACTCGCCGGCGGCCGCCGGCCGCTGCGCGACCCCGACGTCCGCGAACCCGAATGACCGGAGGATCACCTCGTGCCCGCCCCGCCCCGCTGACCAGCCCGCCCCCGTCGGTGGAGCAACTCGTCGACGTGCTGGCAGCCCTCGGCCAGCACATCTACATCTCCTCCGGCATGCCACAACAGAACGCGCTGCACCTGAGCCGACTGCTGGTCGCCGCCGCGGAACGCCACGCCGTCGCCGCCGAGCTGGCATTCGGCACGGCCGAGCTCGATGGCCACGACGTCGATGACCATCAAGACACCTACGATGCCGCCACGGTCCGGGTCGCCTTCGAGCGCCTCGCACTGGCGCACTGGCGGGCCCGGCGACTGTCCGCAACGGTCACCAGCCTGCGGGCAACGCTGCGCGGCGCGGACAACAGCGGTGATGAGCCGGCCGGGCTGGAACAGGTGCTGAAACCTGGCGGTGCACGCCACCGTCGCCGCGGACGCGGTCATCGCGGTGCTGGCCGCCCTGATCACGCCGCCAGCCGACGACACCGCCGCAGCGGTCGAGCGTCTGGACGCCGCCACCGCCCCTGCTCGTGCACACCGGGCAGACCGCCGGCGAATTGCGCGTCGCGATCGGCATGGATGCCATCGACACGCCGACCGTCGCGCCATGCTAACCGGCACGGTGTCCGCACACGGCAGCGCGACGTCAGACGCTGGCGAGTAGGTCGGGCTGGGGCAACATGCGCAGTTCTGCGGTCATGACGGCGTCCTGCGGTCCAGTGACCATGACCAACGAGGTGCCAACGTGGCCCCCACAGGCGGCCAGTGACGCTCCGGTGGCCATGTCCTGGCAGGCAAGATAGACCCATTCCGTGGCGTCCCTGCCGTCCACGGACAGCGTCCGGGTTCCGACGGGCTCGGGCGGGTTGTTGGTGTCGAGCCGGTCGACGTACTGCGGCGGTGGCGGGCCACTGCCCCAAGGGGGCGCGCCCCGGCGTCCTGCCAGTGCGAGCTGGTAGTTGATCAGGCTGGTCCACAGGTGGTGCACCACCGAGGCACCCCCGGTGTCGTCGCGGACTGTGGTGACATCGACGGTGGTGTCGTCGTCGAGTTCGTGACCGATGCGGACCTCGACGGGCCTCAGCCGGCCCAGATCGCGGGCGACACCGTGCGCGTCGGCGAGGGTGGTCTCCCCATGCCAGCCGACCACGTGAGCGCGATGGTGGGGGGCCTCCAGCATGGCGAACCTGACCCCGAGCCAGCCGTAGATCTCCTCCGGCGTGGGCGGTGTCAACGCTCCGCTGGGGTCGTGCGGACCTGGCTGTCCGGGCATTTGCGCCATGCTGAAGGCTCCCTCACCTGTCCGTGGTCTCGTGCCGCGGCCTACCCGTTGCCGCGGCTCGGGTGGCTACAAGTATGCGCTGGCGGAGGGGCCGTGGGAGTAGCAGATGGTGCCGTTGCCGAGGGTGGCGATGCTGCCCAGGAGGACATCGGCGTAGGCCCAGCCAGGGCCGCTGGAGGTGAAGCCCTTGGTCTTCGCCCAGAAGTGCGTCGGCGTGGAGGGATCATCCCAGCTCTTGGTGCTCGACCCGTAGTTGTCGATCACGCCGACAGCCCAGTGCGTGTAGACCGCGCCCGGCCAGTCGCTGCGGATCGAGTAGCCGGTGTAGATGGACGTGTAGTGCTTGCTCGTGTCCACCGCCGTGAAGTAGACGAACGAGCTGCCACACTCGCCGGGCACCTCGTTGAGCGGGGTGATTGCCCCCTTCTTGACGGCGTACTCGACGCCGTTGCTGTCGACGCGGACCTCGTAGCCGTTGGCCTCGGCGATCTTGTGATCGACGCCGACTCGCTTCATCGGCGTGACGATGTAGGTGGACGCCGGGTCAGGCTGCGCCTCGGGCGCGGCCGCGTGAGCGGCGGCGGGCGACAAACCGGCGGCCAGCGCCATACCGGCCACCACCACGGCGGCACGTAGACTTGCTCGGAACCGCATAGGTCCTCCTTCTGAACGGGACTGGACTTCGCGCGGATACGGTGGCTGCGGTGCCCAATCACCGCAGCCGCCCATGCATCCGGGTCCGGCCTTCGTATCAGACCATCGACAAATCCCGCTGCCCCGCCGCCGCCTCAATGGGGGCGGACCAGACTGGCGCCAGCGATGGACGTAGCTCAGAGTCAACAGCGCACCTGAGCCTTACTCGCAGATTGCAATCAGCAAGTCACTCTACGTGCTACTCGGGATCTCGCCGATCCGTTGTGTGATGCAGGTCACAATCTATTCCTGTAGGGCTCGGTAGAGCGTGGACCGGCCGATGCCGAGGTGCTTGGCGATGGCGGTAACCGACTCTCCGCGCTGCTGCCGGGCGCGAGCGACTGCCAGGACGTCTTCGTCACAGGCGACGGAGCGCCCACCGCGGCGACCGGCTGCGGCCGCGGCTCGCAGGCCGTCCAGGGTGCGTTCTCGGATGAGCTCGCGTTCCATCTCGGCGGCCAGGGCGGCGACGGCGAACAGTAGCCGGTCAGCGAGGGTCGCCCCACCAGGGCGGTGCACGCCAGCACAGATGCCCGCCAGGATCTCCAGGGTGATGTCACGGGCGTGCCTGTTTCGGGACGAGTTTCGGGACTCGGCGTCCTGCGCAGACACGGCCAGGCGACCTCGCCTGACCGCCGTCCCGCAAAGGAGCGTTTCCGGGACGGGAGCCCGGTCTCCAACCGCTTACCGCCGGATCTCCGGCCGTTGGTCCTCATGGGCCGTCTCGGCCGATGCCGACCGGCTCTGTGCTCGCCGATCGCCGCTTCGCCGTGATGGCGGTGCCCCGATCGATCGGATACCGCCGTACCGACGGAACGGAGGCGATCAACTGGCTGCGGAGGCTGCGCGCCCCGACCACCTAGGCTCGTCCCCATCGCCGCTCCAACTCCCTCGTCAGGAGACAGGCGTATCAACGATGATTGCGGCCATGGCCACGACTCGACGCGTTAACCTGATCACCGCCGGCGCGATCGATGGCCATTTGGGCGGCAACGCCGCCTCGATCCGAGCGACGGAACGCGCCCTGGCGAAGGTCGAATCCGCTGCCGTCGTGGTGCTCGTCGAGGGCATCAGCGACCAGCTCGCACTGGAAACGGCCGCAGCAGGCCGCGGCCGGGATCTCGAGGCAGAGCGAGTCGTGATCGTCCCGATCGGCGGGGCGCACGCGATCGGTCGCTTCCTGAACAGGTTGGCGCCCTTGCGCGCCCGGGTGCGACTTGCCGGTCTGTGCGATCTGCGTGAGGAACAGGTATTCCGGCGCGGCCTGAACATGACCCAGGCCGTTTCACTCCGCACACGCACCGACATGGAGCACCTCGGGTTCTACGTCTGCGTCAACGACTTGGAGGAGGAGTTGATTCACGCCCTGGGTACGACAGAGATCGAAGCTCTCCTCGACTCTCAGGGCGACCTCCGATCGTTCCGATCATTTCAGGGTCAGCCCGCCTGGCGCGGCCGAAAGCCCGAAACGCAACTGTGGCGTTTCCTGCGCAGCAGCTCGCACCGCAACCTGCGCTACGCACGCCTGCTCGTCGAAGCGGCAGTCGACCGCAACGCTGTGCCGCGACCGCTCGACGCGCTGCTCACCGCCGTGTGAACGCCTACCCAGATGGCAACTGTCGTTGCCGTGTCCGCTCGGTGAGTAGCCACACCGGGACGAGGCCAGGACGGCAACTCCCAGGCGCCTTCAGCACGAGCGCTCCGGGGCGGAGTGTCAACAGACCGAGCCGGCAGGCCCGCACGCTCCGGGGCCGGCGAGCCGCTCGCTGACCAGACGCTGGATGGCCCGGAGGAACACCTCGCGCTCGGCCTCGGGCAGCGCGGCGAGCACGTCCGCCTGGATGCGGGCGGAGACCTGCCGGGCCTCGTCGAGCACCTGCTCCCCCTTCGGGGTCAGCTCGACCAGCCGGGCCCGCCGGTCGGCCGGCGCGGGCACGCGTCGGGCCAGGCCGTCCGCCTCCAGTTGGTCCAGAGTCACCACCATGGTGGTCTTGTCGACCCCGCATGACTCGCCGATCTGGCGCTGGGTGAGACCACCGTCGTGGGCGCGCAGCAGGACACCGTACGCCCTGGGCGAGATGCCCAACTCGGCCAGACCCGCGGCATGCTCGGCCCGCAGCGCGTGACTGGCCCAGCTGAGCAGGAACATCAGGTCCGACGGGCGGCCCGGCGACGGGAGGTCCATGCACCGAGGCTAACAAGATATTCTCAGGCGGGATCGTTGCCCCGTCACCGACCATCGGGGGATTCCCGCAATGGTGGGCCCGGCCCACAATGTCACCGTGACCACGGCAATTCCGCACCGCCGCAGCCGTACCGCTCACCAACATCCGACAGGCCCGACACCCGGTCCCCCGAGCACCACACCCTGGCTCGTCGCCGGGGCGACGACCCTGGTCCTGCTGGGGTTGGCGCCCCGCTACGGCTACCACCGCGACGAGCTGTACTTCCTGCTCGCCGGCCGTCACCTCGACTGGGGCTACGTCGACCAGGGGCCCCTGGTGCCCGCCCTGGCCCGGTTGGCCGACACGGTCGCGCCCGGCAGCCTGCTCGCCCTGCGTACGCCGTCGGCGCTGCTGGCCGGTGGCGCGGTGCTGCTGGTCGCCGCGATCGCCCGGCAGTTCGGCGCCGACCGGAGCACCCAGACGTTCGCCGCCCTGCTCGGCGCCACCTCGGGGATCGTCCTGGCCACCGGCCACCTGCTCAGCACCAGCACCGTCGACCTGGTGGTCTGGCTGGCCGCCGCGCTGTTCACCGTACGGCTGCTGCGCACCGGGGACGGCCGGTGGGCCCTCGCGGTCGCGGCGGTCCTCGGCATCGGCATGTTCAACAAGCTGCTGCCCGCGCTGCTCGCCGTGGGGTTGGTGACCGCCTTGGCGCTCGCCGGACCGCGCCGACTGCTGCGCGAGCGCTGGGTGCTGGCCGCCGCCGGACTGTTCGGGCTGCTCGCCGCCGCGAGCCTGACCTGGCAGGCGGCCAACGGGTTCCCCCAACTGGGGGTCGCGGCGACGATCTCCGATGGTGACAGCTCCTACAGCGGCCGGCTGGACGCCCTGCTGCTCCACTTCGTGATCATCAGTCCGTTCGTCGTGCCGATCTGGGTGGCCGGGCTGCTCGCCCTGCTGCGCCGACCGACCTGGCGCGGCTACCGGGCGCTCGGCTGGGCCTGGCCGGTGGTCGCCGGCGTCGTGCTGCTGGCCGGAGGCAAGGGCTACTACGACGCCCCGCTGCTGTTGGTGCTCACCGCCGCCGGTGCGGTCGTCGCCGCCGGATGGGCGGCCCGCAGTCGCGTACGCCGGGGATTGTTGGTGGCCGTGGTCGTGCTCACCACCGCCAGCAACGCGGTGCTGCTGCTGCCCCTGCTGCCGGCCGAGCGGCTGCCCGGATTCGTCGTCGCCGTCAACTACGACGCTGGCGAGACCATCGGCTGGCCGGCGTTCGCCGACTCGCTCGCCGCCGTGCACCGTGAGCTGCCGGCCGAGGAGCAGGCCCGGGCGGTCATCCTCACCGCGAACTACGGCGAGGCCGGCGCGGTGGCCCGCTACGGCCCGCAGCGCGGGCTGCCCGCCGCGTACTCCGGGCACAACAGCATGGCCGACTTCGGTCGGCCACCGCACGACGCCGACGTGGTGATCGCCGTGGGCTGGTCGCGACCGGATCAGCTGCGGGCCTGGTTCACCGACGTCACCCTCGCCGGACGGGTGGACCAGCAGGTGGCGGTGGAGAACGACGAGAACGGCGGGCCGATCTGGCTGTGCCGAGGGCTGCGCCGCCCGTGGGCCGACATCTGGCACACCGAGGTACGTCACACGGGGTGACCGGCTGCCGCCCGCACGGCCACGGCGGGCCCCACCGGCGGGTTAGGGTGCTGCGATGGGTACCCACTGCGCCGCGGTCGAGGCGCTCAAGGCCGACCCGGCCACCGCCGCGCTGCGCCGCTCGCTGGAGGTCTACTACGGCGATCCCGACCGGGACGCGGCGATGGACGCCTTCTACGCCCGTTTCGTACGCCCCGGCGACCTGGTGTTCGACATCGGCTCGCACGTGGGTGACCACATCGGCTGCTTCCGCCGCCTCGGCGCCCGGGTCGTCGCCGTGGAACCGCAACCGCTGTGCCTGCGGGCGCTGCGCGCCATCTACGCCGACGATGACCAGGTCACCCTCATCGAGGCGGCCTGCGGGGCGCAGCCGGGTCGGGTCGGGTTCCTGGTCAACTCCGCCAACCCGACCGTCTCCACCGCCTCGGCCGACTTCGTGGCGGCGGCGGCCGGCGCCGGCGGCTGGGAGGGCCAGGTGTGGGACGGACGGATCGAGGTCCCGGTCACCACCGTCGACGCGCTCATCGCCGAACACGGCACGCCCACCTTCGTCAAGATCGACGTGGAGGGCTTCGAGGACGCCGTCCTCGCCGGCCTGAGTCGCCCGCTGCCGGCGCTGTCGTTCGAGTTCACCACGATCGGCCGTACGGTGGCACTGCGCTGCCTGGACCGGCTCACCGCGCTCGGCTTCGGCGGCTTCGACGTGGCGCTCGGTGACGACAAGGCGTTGACCCTCGGACGGTGGGCCAGCGCCGAGGAGATGGCCACCCATTTGCTCACGCTGCCGCACGAGGCCAACTCCGGCGACGTGTACTGCGTACCGACACCGACCTGACCGAGCGGCGATCAGTCGGGCGGGCTGACGGTTACCAGCCGGTCGACCGCCTCAGCGAGGATGCTGTGCGCCTCCGCCACGCCTGCCCCCGATTCGGCGGCGAGCAGTTGCAGGCAGAGACCGTCGATCAGGGCGAGCAGCACGGTGGCGTGACGCAGCCGATCCGGGTGACGTAGTGCCCCCTCGGCCTCCAGCGTGGCCAGCCAGGTGTCGACCCGGTCGAGCGCACGGGCGGTCATCCCGGACAGCAACCGCCGAGCCTGTTCGGTGCGCTGCGGACCGAGCGCCGAGGCGTAGAGCGCGAGCCAGTTCTCCAACTCGACCCGGCTGTCGGCAGTCGTCGGAAGGAACTGGGCCAGGCATTCGGTCAGCCGGGCCGCCGCCGGCACCGTGCGGTCGCCGATGCGCAGGTCGAGCAGTTCGGCGTCGAGGCTCTGGTCGACCACGGCCTGATGGAGGGCGCGCTGGGTCGGAAAGTAGTGCCGCAGGGTGCTCGCGCCGATGCCGGCGCGCGCGGCGACGGCGCGTACGGTCAACGCGGCCAGGCCACGCTCGGCGGCGATCTCCGTCGCCGCGCGCAAGATCTGCTCCCGCCGATCACCCATCGTCCACCTGTCTCTTCCGTCGACCTCCGATAGCACACCGTACTAGTTCATCCACATCTCCCTGGTCGCGTACTTCGCCACCCCGCTGGGGCTGGATCGCTACCTGATCCCCAGGTGGGACGGTCGACCGATCACCGGCTGGCGAGGCGCCGCCGTTGCTCGCCGGCACGGAGCCAGGGCGGAGACGACGGTGAGGCGCTCGTGCGGGCCGTGAAGGCCGTCTTGGCCCGCTCGCACCCGAGGCATACCCTGGCCCGGTGCTGTTCCAGATCAAGGGCCTGTCGCGACACTTCACCGAGGAGACGCTCCGGGCTCACCTGCTGAGCCGCGCCACACGCGCCGAAAACGGATGTCTCATCGTGCGCGGCTACGGCGCCCAGCGCGGCGTGTACCAGAAACTCGCCGGCCGGGCGTGGGCGCACATCGCGGCGTACGTGGTCTTCGTCGGCGGCTACGACCCCACTCTCGAGGTCCACCACGACTGCGGTGCGCCGGACTGCATCGAGCCCAGCCACCTACGCCAGCGCAGCCGCGCCGACAACTGCCGCGACCGCGCCCAGCGCCCGCAGTGCCGCAACGGCCACGACCGGGAGATCGACCCGGCCACCGGCCGCTTCCGGCGGGTCTGCCGCATCTGCAACCGGCAGGCACAGCAGCGCTGGCGCGCACGCCAGGCCGCCGAGGTCGCCGAAGCGCGCACGGCGTACGGGCGGACGCCGTCGGCCCCCACCCGGTGATGTGTGCGGAAGGGCTCACCGTCGAATCCGTAGACACCGATTGGCTCATTTATGGGAGTCGCTGGCCCCCCGCCACCGCAGGGCCTTCCCTCAGTGAAGACCGCGCCAGTCACCAGCTGATGCGGCTAGATAGTCGGGCAGGGCCACGGTGCTGCTGACTTTCTCGCCCAGCTTGAGCATGCCGTTCAGGAACAGGCGCCGGGACAGCAGGGCGTTGCGGAGGCGTATGCCGGTGGCGGTGGCGGGGGCGAGGAACTTCCCGGTGCGGTCGCCGCCTGCCTGACAGCCCTCGGCGTACTTGCGGAGCCTGCTCTCGTAGCGGGCGAAGGCCGTTCGGTGATCGCCCTGGGCTCGCGCGAGTTCGCCGGCCAGGACGTACGCGGCGACCACCGCGGTTCCCGTGCCCATGCCGCCGATGGTGGCTCCGCAGGCGGCGTCGCCAACGAGGCACACGCGCCCTGTGGACCAGGTTTCCACGTCCGCCCGGCTGATCGAGTCGAAGTACAAGTCGGAGGCCTGGTGCAGTGAGGCGAGCAGGCGGGGCACCTCCCAGCCGAGGCCGGAGAACGCGTTGTCGATCAGGCGCTTCTGCTGTTCGGGGTCGTGGCGGTCATACGACAGCTCCGGCGCGGCGAAGACGAAGAATGCCCCTGCCCGTGCCGGATCCCGGTGGTCGCTGCCGATGGAGGCCAGCCGCCCCGGCACGTTGTACCCGACGGATTTCTCTCCCACCTTCAGGACGTTGGGCAACTGCCAGGTGGCGGCGTAGTAGCCGAGGTGGCTCACGTAGTCCTCCTCCGGCCCGAAGGCGAGGCGACGGACGTTGGAATGCAATCCGTCCGCGCCGATGACCAGGTCGAAGTCGCGCGAGATTCCGCTTTGGAGGTCGGCCCGCACGCCGGAGGAGGTCTCGGTGAGGCTGACAATCGAGTCGCCGAAGATGTACTCGGTGTAGGGGGCGCTGTGCTCGTAGAGCACTCGGGCCAGGTCTCCGCGAAGCACCTCTATCTCGCCGCCGGCGAACTCGGCCGGCAGGTCCAGCAGCGTGCGGCCGCGTTCATCAACAAAGCGGATCGGGCTGCCGCCGGTCTGGATGCGCCGCAGTTCGGGAAGCAGGCCCATGCGTTCCAGCACGGTCAGATGCGTTTCGCCACGGAAGTCGACGGCCTGACCGCCCTGGCGCAGAGCCGGGGCCACTTCGACGACGGTGGGCTGGAAGCCGTGGCGTCCCAGCCAGTAGGCCAGCGCCGGGCCGGCGATGCTCGCACCGGAGATGAGGACGTTCCTGGTCATGGGTTTCCCTCCGCTCAAAAAACTGTGTCCCATGGACACTAATTTTCACTGTGTACTCTAGACACAGTTAATGCGGCGAGGCCAGACCATGAGGGGTGGCAGACATGGGTGGCGAGCACGCCGAGGTGGTGCGACTGCTGTGGGGTCCGCACCCCAAGCCCGCGCGAGGCCCGAGGCCGACACTCGACCTGGACCGCATCGCGCGGGCCGGGATCGAGATCGCCGACTCGGAGGGGTTGGCCGATGTGTCCATGCAGCGGGTCGCCGCGCAACTGGGCGTGACCAAGATGGCGCTGTACCGGTACGTGCCGGGCAAAGCCGAGCTGGTCGCTCTGATGGTGGATGCCGCGATCGGCTCCCACGCGGCGGCGGCGGAGGCGCGGCGTGGTGGCTGGCGTGAGCAGCTGGAAGAATGGGCCCACCAGCTGCTCGCTGTCTTTCGTCAGCACTCCTGGGCACTGGACGCCACTGTCGGGCCGCGGATCATGGGGCCTGGTGAGCTGTCCTGGCTGGAGCGTGCCGTGTCCGCCCTGGACGGCACCGGTTTGAGCGGTGCCGAGCGGATGGACGCCGCTGTCCTGCTGGCCGGTCACGTACGCGGCATCGCCCAGCAGGCCCGTGCGGCAGGTCCCGCAGGCAACCCCGAAGCCCAAGTGGGCGCCATCCTCAGCGATCTGATGCAGGCGCACGGCGAGCGATTCCCGGCGCTCACTGCGGCCCTCGCTTCAGCCGCCCAGTCCGACGGGCAAGATCAGGCATGGGATTTCGGCCTGCAGCGGATCTTGGATGGCTTGGCCGTACTCATCGACCAGCGCGCACGTTGAGCGCGGCCTGGCCATCCTGAGGGTTCGACCGGGACTTCTCGTCGGGTGACTGCTCCCATGCCGGTCCGGGGCGTACGGGACCCGAGCGTGCCAGCAGGCATGAATCACCGGTAGCCCGGTTCGACCGGGGGTCCGAGCGAGCTCGCCGCCTTGATCCGGCGAGCCATCGGTCAGAAGCCCAGCGAGGGCAACCTCTGGTAATCGATCGATCAGCACCATCCTAGGCGCTTACGCACCTTAACTGTCATTATGATGCATTCCTGATATGTCCGTTTCATGGCGATTGTTTATCGGATTGCTGTAACCGGTAATCCGGTAAACAGGGTCGGCGCGGTTCCGATCGCTTCCCCCGAAGAGAGTGATGTCGAGTCTCAGAGAGACTGGCGAGTACGCCGTGTCGGTGGCGGGACTCGTGGCGAGTTCTCATCCAAGTTGACGAAGGGCCTTGCCGAAGCCCCTCGGCGAGCCGGGCGGCGGCAACGCGCCGCCCTACTGGCCCGCCCGACTGGCAGGGTCGTGTAATCCAACTGTCTTGTATTCGCGTTCATGGCTCGTCCGCAATCACGGTGAGTCACACGGAGCATGGTGCTGGCGGCGAGATCTGCACACGATCACCGTCTGATGACGCGGCGGGCGATCTGGATGCCGTACTGACCGTGAGGGTGTCCGGACGACTGGTGCCCCATGTCGGCGGCAGATGCTTGCACCTGATCTTGATGATGGGCGGGTTGCAGTCGACGGGTGCGGGCGTGTCGGGAGTTGCTCAGCCGCGCGTCTATTTGGTCGATGCGTTGGCCTGTTGGCCGGTCGTGGCGGTGTCGGCAGCCGGCGCGGCGCGTAGGAGTCGCGCCGCGTATACCGCGTACCAGCCAAACGCTGCGGCTTGGCTGATTCGTTGCCAGAGGCCGTGGCCGGTGCCGGTCAGGGTGTCCATGTCGAAGTGCTGGGCGGCGACGTACATGGTTGCCGGCGTGAGGATGCCCGCGGCGACGGTGAGCAGGATCCAGGCCAGGCCCTCTCGGCGCAGTATCGCACGGTATGCCGTGCAGAGGATCGCTGCGGTCAGCGCTGCCCAGGTCGGGAACAGGTTCAGGTTGTGGATCCAGCTATGGATGGTGGGCTCGGTGGGTGGTGTCGAGCCGAGCGGAAATCCGGGATTCGGGTCGGTGACGAAGACCCCTGCGACGATCAGGCCGGCGCCGAGCACGCCGGTGAGCCAGGGGATCACCTTCGACCCCGGCCCATCGTGGAGCGCAGTGCGCACACCGACGGCAAAGGCGATCGTCAGCACGCCGGTGATCACGAAGTTCGCGATCTGCACCCAGCCCCAGTCGCCGTTGCTCAGCTCACTGCCCCACCGGTTGATCGCGTCGTAGCCGGGGCGAAGCGCGCCCTGGACGAGGATCACGACGAGGAACAGCAGCGGCGCAAAACCGCAGGCCAGCAGCCAACGCTGGCGTCGGGCCGCGCCCACATCGTCAACCATCACATGCTCCTTATCGCCGCTAAGCCCTTATCGGCGCTAAGGTAGCTCGATCGTTGCTAAGGTGTCAACTCATGGAGGGCAGGACCGGATCTCGCCCCGCCGGACTCGACCGGGCGAGCGTCGCCGCTACCGCACTCGCTCTGCTCGACGAGGTCGGGCTTGACGGGTTGACCGTGCGGCGGTTGGCGGCGGAACTGGGCGTGCAGTCGCCTGCGCTGTACTGGCACTTCCGCAACAAGCAGGAACTGCTCGACCTGATGGCGCAGGAGCTTCAGGTAGCAATGCGGACGAGCTCGCCACGCGACGACGAATCGTGGCCGCAGTGGACCGCCCGACGCGCCAGGGAGCGCCGCCAACTGCTGCTGTCCCGCCGTGACGGTGCTCGACTGGTCGCCGGCACCAGACCCGGGCCAGCCATCGCCCGGCAGGCAGAAGCCGAACTGCAGCCCCTCGTCAGCGCCGGGTTCACACCCGCCCAGGCGCTCCGCTCGATCACCGCCATTGGGCACTACGTCACGGGGTTCGTCATGGAGGAGCAGTCAGCCCGACGCCGACCCCAGCCGGACCTGCCGACATCACCAGGCTCAGCGATCCAGAACACGCCCACCTTGGCGGCGGCTATCCGCGAAGGCGGACCACCGGAGAGCAACGAAGCGTTCGAGCAAGGCGTCGCAATGCTCATCGACGGCATGCAGGCGCTGCTGCAACGCACCGCTAGCCGGCAACACTAGCCGCCACACAGCCACACAGCCCAGGGTGTGATGACCTAAATAAAGCCCCCGTCGGCCGCGTTGCTCCCGCCGGAAGATCCTGCGCGGCGAAACACACCACAAGCCGGAGACTGCGTCAATCGATTCCGGAACCTCTTACGGCGCCAAGCGCCTGCAAGAGCCGCGTCGATCGGCGAATGCACCGAATTCGGCAAATCAGTATGTGGGCCGGACGCCGAAAGCCCCCTACTACCAGGTCCCCTGGGCCTGACCAACCGTTGACGACGGATCGGGTGGCCGCCACGAGTGGCCGCCCGATCCCGCATGATGCCGGCGGGATCGGCGTGGATGAGAACAGCGTGGCCAGGTCAGGGGGTGGCGGCATCGCCTCGCACGATGCGGACGGTCAACTCCACGAACGGCTCGCTCATCGTCACATCGATGCCCTGCTGCTGCGCGTGCTGCCACACATGGTCGAGGACCGCGTCGATGCTGCCGTGGCCGCGCGGCGGCTTGAGCAGCCACAGCCGCCCACGGGGGCGCCCGGTGATCCCGACGCGGGCCAATGTCCAGTCATGGTCGTCATCGATCTCGGTCATCATCGCCGGGCCGACCTGGCGAGTCTCGGCGCGCAGCACCGTGCGCGTCTTCGGGTCCTGCTCGTACCAGGTTTCGTAGCGCGTGGCCCGGTCCGGAACCCAGGTCCGCGATTCCCGCGGCCATACTGCCGGCAGGAACGCGTACAACGGCGCGTCCGGTGCCAGCTGCCAGCCCTGCGCGGTCAGCTTCCGCACCTCCGGCAGCTGCTCCGGGGTCAGTCCGTCCGCCTCGCCGGCGTGCTCGGCGGCCGGGTCGGGAGGCTGGTCCAGGCCCCAGTCGTAGGCGGTGTCCATCCCCGCACTGTACGTCCGCACCTCACCGTGGCCGGTGCCGTTCGGTGAGGTCAGGACCCGGCATCCGGGGCGTCAGGCAGACGCAGCGGCCGGTAGCCGTCGGCGTCGAGTTGGGCGAGTTCGCCGTCGATGCCGACGGAGTGAGTGCCGTAGAAGTGCACGTTCTCGTGGTGGGTGGGCCAGGGCGGCGCGTCGATCATCGTGGGCAACGGCACACTCACCGGGAAGACCGCAACCGAGGGCCAGGTGTATCACGAAATGCTCCTGAAAACCGTGCGCACCTCAGCGGCCCGACGATTACGCCAGACAGCACAGCCTGGCTGAACAGCGGACTTGGTCTCTCAGCACCGATCCCAGGTGCCGACGCGGGCTCACTGTGGGCCCAGGACGGCAGCCTGTTCGCCATCGCCTGGCCAGCCAAGCAGACAGGCACAGAAATCGGCCCGATCCTGCGTATCGCCCCCCTCGTCAACAACCAGGTGATCTTCAGCCAGGCAGGCTGCTGGGACACCACCGGCCTCCCCTCGCAGCCCTTCACCGGCAAGCTCGCCGAGATCCCCGGCAGCGACTCCTACGCCCGAGCATCTGGCGGCGGGTTCCACGCTGTCCCCCTGACCACAGTGGAACAGTTGGCGACCGGATAACCCAAGCCCAACCATCGCTCGGCGCGCAACGGCAGTGGTCAGAGGCCACTCCAGCCGTATCGAAACGCCACCTATAGGGCCAATCTTTCGGCGCAGAAATCGGCGCTACTAATGGCTGCCAGCTGTCCCGGCCCGCCGCATTTCTGCTCTTGGGGATGGTGCAGCGTCGTACTTCTTGTGGGTGATTCTGCGGGAAGTCGTCAGGCCCTCAGCGACTCAACCTGCGACAGCAGTGCTCCACCATCGCCCGCCGGCGGATCGCCGCATCGCGCAGCCGCTCCACCGCCTCGTGCAGCACCAACCTCCGGTTGGGGTGCCCCACCATTGCCTCAGCATCAGTCCCACCACGGCTGTCACCGCCTGCAGGTCGGCATCGGTGGGCAGCTCACGCAGCACGGAGCGAGCCTGGATCGCCACCCCCGTTCAGGAAATCATCGATTCTCGAACAGCCGCTGGCGGCCCTCGCGCTAGATCAACTCCTGAGCGTTGTTTTTGGGCTGGATGTTACGGGCGGGCCTCAACGCGATCGTGCTCTGGAACACCCGCCACATCGACCTGGCCGTAAACCTGCTGCGCGCCAAGGGTTATCCAGTCAGAGACAAGGACGCAGCCCGCCTGTCGCCGCTGGCGTATGCTCACATCAACATGCTGGGCCGCTACAGCTTCCCCAAGCCCGGCGATGGGCCGCGGCTGCGTCCATTGCGCGATCCCGCCAAACCCGGGGATCGGATGCGCGCCAAGGACATCGAAACCCTGCCACGACTACGGCCGTGCCCGGTAGCGCCAGGGCGACTGCGGTCGACGCTGGCCGGGTAGTGCCCACTGATTCGGCGTCCTCTATGTGAGGAGGTCACCGAGTCCGAGCGCCTGGAAATATCCGTAGGACGTGACGCGGACGAACGCGTCGGCCATCTGCCTGGCGGAGACTGGCTGGCGGTTTTCCAGCCACCAGCTGATCGCGCCGACCAGCTGGCTGGCCACCATGACCAGCGGAATTTGCTGGGCATCCGGGATGACTATGCCAGAGATGGCCGTCAGCCGCTGGCGGCAAGTTCGACGCAGTGTTCGCGTAGGCGGGCGGCGAACCAAGGGCCGCCATGAGAACCCAACAGCGGCCCGTAAATGTCGGCGCGGCGGCCGATGTGGGTGAATAGCGTGGCCCAGGTGGCGATCCGGTCGGCTGGGTGCAGCGCTCCTGGCGGGCCCAGTTCGGCCAGCAGTGCGCGGGTCATGTGCTCGAAGATGTCTTCCACCAGGTGGTACTTGTCGCGGTAGTGGCGGTAGAAGGTTGCCCGGTTCACCATCGCCCGGCGGGCGATCTCTCCCACAGTCACCTGGTCGAAGCCCTGCTCGCGTACGAGAGCGGCGAACGCTTCGACGATCGCCTTACGGGTGCGCGCGGTGCGGAGGTCACCGGTCGTCTGCGACATTTCCCCTCCTGTGTCGCGCTACGCAACAGGATCGATGATCTGCTGATGGCCGTCCTCCTGATTGTGGTCGACGCTGGAGCCGACCCGGTTCGGGGCATCGACTTTGCCCCAATCGAAGGGATGGATGATGGCACGCGACTTCAGCATCGGTGGGACGTTGCGGTTGGGTTTGGCCCGCAGCGAAATGCTCGACTTCCAGATCGAGCGGGCACCCGCATACGCCACCTACGGCGGTGCCGCCGTCGGCGAATTGCTGTCGACGGTGGCGGACTTCCGGCGGCGTGGCGGAGACCGTCCCGCCTGGGTAGCAGCATGGCACTACGCCGGACGGCACGCCTTCGGGCGTGGGCAAGAGGCACTGGACGCTGGTCACCGCCACACGGCACGCTCACAGTTCCTGCGCTCGTACAACTACCTGCGATCGGCCGAGTTCTTCTTCGACCGGCTGCGTGATGGTGCCGTGGCCCACCGCGAACTGTATGAGGAAAGCGTCGCCAGCTTCGACGCGGCGTTGCCGCTATTCGATTTTCGAGTGGAGAAGGTGGCCGTGCCGTACGAAGGTGACATCATGCTGCCGGGCTACTTCTTCGCCTGCGCCGACCGAGGAACGGCTGCGCCTACCGTCATTCTTTCCGGGGGCGGTGACGGCTTCGGCGAGGAGAGCTACTTCTTCGCTGGTGTTCCGGAGGCGCTGCGTCGCGGCCTCAACGTCCTGGTGTTCCACGGCCCTGGGCAGCGCGGTGTGCTGCACCGCCACCCCGACCTCACCTTCCGGCAAGACAGCGAGACCGTTTTCGCCGCCCTGCTGGACTTCATCGCCGCCCGGCCTGACGTTGACCCCGCCCGGGTGGCGCTCTACGGCGTCAGTTTCGGCGGATACCTCGCCTCCCGCGCCGCCGCGCGCGACCACCGGTATGCAGCACTTGTGGCTAACGCACCGATCCGCGACATGCGCGCCCTCATGACCGCCGGCATCCTCGACCAAGTCCCAGCGGCCCTGCGCGGCCTTGTGGCCCGGCACCTGAATCGGGCGGTCGCGATCGTGACGCGCCGGGACTGGTCAATGCAAGCCGCAATCGAGAACTCGATGCTGTGGACGACCGCCGCGACGACCATCGAAGACTTCCTGCACCGGTGCGGCCAGTTCACCCTCGACAGCCTGGAGACCGACATTCGCTGTCCCACCCTTTGACTGTGCGGCGAAGGCGAAGGAGCTGAGGCCATCACACAAGCCCAGCTGTTCGCGGCGAATGTCACCGGTCCGGCCACCTTCCAGCTGCTACCCCGTGACGCCGGAGCCGACAACCACGTCGGCATCGGCAACATCAGCTACACCGCCGGCGTAATCTTCGACTGGCTCGCCGACCGGCTCGCAGCCAATGCTCCACGGCTGTAACCAGGGCACTCCGGGACCGAGACATTCGGGGACGTGGCTGCGGCGGCTCGGCCTGCGGGACTGTACAAATAATTTGTACAGTCCCGATCTTTCCCACGATCTCCCTCTCTGCTGCGATGTCGACCGAGCCGAGTTCGCCATGGTCGGCGACCTGCGCGAGGATCACGTTGTCCTCGCGGAGGCGCCGTGCTGAGACGGCCCGGCGTACCCCGGGTCCGCTCCACCGGCGGCATCGACGGTCAGCCGATGAGCAGCTCGAACATCTCGCCCAAGGCGCTTCGATCAGGCAGGCCTAGCAACTGCGGGAGTTGCTGGCTCGACCGCTGCGAGGCCGAACCGGCGCCGGTACTGCGAGGGGGTCAGCCCCGTCTCTCGGCGCATCAACGTGCGCAGGTTGGCGGTGGTGCCGATCCCGCTGTGCCGCGCTACCACCTCAAGGCGTGTCTCACCCAGCTCGATCAGCCGACATGCCAGGTCAAGTCGTTCCCGAGTGAGCCACGCCAGCGGTGTCGTACCCAATTGTGCTTGGAAACGGCGGTGCAGCGTCGCCGGGCTGACCGAGGCGTGCCTGGCCAGGTCAGCCACGGTCAGCGGCGCGTCGAGCCGCTGCTGGGCCCAGACCAAGGTGGGCGCGAGGGACTCGTCGGGAATGTCGAGCACGGGGCGCTCGATGAACTGCCGCTGGCCGCCGTCGCGGTGCGCGGCGAAGACCAGCCGTCGACTGACCGAGTTGGCGATCTGCATGCCGTGGTCTCGGCGGACGATGTGCAGCCCGAGATCAAGGGCGGCTGCACTCCCCGCTGCAGTGAGGATGTCGCCGTCGTCCACGAACAGTACGTTCTCTTCGAGCCGCACGGCGGGGAAGCGGTCCCGGAAGGAGTCCGCCCACTGCCAGTGCGCGGTCGCCCGGCGTCCGTCGAGCACCCCGGCCTCGGCAAGGGTGAAAGCGCCGCTGCAGAAGCCGACCAGTCTCGTGCCGCGAGCGTGTGCTCGCCGGATGGTGTCGAGTACGGCTGGGCGGCGGGGCACGTCGGTGTCGGGCCGATTAGGGACGATCAAGGTGTCTGCCGTGTCAGCCGCTTCCAGACCGGAGACCCCGGTCAAAGTGAAGAAGCCGTCCCGCATCAGCGTGCTCGGCTCGGGCGAGCAGAGACGGAAGTCGTACAGATCGCGGCCGACCTCGGGTCGATGCAGGCCGAAGACCTCCGTTGCGCAGCCGAGCTCGAAGGGATTCGAGTTCTCGTCCACGATCACGACGACGCGGTGCCC
>NZ_BOPC01000061.1 GCF_016863555.1 Micromonospora qiuiae | reverse complement strand
GGGCGGCGGCGGTGGCGTGTTCGGGGTCGTGCAGCATGGCCGGGTCGTAGGCGAGGGTGGTGCACCGTTTGATCAGCACGGCGGCGCTGAGCGTGGTCAGCTGGGCTCGCAGACGTTCGGGGGCGGCGGTGACCAGGCCGCGCATCTGGTTGATCGCGGCGGTGCGGGCCTTGACCGCACCCTGGCGGGCGACCCGTAGAGCGCGGATGGCTTCGACGGGTCCGTTGCGGGTCTTCGGGGTGCCCATGGCGGTGCCAGCGAAGGTGGCCCGAGCGGCAGCGATGGCGTCGATCGGGTCGGACTTGCCCTTGGTCCGGCGGGTCCGGCGGTCAGGCCGGTCCACCTCGACGAGGGTGATCTTCTCGGCGGCCAGGTGACGGGCCAGGCCAGCGCCGTAGCTGCCCGTGCCCTCGATGCCGACGGCGATGGGACGGCCGAAGGAGCGCATCCAGGCCAGCAGTTTCGCGTAGCCGTCGGTGGTCGCGGGGAACTCGGCGTCGGCCAACAGTCCGCCGGTGCTGTCGATGACGGCGGCGTGATGGGTGTCGCGGTGGGTGTCGACACCACCGATCACAGGTCGCTTCTTGGCTGCCATGCTGGTGAGGTCCGCCCTTCTCGTCTACGTCGAGATGTGTGGACACGTCACCGGTCAGGCAGAGGGACAACACAGTGGTGGGCGCCTCTCGCACAGGCTCCTATCAGGTCACGACGCCTGGCCGGTGACATGCGGCTCGTGAGGCCACCGGGCCGGCCGACGGATCGGGATGAGGACAGCAACCGTCGGTCTGCCGGTGAGTCAGACCGGCCCGGCGACCCACCCCACCATCCTCACTGTCTGCCGCCGACCCACACATCGTGGAGCGGGCCAGGGCCAGGGTGACAAGGTGGAGCGCCCTACCGGACGAGTCTCAATGGTTGTTGTCAAGGGTGGGGCTGTTGGCCTTGACCCGGCCGGGGTTCTCGGGCAGCCCTGTGGGTGCCCGGCCGAGGAGAGCCCGGCTGGTGGTCTCCGAGGGAGGGTCGGGGTGCGGGGCAGCGCCCCGCCGGCCAGGTCCGGCAGGTCGGACGCTTCATCGGTGAGTTAGACGGGCGCTGGTGGCGGTGGTTGGAGTTGGAAGCAGCGATTGTCGCGAAGCAGCGCCCACAGCACGTCGACGCGGCGACGGGCGAGGGCGATCAACGCCTGCTGGTGCTTGCGCCCCTCAGCGCGTTTGCGCTGGTAGTAGTCCCGGTTCGGGCCGTTCATCCGCAGCGTGCTCAGCGAGGACATGTAGAACACGTGGCGCAGCCGCCGGTTGTAACGCTGCGGCCGGCGTAGGTTGGCGACCCGCTTGCCAGAGTCACGGGCCACCGGCGCCAGGCCCGCGTAGGCGGCCAGATGATCAGGGCTGGCGAAGGTCGACAGGTCCCCGACCGCGACGATGAACTCCGCCGCCGCCAACGCCCCCATGCCGGGCAGGCTGCGAATGATGCCGGCCTGCGGGTGAGTGCCAAACGCCTGCTCAATGGCCTTGTCGGTGTTCTTCATGCGCTGATGCAGTCGCAGCAGATGACTGGCCAGCTCACCGGCGAGCGCAGCAGCGGTGTCCTGTCCCGGCAGGGTGAGATCCTGCTCAGCAGCGGCTGCCAACGCCTGATCGGCGACCCTGACGGCATTCACCGCCCGATGCCGGCGCAGATGCGCAACGAGCTGCTCGCGACCAGCGACGCGGATCTGCTCGGGCGTCTGATAGGCGCTGATCAGAATCAGCGTCGCGACGTTGGTGAAGGTCAACGCGCGTTCCAACACCGCCGGCGAACCACATCGAGCCTTCTACGGCAACCAATTTGGCCTCACCGTGCCGCTGTTCGCTCACTACGGAGTAGAACTGTGGGTGCCCGAAATCGGCGGCCCCATCGACCCTGACAATGAAGCCCACGAACTGGTCATGTCCGTCTTCGGCGGGATGAGCAAGGGCGAACGCAACCGGATCAAGCTGCGGGTTCGCACCGCGATGGCCGCTCAGACCCTTCTCGAAGGCCGCTACCTGGGCGGACGGCCACCCTACGGCTACACACTCCGCGATCTCGGCCCGCACCCCAACCCGGCCAAGGCAGCCGATGGTAAGCGGCTCCGCGGTCTTTTCCCTGACGCCGAGACCGCCCCAATCGTCCGGCGGATCTTCGAGGAGTTCCTCGCCGGCTATGGAATCTTCGCTATCGCCGAAGGACTTACCGGCAACCACGTTCCCTGTCCCTCGGCCCACGATCGCGCCCGCAACCCGCACCGCAGCGGCGTGGCCTGGTCCAAGAGCGCCGTCGGCGTCATCCTCACCAACCCCCGCTACACCGGCCGCCAGGTCTGGAACAAACAACGCACCGACGAGATCCTCCTGGACGTCAACGACGTGGCATTGGGACACACCGGTGTCATGCGGTGGAACCCACGGGACAAATGGGTGGTCTCCAAGGAGATCACCCACCCGCCACTCATCGACGACGCGATATTCGAGCAGGCCCAAGCTTTGCTCAGCCGACGCGGTCGAGGCTCCGGTGCCCAGCAGCGCCGTCGTCGTACTCGCAACCCGTACATCTTCCGCGGACTCATCTACTGCGCCGCGTGCCAACGCCGAATGCAGGGCCAGTACAACCACGGCGACGCCTACTACCGCTGCCGCTTTCCCCAGGAATACGCCCTCGCGAACAAGGTGGAACACCCCCGCAACGTCTACCTACGAGAGGACGCCCTCACCGACCCACTCGACGCCTGGCTCGCCACGGCATTCAGCCCCGAGCGCCTCCAACAAACAATCACCGCGATGACCGACGCCCAGCTGGCAGATCAACCCTCGCCGCTCGCAGCCGCAGCTCACGCCACCATCACCGCCTGCGACATGAAGCTCGGGCAATACCGGGCAGCCCTCGACGCCGGGGCGGACCCCACAGTAGTCGCCAGCTGGATAGCCCAAACGCAGGCCGAACGAGCACGGGCCGAAGCCGATCTTCAAACGACACAGCCACCAGAACGACGCCGGATGAGTCAAACCGAGATCGCGAATCTCGTGCAAGCACTCGGCGACATCATCACCGTGCTCCACGACGCCGACCCAGCCGACAAAGCCGAGGTCTACCGACGGCTCGGCTTGCGGCTGACCTACCACGCCGCAACGCAGACGGTGCACGCCGAAGCTGATCTCAGCGCGCACCGTGGGGTAGTGGTTCGTGTCCAAGGGGGGACTTGAACCCCCGCGGTCCGCACCGGTGCGCAACAACCCGTACCTGTGTTCAGACCACTATGAACACCCCATCTACCGACTGACGTCGCTGCGAGCGCCTGCCGAGCAGGGGCGGGGGTGGTGGCGATGAGCGCCTCGTCCGTGCCGCCCGTGGTTCCCAGGGTGATCCCCGGGAACGCCGGCACCGGCCCAGGGCCACTGGGTAGAGCCAGACGGCCGCTTCCCTTGCCGGCCTTGAGTTCCGAGTACGCCCGAACAGCGGACACCGCCTACGCGTTGAGCGCGGTGGACAAGAGCGGCCGGATCGCTGACCGCAGCATCGTCCGAGCGCTCGGTTGGGCACCGGAGACCCGCCTGGACATTCGCGAGCAGTCCGGAGTCATCCTGGCCTGCGCGACCGCCGATGGTGTCCACCGCATCGGCAACCGCGGCTACATGCTCCTGCCGTTGACGGTGCGACGCTGGTGCCGGCTCAAGGCCGGAGATCGCGTTCTGCTGGTCGCCCACCTTTCCGCAGATGTACTGGCGGCGCATCCCCTCACGGTGCTCGACCGGCTGCTGGCTGGCACGCACTCGGCTGTGAAGAGGGGTGAGACGGCGTGAGCCAGACCGCCGCTGGGCGGCCGGAGTTGGAGGCCGCCCGCTTGTTGCTGGAGCGAATGGGCATCTCCCCCGCCGATCTATTGGAGGTACAGCCGGCCCATCCATCGACTCCGACATTTGCCGAATACGTGCCGGTCGTCGCCGCAGCCGTGTCGCCCGGCACCCGCCGGGCATATGGCTCCTACTGGAAACGGGTGGTGCAAGCATGGGGTGATCGACGTATCGATGAGCCCCTTCCCTCCGAGATTGAGCAGTTGCGCGCCGAGGTGCAGACCAACGTGGTGGCGCGACGCAACAACCGGGGTGGACGATCCGCCGCAGAACATCTGGTGTCCGCGCTGCGCTGCCTGTACCGGCGGGCCGTAGCGGATGGGTACCTTGACGCGGCTGACAACCCGGCGTTGAAGGTGGACAAGCCGCGCAGGATGCCCAGCACGCGACGGGCGATCGGCGACGCCCGCTTGGCGGAGATCAACAAGGTGGCGGCCAGCACTGGCGACGATCCAGCTCTGGACAGCTTGCTGATCCGGTTGCACACCGAGACGGCCTGTCGTCGCGGCGGGGCACTGGCCCTGCGCCCACGGGATCTGGACTCCGACCAATGTCTGATCTTCCTGCGAGAGAAGGGCGGCACATCTCGCTGGCAGCCGATCTCCCCAACGCTGATGCGGCACCTGCTGGCGCATCACGCCGAGAGGGGTGATGGCGACCGGAACAGCAAGCTGCTGCGCTACCGCGACGGTAGGCCGCTGACCTATCGGCGCTACGACCACCTGTGGTCGCGGATCGGACAGCATCTGCGTTGGGTGCACACCCAGCAGATCAGCACCCATTGGCTACGGCACACGACCCTGACCTGGGTAGAACGGACCCATGGTCACGCCGTGGCCCGCGCTTACGCCGGACACACGGAAGGCGGCGGGAACGGCTCTACGGCCACATACGTACGGGCAACACTGCAGGAGGTCGCGATTGCCTTGGCCGGTCTGACTGGTGAGGAGCATCCGCTCGGCACGGAAGCCTAGAGAACAACGACCGGGTGGCCTCCCTCGACAGCGTCGAGGGAGGCCACCGTTCCTCGTTGAGGTGCCCGCACCGGTTATGGGTTACGAGCCCTCCGGTCGGTTACGTCGTTCTGGGTAGATTTGATTCTGGGATGATGCTCCTGCAGCTGACGTCGCGGGTGTGCTGGGTTTCTCGTTGTTTCTTGGTTCGGGGGCTGGTTCGGGTCTGGCCGTTGCGATGTCTGGGGCGGCGGTGATCGTGGCTTGCAAGTCGGCGGGGTCACCGTGGTGTTCGCCACGGCCTCCGCTTAGGACGCTGTCAGCGATGACGTAGGAGGGTCGTGGCAGACGATTGGCTGGGCCCGAGAACCATCTTGACGGGATGCGGCGCGGCGATCAGCCCTCGGGTTATCGCGGGTTCCCAGCGGTCCGCGAATCCTGCGGCCAAGATGCTGGACACCGACTGGTTCGGGTCGCCCAGGTGATGGGCATTGTGGCACTATTGGCTTCCCTCCGCCGCCGTACCCCAGGTGATTCGTGTCAGATCGGTTCGCGTTGCTGATCGGCGTACCTCGCTGCGACGACGCCGAGATGTTCAGCCCCATCCCCGAAGAGGTAGTAAGGGCCGACATCACCCGAATGCGCGACGCGCTGGCGGGGTCCGGCTACCAGATCACCGTGCTCGGCGTCGCGCCGGACGGCCCCGTAGTAGAGGGCGAGCAGCGGATTCCCGGTGAAGTGACGCGAACCCGTTGCCTCACAACCCTCGACAGGCTGTGTCGACAGGTCCCAGCCGAGGGAACCCTGCTGCTCTACTTCAGCGGACATGGCGTCCGCCTCGAAGGTCGCGACTACCTGGTGCCGGAGGACTTTCGCTCCACCGGCGACAGCAGAGCCGACGAGGAGGCGTTGGTCTCGCTCGATCTGTCCGCTCAGGTCGGCATCTGCCTGGCCGGCATCGGTGTTGCCTTCGTCGACGCCTGCCGCGACAACCCCGACCACTCCTTCGACATCTCCCAGATGCAGGGCCTCCCCCAGTTGCCCGACGGCGCCTTCGCGCTGGTCGCCGGCTGTGACCGGGGAGAGGTCTGCCGGTACGATGCTCGCGGCAGCCTGTTCACCCGGGCGTTGGCCGACGCACTGGGTATTCGTCACCCCGCCCGTACAGTGTCCGAGGTTGTCGCTGCGACCAGAACCGCCCTCAGCGGCAGTGAGCAGACGCCGACGGCCCGGGCCACCAGCGGATTGACCGATGCGCGGTTCAGCGAGCCGATCTGCGACGGGTTGCGAATCTTCGACGAATGGCGGGCTGGCGCAACGGAGACCGAATTGTGGCAGCTCGTGGAGAAGGCCGGCTCCACCAAACGCGAACCGATCAGCGCCGTCATCCGCGACCTCGTAGAGGGTTACGCGAGCACCGTCATAGGGGTGCCGGCACGACAGCGGCACACCGCCCGGCCGCAAGACCCTTGGATAGACGACGCCTATCCGCAACGGGTGTTGTCCGTCCTGCACTCATTGCTCCGGCCGGAGACCGGGGACACGCGCGACCTCCGGCCCGAGGACTGGGTCGCTCATGTCACGCTGCCCCCGGCCGAGGTGGCCGTCCTCGTCATCGCTCCCTACCTGCGGGAGGCCGTTCTCGCGCTCGGCATGTTCGACCTGCACCGGCTGAACCCGCGCAACGTCAGACCGACGTTCCGGGCCGGACTCCGCTTCGATCTCGAAGTCGTCTATGCCGCCTATGACCAGCTCTGCCGTCGGGTGATCCAGCTCGACGAGGCCAGCGCCGAGCAGGATGCCATCGTGACCTGGATGGCCTACCAATGGCTGCTTGGCCGGGAGGACTTGTGGTGCCACGACACCGTACGGGAGTGGGCCACGACCGCTGCGAGTAAGCTGCTCAGCGCCCTCGACGAGACGCCCAGCGCAGGCGCGGTCGCCGAGTACGCCGACCTCCTGCTCAGCGTCGCGCACGCGGTCGGTAGCGTCGAGTCCGTCGAACCGTTCGAGAATTCGCCGGACCACCGCAACTCCCGGGTGCTGGCCCGACTGTCCAGCCTCGCCGGTGTCCTGGCCGCCGACCCGCGACGACTGCCGCAGGTGGTGCCTGACCACATCGGGATCCGTGATCCGGTGACCCTGGCCGACCTGCGGGAGATTCTGGCCACCGCTCAGTGGCGTCGCACGCCGACCTCTATGGACCTAGAGGCGGTGTGCCAGCACCCGGCCATCCACGTCGCGCTGAATGATCTCGCCGCCCGGGCCGAAGAGATTCGGCGACTGATCGTCGGCACCGCCAACCGGTACGAACAGCCCTACCTGGCCCGGCTCCCCCCGGCGTTCACCGCGGACGCGGTGCGCGCACGCAGAATCGCCGGCCAGGGTGCCCTCTACCATCTCCCGCTGCTGCGCTTCAGTCTCGCCGCCGACAAGGTGCAGGGCATGCTGATGGGCTCCCAGCTCTACGGCGACCGCGCGGTGGCGATCCGGGAGCTGTACCAGAACGCGCTCGACGCCTGCCGGTACCGCGAGATGCGGCTCCGGGCCCACTACCACGACGCACAACAGGAAGTTGATGGTTGGACGCCCAGGATAATTTTCCGGCAAGGCGTCGAGCCCACCGGCCAGCCGTACCTCGAGTGCCAGGACAACGGCGTCGGCATGACCGAGTACGTCATCACCCGGGTGTTCGCCGAGGCCGGGACCCGCTTCGTGCAGACCGAACGGTTCCGGCGGGAGCAGGCCCGCTGGCAGCAGGTCGACGCGGCGCTGCGGTTGCACGCGAACAGCCAGTTCGGCATCGGTGTGTTCAGCTACTTCATGCTGGCCTCCGAAATCTCGATCACCACCGTCCCGACCTTGGAGACCGGATTCACCGGACCGGAGGCACTCCAGATCAGCATCGCCGGAAACGGCAACCTGTTCCGGGTTCGTCGGACACCCGACGTACCCGGTGGCATCCGCAACGGCGGCACGATCATCCGGCTTCACCTCTCCTTCGACGACGGCGTATCCTGCGCGCAGGCCCTGCGGGAGCATCTCCACCTGCCCGAATACCGGGTAGACGTCGAGGCGCATGGCGAGGTGGTCGACACCTGGCACCCTGGCGAGCTACGGATGAACGGGCCGATCGGCTCATACGTCCAGGCCAGCGCGCATGTCTGGTGGATAGCCGACGAGGGGCGTTACCTGACCGACGGCATCCAGGTGCTGCCCCCTCGGCCGCGATCGACACTGACGGGCCGGCCGACCACGGACAACCCGTTCGGCTTCGTACTGAACATGACCGGTCGGCACCGGCCCCGGATCAGCGTCGACCGGCGTGAAATCCTGGAGTGGGACGCCCGCTGGGTGTCCGCGCAGCTCCGCGCGGCGATACCTGCGCTGCGGGACTGGTCCGGGCTCAGCTTGCAGTGGTTGTGGCGGTTGGCAACGGCCGACCGGGAACTCGCCGGCTGGGTGTTCGACGAACTCGGCGACTTGGAGTTGCCGGTGCGGCCGGTACGGTCGAGTATCACGGTGAACCTCGGCCTCGTCGGTTGTCTGCCGGAGGACGCCCACCTCCAGCCGGATCGGGACCGGTGGCCACACCTGCCCGGCGCTGGCCTGCCCCGGTGGATCCACGCTTGGCGTACCAAGCTGTGGCGGGGCGTCGAAGGCACCAACGACGGCACCAGGGAGCCGACGTACCTGCCACCGGACCGGTTGGATGGCTACCCTGTGATCCACCCCAATCACCTGGATATCCTGCACCGGCCGGTGATGGACGCCTACACCTTCCGCCGCCGACGGGACACCCGCGGGCTATCCAATGAGGAGTTTATGCGGCTGCTGCGGCCGTACGTGATCGCTGGCCTCGACCTGCGGCCGCTGCGGGCCGCGCCGGAACACGCGGCGCTGATGGCGATGCTTCCACCGGAGCTGAAAACAGATGAGAACGTCCCGGTGCCACTCGGGCTGCGCCTCGTTGGCGCGGCCTGGCTCTCCGGTCGGTCCATCGGGGAAGCCTGGCGTGCGTTGACCAGTTCCGCCGGGACAGAGCTGGCGTCGTCCAGGCTGAGCGAGTCGGAGATCAAGCCCGTCGACGGATACGTCCCGGACAATATCGATCGGCGGCTGGTGCACCGGGACTTCCGCGACGAGTACTACGACACTCGGTGGCTGAGTGGGCTGTCCGTACGGCACCTACAGGCTGCTGGCGAGGTGCTCGGAATAGGTACCCCCGATCTCGTGGAACGGGTCGACCGGCTGCGGGCGCTCGGCATCTGGAGCCCGATCCGACCCGGATGGAACGGTACGGTGCGCCTGCAGGGGGACGACCCGGTACAGGCATGGCTACTCGCCTTGGAACGCCCGGTGAAGGCGATGGACCTGCTGATCCTGGCCATCCAGTCCGGCGAGTCGGTGCGCCGGGTGGCGGATCGGGTCAACGCCGCTTCGGCCGCCAGCGACCTGACTGTCACATTGCCCGAGCTGTCCGGAGTCGCAGACATCATCCCAGGCCCCGACGAGTGGGAGCTGCTGTCCGCCAGCGAGGTGTGGGACGCCGGCGCTCCCCTGGTGCACCGGCTCGGCCGGATCGTCAGCGCGGTCGCGGCCGTGGGGATGGCGCGCGGCACCGGGGAACGACTTGATGCCGCGCTGGCCAAGTTGGTGCCGTTCTGGGAGCTGCAGGGCGAGGTGACACCTCCCATGCTGGTGGCGATCGCCGGGGCCGCGCGGATCACCCTCGGCGAGATACGCGACCAACTGCTCAGGTACTTCGCGCCCCATCTCGACCTCAGCGCGATCGCGGCCGAACTCCCGGCCACTCTGCGACGCCGCAATGTGCGCTTCGAGCGAGTTTGGATGCTGTTGACGGAGACCGAAACTCGGCCCCGGTGGCAGTCACCGGCGCCGCTGCACTTAGTCTGGCACGCCCACGTCAGCGGGAAGTCCGTCGGCGAGGTGCTCTCCGAGATGAGTCCGTACCAGGAACTGGGTGCAATCCTGCCGGAGTGGGCGCCGGGCGACGACCGGACCGTGCCGGACGGGTACGACGTGCTCATGCTCACCGACGAACTGCCGCCCGACGAGGGCCGAGGCTTCTCCAGCCAGAAGCCGCCCCGCCGTCCGCTGGTCGACCACACGGTCACGCCCCTGCACCTGCTGCGACTGGCCGCCCGTTACGGCTGGGAGCCGGGCGTCGCGTACGACCGGCTGGCCCGGTTCCGCCCCCTCGGCCTACGTATCGACTTCGACCGCGACGACTGCCCGGACGGGATCGTGGCCTGGCAGGACCTGATAGTCCTCACCGAGGAACTGGACGGCTGGGCCCCGCCGCTGCACGGCGACGTCACCGCCGACCAGATAGCGCTGGCCGCGTCCGCCGTGGCAGAACCGGTGGCCGTCACCCACGCCCGCCTGCAGCGATATGCCACCCTTTTCGGACTACAGATCCCGGATCCGCCTGAGGAGTCGAACGATGGCAGGTGACCACAGGGCGGTCAGGTTCCGGGAACGGGAGTTCGAGTTCTCCGGCACTGCCCAGGTGAATTCCAGCGAGGCGGATGTGCTCGTCGTCACCCTCGTCTGCCCGGCCTGCAACGGTGAGACGACGAAAGAGATTTGGCACGGGCCGGTGTTCGGCGGCAAGGGCTGGCTCCCCCGACGGCCACCCACCCCGCCGGACGGACCGCAGGTTTTCATCTGTGCATGCGGCTACCCGCATGCCGGCCGTCCGCCGGAGTCACCGGAAACAGGCTGCGGCGCGTACTGGGCAGCGGCGCTCCGGTGAACATCGAGGACAAGCGCTGGGAGCAGCTGGCCGAACAGCAGAAGTTCGGCCAGCTCGACGGTGCCCGCCGGCAGGCGGAGGGCTGGCGTACCGGGCTGACCGGGCTGACCGCGCTGCTGGCGGTGGCCACCATCATCAAGGGGCCGGACAACGTCGCGGACCTCACCCCCGACACCCGACTCGTCGTCCTCGGCGCACTCGGCGTGGGCTTCGCCGCGCTGGTCGCCGGCTCGCTGATCGCCGTACGGGCGGCCAGCGGGACACCGGGCGAGGACACCTGGCTGACCGGGAAGGCGCTCCGGACCTGGACCCGCAACGAGGTCCGCGCCATCCGAAGGGCCATCCGGGTCGCCGCCACCCTGCTGGTGATCGGGCTCGCGGCGATCGCCTTCTCGATCGGCCTGACCTGGTTGGCCGGCCCGGCCGTCAACAAACCGGGGTTCAAGGTGGTCACCACGGACACCCAGGTCTGCGGCGAACTGCTGGCCCTGGACCGGACCTCGGTGACCCTCGACGTCGATCCGACAAGCCGGCAACAGCGTGTCGTCGTCCGCCTGGACGGCATACTCAGCATGACGCCGCAGCGCTGCTAGCCCAGTGCCGGTTCGGCGGACCCGGGCGGGTCAGGTCCACAGGCCACTGTTTTTCGCCTCCATGTCGGAGTACTTCTCGGCAGCGTCGCTGAGTACACCGGTCAGGTCCTGCAGCACCGTACGCAGGTTCTCCGCCGCGCGCTCCCAGCGGATTCGTTGCTCCTGGAATGCGATATGGTCCGGGCCCGACCAGTCGATCCGGTCCAGTTCCGTACGCAGGGCCTCCAGTTCGCCGTCGATTCGACCCGCGATGCCCTCCAACTGGGCGCGCACGTTCTCCATCGCGGGCAGGTCGTACTTCATCATCGCCCGGCCTCCGGCGGCGGATTCAACGTCTCCACGATGCGCCGCACGGCCGTCTCCGCGCTCTCGTCGCTGACCTGCTGCTCGGTCGCACTCCGGTCGAGCATCTCGGCCATCTCGTGAAGTTCCTCGAGCAGGTGCTCGACGTCGTCGCGCCAGCGCTGCACCAGCTCCTGATATCTGCTCGCACCCGCACCACTCCAGATTTCAGCGAGTTGGTCGACCGCGTCACTGACCCGCCTCAGCTCACCGCCGAGTTCGTCATGGGTGGCCCGGACCCGGACAGCGGCGAACCGCAGCGTCGCATAGTCAGCGTTATAAGTGGCCATCGCATTCCTCATCGGCTCGGATGGCCAAGGTTACCGGGGTCGGGCACAGCACCGACGGTCACGGCTCGTTCCACACCGTCTGGATCAGCTGTACGCCGGCGGCCCGAGTCACCAGCCGGCCCCGACCGGGCGGCTGTGGAGTTGGGCGTACGTTGCCCAGCAGCGCCCCTTCCTCCCGCTGCCCGGCCAGTAGCAGGCCCGGTGTGTCGAGTTCGCGCAGGCTCTGCAGGACCGGGTCGTAAAGCGCTCGCGCTGCGCCACCGGAGCGACGGGCCACGATCAGGTGCAAGCCGACATCCCTTGCCTGGGGCAGGAGGTCCCGCATCTCGACGACCGGATTGGACCCACCACCAGCGACCAAATCGTAGTCGTCGATCAGCAGGTACAGGTCCGGGCCGAGCCACCAACTACGGTTCCGTAGCTGCTCAGCGGTGACTTCCGGGGCGGGAATGCGGTGCACCATCGCCGACCGCAGGCTGCCGATCGACTCAGTCAGGCTCTTGACGTTGGTTGCGTACTCAAGGAGGTGCGGGCCCTCGACGGCACCGAGCAGGCCGCGCCGATAGTCCACGAGTACCAGGCGGGCCTGTTCCGGGCTGTACCGCTCCACGATGCTTCGTGCGATGTGCCGCAGCAGGTTGGTCTTGCCAGACTGGGCGTCGCCGAACACCATGAAGTGCGGGTGGCCTACCAGGTCGAGGTAGACCGGCGCCAGGCGGTCACCTTCGATGCCGATGGCCAGCCCGCGGGCCGGATCGGCCATTGCTGCCAACGTGTCGACCGGCAGCCGGTGCGGCAGCAGTCGTACCGGAGGAGCCGGCGGCCCGGGCCATGCCGCAGCGACCCGCTGCACCAGCTCGACACTCGCCTGGTCCGAGTCCTCGAAGCGATCCGTATCCAGATGTGGCACAGCAGCCAGGAAGTGCAACTTCTCCGGGGTCAGGCCACGGCCGGGGGTCCGCTCCGGCACCGACACCGCGGCCTTGCGATCAAGCTGCGAATCGGTTGGATCCCCCAGCCGTAGTTCCAGTCTGGTGCCGAGCAGGTCGCGTAGGGCGGGCCGGATGTCAGACCACCGGCCAGCGGTAAGGACCAGGTGGATGCCGTAGCTGAGCCCTCGGTCGGCCAGCTGGGTGATCTCGTCCTCCAGCTCCTCGAACTCCGCTCGCAGTGTGCGCCAGTCGTCGACGACGAGGAACACGTCGCCGAACGGATCGTCGGCGAACTCCCCGCGCGCGCGGCGGCGCCGGTAGTCGGCCATGTTCTGGATGCCCAGGGCGGCGAACCGCGCCTCGCGCTCCTCAAACAGGGTGCCCACCTCGGCGGCGACGCGCTGCACCTTGTCCACGTCCCGGCGGCTCGCGACCCCGGACACATGGGGTAGACCCTCGAGGGAACCGAGCCCACCCCCGCCGAAGTTCAGGCAGAAGAACTGCGCCTCGGCCGGGGTGTGGGTGAGAGCGAGTGCGCAGATCAGCGAGCGGGTCAGGGTACTCTTGCCGGACTGCGGACCACCGACGATCGCGAGGTGGCCGCTCGCACCGGCGAGATCGACGAGCAGCACGTCACGACGCTGATCGAAGGGCCGGTCCACGACGCCGACCGGCGCGACGAGGCTACCCCGCTGGGGCCAGCCGATCGGGTGCAGGCCGAATGTGGCGTTGACCGCCAACGGCGGCAGCAAGTCGGCCAGCGTGGGCGGTACAGCCAGCGGCGGCAGCCACACCTGGTGGGCCGGCACACCTCGGTCGTACAACCGGTCGATGAGGAGGTCGAGCACCGAGGTTAGTTGCTCCTCGACGTCGTCCGGCGGATCCTCGACCAGCGGAGTTCCCGGTACGGGCACCCGTCCGGCGGAGAACGGTACGACCAGTGACTCGGCCGGCCGAACGCCGGTCACCCGCCGGGTCGGGCGGTATACCCCCGAGACGTACGCGGCCTGGAACCGGATCATGGTCGAGGTGTCCACCCGCAGGTAGCCGTGGCCGGGGGTACGGGGCAGCTCGTAAGCGTCCGGGACACCGAGCACGATCCGGCTCTCCACTGCGGAGAAGGTGCGCAGCCCGATCCGGTACGACAGGTGCGTGTCCAGGCCTCGCAGCCGGCCCTCCTCCAGTCGCTGCGAGGCGAGTAGCAGGTGCACGCCGAGGGACCGGCCCACCCGGCCGATCTGGACGAACAGGTCGATGAAGTCCGGCTTGGCGGTGAGCAGCTCGGAGAACTCGTCGCAGACGATCAGCAGGCTGGGCAGCGGGGGAACCGGCGCCCCGGACCGCCGGGCCCGCTCGTACTCGTGCCGGGAGGCGTAGTTGCCTGCGGAGCGGAGCAGTTCCTGCCGGCGCACCAGCTCGCCCGCGAGCGCATCGTGGGTCCGATCCACCAGCGGCAGCTCGTCGGCGAGGTTGGTAATTACCGCGCTGGTGTGAGGCAGACGGTCAAACGAGTCGAAGGTCGCGCCGCCTTTGAAGTCGATGAGTGCGAAGTTGAGCTCCTCGGACGAATGCGTCGCGGCCAGCGCTATCACCAGAGTGCGCAGCAGTTCGCTCTTGCCGGAGCCGGTGGCACCGATCACCAGTCCGTGCGGTCCCATCCCCTCCAGCGCCGCCTCCTTGAGGTCCAGCTCGACCGGCTGGCCGTCGCGGCCCACCCCGATTGGCACCCGCAACCGCTGCCGGGCGGGGCGGTCGGCCCAGCTCCGCGCCGGGTCGAGTGCGCCTGGTCCATCAAGTCCGAGCAGTTCGAGCAGGCTCGTGTCGCCGGTCAACGGGTCGGAGCCGCCGGGCCGGAGCAGGCGGTAACGTGACAACTGGCGGGCCACTGCTGCCGCTTGCGGCACGCTCAGCCGATCGGGTCGCCCCAGCAGGGTGGTGCTCTTGCCCTGGTCGAGCCGGATCTCCTCGCCCGCCACGCGCAGGCACAGCAGCCACCGCCCCGCATCTCGCGGAACGGCACCGGAGAGGTCGAGCACCGTGGTGCCGAGCAGACCTGCTTTGGTCAGCGACTCGGCGCGGTCGGTTTCGCCTCCATCATGGATGACGAGCAGGTGCGGCTCGGTGACCAGGGGTACGGCATCGACGCTGAACCCGGGTCGGATTTGCAGCTCGTCGGCGAGTGCCGATTCCAGCTCGGCCAGACCGGGGAAGACCAGGCTGGCCACGCCGGCACCGTCACGCCGCCTGTCGTCGTGCGTGTGCGGCAGCCACTTGACCCAGTCCCAGTCCGCCAGGCGATCCGGCGCGGTCACCACCGCCACCCGGAGGTCGTCCGGGGCGTGCAGGACTGCCGCAGAGCAGAGCAGGCTGCGGGCCAGTGCCAGGGTGTCGGGCCTCTCGCCTCGGAGTACCACGCGTCCGAACGCGCGCAGCGACAGCGCTATCGGCAGGTCCGGCACGGTGCTGTAGGTCCGTACGAACCGCCGGAGCGCAATCGCGCACAACGGATCGAGGTCCTCGACCGGCTTGGTTTCGGGTGGCACCAGGGTGACCGCGAGCGGCTGCGGCCCGACGGCCAGCCGGATTTCGCCGAAGTCCTCGTCGGCGGCCCGCCGTTCCCACATTCGGCGGCTGCCGACAAAGGACCAGAGCACTTCGGGGTCCGGGTGCCGCCGACGCATCGCTACCCGCTGCTGCTCCACCGCCCGACGCGCCTGCCTCCGCACCTGGTCCAGGTAGCGCAGGTAGTCCTGTCGCTCGGCCGCCAACACAGCCTCAGGGTCGCGGTCCTGTGGGGTCATCTGCATGAAGAGCTGGCCGAGGAGGGCGAGGCCCAGTACCCCACCAGCAAGGTACGTGAGGGTCCCGCCTGCTCGACTGGCGAAAACCAGAGCCATCGCCATCATGCCGGCCAGAGTGGGAAGGAGCAGAACGAGCTGGCTGCGGCGGGCAGCCAGCTCGCCTGGCAGTTCCGGCGGGGGTTCGAGAATGATCTCGCCTCTGGGCAGCGCGGGCGCCGCTGAGCGGGGCGGGCGGACGACGACCTCCGTACTCACCCTGGGCTCCTCCCGAACGCCGCCGTTCGCCTGCCACGCGCTGCCGCTCTTGTCGGCCGGCCACGCCACGGCGCTCCGGCGCTAGATTAGCGTTGCCGTGGTATTCGCAATCATAGGTACCGGGACGCGCGGCCCGGTGACGGCGCGGACGGAGGGCCATGATGGTGGCAGAGAGTTCGGTGGACGGGCTGTGCCGACTGACCCTTGTCGCGCCGCTGCGCCGAGTCGACGTCGCGGTGCCGGCCAACCTACCCGTCGCCGAGATCGCACCGGTGCTGTTGCGCCTCGCCGGTGAGGACGACGGTGCGCCCGACCACGGTGGATGGGTGCTCTCCCATCTGGGCGGTGGCCTGTTGGACACCAGCGCCACCCCGCAGGCCCTCGGACTCCAAAACGGCGACCACGTCGTCCTCACACGTGCCTCGGACGCGGCGCCCGAGCCGGTGTTCGACGACCTCACCGACGCCGTCGCCGCCGCCGCCCAGGCAGTACCACAGTGGCAATCGGCGACCACCCGGTGGTTCGCGCTCACGACGGCGGCGCTGGCCGCACTCGCCGGCGCCGCCCTGCTGTTTATCGTCGAACCACGCACCATCGGGTACGCCACCGCCGCACTGATCGCCGTCCTGCTCTCCTCGGCCGGCACCGTGGCGGCGAGAGCCTTCGGCGACGGTACGACCGGTGCGACCCTTGCCGCCACCGCACTCCCGTACGCCTTCACCTGCGGTCTTCTGGTCACGGCCGAGCCGAGCGGGCCAGGTCCGGGTGCCTTCGGCGCTCCACAACTACTCACCGGCGCGACGGTGCTGCTGGTCATCGCCGTTGTCGGGCTGGTAGGCACGACGGCTTGGCGTCCGCTGTTCCTCGGCGCGATCGGCGCAGCGCTCGCTCTGGCCGCCGGCGCGCTGTTGGTGCTGGGGGGACTCGCCCCGCCGCAGGCAGCCGCCATCATGGTCACCCTCAGCTCGATCGCCACCCTGGTCCTTCCGTTCGTCGCGCTGCGGCTGGGCCGGCTACCCGTACCGGATCTCCCGAACCAACCAGAAGACATCCGGGCCGACCCGCCGGCGGTGAACTTCGGTGCGGTCACGGACCGGGTCGCCGCCTCGGCCGGCATCCTCGCCGGGATGCTGGGCGGCACGGCTGCGATTGTTACCGTCGGCGCGATGGTCCTCGCCTGGGACGGTTCGGCCACGGCCCTCGCGCTGGCCGGCTGCGCCGGGCTGAGCCTGCTGCTGCGGGGGCGCACCTTCGACCGGCTGATCCAACGCCTGGTGCTGCTGGTCGGCGGGGCAGTCACGCTTGTCGGCACCGGCGCGGCGGCCGCTCTGGTCGGCGTTCCAGGCAGCCGGGCGGCGCTGCTGGCGGCAATGCTGGCCGTGGTCGCAGGCGGCGCGATCCAGGCGGGCATGGCCGGCGTCGGTCGACGGTTCGGTACACCGTACTCGGGCCGCCTGCTGGACCTGCTCGACTCCCTCCTGCTGGTCGCGCTGGTGCCGCTGGCCGCCGGGGTCTGCGGCCTGTTCGGGTCCGTCGTCGACCCCGTCCTGGGTTAGGCGGTCACCGGTGCAGACCCGCGGCGCACAGTTGCGCGCTTACCAGTTCATGGTCCGGCGATTGACCAGCGCACTGCTCTACGGTCGACCAAACGCCGACAATTCGCTGCGCCGCGGGGTGGGGGCGGTCTTCGCGGGCGTGATGGTCTGCGCGCTGATGTTGGCCGGCTGGGCGACAATCGGTCTGATCGGCCTCACCGGACCGGACTGGCGCGACCCGAACGCGTTGATCGTCGACCGGGACACCGGCAGTCGTTACGTCTACCGCGAAGGGCTGCTGCATCCGGTGCTCAACTACGCCTCGGCGCGGCTGCTGTTGGGCGCGGCCAGCGAGGACGTCCGCTGGGTACGGCACAGCTCGCTGGCCAACGAGCGCTACGGCCCGCCGCTCGGCATCAGGGACGCGCCGGACGACGTACCGAGACCGGCGGCGTTGATCCGGCTCCCGTGGATGATCTGTCGAGCCAGTGATCCCGCTGGCGCGGTGGTGAGCTGGGCGGTTCTTGGTGAGGAGCCGTCCTGGGTCAACGAGCCGCTGGCCGACGGGGTCCTGGTCGTCGCCGAAGAGCAGCTTTATCTGATCTGGCAGGGGAACCGGTTGAAGGTGGTGGGCGAAAGTGGTGCTATCCGCGCCACGCTCGGCTGGGCCTCGGTGACCGCGCTGCCCCTACCCGAGGTGTTCGTCAACGCCCTGCCGGAGGGACCTGACCTGGTCGCACCGGCGATCCCCGGAATCGGTGAAAACGGAATTCCCGTCGCCGGTCAAGAAACACGGGTGGGCCAGCTCTTCGAAGTCCAGGGCATACGGGGCGAAAGGCAGTACTACGTGTTGCTCCGGGATGGTTTGGCAGCCATCGGAGGCACGGTGCTGGGTCTCCTGGAGGCGACCGGTCTGCCGGGCGCGTACGAGCCCAACGTCCGCATCGAGCCGACCGAGGTGGCCGCCGCCGAGTTGAGCCAGGTGCCGACCTCCACCGTCAACCTGCAGCCGCCCGGCATGCCCGACCAGCCACCCACCTTGGCCAGGCCCGATCCGCGCAATACGGTCCTCTGCGCCCGGTACGCCGAAGGATCAGGCGGGCAGCCGATGTGGACCACGCACCTGTCGGACGCCACTCCCGTCGGGCCGGAGTTGCGTGACAGCCGAGCTCCCGAGGGCGTAGCCACGGTTGACTGGGTGCAGATGTCTGGCGGGACGGGGGCACTCCTGCGTACGGCCGATGGCGGTGTCCTTCTGGTGAACACGCAGGGACAGCGGTTCCCGGTCGCCGATCGCGCGGCGCAGGTCGCACTCGGCCTGGGGGACGTCACGCCGCAGCTCATACCGGCAGGGCTGGCCGACGCACTGCCCCTCGGACCGACATTGAGCGTGCTCGACGCCGATCCACCCGCCTAATTAGGAACGACGAACGCGGGCGCCAGTGTCCTGGTCGGACCGACCGGACTCGACCGCTGATCCGGTATCCTGACGGCTACCCTCCGCGCGACTCGCACGCGCGCTCGGTGGCGGTACGGCAGGGAGCGAAGGGAGTCCGCCGGATGACTGATCGCCCCGGAAGCGCTCGCGTCGATCTTGCCGCCCTGCGGCGCTTCGTGGAGCGAATGGGCCGTCACCTGACGGATCTCAGCGGCCAGTTGAGCGCTCTGAACGCGCTGCAGCACCGCCAGCTTCCGTTGGGCGAAACTGCGATCGCCAAAGAACAGGCCTTGAGGCACCAGAGGGTGTGCGAGGCGTATCAGCAGGAGCTGGCGCAGCTCATGGAGGCCTATGAGAACGCCATCGAGTTGACCGAGGTACTGCTGCGCCGCTATGGCGACACCGACCAGGCCACCCGCGAGGTGATCGAATCGTCGTACGGCCGGTTGGAAGCCGCCACTCGAATGCTCGGAGACTGACCGTTGACCGATCACCCTGAAAATCGCTCGGAGCGACTTCGCGCGGCGGTCGCCAGCGGAGACCCACTCGAGGTCGAGGCGGTAGCGGCCGTCTGGTCGACGCTGACCGAGGTCACCGCGCAGCTCGCTCTGGATCTGGGTCAGGAGATGGAGGACCTTGCGGTCGATTGGACGGGCTCGGACAGCGAACGCTACCGGGCAAGCATCTTCAAGATCGAGAAGTCCTGCCGGGCCATCTCGGAGGGCGCTCACTCCGCCCGCGAGGCGCTGGATATGATGGCAAAGCGCCTTCGCGAGGTTAAGGAGGCGATCGAGCAGAACCACCACGAACCGGATTTCAGATCGCTCGCAACGGAGCTCCGGCCCGCATCAGTGCTCGGCAGGCAGCACAGCTACGTGCCCGATGACGCCACTCTGCAGGCGGCCCGGCTCAAAGCCACGCGCCTGCTGGCGGAACTGGACGATTGGCTGCAGGTGCGGGGGGCAAGCATCCAGATGCCCCGCGGATACCGCGACACGTCCGACCCTCTCTGGTACACCGACGGCGCGACCAGCGGCCGGGTGCCCCGCCAGGGCGCTGGCGCTTGGCCAGCCCAGCCCAAGCGCCAGTTGGACGCCTGGCGCGGCGACCGGCCGGCACGGCGTTACCCCGGGTTGATCAACAACGACGGTCCCGACGACGAACCATCGGACGTCTACTAATGAGAGGGGACGGGCGGAGCACCCCGCAGCCATCTGGGTGCGTACCGGCGCATCGTAAACGGGGTTCGGCGGCCGGGCTTCGATCATCAGGTGTCTGTAGTGGCGCACTGCCGCCTGTGTCGTACCTGGGTGGCATGCTCAAGGCGTGACTCAGGTCCAGCCCACCTCGACTAGATCACGCCAGCGCCGAATCGAGGACACAACCCGTGGCCGCATCCGGTCGTACCTGCGCTCGAAGGACGATTGGAACCCGGCCCGCGGCCTGAAGAACCTGACCGAGCAGGCGGTCCGCGACTACGAGCACCGGGCCGTGGTCGAGCTGGTGCAGAACGCACACGATGCGCACGATGGCGGGGAGCGGACCGGACGGATCCTGGTCCGGCTCGATCCCGATGAGGGCGAGCACGGCGTGCTGTACGTGGCAAATACGGGCAACGGCTTCGACGACAGCAACTTCGACGCGATCAGCGACGTTGCCCGGTCGGACAAGCGGCCCGACGAGGGCATCGGCAACAAGGGCATCGGCTTCAAATCGGTCCTGCAGCTGTCTCGGTCACCCGAGGTCTATTCGACGGCGGCGGACCTCGACGACGCCTACTCTTTCCGCTTCGCCACAGGCCCGGAGCTGCGCGATCAGCTGATCGGCATCGTCGGCCCCGACATTGCCGCCGACGTCGCCGACATCGAGCGCGATGTCTTCCACCTGTGTCTGCCACTCCCCCAGCCGCACCGGCCGACGGCGGTGATCGAGTTGCTTGCCGAGGGGTACGCCACAGTAGGGCGACTGCCACTCAAGAGCGACGACGCCCGCACGGACGCGATGGCGCAGTTACGCCTGCTTGGCGGGACACCGCCGACGCTGCTGTTCTTGCGTCGGATCTCCGAGCTGACCGTCGAGATCGGCGGACGGCAGCCGATCCGCGAGACTCTGCGCCGGCGCGAGACGCCACTGGCCGGCTTCGACAGCGGGGTCTCGGCATCGATCGTGGATCTGAGCCCGGCAGGTCGGTATTTCGTGGCCGACAAGCTGGTCCCCGAGGCGACGCTGACCGAGACGATCCGGCGGAGCATCGAGGGCGACCACATTAGCGAGGGCTGGCGGGACTGGCGCGGCGACGCCCACGTGTCGATCGCCGCGACCCTCGGCGACGAGTCCGGCAATCACCGCCTCTACACCCACCTGCCGATGGGGCGGGACGCCCGGGCACCGCTGGCCGCGCACGTCAACGCGCCGTTCTTCGCCAAGCTTGCCCGGGTCGGTCTCGAGCAGTCCGTGCCACTGAACGACACCTTGCTCGACGAGGTCGCGATGTTGTGCGCACGGCTGCTGCTCGCGGCGCGCAGCGGCGACGTGCCGATCGATGTGGACACCCTCGCCGACCTGCTCTCCTGGACGGCCGAGGACGCCGGGCGACTGCGGGACGCGTTCCGTGCCCTCGGCCACGACGCCGCTACCGTACATGTGGTGCCCATCGAGGGTGACTCGGGCGTGCGATCCTCGCTCTCGCAGGTTTTCGCCTGGGATGACGGCGGGAGCAGAGTGCTGACAACCGAGCGGCTGGCCCGGCGCGCGGACGTGCCGTTGCTCCCGGCCGCACTGTCGAAGAGACGCCGGGCCAGCATCGGCGTGACCGCCCGGACGCTTGCCGGTCGGACTCTGACCGCGCCGCATGAGGAGATCGCCGGCTGGGCGGAGCGCATTGCCCAGGACCTGGTGGCGGCGCCGTTCGACCCAAACGCCTGGATGGCCTTCTACGACGACCTGGCCGGCGCGGTGCGGCAGCGCACGGTCCTGCGCGGCCGCACTATCCTGATCGATGACGATGGCCGGCTGCGCGCCTGCAACAGCGACCGCGGCGGCCCAACTGCATTCTTCTCCCCGCGCTCGGACGCCGACGCGCCGGATACCGCCGGCGACGACCTCAAACCGCCGGAATCGCTGCGCCACCGGCTGTTCTACGTCTCGTCGGCACTGCCCTGGAACACCCGCACCGGAAGCATCGTCACCAAGCGGCCCGGCCGCACGCTGCTGGAAGTCGGTCTGGTCCGGGAGTACCGGGCCGCCGCGCTGCTCCGGACCATCGGGGAAGAGCTGAGGCGCAGGCCGGAGCTGGCCGCCGATGTGTTGCTGTGGACGTACCATTTCGCGACTGGCCTCGCCGATCCACCCTGGCGCGAAATCCGCGAAATGGGTCTTCACGTGCCGTGCCGCAACGGCGATTGGCTCCCCGCAACCGAGGCCCACCTGTCCAAGGACTGGGGCGGCCCCCGAGCCCGCGCTGCTCGACGACCTGCTGCGCCTCACCGCCGACGAGTTCCCCGAGATGGCCGCCCTGCGACGCCGGATCCTCGCCGGGCCGGGCGCTCCGCCGTTCTCCGGCCACCAACGCGAGCGGTGGCGGGAGTTCCTCGGGCACATCGGCGTGCGGGCCGGCCTGGTCCCAGATCCGGTGCCGGATTCGCTGCTGAACGGGCGCGGCGACGCCTTCATGGGTAATTACTTCACCCTCCCGCGCGCCTTGACCGCCGGGGCCGGGAACCTTTGGCGCCGGGCGACCGGCCGCGCTCGGCCGGAGGGACGCCGGCCGCAGACCACATACCTCAGCCGAAGCCCGCTCTATCGCCTGGCCGGCCAGGACGACCACGCGCGCTTTCCCGGTCCGGCCCGGATGGCGTACGCGCGGCTGATCGCCCACGGCCTCGCTACCTGGCCTCACGAGACGCTCACGGTGACCGTGCGGCGGTACAACGACGGCACGGACGCCTTCGATCTGCCGACGCCGGCCGCGGCCTTCCTGAGTGAGGCGGAGTGGCTGCCGGTCACCGCCCCGCGCGACCGCAGCAACGTCACCTATCGCAAGGCACGCGAGGCCTGGTCAGATCGGGGGGACGCGCTGCCGTTCGCAGCCGTCATCGCGTCCAGGGTCCGCAGCCTGATCCACGCCCGCCCGGCCGCTGAGGCACGGGCTGCCCGCCTCGGCATCCGCACCTGGGACGACCCGGCCACAGCGGCCGACCGGGTCCTGCTGCTGGCCCAACTGCTCGAGACCGGGCAGGTGCCGGATACGGTGGTGCCCCCGTTCCGCAACGCGTACGAGGACGCTTGGACAGATTTCGTCCGCCACCGCTCCGCCGGGACGCCGCTCGACCGTCAGGGCCGGGCACCGCTGGTGGTCACCCGCGGCACCACCATCGAGGTGATCGATCTCGCTGTCGCGGCGACCGATCCTGTGTTCGTGCAGGACACGGACGAGCGGCAACGACTCCGGATGCTCGAGCAGTGCGAACTCCCAGTGCTCCGCCTGCGCCGCCCGGAGGCGTCCGCCGTCGCCGACCGGCTGGTCGCGGCGTTCGGCGCTCGGGTGCACCGGATCTCCGGCGTGCACCCGGCGGTGACCGTCGACGGCATCCCGTTCACCTCGTCGGACGCGCCGCCGCTGCTCGTGCAGCCGGACCAGGACTGGTTCGCTGACCTGGTTGCCGCTGTGATCGACCTGCGAGGGCGCAGCGTCCGGGCCAGTCGGACGGACGTGCTGCGCCGGGCGAATACCATGCTCCGCCGGATCCGCGTCGTGGAGGCCGACCGGATCGAGGCGGGCTTCGGCGGGGCTACGATCGAGGCGCGGCACTTGGCCGTGCCAGACGACGCCCATCCAACTGTCCTGCTGCTGCGCTCGCCCGACCGCCAGCGGCTACTGGAACGCGCCACCGCGGCCGTCGGCGAACTGCTCGGTCATCCGTCGCTGGACGAGTCCCTCCGGCTCGCCCTGATCGAGCTGGCCCGGAACGGCTACGGCCCCGACCAGTCTCCGTCGCCGGCCGCGATCGCCGAGGTCCTCGGCGAACCGGTCGCCAGGGTGGAAGAGGTGCGCGCCGCGATCCGCCGGCCCGACGAGGTCACCCTCGAGGTTCTCGTCCCGCTGATCGCCACCCTCGACCCGGCCCGCGCGCACGATCTGGACGGCGACGACACGACGGTCACCCCCGGCGAGATCGCGGCATGGCTGTGCGACCGCAGCGACGCCACGGCCACACCGGACGCGCTGCTCCAGGCCGCCACCGAGGGCCTGGACGCGGCTCGGCGGTTGCTGGGTATCGAACTGCGCCCGTTGAACGCTGCGATTCGGGCGCTCGGAGCGCCGTACCATCCTCTGACCGACCCGGAGGGGATCGCCCAGCAGTTCCGGGCCTTCGTCGCCGAGCGCACCGGGCCGATCCTCGATGCCCTGCGGGCGGCTTTCCTCGCCGACTTTCGGGCCGGCCGCCCGCTGGACCGGTACGTCGCGCAGCGGACGCTGGCGACCCTCGGCCCCGATCCGGAATGGGCGCTGGACTACTTTCCCACCGTCCCCGCTGCCCGGATGATCGAGCGAGTCAACGCCTGGCTGGCCGCGTCCGGCGCCGGTGATCTCGGCGTTGATGCCGGGCTCGAGCCGCTCGACCGGCTGCGGATCGGCAACCGCACTGCGGCACTGAGCTGGGCCGCCGAGGCCGCCCGGGTCGTCCGGGCGTACGAAACCCAGCGCGGCCTTACCCCGTCCGGCCTGCCGGGTGAGCCAACCGCGGTCGCCGACGCGGCTAATGGCGCCGGGATCCTGGACTTCGAGCCAGTCGACGCGGACCGCTTGCTGGCCTGGGCCGCGGACACCAAGCTCTGGCCCGCCGGCATGCCGCACTCGACCGACCTGGGCACGCTCGGCCTGCCCGCCGACGCCCTCGACCTGGCCCGAAAGCAACAGCGGGAAATCCGCGACCGCCGCGAGCTGGAGCGCCGGACCGTCCAGATCGACGGGGTTCGGCTGGTAGCCGACGAGACGAACTACGCAGGGATCGCCGCGGCCGTTCGGGCGAGCATCACGCCCGAGTTCCGCGCCGCCAATGGTCGCACCTCACTGGAGGCCGCCGCACGCCCGTCGCGCCGTGCCCCCGGTTGGGGCGGCCCTGGGACGACCGCCGCCCGGCAGAGCCGGCCGCCGGAGGCCAAATTGGCTGCAATCGGTCTGGCCGGCGAGATCGCGGCGCTGGAGTGGCTCAAGGAGCGCTACCCGGGCCTGAACGAGCTGCAGTGCTGGCATTCCGGCTATCGCAACCAACTGCTCGGCGACGACGGCGGGGACGACACCCTCGGGTACGACATCCTGGTCGAGCAGGGCCGCCGGCGTCTGATGTTCGAGGTCAAGGCATCCGACAGCGACGCGTCCGAGTTCCTGCTCACCCCCGCGGAGATCACCCGAGCACGGGGCCTAAAAAGGAACGAGCGCTACACGATCCTCTTCATCACGAACGTTCTTCAGGGAGCCGAGCGGCGGATCCATCTTCTGCCCAACCCGTTCGACCCGGCTCACAGCGGCGTCTACCGGCCGATTGGCGACGGCGTCCGTTATCGGTTCACCATCGCCTCACCGTGAACTTGCCGGACAGCCCTTCGCGGTCGACGACCTCGGCCAGTGCCCTGGCAGGCAGTTGTCTCGACGGCCCTGCCCGTGCAGGTCGTCGGTGAGGGCGAGACGAGCTGCCAGACGCGCCGTCAGCCCCGGGGATTCCGTAAGCGACGACATCTCGATCGACCTGCGAGAGCAGGAAAGGCTGGCAGAGAGGGCGCGAAAGCTGGCCACAATTGCGTCGGTCCTCATGAACGTATCCAGTCTGCCCTTGGCGGATGATCGTGCGTGCTGGCGTCGGGGCCAGCGAGGGGGTGCCACTCACCAGTGAGCCCGGCCAGGGCAGCGGCCACTTCTTGAACTTCGGCGCGTACGTAAGTCATGGTGGTCCCAATGTCGTTCGTGCCGCTATGTCCGGCATAGGCGCGGGCTACCGCGTAGCTGAAGGCGCGTTCTACCCAGGTCAGGGTGGTGTGGCGCAGCCAGTGGGTGCTGACCTGCTGCGCCGCAACCCAGGGCAGGTGGGTGCCGATGCGGTGCCATAGGTGGTCGTAACGGCGGTAGGTCAACGGTCGGCCGTTTCGGTAGCGCAGCAGACTTCCGTTGCGGTCGTCATCGCCACGTTGGGCGTGGTGTGCCAGCAGGTGCTGCGTCAGGGTCGGTGAGATCGGTTGCCAGCGGGAGGTGCCGCCCTTCTCTCGTAGGTAGATCAGGCACTGGTCTGGATCCAGGTCTCGCGGGCGCAGTGCCAGCGCCCCGCCGCGGCGGCAGGCGGTTTCCAGATGCAGTCGGATCAGCAGGCCATCCAGGTGTGGGTCGTTGCCGGTGGTGGTGGCGATGTGGATGATCTCAGCCAGTTGCGCCTCCGGGACAGCGCGGCGGATGCTTGCCAGCCGGCGGGGCTTGGCGACCTTGGCTGCGGGGTTGTCGGCCTCGCGGATCAGTCCATCCATGACCGCATGCCGGTAGATGCAGCGCATGGCGGCGATCAGGTGTTCGGCTGCGGTACGGCCACCGCGCGTGTTGCGGCGCACGACCACATCGCTGCGGATGCCCTCAGCTAGCCGTTTGATCTCCAAGGGCGTCGGCTCGGTGATCCGCCGTTTGCCCCAGTGGTGGCAGATGCGTCGCCAGTACGAGCCGTAGACCCGGCGGGTACCGGGTGAGACCGCCTCGGCAACCTGGCCGACGTACTCCTCGAACGTCGGCACCGCCACCGACGCTGCCGTCGTCTCGGTGAGCAGTTGCTCAGGGGTGATACCCAGTTGCTTGAGCAGACTCCGCAGTGTCTCAAGCTGCGCGTTACGGTGATCCATCGGCGCGGTCATCGTCGCGTCTGGCTGTCGTCTGGCTGGCGGTAGCGGACAACCATGGCGTCCACTGCGGCCATCGGAATCACCAGCAGTTCGTTGCGCTGCCGGTTCGCGGCGACCAGCACCCGATCTCCGGTGACGATCCCACATCTGCGGCGCGCGGAGAGCGGAAGCCGCAGATGACCACGCCGGTCGACTCGGCCACTGCCGCCGGTATGGACGACGACAATCGGGCCAGGTTCATTCACGAACGTCACCGCCTGCCCTGCGGGCCAACCCATGAACGCAAGTACGGACCGATCGGCAAGCCGTCCATCGCGGTCGACTGGCGTGACTACGCAGCGGACGTCAGATCCGCGCGCAGTGCCCACGAGCGTTGGAATCGGCAACGCCGGTGACGGTTGTAGGTATTCGCCGATGGATGCCTGCGCGAGCCGACCTACACCAACAGCGTTCCGCGCAGGCGGCAGTGGTTCGTGCAGAAGGAAGCCTCTGTCCAGCGGCGCGCCGTCCGGTCCAGTCACGGCCTCCCCCTTCAACGACCCTCGGGTCGGAAGGGTTCTCGTGTCTGTGATGCCATCGGGCCGTGTGCCGTTGTGTGTGGACTGTGTGCGGCCGGTCATGGATGCCTGCCGTGCTGTCGCGGTGTATCGATTCGGTCGAGGGCTATGTCGTGGTAGTCGGCGTTGATGTCGATGCCGATGTATGTGCGGCCGAGCTGCAGTGCGGCGAGGCCGGTGGTGCCGGCGCCGCTGAACGGGTCGAGGGTGACGCCGCCGGGCGGAGAGCCGGCGATGATGGCGCGTAGGGGTATGTCGATCGGGTAGACGGCGAAGTGCGCTTCCCGGAAGGGGCGGGTGGGGATCGACCATACCGATCCTGGGTTCTTGCCTCGGGGGTGGTGGCTGCGGTGGGCGCGGCCGTTGGCGAGGAGGTTGTTGCGGGCCGTGTTGCTGTGGTGGGCGGCGGGGTCGGTGACGTACTTGGGCTGGTTCGCGCCGTAGGGCGTGACGCCTCGGCGGCGGGCGGTGGCCCCGATGCCGCCCTGGGTTCCTTTGCGGCGGCCACCGATGATCCTGGTTCCGTCCAGCGCCTCGGGCCGCAATAGAGGGACGCGGATGGCGTCGAGGTCGAAGTAGTAGAAGCGCGATCGGGCCAGGATGAAGATGTATTCGTGAGAGCAGGATGGCCGGTCTCGTACGCTTTCCGGGATCGCGTTGGGTTTGTGCCAGACGACGGCTTGGCGAAGGATCCACTGCCGGGTGTCTTGCAGCGCGAGAGCGACCCGCCACGGGATGCCGATCAAATTTTTGGCGGGGAGGATGTCCTGGGTGCGGGGGCGGACGAGTCCGGGTTGGGTGGTGTCGGGGCTGCGGTAGCCGGAGTAGGTGCCGCTCTGGGGTGCGCCGCCTGAGTTGAGGCTGTACGAGTCGCCGAGGACCAGCCAGAGCGTGCCGGTGGGTTTGAGGACGCGGTGGACGTGTCCGAAGACGTTGACCATCGTGTTGACGTAGTCCTGGGGCGTGGGTTCGAGTCCGTACTGGCCGGGCTGGCGGTAGTCCCGCAGCCCGTAGTAGGGCGGGCTGGTGACCACGATGTCGACGCTTGCCGCGGGCAGGGTCGCGAGGACCTGCTGGGCGTCGCCGGTGTAGAGGGTGATCTTCTCGTCCTGGTGGTACAGGAACCGGTCGGACGGATCGGAGTGGTGGCTGCTCATCCGGCCTCCCCCCGCCGTCGTGGCCGGCGCGGTCTTCGGGGTTCGCGGGTCCAGTCGGGGGTGGTGACCTGCCAGCGGGTGCGGGCGATGCGGTCGGCGCCGTGCGGCGTTCGGGGTCGGCTTGGCCGGCCCCGGCCGGGGGTGGCGGGCAGGTCGGCTGTGGTGGTCCAGCCGGCGGCGCGGAGGCTGTTGCCGGGCTCGTCGGCGCGGGTGTAGGTGATCATCCGCTGGTAGCCCATGTGTCGGGCGACGCGCCAGGCGGCGGCCAGCAGGACGGAGCAGGCGTTGCGGGATCCGTCGGTGGCCAGGCGGGTGATCTCGGCGGTCAGCCCGTCGTCGAGGTGACGGGCGAGCGGTCGCCCGACCACCGCGACCCCGAGGAGCATGCCGGCGGGGTTGCTCAGCCCGAGGGAGAACGTGTGGCCTTGGGGTGGGGTGAGGTGTTGGTGGTGGGTGGTGATGAAGTCTCTGGCCTGCCGGTAGCTGATCGGGCGCACGCGGGGGCGGGCCGGACGGCGGTGCGGGCTGGCAATCATGGGCGCACTCCGTGCTGGTCGGGTGCCACCAGGTCTGGGGTCGGCTGGTGCCGGAAGACGTAGATGTCCTCGTAGGCGCTCGGGTGTAGGGGGAAGCCGTCCCACCGCGGGGTGGTCGTTGCGGGCGGGCGGACTGGCGAGGTGGGGACGAGTCGGCCGTCGTGGGCGTCGGCGAGCACGCCGATGTTGTGCTCGATGAGCGTCAGACCAGCTCCGGCGCCGGCGGCGGGGATCGCGTCCGGCGGCTCGACCGGCGGGTGGTTGGGGTGGCGGCGGAGGGTAACCACGACGGTGGCGTCCGGTCGCAGAAGCGGCAGACAACCGGCGAGTACGGCGTTCATGCCGGCGGCGAGGTCGACACGGCGGGCGTGGTTCGCGACACGGCCCTGGAGGGGGCGTCCGTGCGGCGGTGAGGTCACCACCAGCGCGACACGTCCCCGCAGCGCCGACGGCAGCACGTCCGACAAGGCGGTCGCGTCGCCGGCCAGGACCATGCCCTGACCGGTGCCGCCGGGCCGGTTCGCGCGGTGCAGGTTCGCGTGGGCCAGCCGCACCCAGTCCGGCTCGTACTCGACCCCGATCGTGTCGCGACCCGCCGCCACCGCTTCGATCAGCGTGGTACCGACACCGGCCAGGGGGTCGAGGACCAGGTCTCCAGGCCGGCTGTACCGGATGATCGCGGCGGCGGCCAGGTCCGGCCACATCCGTTGTGGATGCGCGGCCGAGCCGGGGACGTACTTCCCGTGCCGTTGGGCGGCGACCGGGCGTTGGCCGACCAGCCACACCGACCGCTGCGGTACCGACATCCACGCCGCGCTGAGCTGCCTGTCAGCCACGGCGGCCACCCGCCACCACGAACACGAGGACATCGACGCGCACAGGGCGTCCGGTCGCCGTATCCCCGGAGGTGGTGTCGTCCTCCGACGCAGTGTTGCCGCCGGTAATAGCGATGGGGACGGTAATCACGATGATGCGTTGCAGGTAGCGCATGCCGCCCGAGCGGGCTTCAGGGATCAACCGGCGGCTCTGTTCGGGGTAGCTGCCGCCGTCCTGGGTCGGGTCGACGACGAGCACGGCGAAGCCGTCCGGGGTGACCACCAGCCGGAAAGCGCGGAACAGATCCGCCACAGCCTCGGCCGCCGGGTGCGGTCGAGGCCACCGCAGCACGACCAGGTCCACCTGGACGGCGTCGATGTCGGCGAGGTCGGCGGGCTGGGTCACAGGCAGGTACAGGCGGCCGGTCGCCGCAGCGGCTTCCCGCACGCGGGGGTCGCCGTCGAAGTCGACCACGGCCGCGTCGCGGCGGCTGTAGGTCACGACGACCCGCCGCACCAGCCGCTGGTGAATCGTCTCCGCGTTGTCGCCGTCCGCGCCGACGGCACGCCAGATCGAGATCGGCACTGGCGGACCGTCGGCGAGGTCCACCCGGAGGAAGTCGCGGTACGCGACCCCATCGGGCGGGGGCGTGTCGCGACTCGCTTGTTCGCCGCGTCGCGGCTGAGGCGACTCGCCGGGGTGTGCGGGTGTTGCGAAGGGTTCGGTCATCGGCGGGTGGCTTCCACCGGCTGGCCCGTGCTCACGACTCCCAATAGGGCGACCGGGCCCGGATTCGCGGGGGCCGCCCGGCTTACCCGACCAACAGCACCCAACAGCGACATCGGGCCGGCAGGACCCGTTGGCCAACAGGCCGCCCGTTGGGTCAAGACCGCTCAACCCGACATCTTGCCCAGAGTCCGGGCTGGTTCAGCCCAACAGCGGCCTGGCGCCACCCAACGACGTGAGATAGGCCGCCCAACAGGCGAAGCCCCGCCCCGCATTAGGCATTCAGCCGATGGGCAGGATGGACTCTGCCGGCGACACCGCCCGGTGGCAGGCCCGAGCGCCGGGCGCTGCGCTCTGCTGGGTCGGTCATCTGCACCCGGCGAGACAACAAGAAACCCGGCTGCTGCCGTTGTTGGCCAAAAACTTGGCCAACAGCAGCCAACAGGGCCTTGAGCTGTACCAACAGCCGGCGCTGTCCAACGCGCTTGAACTCCGGCCGTTCGTGGCCTGCGCCGGACCGTCGAGCGGTCAAGGCCCCGACCTGCACCCAACACGCCCGTACCCGACCACCCACCACTCACTATCCATCGGCGCACTCCGATTGTTGTTGGGTGGGTGTGAGTGGATGAGCCTGGCCGTGCCAGTCGGTACGGCGCTCCGGAGCCCCCGGGAGAGGTTCATGCCTTCCACCTCCATCCGTGTGTCGCCGCTCGACGCCCACCAACGCGCCTTCGATCTCCTCGTCCGCCGGCCCGTACCGATCGCCTTCGACGGCCGCGGCATCCCCGGCTGCCCACAGCGGCTCATGGCCCTCGACGAGCTGAAGGCCTTCCTGCTGGACCGCGACACCGCACCGCAGGTCCGCGACATGGTGTGGCGGGAGTTGGTTGTACGGGCCCGCCGTGACGGCGCCGGCTGGGGCATCGGCGCGATCGGCATCGCCATACCTGGCTTACGCAAGCGGGCCGGTGACATCGCCCGCGGCTTCCTCGGCGACGCCGAGGACATCGACGCGGAGATCCTCAAGACCTTCTGGGAACAACTACTGGAGCGCGTCGACGCCAACCAGCGCCGCGTTCTCGGGCGCATGCTCGATGCCGCCGAACGCGCCGGACTCAAGATTCGCTACGCCGACGTCACCACCGACCCGCTCGACAGCGAACCCGCCGGTCCGCGCACACCGCTACAGCCGTGGGACCACCCCGACTTCGTCCTCGCACGGGCCGTTGCCATCGGAGTGATCGACGCCGACGACGCGAACATCATCGCCGAGACCCGACTCGAAGGCGTCACCGTCCAGGTTGCCGCCGCCCGCCGCGGCATCCAAGGCCAACTCGCCTCACACTGGCGCGACCAGGCCGAAAAACGCCTGATCCACGCCATCCACAAGGGTGAACTCGCATACGTGCGTCTGCGTCCGCGCTTCGCCAGACCGGTCCGGCGAACCGCGCTGATGACCTGGCCCGGCGAATAGTCGCCCAGCAAGCCTGCCCCGAGGCCCATGGAGCAACCCGCAGCGCCCCGCCCTGGCCGTGTCCGAGGTAGACCCCGATCGCCAGCGCCATCGGAAGGGGTCCCGGGTTGGCTGAATGAGGCATACAGTCTTCCAGCGGGTGGATTGTGCGAGCGGGAGGGCGTTCGCGGGCCTTTGTCCGTTGCGGGTCAAAGTGTGGATTAGAGGTGCTGGGCGCCGGGCTACGCAGGCGGCGTGGACGGGGTGAGGGCGAACGGGCCCGGTTCGGGTTCGGTCAGGATCTGGCGGCGTCCGTGAGCTGGTCCGCCCGCGAGGGAGGGCGGCTCAGGCCACAGTCCTCGACGACCCAGCGGCCGTCAAGCCACGGCATATTGTCAAGGCCAACGCACTACGTAAGTCGTCCTCAACCTCGCCGGAACCAACGACGCTTGCCAGTTTTCGGAGCGTCCTGCCCCGCAGCGGGCAGCGGCTGCGCGTCATCGGTCAGAGGCTGAGCTACCTCCTCCGTCACCGGGCCGAACAGCATTCGACGAATCTCCTTGGCATCCTCTTCACGCCAGGCATCGAAGAGATCTAGCGTCGTAATCACCGGTTCGGTCTGAGCGGCCAGGAACTCCGGGCGACCGTATGGCTGCCGACTCCGTTCCTGTGGGGCGACCCGGAGCTGGTAGCTCAGGATCAGCGCGCCGCCCACCACCGGAGTGACACCTGGTAGCTTCTCCCACTCCCGAAGGTGACGAACAAGATCTTGGTAGGCGCGCTCCGGAGCGCTGCCACTGACACCCTTCACCTCGACCAGCCTCGCGCAACCGGCGTAGGTGCAAAGAAGATCAGCGTTTTTGGTGCCGCCGAGCTCTTCGTCGAGGTCGACGACATCGACTCCGGCCGACTCCAGTACCGCGCGGACGGCATCGACGAGTTGCTTGCCGGTGCCGTAAAGCAGACCCTCGCGGACCGGCGATGCCTCAGCTTGGGCTTCCTCGAGATCGCGCTCCAGCAGGCGTCGGCGAGTGACGTAGTCCGCCTCAAGTTCGGCCAGCGCCGCTCGCGCAACACGTTCACGACGGATCATGAGGGTTTGGTCGGTCGCGAGCTGACGCCTCGCCCGGCGCATTGCGCCTGGGACGAACTCTGGCAGCGCCTGCTCGTGCAACCACTGCAGAAGAAGTGGCCACGGCGTCTCAACGGGCACGACGTAACGCCGTTCGACACCATCCGGCGAGATCCATGCCGCCACGACCGGCTCACCGAGTTCAGTCTCCAAGATCGGCACCAGAGTGCCCTCGGCGGGATGCTGGACTCGCCCGTTGTACGGCTCAAGCGTCGCTACGCTGAGCGACAGACTGCGCCACAGCGGTACCGGGTTGCAGCTCAGCATCCGTAGTGCGAGCTGGCCGTCGGCGTCACCAAGATCCTCGGCAGCCCGCACCCGCGCCCCCTTACCGATCGGTCGACTGCTGACGCTCGTGTAGCTCTGGCCGATAGAGACGGAGTCATCGTGTTGGAAAAGGACACCACGTGGCTTCTCTTCGGGGTCGCCAATCAGGCTGATCACCAGGGCGATCTCGCCCCGGCTCTCGGCCCCCTGCCGGAAGCGGTTGAGCTCGTCGGCGCCCTGCCCAGAGTAGATGCTCGGCTGCAGTGCCACTGCACAGTCGGCGGTGTCGAATCCCACCCATCGAGGTTCAAAGCCAAGCGCAGCCCAATCGAGGGTCGCACTGGCGATCGCTGGGCGACGCTGCTTCTGCAGCCACGGTGCCGCTTCCTCACCGAGCTGGTGCTGCCTGGCCTCGATGTCGTCCCAGTAGTCGAGCGGCTCAGACCCGACATGGACCGGGATCGGAAGCTGTGTCATGCCTCAGCTCCGGCAGACCGACCAGCGAAGTGAACGGCGAGCTGCTGCATCTTGCGCAGGTACATCGGGGCGATCGTCAGGTGGACACGCGCCGTGTCCTCGTCGATTTGCCGCCCGGTCGGATGACCCACCTCGTTGCGGGTCAAGCGGATCAGGTCAGCGATGGCGTCGAGTGTGAGAGCGTCAGCGAGCCCGTCCGGCAGATCCTGTCGAACCGGCTCGATGCGCTTTCGGAACTCCGTCCACAGCGCGAAGTAGTTGCTGCGTGGTTTGGCGAGCTCCTTGGCCATGGCCGGTGCGCCAGCCATTGATGAGGCGGCGTAGGACTGGGCCATGACCAGGAAGGCGCGCTCGGCGGCGACGCCGAGCATGACGGAAGTGGCGAGGTAGCACTGCCCGTTGAAGGACCGCAGTGCCTCAGTGAGGTACAGCTCGATGAGGGCGTCGAGGCCCGGGACCTCGCAGCGGATCCGATCCAGGTAGCCGTCCGGATCACGAGGCTCCCAGCTTCCGCCCTTGGCGACTCGCTGTCCATCAGCCGAGAGGCGCCACTGCCAGTTGTCAGTGCCTGAGCCCTGGCCTGCGGTGTCTAGGTAGACCAGGCCGTCGCCGACGAGACCCCACAGCGCTTCCCAGACGTCCGCCTCGGAGCTGCCGGTCTCCTGGTGGATGATGCCCACGAGGTACGGGCGACCGAATCGCGAGTCACCTCCGCTGCCGAGGCGCCGGAGAACAGCACGCCGAACATCCGCAGTCATGAAGCCATTCCATCACCAAGGACTGACGGATTCGGGCGTGCCGACCTGACGGTCACTTCTCTAAGCGTCGGAGGAAGTCCGTGGCCAGCTCCCGCCAGCCTTTGGCCGGGACGCCACCATCGATCCACTCCGCCGCTTGGTCGACGTCGACCTTCCCGTCCGACCAGACGTTCCGCGGGTAGATGGCAATCTCGCGTCCGCTGGTGTCCCAGTAGAAGTTGAAGGTGTGCTTGCCCTCGTCGGCACGAGTCATCACCCGGACGCCGTCGCTGCCATGGCGGATGTCGGTGTCGACCTGGGAGAAGCGGTGCCGGTACTCCCACGACCGCCAGGCGCCCTCGAAGGAAAGGTCGATAGCGACCTTGTCCCACGACAGCGTGAAGCGGTCGCACATGATCAGGCCGAGGGCCATACCCTCGGAGACGGCGTTGCGCTGACGCGAAGGAGTGATCGCCATAGCCGGAAACTACAGGGTTGATCGGTGTGGCGTGGTGGACGTGGTCTGCTTGATCGGCTATGTCGGTAGGGGCGAGGTGTTCTGATGGTGGACGGTTGACCGCGGCCGTCCGAATCCGGAGGGAGGCGGTACGCCGACAGGCTGGAAGTAATGAGCTGGTAATGAAGCCGGCGCAGGTGGGCGGCGGCGAACTGCTGTGTACTGATCGAGCGTTGACTGGCACGGTTTCCGCGTTCCTCTTGGTGAGCAATGCCGTGACCACACCAATCAGGGCCAGAAGTCCACCGACGACGGCGGCACGCGGGTTTCTGGTCAGCCACCGGAAGGCGGGGACAAGTTCGCCCAACGCCAGGAGAGGAACGCCGTCACCAGGCCTGCCGCCGCCAGTACGCTGGGCAGCGCCCCGGGCGGCCTGCGAGGCCTCCCGGCTGACCGCCGAAGACGTGCATCATCGCAACGACACCGTGCAGCTCGCCCTCGGCGCCGCACCGCTGGTGCTGCCTGAACCAGTGGACCACCTGCTGGCACAGCTCGCCGAGCAGCGCAGCGACGAGCCATCCGTCGGCGGTAGCTGGATGTTCCCCGGCGCGGTCACCGTCCGGCCCTGCAACGTCGAGCAACTCACCCGCCGGCTCAACCGGCTGGGCATCCGGGTCCGCCCCGCCCGCAGCGCCGCTTTGAGGGACCTCGTCTGCGACGTGCCCGCCGTCGTCCGGCCGTGACCAGGCCATCGCTGCTGGACCTGATCGCCGAGCGGGAAGCCGCCACGGGCTTCACCGTTGGCCGGCGTTCGCGAGCAGAGCGCCGCTCTCACCGAGCAGCTCACCGCAGCCGAGACCGAGCTGGCCGAATTCGCCACCCACCCGCAAGTCCTTGCTGAGTCTGATCAGCAAACCGATGTGGTGGCACCCGCTGCGCGACAATTGACAGTCCGGCCTACCAGCAGGTCCTCGCCATGTTCCATGCCGCCACCAGCGCCCCATGCGGGCGAAGGACATCTGCCGTGCCCTGACACCGGTACTTCCGTCAAGGACACCAAGGTCTGCGCGCCAAGCTCAGCGCCCGGTCGCTCGTCAGATTCTGACCGACCCCGGTTCATCACCCTCGTCCAGTCAGTCCATCAAGCATGACTCAAACTTCTGGCCGAACACTCGGTGGACATAATTCCTCGAATCGCCCTCTCAAGCAGCGAGCACGCGTCGACCGGGCTCAGGCAGTCGCGGCCGGTAGCGCAGGCGGTGGTTCTCGGTCTGTTGGGTGGCTGTTGGCCGCTGTTGGGTTCCAGACCCCCGCAGATCTCGGCCAACAGCGGCCTTTTGCGGTCACAAGACCGATCCACCCCGACACGCCAGCCGGGTTTACGAGCGGTCTTGGGCGCCGCCCGGTGTGGGTGGTGACTCGGCCCGGCTACCGGCCCGTGCTCACCACGATTCCGAAACCTGGTGTGGAAGGAGAGTGCTTCCACGGTCTCCGCCCGTACGGGCGGCGCCTCCCATCCGCTGTCGCGCATGCCCCGCCGCCCGGCGGGGTGGGAGGTGAAGACCAGATGCGCCGTGTCCTGTCCCGTCTGTTCCTGTCCATCATGATCGTCGCCGCCGTCGTCGCCGGCACGGCCGGTGCGGCTCAAGCTGGGCCGCCGTCGCTGCTGGCGGTCAACAGCCTGGACACCGTCATCAACAACCTCATCGCCTGGATCGTCGGCATCCTCGTCGGCGTCGCCACATTGTTCCTCACCTACGGGGGTGCCCTGTACCTGATGGCCGGCGGCGACCCCGGTCAGGTGGAGAAGGCCAAGGGTGCGCTGAAGGGCGCCGCGACCGGCTACGGCTTGGCGGTGCTCGCGCCGGTGCTGATGAGCATCCTGCGCGGCATCCTCGGGACGAACTGATGTCCTGGAACCCCTTCACCATCGCGGGCGTGCTGGACGAGATCCTGGAATGGATCGCGGCACGCGTCGCGGACGTCATCGACGCCCTGTGGAGGTTGCTGTCCTGGGCGTTCCTCGTCGTGCCGGACGTGACCGCTCTGCCGCAGGTCGAGGCCATCGGCACCCGCGCGCTGTTCATCGCCAACACCTGTTACGTGGTGGCGATCGTTGCCTGCGGTGTGGTGGTCATGGGCCGCGACAGCGTCCAGGCCCGCTATGGCGTCGCGGAACTCGCGCCGCGCCTGCTCATCGGCATCATCGGCGCGAACTTCGCCATGCCGATGTGCCGGGAGCTCATCGCCTTGGGCAACGCGCTGATCCAGGCGCTCATCGGTGAGCCGGTCACCACCGACGGCTCACTGGACCAGTTGCGTCGCACGATCGTCGACGCGCTGACCAACCCGGCCAACGCCCTGCTCACGCTCGTCATCGGCGTGGTCATCGCCGTACTCGCCGCCATGATCATGGTCGGTTGGGTGCTGCGGCTGGGCCTGCTGGTGATCCTCATTGGTCTCGCACCAGCGGCGCTGGCCTGCCATGGCACGCCGTGGACCGAGCCGGCGGCGAAGTTGTGGTGGCGGGCTTTCCTCGGCGTGTTCGCCACGGTCGGCGGCCAGGGCCTCGCGCTGCACACCGGGCTGACGGTGTTCGTCAGCCCCACGGCGAACCTGCCCGCACTGGGTCTGCCCAACGATCCAACGGGCACCCTCAACCTGTTCATCGTCTGCTGCCTGCTCCTCGCGGTGACGCGAATCCCGGCGCTGGTGCGCCGGTACGTCACGGGCGGGCAGTCCCGCAACGTGGTCGGCGCGTTCGTCCGGGTCGCCATTGTCCAGCAACTCGGACGCGCGCTCACTGGAGGTCTGTGGGGTGGCGCGGGTCGTGCCGCGGCGGGAGCCGCCGCAGGCCGAACGCGCCGTGCCGGGAACCTGGTCGCCCGTGCCGGCGGGGTGCCGCTGCCGCAGCCGGCGGCGGTTCGCGGTGGTGCGATGCCCGGCCCGGTGGCGCGTCGTCCGCCGCGAACTGCTGCGGCGTCGACATCTGCTCGGCCGTCCGAGGCCCAGCCCGGCCTCGACGGGATACGACTGGACCAGCCAGCCGCCGTATCTCGGGCAGGGCCCGGGGCCGGGGCGCGAAGGGTGCCGGCGGGGCGGACTCCGGCGACGGCAATGCCGCAGCGGATGCCACGCTGGCGTCGCTGGTGGGCCTACACCGAATCCGGTACCGGCTGGCCGAGCGGCGCGTCTCGACGAGCATCTGGGACTGGCTGGCCAGCCGAGTCGGTATCAGGACCTCGCGTGCCGCCGGTGCTCCATGCTCTCCCTGAGTCCGCGCGGACACCTGCCGGCACGGGGTGGCCGGTAGACCGCCCGGCGGCGCCTGGTCCGGCAGCCGCGCGAACGGCCAGCGGCACCGGGTGGCCGTCGGTGCCCACCTACGGACCCCGGACCACCCGCACCTCAGCGGCAGCACGTGCCGCAGCCACCCCACGACCACGACCTGCGCCCCGGCCGGCTGCCGGCCATGGCAGCAGCGGCACCGGCTGGCCAGGCTGACCCCTTCGATGCCAAGGATTGATGTTTCCCATGTCTGATGTTGATCTTCGTGCTCGTATTCCCGCGGACATCGAAGCCCCGGATCGTCTGCTGTACCAGCTGAGCCCGCGGCAGGTGGCCATTCTGTCGGCGGCTGCCGCGGTGGCGTACCTGCTGTGGCGGGCCCTGCTGGGCCATGTGCCGATGCCGATCCTCCTTGCCGCCTTGATCCCGCTACTCGGCGCCGCCACGGTCCTGGCGTTGGGTCGTCGTGACGGCCTGAGCCTGGACGCGTGGCTCCTCGCGGCGGTCCGGGCAGTCCGCACCCCGCGCCGGCAGGTCCCCAACCCGGGTACGAAGGCGCCGCGGTGGGCGCCGAGCGCGATCGGGGCCGAGGCAGACCTGGCGCCGCCGGCATTGCTGCGGCTGCCCGCGCGGGCGATCGCCGCCAACGGGGTGGTGGACCTGGGCGGGACCAGCGCCGCCCTGGTCGCGGTGACCACCGTGAACCTGGGTTTGCGTACGCCGGCGGAGCAGGCGGCGCTGGTCGGCGCCTACGCCCGCTGGTTGAACAGCCTCACCGCGCCGGTGCAGATCGTGGTGTCCACCCAGCCGGTGGACCTGGCCGGGCATGCGCAGCGCATCGCCGACGCCGCCGATCTGCTGCCCCATCCGGCGTTGGCGGACGCCGCCGCCGACTACGCCGAGTTTCTCCTCGACGTGGAGGAGGAGCGGCAGCCGCTGTGGCGAACGGTGACCATCGTGCACACCGCCACCGGCGCCCGCCGCGACACCGACGTGCTGCGGGCCGCCGAGCACGCCGCCGCCGCGTTGCAGGGCGTCGGTGCCACCACCCGGGTCCTGGACGGGCCGGCGGTCGCCGCCGTGCTCGCCGCCGCGGTCGACCCCTACACCCTTCCGCTGTCCGGCGAGCGGGCGTTGCCGGACGAGCCGGTCACCGGAGGGCAATGATGCAGCTTCGCAACGTGCTGCGCGCTCTGCTTCCCACCCGTACGCCGCAGCCGGCCGCGCCGTCGGCAGGGTCGCAGGACGACGCGCTGGCCGCGTTGATCGGCCCGGCCAGCGTCGAGGTGACTCCGCGCTACTTGAAGGTTGGTGACGGCTACACCTCGACGCTGCTGGTCAACGGCTATCCGGCGGAGGTGGGTGCGGGCTGGCTGTCGGCGTTGACTGGCTGGCCCGGCCGGGCCGACGTCGTCATCCACATCGAACCGCTCGATCCGCAGGTGGCCGCGTCCCGGCTGCGCCGCCAGCGTGCCCGCCTGGAATCGTCCAGGCGCTCGGATGCCGAGCACGGCCGTCTTGACGACCCGAACACCGAGGCCGCCGCTGCGGATGCCGCGGATCTGGCCGATCGGGTGGCCCGAGGCGCGAGTCGGCTGTTCCGGGTCGCGCACTACGTCGCCGTACACGCGACGAGCTTGGAGGAGTTGACCGAGTCGGTGGCGCATGTGCGGGCCACCGCCGCGTCGGTCATGCTCGACACTGCCCCGGCGACCTGGCGGCAGATGCCGGCGTGGACATCCACCCTGCCGCTCGGGGTCGACAGCATCGGGATGCGGCGGGTGTTCGACAGCGACAGCCTCGCCGCCGGCATGCCCCTCGCCTCCGCCGACCTCCCCGCACCGCTGCCCGGCGATCCCCCCACCGCCTCCGGCGTCCTGTACGGGCTGAACCCAGCGACCAACGGGATCGTGTGGCACGACCGGTGGGCCGCCGACAACCACAACAGTGTGGTGCTTGCCCGCTCCGGAGCGGGCAAAAGCTACATGATCAAACTGGAGACGCTGCGGAGCCTGTATGACGGGGTGCAGGTCCACGTCATCGACCCGGAGGACGAATACCGGCGGCTCGCCGAGGCAGTCGGCGGCACCGTGATCAACCTCGGCGCTCCGGACGTGCGGCTCAACCCATTCGACATCGCCGCCAACGACCGGCGCCCCGACGCCCGTACCCGGCGGGCCCTGTTCGCCCACACCCTGGTCAACGTGCTGCTCGGCGCCGGGCAGGACGGTGGAATGCATCCGGCCGAACGCGCCGCCTTCGACCAGGCCGTCAACACCGCCTACCTCGGGTCGGGTGTCACCAACGACCCGGGCACCTGGGGGCGGCCAGCTCCGCTGCTGCGTGACGTGGCCGCCGCGCTGGACGCCGACGGTTCCCCGCCGGCGGCCACTCTCGCTGCCCGCCTGTCGCCATGGACGACCGGCAGTTTCAGTCACCTGTTCGCCGGACCCACCACCACCCACCCTGCTGGGCATCTGGTGGTGTGGTCGACCCGCCACCTCGCCGACGAGCTGCGCCCCGCCGGGATGCTCCTGGCGTTGGACGCGATCTGGCGCATCGTGGACGCCCCACCCGCCGCCGGTCCGACCGGGGACCCGCGTCGGCTGGTCATCGTCGACGAAGCCTGGACCCTGCTCCGGGACGGTGAGGGTGTGCGGTTTCTGAACCGGCTGGCGAAAGCGGCCCGCAAGCGCCGCGCCGGCCTGTCGGTGATCACGCAGGACGCCGCCGACCTGCTGGGCTCCGACCTCGGCCAGGCCGTGATCGCCAACAGCGCCACCCAGGTGCTGATGCGCCAAGCCCCACAGGCCATCGCCGCCGTCGCCGACAGCTTCCACCTCACCGGCGGAGAAGCGCGAATGCTGCTGTCCGCCCAACGCGGCGAAGGACTTCTCCTCGCGGGGGCCAACCGGGTGGCCAGCCACGCCGTGTCCTCCTACCGAGAACATGAGCTGTGCGTCACGGGCACCGCCGACCCGCAGGACGAGTCGTGACCTGGCTCGCCCCACCAGCCCCGGCACCCACCCCGCCGCTGCCGTCGTCTGTCACGCCAACCAACCCGGCCGCCGAGACAATCGGCACCGCGGCCGGGTGGGTGGCGGCCCGACCGTGGCTCGCCGCCATCGCCGCCGCGACAGCTGTGGTCGCGGTCGTCGCCCACGGCCAGGTGCAGATCTGGCGGCAGCGACGCTGGCAGCGGCACGCCCAGCAGGTCACCATCACCCCTCCGCCGGAGGTGGAGCCGGACAGCGCCGCGAGGTGGTGGGCGACCTGCGCGGAGATCCTGCGGCCGGTCGGATGGCGGCGGCTGCTCTACGGCACCCCGCACGTCGGCTACGAGTACCGGTGGGCGGGCCGGCAGCTGACCATCACCATCTGGCTGCCCGGCACCGTCGCGACCGGCCCGGTCCTCGCCGCGATCGCCGGCGCCTGGCCCGGCGCCGCCACCACGACCGCCGACGCCACAGACCCGATCCCTAACGGAGTCCTCGCCGAGGGCGGTGCCCTGACACCCACCCTGCCGGCGTGGTATCCGATTGTCACCGACCACGACACCGACCCGCTGCGGCCCTTGATTTCTGCCTTGTCCGGGCTGCGCGACCACGAGTACGCCTGCGTGCAGATCCTCGCCCGCCCCGCCACACCCCGGCAGATCCGCCGGCTGCGCGCCGGCACGGCAGCACTGCGCACCGGCCAGCGCACCCCCGGTGCTCTCGACCCTGCGGCCTGGCTGGAGGGACTGTTTGGTCTCCTCACGCCCGGCCCGACCCGCGCCACGGCGGGCAGCCGCGCCACCGCCTACCGGCCGCCGGTCGGTGACCCGGAACGAGACCGCGACGCCCGCGCCGCGGTGGACAAGCTGGCCTCGGGCCAGCTGTGGGAAACCTCCATCCGCTACGGGATCGCCCACACCAACCGCCGCCAGATACCGCAGGAGAACCTGCGGGCCCGGTTGAAGACCCTCGCCCACGGCGTCGCCTCGGCCTACGGCCTCTACACCGCCCGGCAGCGGCTGCGCCGCGTCCGCCTCACCCGCTCCACCACGGTGCTGGCGAACCGGCCACTACGCACCGGCTACCTGCTCGGCGCCGCCGAACTCGCCGCCGTCGCCGCCCTGCCGTCCGACGTGGCAGTGCCCGGTCTGCTGCGGGCCCGCGCCAAGCCGATGCCGATGCCGGTCGACATTCCCACCACCGGCGGCCGAGGCGTCAAGCAGCTCGGCCACGCGCAAATCGGCGGACACGCCGTCGGGCTGCCTGTCGTCGACGCCCGCCAACACTTGCACGTCCTCGGCTCCACCGGTGTCGGGAAGAGCACTCTGCTGGTCAACATGATCCTCGACGACGTGGCCGCCCGCCGCGGCGTCGTCGTCATCGACCCCAAAGGCGACCTGGTCACCGACGTCCTCGACCGACTCGACCCGAACGTCGCCGACCGAGTCGTGCTCATCGACCCCGACCAGGCCCAGGGCGGCTACTTCAACCCCCTCTCCGGCACCGACCACGACCTCGCCGTGGACAACGTCGTCTCGATCTTCTCCAAGATCTTCCAACGGCACTGGGGGCCCCGCATCGACGACACCCTGCGCGTCGCCTGCCTGACCCTGATGCGCAAGGCCAACGCCACCCTCGCCCTGGTCCCCCCGCTGCTCAACGACAAACAGTTCCGCCTCGCCTTCACCGAAGACCTCGACGACCCGGAAGGGCTCCTCGGCTACTGGACCTGGTACGAATCCATGCCCCCACCCATCCGCGCTCAGGTCATCGGCCCCGTCATGGCCCGCCTACGCGCGTTCCTGCTACGGGACTTCCCCCGCCGCACCCTCGGCACGCCGCGCTCATCGTTCGACATGGGGCGGCTACTCAACAGCGGCGGAATCCTGCTCGCCCGGCTACCCAAGGGGCAACTCGGGGAGGACACCTCCCGGCTGATGGGCTCGTTCGTCCTCGCCCGCGCCTGGCAGGCCGCCACCGCCCGCGCGAAACTCCCCGAAGACAAACGACGCGACTGCACCGTCGTGATCGACGAATGCCACAACTTCCTGAACCTGCCCGGATCGGTAGACGACATGCTCGCCGAAGCCCGCGGCTACCGGATGAGCCTCGTCCTGGCCCACCAGGACCTCGCCCAACTCCCCCGCCCCACCCAACTGGCCCTGTCCGCGAACGCCCGCAACAAGATCACATTCAACGTGGCGCCCGAGGACGCCCACCAGATGGCCCGGCACATGTTCCCCGAACTGTCCGAACACGACCTCAGCCACCTCGACGCCTACCAAGCCGCCGCCCGCCTCGTGGTCAACAACCGGGAAACCGCCGCGTTCACCCTGCGCACCCGACCACCCCGCCCCGTCGTCGGCGCCGCCGACCAAATCCGCGCCGCCTGCGCCGCGGCCAGCGGCGGCGCAGGCGATCGCACCGCGATCGAGCAACTCGCCAGGCGGCTGGCCACCCAAGCCGACACCCAACGCCGCCGATGAATCCCATCCGCTGCCGCCAGGTCGGAATGCCGCCCGGCCTGGCGACGGGCGGGCTCTGGTCCACGCCTCGGTCCAGACCCGGCCGGCCCCCACTCACCCTCGAACACCCAACAGTGCAAGTAGGTGCCACGAATGCCCGATGATCAACCATCCCGACAGTCCCCCCGGGGGGACACTCTCCGACCGGGGGACCGCCCATCGCCCCCTCACCCCCGCACACCGGCCCGGCGTACGACAACGACCCTCGCCGACATCTCCGCCCGGCTGCAGCCACGCGACCGGGTCATCGCCTTCCTCCTGTCCGACCACACCGCACTCACCACCGACCAGATCGCCGCAGTGCTTTTCGACTCACCGATCACCTGCGGCCACCGCCTCTACACGCTGCGCCGCATGGACTTCATCAACCGCGTGCTGCGCGCCCACCCCAACCAACCCACCCAGGTCTACTGGGTACCCGGTCGACTGTCGGCCCGCCTGGTCGCCCTCGCCCGCGGTGAGACCCCACCCACCCCGAAAGCGGTCGCCCTCGCCGCCGACCGCGTCCTGTCCGACCGCACCCGCCGCCACACCATCGAAACCAACCAGTTCTTCATCGACCTACTCGTCCACAGCCGATCACATCCGCAGTCCCGGCTGACCCGCTGGTGGTCCGAGCAGCAGACCACCGCCACGTTCGGCCGCCGTATACGGCCCGACGGCCACGGCGTCTGGACCACCGGCCACCACCACGTCGGCTTCTGGCTCGAACACGACCGCGGCACCGAACACCACCCACGGCTACGCGACAAGCTCGAGCCCTACCGCCGACTCCGCATCGACGGCGGCCCCGACTACACCCTGCTGTTCTCCCTGCCCACCCGAGAACGGGAACGCCACTTCCACCACAGGCTGATCGACACCGCCGGCCGCGACCACCGCATCGCCGCCGCCCTGGCCACCCTCACCATCGCCACCTGCGCCCGCGACCGCGTCAACGGCCACGGCCCCGCCGGCCCCATCTGGCGACTCGTCGGCAACGGCGGACACCGCCTGCGCCTGGCCGACCTCCCCACCACCGACGAGGAACCCGGCCCACTCAACCCCGGAATACCCACACCCGAACACGACCCCCTACACGAACTCACCTGACTACCACCACACGCGAAGACCACACAGATGCCCGCCAATCACCCAGGTAGGCAAATCTGCTCCAGCAGGCCCCGCCGCCCGAACACCGCCCACGGCAGCAAGGGGCTCCTGCTATGACGGACGAGATGGGTTCACCGGGCCCGCACCCACCCCGGCCTACTCGACACCCTCAAAGCCGTCCGTGGCGACCTACGCCCCCTGGCCGACCTCGGCTAACAAGGCAAAGCCGACACCGTCGTCGTCGCGTTCAAACGACCCCCCAACAGCGAACTCACCCCAGACCAAACAGCAGTTCAACCAGGCCCACAACCGGCTCCGCGCCGCCGAGCGCTGCGGCGACCCGTCGTTCTGCAGGCGCCATGCGTCGGCGCCGCATGTCCTCGACATAGCGCTCACAGCTGGGGAGTCGGGTAGCCGCCGGGTACCCCATGCCGGTCGTGTTCCTGATCAAGCCCTCTTCCGCAAGGTTGTCGAGGATCAATCGCCAGTGCATCTGCTGCTGGGCGTCCAGCTCGATCCCGAACAACTCGCCGACGTCGGGAACGGCGCCGATTCCTGTTCGCCGATGGTCGTGCATCGCTTCGAGGAAGTTGATCGGCCAAGGTCCCTATCCATGCGGCCTCCCGAGGGCGGTGTCGGCTCCCCACAAGATTTGACCACAGGGAGCGGCGATCGACTGGACATGGACGCTGGCTCACGTTGAGGCACGCGTGGCTTCACGGATGAGAGTTGGCCCCATGTCTCCCAGCCGAAGCCAAATTCACCTCGCAGAGCCACACGCGAGGTTGCCCGGATCGGTGTAGCCCATTACGGCCGCATGCGCGCGGGGGGTCCTGAAGCTCAATGCCACAATCGGGTATGACTACGTCGGCGAAGCGAGGACGGTTATGACCGGTATTGAGTTGATTGTGGCGGCGCTGGCCGGCGGGGCTGCGGCAGGACTCACCGGGGCCGCCGATACCGCGGTTCAGGATGCGTACGCTGCGTTGCGCGACTTGCTGCGGCGGAAGCTCTCCTCGCGCCGCGATGCCGAGCAGGTCCTCGACGCCCAGGTACTTGAGCCGAGTGAGTTGCTGTCACGTCTCGGGGGCGACCTCGATGCGGTCGGCGCTGGCAACGACAGCGAGGTTCTCGTTGCTGCTCAGCGGCTCATATGCCTGGTAGACCCGAGCGGCGCCGCGTCCGGAAGGTACTCCTTAACTGCTCATGAAAAAACCGGCGACCTGCACATCACCGCCAACTACGGCACGGCTGCGAGCACCATCACTGGCCCCGTCACGATCAGTTACGGTCAGCTTCCCGTCCCCCCAGCCCAGCCGGGGCCGGCTTAGGATCATCCATCCCCGGCAGCACCGTCGATCCTCGGAACTATGGCGTTTCGGCCAACACCATAGAGTCGCTTACCGTTCACGCTCCTCCCGCCGTCTCCTGGCCGCTGCGTGTCGGCATGGTGCCCCGTTTGGCCGATTGCTTTCAACCTCGTGCCGCCTATTCGTTCGACCAAGGCGGCGGCAATGCGTCAGGCACGCGGTTGCTGTCGGGCTTGGGCGGTGTCGGTAAGACGCAGATGGCCATCGGCTTCGCCGAACAGCTCATGACCGGAAACCAACTCGACCTACTGGTGTGGATATCCGCAGCATCGAGGCAATCAATCTTGGCAGGTTATGGCCACGCTGCGGTCGACCTGCTACTTCCTGGCGCCGACGGTAGCAACACCGGACAGGACGCGGCGCGTTTTCACGCCTGGCTGGCGACTACTGATCGCCGATGGCTCGTCGTGCTCGATGACTTGTGCAATGCGGCAGATCTGAAGGGGCTCTGGCCGCCGAACTGCCCCACAGGCCGGGCTGTGGTAACCACCCGACTCCGCGGATCGTCGGTCGGCGCCGTCGACCGTCGTCTGATACAGGTAGGCGTCTTCGCAGCCGATGAAGCGGCCGCCTACCTCACTGCCCGGCTGGCCGAGCAGCCCGATCTCGCCGACGACCTCGACGGTGTCGTCGCCGACCTCGGTAATCATCCACTCGCGCTGGCCCAGGCTTCGGCTTTCATGATCGACGAAGGGCTTACCTGCTCGGCATACCGGCAGTTGTTCGCCGACAAGCGCCGACGTCTCGACGACCTAGTGCCGGAAGAGCACGACCTCCCGGACGACTACCACCGCACGATCGCGGCAACCCTTGCTCTGTCCATAGATGCCGCCGACCGCTCCCGGCCGCTGGGCATGGCGAATCCGCTGCTGGAGTTCGCGAGCGTTCTGGACTCGGCGGGCATCCCCAACTCGCTGTTCACCAGCCCGGCGGCACTCAACTGGTTGACATTCAGTCGCAATGTCAGCGAACGTGTCGATCCCGACCGAGTGCGTTCGGGGCTTAGAACCCTACACCGGCTCAGCGTCGTCACCGCCGGCACTGACAGCGTCATGGTTCATGCGCTGGTGCAGCGGGTGATTCGAGACGGGCTGACAGACGAGCACATCGAGGATCTTTCCTGGGCCGTTGCCGATGCGCTTGTCGAAGCGTGGCCGCCGTTCGAACATGCCGAGCGCGACAACGCACTGGTAGGTATGCTCCGCGCAGGCGCGGCCGCGGTCCGCCGGCACGGCAGCGACGCCCTACTCAAACCGGAGTCGCACCCGCTGATCTTCGTTTCCATCACCAGCATCGGTTCCGCCGGGAATGCGGCCGGCGCAGCCGAGGCGTTCGCCCAGGTGCTGACCGAGCAGGAACGGATCCTCGGAGCCGAACACCCCGCGACGCTCGCGACTCGCAGCAACCTTACACATTGGCAAGGCGAAACCGGTGACGTCTTCGGAGCCATCACGGCCTACGAAGGGCTGCTCGCCGACCAGATGCGGATTCTCGGCCCTGCAGACAAGCAAACACTTTCGACTCGCAGCAATCTCGCCTACCTGCAGGGCATCGCCGGTGACCCGGCCGGTGCGGTTGACGCTCTCGAACGAATATGGGCGGACCATGTGCGGCTGTTTGGCGCGGACGCCCCCGAGACGTTGACCGCGCGCAGCAATATCCAACGATTTCGCGGTGAGGCCGGTGACCCCGCCGGGGCAGCGGATGCCTTCGCAAGGCTTTACGCCGACCGCGTGCGTGTCCTCGGCCGAGACCACCCGCACACGCTGGTCGCGCGTCAGAGCCTCGCCAACTGGCGTGGACATGCAGGGGACGCGGCTGGCGCGGTGACAGCGCTGGAACAGGTACTCGACGACTTCCGCAGGGTGGTCGGCACCGGCCATCCCGACACCCTAGCCACCCGCGAGAGCCTCGCATACTGGCGTGACAAGGCTGGCGATCGTGCAGGCGCCACCGAAGCTTTTGAGCAGGTGCTCGAGGATCAATTGCGCGTACTCGGCCCGCGTCATCCCATTACCCTCGCCACCCGCGGGAGGCTCGCGGGTGGGCGATTTTCCGTCGGCGACTTCGCCGGGGCTGCCCAAGCGTACGAAAATCTCATCGCCGACCAGGTGCGCGCGCTGGGCGCAGACCACCCGGAAACGCTGACGAACAAAGCAAACCTAGCGCTGATTCTGGCAATAGTCAGCGACGATCCCGTCGAGGCCTTGCAACGGCTGCTAGCCGAGCGGATCCGTGTCGGAGGGCCTGACGATCCACGCACTGCCCGCGTGCGCGGAATTCTGTCCGCCGCTCGCCGTATCGCCCGTGAAGCTGCGAAAGGTGGCGCGCCCTTCAAGGACCACCTTGCTAACGCCCTGCGTTCTGCTCACGAGGCTCCCGGGGAGCAAGTGTGATTATTGGTGTGCCATCTGGTTTCATAGAGCTTCTTCCCCGACGAGGTTGACTTCCTCCTCTAGCCGTGATCGGGTCGTTACGCAATGCAACTTCGCTGTGGGTGGAGTCGAACGTTCCCTTCTGTGTTCAGCTCGGCGTCCTGAGGTAGATTCGCCGCCGCAACGGCCGACGACGGGGAGGGCCAGCGGGGGATAAACGCCAGTACCGAGGAACTGCGGGACGCGCACAACGTGCTGTCGGAGTGGTATGCGGAGAACCTGGTCGGGGCGCTGGAGAGCATGCCGGTCGAGCGCGCGATGCTCGACCTGTTCGCCGAGCTGGCCTTGGCCGTGGGTGCGGAGATCGCGGACGTGGGCTGCGGCACCGGGCGACTTCTTCCGTACCTCTCGGCCCGGGGCCTGTCGCCAGGGATGGTGGAGGTAACGCGTCGGGAGCATCCGGGTTTCGGGTACGAGGTCGCCGATCTGCGGGAGCTGCCGTTCGGGGACGCGTCGCTGGCTGGGGTGGTGTGCTGGTCTTCGTTGATCTTCCTGACAGCGGACGCTCGGGTAGGGCGTTCGCCGAGCTGGCCCGGGTCGTGCGGCCGGGCGGCTACCTGATGGCGGCGTTCAAGCACGGCGACGGGACAGGGCATCGTAACGACCCCGGTAGCCGCGTCGGCAGTCTTGGCATCGACTTCGATCGGTATTGGCTCTCGGCCCGGGAGATGGAGGACTGCTTCACCGCCGCCGGTTTCGCCCTGGTTTTCCAGGGCAGCACCCATCCGAAGAGGCAGAGCCTCCGAACGGGTACATGCTGGTCCGCAAGACCGGCTCCGCGAACGCGTAGTGCGCGGATTTGCCGCGTCGAGCGCGTGGGCAGCTGGTGACATTCATCGTGGGTTCCGGCCGGTCTGGACGTGATGTAGAGCGAGGTTGGCCTGGACGATCGCGGTGGCGCGCGTCGGAAGCAGCAGCGGAGCTTGGCCAGGATCGTCCAGCCTTTGAAGGTGGCCACGGCGCGTTCGCTGACTGCCCGGATCTTGGCGTGGTGGCGGTTGACGGTTTTCTGCCGGCGGGACAGTCAGTGTCGGCGGCGGTTGAAGGTGTGCGGATGCTGCCGCCGGCTCCTTGGTATGCCTTGTTGGCGAAGAGCATCACGTTGGCGAAGAGCATCACGTTGGCGCTGGGCACTAACGTCGATCGGGTGATGGGTGCGGGCGGCTGTCAGGTCGTGCACCGCACCGGGCAGGGCCAGGAGAGGCCCAGATGAGGCGTCCGGTGCGGTCGGCGCAGACCTGCACGTTGACGCCGTGGCGCTTGTGTTGTCCGACGGCCTCTGGTCGGCGACTCGGCCGATCGGGATCAGGGTGCCTGCCAGGATTGCGTACGTGAGCTGACCGATGCGCGCGATGGCGGCGTTGAGGTCCTCGGCGTGGGCGGCGAGTAGGTCGATGGCTTCCCGGATGTGGCGCCAGGCAGTGGTGACGCTGACCACGAAGCCGCAGGCGATGCGGGCGATGCGGTCGCCGTTGCGGAGATGGGCTAGGGCGAGCAGGGCTTGCCGGCCGGCGCGTCGAGTGGCCGCCACCATTTTCGGCGGCGGGTGCGTTCGGCGCGGATGAGGTCGGCCAGGTGGTTCATTCGGGGTGCGGCTGGACAGCGCGACCGCGGACGGGGTGAGACAGCACAGCGCGGCTCCCGGTTGGGGTATCAGATCTTGGTCGACTGCTGTCCTACTGCCATCAACGTCCCGGCCGTTTCCTCGCGAGACCCGCCCGCCGGCCAGCGCCAGCAGATGCCGTACGCACATCCTGGATCCGGGCGACTCTTGAGCAGTTCGTAGATCACCGAACCAGTGTTTGGATCGTTGATGGGCCGGCATTCGACGCGAGCGACCTCTTGGCGGGTTGTGCCGGCCCTGGATCGTTTCCAGACGACCTGCCATGCCTCGACAGGTGCGTTGTCAAGGTCGAACCGGACCCGCACCGAAAGCCGTCGGACCGGGCGTTCCTCGCCGCTTTCGCGGTAGTACGGCTTCATCGGCGCGTAGACGTCCTCGAAGACGTGGATGATGCCGACGTCGAGCTGCCGGCCACGGGCAATTGGCCCATGAAGGTATAGCCAGCGGTGGACCCGCCCGTCCTCCTCGGGGAGGGCAGGGTCGAGCAACCGGTGCTCCGGAAACAACGACGTCACCTGCTTCACCGTGCGGCTCTGCCCGCTCCAGTGTGATCGGATTCCGATCAGTCTGAGGTTGTGTCGGGCAGCCCGGACACGTTGTCGACGGCTGTATGTGTACCGGTGGTAGTCGCGGCCGCTCTCGCCCTTGACCCGGGTGACGATGAGGAGGCCGTTGAGTTCCTCAATGACGAAGTCTGCAGGCATGTGGACGTACCTGATATAGCAGGCGACCGTCACCGCGACGACGGCCGCTGGGACGGCCACAAGTGCCGTTGCCGCGACGTGGTTCGAGATCAGCCATGTGGCCGCGACGCCATGCAGGGCGACGAGGGCGGTGACGCTGAGCACGGCGAGTTGCAGCAGGTCGGATCCGCGTCCTGCGAGACGGGCTGGTGCGCTGTCTAGCAGGCTCCATAGTCCCATGATCCCTCCATGTGCGGCGGCATCCGCCGGTGACGATCCGTCACCTTGAGAATCGTTGCCAAACAGCGATGGAGGCCAGAATGACGAATAGTCATTCAGCACTCACTCAGCCTCGATCCAACGGCGCGGCTCGTCGCGCCCGAGGATTCAGTGACGTTGGAGTACTAAGCCGTTCACCCGGTGCCATGGACGTGTCCTGTAGGGCATTCTGTGTCACATGCTCCTGGTTCTGGCCCTACCGGCCGTTTCCTCGGATCGCGGCTGGACAACGTGGGTACCCGTGGCGTCGGCGGCCATGGCACTACGCGTTGCTGGTCGCACTGTCCAACCGCAACATCTCGCGGCGCGCCCTGGCGTTATCAATGCAGCAAGAGGAGCGCCGGGCAGCGCGACTGGATGTCAGTCTTGCTGATTCGGCGTCGTGGCGCCGTTCGGGCGCCTCACGCTGGGTTGGTATCAAGGTCCTCGCAGTCAACCCCACCGACCGCGATGCGGCTATCGTCGACGCTGAGCTGCACATCGCCTACACCTTGCCGACCGGGCACGCGATGACGGTCAAGGTCGGTCACCGGACCACCGGAGATGGACTTCCGGCCGACGTGGCGGCGCTGGACCTACCCGTACGACTGGATTCCAACGGTGCGGTCGCCGGATGGCTGATGTTCGAGTTACCCACCGACCTGTTCCCACAGGGTGCCGGTATCCAGCGCTACGACGCAGTCCTGCAGGACAGCCGGGGTATCGCCGTCACAGTCAGCGCATCCATCCTGCGGGAGGTGAGTCATGATCAAACGTCGCACGGCCAAGCGGCTGACGAAACGAGCGCTAGATCCCGCTGACATCGTGCCCGTCATTGCGGACGGATCGATTACGGGTCCCGCCGCTGACGGCCGAATGGTCCCGTTGGTCATCATCGACACCACCATCCGGCCCGAACTCGACGAACTAGTCCGCCTGCACAGACACCTACCACCCGGCGACGTCACCTACCGCTGGGGGCAGGCCGAGCGGGATGAGGACCTGATCTCTTTGTCGCTGTCCTTCGTGCGCCCGATCGCAGTCCGCGCGGCCCTGATGTTCAGCATCGAGCAGGAGGGCATCATCGTCGACAACGCCCTCAATAGCCGAGCCATCTACCTCCAGCCTGGCCGGCCCGGTGACCGCCTCAAGCACGACCCACACCGACCGAAGATCCTCATCGAAGTTGCCGACGACGACTTCCGGGAACGGTGGGAGGACATCGTGGTACGGCGCCTGGCCAAGGTGATTCGCCGCCGTTCACGGATACCCCGAGAAGGGGCGCGCTGGCTGGCCGGACAGTGGCTTGCCCGGTCACGTGAAATCACAGGCTTCCGGCTGCCAACGTGAGTCCCCTAGCGGGCTGGTCTGACTGCCCCAGCGACTTACATCGCGTGGCGGATGTTGCGGAGCCCAGCCGCGGCCTCGGCGTCCGCTAATGCCGAGATCAGTGCATCCGATCAACCCCAGGAGCGTGCGTAGACAGACGAGGTCTGAAGGCGTCGCACTCTCAGTGGATCTTGAACAAACGGCGTTCGTAGAGTCAGGTGGCCTTACCTATCGGTCAACGGGTCCCCTGTTTGCAGGTGGGTGACGAGTTGTCGGCTCCGGGCCTCGACCCCGTCGAAGTTCCGCCTGGATGCAATTATTATCTTGAGGTCAATTATGGCATCAGAGTCTGCGCCAGCTTCGGCCAACCATTCGGCGCGCTGGAGCCGTGCTGCCATCTTCTGCTCGGTCGCGATGTCGTCCATGGCCAGGATAGAGATGATGTCCTCATAGGCACGCCCTTGGTTTCCTTGTTTCCACCATGCCCGAGCTCGCCGAACGAGTGCGATGAACCGTCGGTTGTACGTTGTCTCCGCCAAATCAAGTACGGCCGTGCGGTCTGCGATAGCGGAATCGATATCGCCTTCGGCGTCGAAGACGTCGGCTCGGTTGTTAAGCGCGCACGCGCGAACTTCGGCCGTCGCGGACGCTGTCTCGATGACCGCGGCAAAGTCTGCCATAGCGCTACGGCGGTCGTCGAGCTTCAGCCAGGTTATGCCGCGATTGTTCAATATGTTGAAGCGGACCTCCCAGCCAGGCTTGCAGGCCGCTAGCGCGTCCGTGTAGAGCATGTTGGCGCGGTCGGTGCTGCCCTCGTTGAGGACGAGGTTGGCAAGCCGGAAACGTGCGGTCGCTGAAATTTCCTCGAGCGCCTGCACAGGGTTCGATTGGCGCGCGGAATCGAGGCGGGAGAAGATCCAATCGAGGGTGGGGTGCTCGCTACGCTGGAGGAGTGGAATAATATTTACCGCCATCCTTGCGCAGGACACTGGCGAGGCAGTCCAGTCGCCTGCGTCCAGCAAATCTATCAGTTGGGGGTGGTCCTTGTGGTCACCAGCAGCGCGTTCGACGAAGGCACGATACGCCTCTTCGTCTGCTCGCCACGCCAAGCGCAGCAGTGCCCCTGATGCGAATTGTTCAACGCCTGTAGTGGCAAGCCGGTCGAGTACATATAGCTCGCCCAGAATATCGGGCCGGAGTCCGTTCAAGAGATCGTCAAGCGATACCGGATGGAAGTTGCTGTAGACTTCCGGCAGTAGTCCCACTGGCGGGTGGAGGGTATGCATGAGTTGGGCGTAGGCGTTGGCCGTAATACCGCCTAGTGCCGTAGCGAGAGTGCGTACGTTGCGCACGTGTAGAGCGTTCACTGAGTTGGCGGCGGTTTGAGCCGTCTGGCCCTCTGCACGTGCGATCAGGCGTCGCAGCGCCGCGTCTCGGTCGGTACTGACGTCCTTTTCGTCCAACCAGTCCATCGTGGCAACCAGCACGAATAGAGGACGGCGCGCAGGATCAATTTTCTCCAAATGGTCGGCGATATCTTCGACGTTCGTCGACGAAAGCGTAGCCCCGGCTCGCTCCGCGACGACCTTGACTAGGTTTCGGATCTCTGGGCGGGACAAGCCGCCGAGCTCCCGCTGCAGGGCGTAGTTGCAGGACTGGATCTGGAAGGACTCCTCCATGCGGTGGGTACGCTGCACCCTACTCCACCAGGGGCCGTCGGCACGGCGTTCCAGGATGAGCACACGTACGGGTGCGCTCAGGGCGCGCCTGCTGAGGCGAAAGAGCGCGTCGGAGAGCCATTCGCTCCTTTCCGCTGCGTAGTCGACCACGACAAGGGTGGGACGAGTTGGCCGGATATTTTCGAGGGCGCTCTCTTGGTCCTCGCGCAGGAATCCCGCGTGCCAGTTTGCGGACACCGCGCGGCAGAGCTCGAGGGCCAGGCGGCTCTTGCCCGCGCCAGCGGGGCCAGTCCACAACCACCACGAGAAGGCTGATTCCGACTCCAGGAAGGATCGCAATTCCAGAAGCTCGCGGTCGCGACCAACACGCGTGATGGCTGTATTGGCGAAGGCGAGCAGAGAATCGACAGAATCAAGTTCTGGCAGGTCAAGCCGAAGGGGCGAGCGGGAGGCCCGACCATCGTTTCGAAGCGTCAGGCGGCTTTGGGGCCACAGATCGGCGACAGCCTGATCTATAGCGGTCAGATCCAGCTCGGTGTAACCGGCCTGGACCTGGCAGGCGATCCAGTTCGCCCCGGCTTCAATGTCCTTGTCCTCTGCAGGTAGTCCGATGGCGCGCATCTGTGCTGCAAGCGCGGCGTGCAGTCGAGGAACCGGGTAACCAGCATCGAACCGGAGGACCTTGAGTAACTCCAGCAACTCGGCTTCGGCCAGGCCGGTGGCCTCCGCCCACCGGCGACGGGCCATCCCTTGCGCCGATTTTGGCCCTCCCTCACTGGCTCCGGGCATCAGCAGCATGGTCCGAGCGTCGCATCGAGATACCAACGGATCACTCGAATCCAGACTGCGGTTAGTGATCAGTGCCAGTTCGACAGGAGCGCCATCCGCGGTCAACCGCCGCCACGCCTCAGCAATCTTTCCCAGAACAGACGGGCCACCGGAGCTGCTCGGTTCGAGCAGGTAGTCGGTACCGACGGAGGTTCTCGCATCGACCGCGTATTTGATCTGGCTGTACGAGTGGGGCGGTTCCCGCCGGCGCCGCACAACATCGTCCAGATTGCCGGCTCCGGCGACCTCCACTCCGACCGCGGTAACGGGGTTTTCCGAGCCGTCCGCGCGATCGGTGAGCGCAGCCACGCAGGCCTCCCAGGCGTGCAGCCACTGATACTTGTCACCCGCGATCCGCACACCGGTCCTAGTAGGTGGCCGCAACAAACCCATGGACGTATTATTCCGCAACACGAGGCCACCAGACGCAGTCTGTGCAAGCCAAAGGCTGCCTCGCAGTCGTGACCTCCAGCGAATGTGCTCTCATGCCGCCGGCAACGCACGGGTCGGTGACCAATCGCCGCTCAATGAGCGCCGACGCCGACTACGTTCAGTAACCGGGAGCAGCGACAGTCAGCCCATGGTGGGGCCAGTTATGGCCGTCCCGGCGGAGCCCATC
>NZ_BOPC01000060.1 GCF_016863555.1 Micromonospora qiuiae | reverse complement strand
ACGGCGGCCACCCCGCACAGGAAGGCCCGACAGCCCCGACCAACGCGCACGGGCCGGGCGGCGGCGATCAGACCGCGTCGATCACAGCAGCGCGGCGGTCCGTACCAGGGCCAGTCCGAGCAACGCCACCAGGATGAGCGCACCACCGCTGGCCTGCACCAACATCCGGTGCGAGCGCGGGGCGTACGCCAGCACCAGGGCCATCAGTGCGCCGAAGACCAGACCGCCCAGGTGCCCGGCGATCGAGATGTTCGGCACGACGAACGTGAAGATCAGGTTGATCACCAGGATGGGCACGATGGCCGAGGTGTCCCGGCCCAGTCGCCGCATGATCACGAAAATCGCCGCGAAGAGGCCGAAGACAGCGGTCGAGGCGCCGGCCGACATCCGGTTGGGCGCAGTGAACAGGTAGATGGCGACGTTGCCGCCGAAGCCGGCGATGAAGTACAGCGCGGCGAAGCGCAGCGGGCCGAGTATCGCCTCCAGCGATCGGCCGAGCACCCAGAGCGCCCACATGTTGAGCAGCAGGTGCACCACGCCGTAGTGCAGGAACATCGCGGTGACCAGGCGGTACCACTCGCCCTCCGCGACCCCGCCGATGGTGCCGTCGGGGAACATCGCCCGGCCGAGCACGGCGCCCCACTCGGTCAGCGGGGTGCCGCCGCCCAGCAGGCCGCCGAAGCCGGTGCCGCCAGCCGCCGCGTCCCCACCCCGGTCCGCCGCGATGGAGAGCAACATGACCAGCAGGTTGATGCCGATCAGCACCTTGGTCACGTAGCCGTGCCGGCCGGCGGTACCCCCACCGAAGGCGGTACGCGCCGGCCGCACGCTGCGGCGTCCCTCCGCCACGCACTCCGGGCACTGGAAACCGACCGACGCCTCTCGCATGCAGTCCGGGCAGATCGACCGGTCGCAGCGGGTGCATCGGACGTACGTCTCGCGGCCGGGATGGCGGTAGCAGGCCGGGGTGGTCGGTGGGGACTCACTCACCGCTTGCCCCAGGTGCCCGAGCGCTCAGTCATGCGAGCAAAGGTACCTCGCTGCACCGAACAGGTGACCCCGCCGTGGCCCGACTGCCGCGCCCAGGCCCGGCCGGCGGACGGAACGAGCGATGCCCGCCAGCACGGTCGCCGAGCGGATTCGTGCCGCGTCGACTCACGCGGACTGGCGCTCGATCTCGACGCGCTCGATGACGACGTCCTGCAGCGGCCGGTCACTCGGGCCGGTCGGGGTGTTGGCGATGGTGTCGACCACCTTCGCGGACTGCTCGTCGGCCACCTGCCCGAAGATGGTGTGCCGGTTGTTCAGGTGCGGCGTCGGCGAGACGGTGATGAAGAACTGCGAGCCGTTGGTGCCCGGCCCGGCGTTCGCCATGGCCAGCAGGTACGGCCGGTTGAAGTGCAGGTCGGGGTGGAACTCGTCGGCAAAGGTGTAGCCGGGGCCACCCCGGCCGGTGCCGGTCGGGTCACCCATCTGGATCATGAAGCCGCTGATCACCCGGTGCGAGATGGTGCCGTCGTAGTAGGGGCCGCTGCCCGGCTGACCGGTCCGCGGGTCGGTGTACTGACGGGTGCCCTCGGCCAACTCGACGAAGTTGCGGACGGTCTTCGGCGCGTGGTGGGGGAAGAGCTCCAGCCGGATCGGGCCGGCGTTGGTGTGCAAGGTGGCGTAGACAGCCTCGGCCACGGGTACTCCTCACTCGTTGGTCAGTTCCATGCGGATCCTCCCATGTGCCCGATCTGGACATGCGGAGGCATCCGAAGGTGGAGGATGAGACAGAGCAACTCCCAGGAGGTGGGACCGTGTTTGGAATCGGGCGGCGCAAGACCCAGGGACAACTGGCCCGGGTGGAGCTGAACCGTGGCATCGGCCACCTGCGACAGGCCGCCACGCACGCGGCGCGAGGGGCCGGCGCCACAGTCGGTCCGCGGGTCCACGCGGCTCGGGGTGCCGTGGCACCGGCCGCCATCGTGGTCCGGGACCGCGCCTCGAGCGGTTTCGCGACGACGGCCGCCGCGCTCGCGCCGTTGGCTGTGGCGGTGCGTCAGGCACGGGTCGAGGCGGCCGAAAAGGCCGTTGCCGGAAAGGCCGCGGCCAAGCAGGCCGCGGTCACCAGGAAGGCGAAGAAGATGAGGGCAAAGAAGAAGTCCCGCCGCGGCGGGCTCACCATGGCCGGCCTGCTCGCCGCAGGCACGGTGGCCGGGTTGGCCGGCGCGATGGCTCTGCGGCGCTACCGGGAGCAGCAGGTGTGGACCGAGTACGAGACGGGCGCCTCGCTGGAGCCGATGCGCGAGGAGGTGGAGACCCTCGAGGTGCGTACGTCCGGGGCGGGCACCGGCAGCAAGGCGTCGATCGCGCCGACCGGGGCGGGCAGCTCGGCGGTGGCCGGTGGCGACGGCGCCTCCACCACCAGCACGGCGACCGCACCGTCCAAGATCACCCCGACCGACAAGGTCCCCTCGGTCGCCGAGGGCGCCCGCACGACCAGCGGACGCCCCGCCGACAACGTCAGCAAGGCGGTCGACAAGTCCGCCAGCAACTCCAACGGCCGCGCCTGACCCCGCCGTTCCCCAACCCTCCTCCGGCCCCGCCGATCTCGCACTTCGGGTCACCGCCCCACCGGGATCGGCGGGGTGGAGGTGGTGGAGGCGGGTCAGAGCCAGTCGTTGCGGCGGAACCAGCGGTAGAGGGTCAGGGAGATGGTGAGCATCAGGGCCAGGACCACCGGGTAGCCGTAGGTCATTTTCAGCTCGGGCATGAAGTCGAAGTTCATGCCGTAGATGCCGGCGATCGCGGTCCAGACGGCGGCGATGGCCGCCCACGCGGCGATCTTGCGCATGTCGTTGTTCTGGTCGACCGTGACCTGGGCGAGCCGCGCCTGAAGGATCGAGTTCAGCAGATCGTCGTACGAGTTGACCTGCTCCACCGTGCGGCTGAGGTGGTCCTGCACGTCGCGGAAGTAGCGGCGTACCTCCTTGGGCACGTCCCGGTTCATCTGTGTGGCGAGCGCGAGCAGCGGGCGCTGCAACGGCATCACCGCCCGCTTGAACTCGACCAGTTCCCGCTTCATCTGGTATATCCGTTGGATTCGGCCGCTGGACTGGCGGTCGAAGACCTCCGTCTCCAGCACATCCATGTCGTCCTCAAGCCGGTCGGCCACCTCCAGGTAGAGGTCGACGACCCGATCGGTGATCGCATAGGCGACGGCCCAGGGACCGTGCAGCAACAGCTCCTGCCGGGTCTCGAGTTCCTCCCGAACGGGTGCCAGCCGGCAGGCGTCCCCGTGCCGGACGCTGATCAGGAACTGCGGCCCGATGAAAAGCATCACCTGCCCGGTCTCCACCACGTCGGAGTTCTCGGTCAGCTCGGCGTGCTCGCAGTACCGGGCGGTCCGCAGCACCAGGAAGCTGACCTCGCCGAAGCGCTCCAGCTTGGGCCGCTGCTGGGCCTTGACCGCGTCCTCCACGGCCAGTTCGTGCAGCCCGTAGGTCGCGGCGATCTCGGTCATCTCGGTGAGGTCCGGCTCGTGCAGCCCGAGCCAGACGAAGCCGGTCTCGGCGCGGCGGGCCGCGGCCAGCGCCTTGGCGTAGTCCCAGTCACCGGCTTGCCGCCGGCCGTCGAGGTAGAGCCCGCAGTCGACCGTCGCGCTGCGCCGCGGGCCGGCCGGGTTCTCCGAGGGCGGGGTGCCATCGGAATTGAGCCGGCGGGTCACGGCGCGTACCGGTGACCAGTTGCGGGGCCGCAGCACCCGGCCGCTGTCCGGGAGCCCGGCCTGACCGCCGTCGGGATTGACCCGGTGATCGTCGGTGGAGGTAGTCCGTCCCCGCTGGATCCGATTCGCCATGCGGCCCCCTCCCACGCTCGGCTGCCGGCTTGCAGGTTACGCCGCCGCGCCGGTCATCGAGACGTCGGCGATGAACGACCAGCATGCTGCCCGGCAGGCAGCGACACGACGGAGAACGAAGGGTGGCGCCGGACGGACCGGACCGCATCCGGGGGGTGAGGGGCCGATCCGGCCCGCCCGGCGCCGTGGGGGCGGGGGTTGTGCTGGCTGCGCCCCACCAGCGTGCGGGCGGCCGGGCCGCGCCGGGGACGACCGCCACGACCAGAGCCGGCCTGTCATCCGGTACGCATGATGAGTGACGCTCGCAGCATTGTGAGCTGCCAGCCGCGCGAGCGGGAGTCCCGAGGCGAGCCGGATCCGCGTTCTGTCAGATTTCTGACAGAAGCTCAGCCACGGACCGCTTCCATCGCCTCGGCCAGCCGCCGGACACCCTCGTCGATCCGATCTGCGGTCACCGCCGAGTACGCCAGCCGGAGCGCGTGCCGCCCACCCTCGATGACGAAATCACTGCCCTTGACGACCGCGACGCCGCGCTCGGCCGCCGCCGGGGCGAGCTTGTCGACCTCGACGTCCTCGGGCAGCTCGACCCAGAGAAAGTAACCACCGTCGGGCTCCACGAACCTTGCCTCGGGGATGTGCCGGCGCAGCGACTCGGCGAGCACGCGGGCCCGCTCACCGAGGGCCGCCCGGACCGTCTCGATCGACCGCTCGATGTCCCCCGACACGCAGAACTGGTGCACGATCGCCTCCGAGACCATGCCCGGGGAGATGTAGAGGCTGGTGGCCTTCTTCGCGATGTCGGCGATCAGTCCCGCCGGGCCCACCAGGTAGCCCACCCGCACGCCGGGGCAGACCGTCTTGGTGAAGCTGGAGGCGTGCACCACGACGTCGCGGGTGTCCATCGACAGCATCGACGGCAGCGGCTCGCCGCGGAACCGGATGTCGGCGTACGGATCGTCCTCGAAGATCGTGAAACCGTACTCGGCGGCGAGGTCGAGCAGTTCGCGACGCTTGTCCAGGGACAGCGTGACACCGGCCGGGTTCTGGTAGTTCGGGATGATGTGCGCCAGCCGGGGACGCACCCCGGACTCCAGCAGCTTGCGCAGTTCGACGGTGTCCAGGCCGTCCGGCTCGACGGCCACCCCGTGCAGGTCAGCGCCGGCTCGCTGAAGGTTGAGCAGGGTTCGGTCGTAGGTCGGCCGCTCGACCACCACCGCGTCGCCGGGCCGGACCAGGTGGTCGAAGAGGAAGGCGTCGGCCTGCAACGAGCCGTTGGTGACCAACACCTGATCCGCCTCGACCCCGTGCTTCTCGGCGATCCATCTGCGTAGCGGAAGGTAGCCGACCGAGGTGCCGTAGGCGGTCACCCCAGCAGGATCGGCGTCGAAGGCGCGGACGGCGGCGGCCTTGAGTCCCTCGACATCGACGATGTCCAGCGAGGGGGCCCCACGGGCAAAGGAGATCAGCTGCTCGGCGGTCATGGCTGTTCAGCGTACGGGCGGTGGTGGGGCTTACGCGGACGGCACGGCGATGTCCGCATCCTGAGCCACCGGGACGGGTGAACGCCGGTGCGCAGCGGCTACTGTTTCGCAGATGCCCACCGAGCCGCTGCGCTGCGCCGGAGCGCTGATCGTCGATTCCGATGGACGCCTTTTCTTCCAGCGCCGTTCCCCGCACCGGCGCCTCTTCCCCAACTGCTGGGACATCGTCGGCGGGCACCTCGAACCGGGCGAGACCGTCGAGGAGGCCCTGCGCCGGGAGGTCACCGAGGAGACCGGCTGGCGGGTGTCGGAGATCCTCGGCCGGGTCGGCGAGTACCACTACGTCGGCGACGACGGCCTGGCCCGGGTCGAAACCGACTGGCTGGTCCGGGTCGACGGTGACCTGGCCGCGCCGGTGCTGGAGGCGGAGAAGCACACCGAGTACCGCTGGCTCGGCCCCGACGACCTCGACCTGCTCGACGAGCACCGCGACGTCAACGACGGCCTGATCCGGCAGATCGCGGAGCGGGCCTTCGCCGTGCTGAGGTCGACCGGTTCGTGAGCGCCTCGGTGCAGCGGGGCCGCGCCGCCGACGGGAGCGACAGCGTCGGGCCCGCCCCGCGCCGGCAGCACGCTGCGCTGCTGGCCGGCTGACCGGCGACGGCCGCACAACGGGCGGCGCTATCCTCCTTCGGTGGATGCTCCAAGAACAGGAACCGATGTCGGCATGGTTGGAATGGTGCTGGCGGCCGGAGCCGGCCGTCGACTGCGCCCGTACACCGACACCCTGCCAAAGGCGTTGGTGCCGGTGGACGGCGAGATCACCATCCTCGACATCGCACTGCGCAACTTCGCCGAGGTAGGGCTCACCGACGTAGTGGTGGTGGTTGGCTACGCCGCGGACGCTGTCCGCGAGCGCCAGGCCGACCTGGAGCAGAAGTACGGCGTCACGCTCACCCTCGTGCACAACGACAAGGCCGAGGAGTGGAACAACGCGTACTCCCTCTGGCTGGCCCGCGACTGGTTCTCCCGCGGGGTGCTGCTGGTCAACGGGGACACCGTGCATCCGGTCAGCGTGGAGAAGACCCTGCTGGCCGAGCGCGGTCCCGGCGTCCTGCTGGCGATCGACACCATCAAGCCGCTGGCCGAGGAGGAGATGAAGACCACCTTCGACGCCGCCGGCCAGCTCACCCGGATCACCAAGCTGATGGACCCGGGCGAGGCGTACGGCGAGTACATCGGGGCGACGCTGATCGAGCCGCACGTGGCCGACGCCCTCGCCGACGCGCTGGAGGCCACCTGGCGGCGTGACCCGGACCTGTACTACGAGGACGGGTACCAGGAGTTCGCCGACCGGGGCGGCGAGGTGCGGGCCGCCCCGATCGGTGACGTCGCCTGGGTGGAGGTCGACAACCACGACGACCTGGCCCGGGCGCGGGAGATCGCATGCCGCTACTAGCGCGTACCGTCACGACGCCACTGTCGATCGAGGTCCGCCGGGGCGCGGTGGCCAACCTCGGTGCGTTGCTCGCCGACCGGCGGATCTCCGGCGGCGGCGACGTGGCGGTGGTGGTCGGCCCGGGGCAGGGCGAGAAGGTCGTGGAGCTGTGCCTGCCGTCACTCGGATCGGCCGACGTGTTCACCGTCGCCGGGGGCAGCGTCGACTCCGCCAACGAGCTGGGCGACCAGCTGCGCCGCCGGCACTACGACGCGGTCATCGGCATCGGCGGCGGAAAAACCATCGACACCGCCAAGTACGCCGCCACCCGGTACGGCATCCCGATGGTCACCGTGGCCACCAGTCTCGCCAACGACGGCATCGCCTCCCCGGTGGCGTCTCTGACCCACGAGGGCGGGAAGGGCTCGTACGGCGTGCACATCCCGATCGCCGTCCTGGTCGACCTGGATTTCGTCGAGAACGGGCCGGACCGGCAGACCCAGGCCGGCATCGGCGACGCGGTGAGCAACTTGAGCGCCTGCGCCGACTGGGAATTGGCCCATCGGGTCCGCGGCGAGCCGATCGACGGGCTCGCCGTGACCCTGGCCCGGACCGGGGCGGAGGCGCTGGTCAACCACCCGGGCAAGATCACCGACGACGCGTTCCTGACCACGCTGGCCGAGGCGCTGATCCTGGGCGGCATCTCGATGTCGATCTGCGGCTCCAGCCGGCCGGCGAGCGGCGGCGATCACGAGATCTCGCACGCCATCGACCACCTGTACCCGGGCACCGCCTCGCACGGGGAGCAGGTCGGCCTCGGCGCGCTGTTCTGCACCTTTCTCCGTGGCGACCTGGAGCGGTTCGGCCAGCTCGCCCGCTGTCTGCACCGGCACGGTCTGGCCACCCGGCCGGGCGACCTCGGGCTCACCGACGAGCAGTTCGTCGAGGCGGTGGTCTTCGCGCCGAACACCCGCCCGGACCGCTACACCATCCTCGAACACCTCGCGTTGCCCGCTGACGCCCTTCGTACCCGGCTGGGAGACTACGTTGACGCCCTCCGTGAGCACCTTGGTTGAGCCATCCCGCCCCACGGTCGCCGACTTCCACCGGGTCAATCGGGGCGGCGGCCTGTTCAGCGAGTCGGTCAGCCAGTGGATCGGCGCGGTCTTCGCGCTGGTCGCCCAGCGGCTCGGGCTGCGCCCGACCGCGCTGACCATCACCAACCTGGTGCTCGGGCTGGCCGCCTCGGTCACCGTGGTGGCGCTCGCCGGGCCGGTCGCCGCCGGGGACGTACCGGCCTGGGTGGTCGGGCTGCTCGCCCTGGTCGGCTGGCAGATCGCGTACGCCCTGGACTGTGCCGACGGTCAGCTCGCCCGGGTGACCGGGCAGGGCAGCGCAGCCGGGGCCCGGGTCGACGTGCTCTGCGACGTGGCGGCCCAGATCGCTCTGGTCGCCGCGCTGGGCGCGACCGCCGTGGCGCAGCGACCGGAGACGCCGACCTGGCTGGTGGCCACCTTCGCCGGCACCTGGATGGTCAACCTGGTCACCTCGGTCATGCAGTCCGGCCCCAACGCCGCCAGCATGGTCACTTCCACCTCCCTACCCGTACGCCTGGTGAAGCTGATCCGCGACTACGGCGCAGTGATCTTCGTAGCCGCGTTGGTGCTGGCCTTCGCTCCGGCGCTCACCTTCTGGGTCGTCGTCGCCTTCACCGTCGTCAACGGCGGCTTCCTCCTCGCCAGCATCGCCTTCTCCGCCCGCGCCTCTTTGTAGAAGGGGTCGGAACGATCGGCGATCGTTGACACCTCAATCAATTCCATGGGAGACTGCCATCGATAGAGTTCGATTAGGGTCGAGGCTGATGCCATTCCCGGCCCCATGCCATCCCACCCCCTTGGAGACCTCATGCGCAGAACCGCCAAGCGGATTGCCTCGGTTTTCGCCGCCGCAGCCCTGACCACCTCTCTGGTCGCCGCGCCTGCGGCCGCCACCGCGCCGGAGCGGGAGACGTTCAAGTCGCCTGACCAGGGCCTGGTCCTCTACACCGCGAAAAGCGCCTACGTGGTCGCCCGGCACACCGCGGTCGATGACAACTGCCACCCGATGCAGGACGCGGTCACGCTCATCGCCTGGACCCCCGTGTACGCCGTCGCTTACGCAACTGACGACTGCACCGGCCACGGGATGGGGCTCGGCATCTGGAGGAGCTGGAACCCCGGCCAGTTCCTCTCCTACAAGCTCACCTCCTACTAGCTGACACCACACTGGCCGCGGGCCGCATCAGCCCCGGTGGGCGACGGCCATGGCCAAACGGGCGGCGCAAGACCCCTGGTGCTCTGCGCCTCCTGCCACAGCCCTGTCCACACCAGGCAGCCGCCCGACGCATCAACGTTGAGCGACTTCTCGTCGCATAGTCATCCGGTTACCCGACAGTCTCTCATGTGGGCCCTGTCGAGCTGACTGCGTCAACGGATCGCGGTGACCTGCCGCGGGGTGCGGTACTTAAGCACTGACCGGCTTTCCAGGAGTGCTGAGGGGCCGCCGATAGCGTATGCGGTTCAGCTCGACAGGCACCAAAGTCGCTCAGGTCCGCCTTCAGCCGGACGAGGTGGCCCCGACCTGGAGATGCTGGTACGGCCCCTCAACCTTGGCTCCGCCACCTCGGCGATCGGCCCTGAGAGCGCCCCCATTCCGGCGGAATGGAGGTGATCAGGATCGGGCGATGGCCGCGTACACGTCGATGAGGCGTTTGGTGACCACGTCGGGGTGGAAGGTGCGCTCGTAGCGGGAGCGCGCGGCGGTTGAGAGCGCGGCGGCGCCGGCCGCGGCGACCGGCAGCGCGGCGGCCATGGCGGCCGGCTCCGGGGGCACCACCCAGCCGGCCTCTCCGGTCAGGATCCCGATGGGCAGGGCACTCACCCCGACGGCCGATCCACCCCCGACGGGCGCGGAGGCGACGGCGGCCGGGCCGGTGCCGGCGGGTTCCCGGGGGGTGTCCGCGCCGACCAGGTACGGAATGCCGCCGAGTGCGGTGCCGAGGACCGGCCGACCGCTGGCCAGCGCCTCGATGATCACCGTCGGCAGCACGTCGTGCCAGGTGGAGGTGGCCAGCACCACGGCGCTCGCGGCCAACGCGTCGCGTACGCCCGCGCGGTCCAGCGAACCGAGGTACGTCACGTCGGAGCGCTCGGCCGCCGCCGCCTCGACCAGCGGGCGCAACTCGCCGTCACCGGCGATGCGCAGCGGCCCGAGCGTGCCGTCCGGGTGCCGCCGCCACGCCTCCAGCAGCAGGCCGAGCCCCTTCTCCGGGGAGAGTCGGCCGAGGAAGAGGAAGCCCTGGCCGAGCGGCGGCGGGCTGCCGGGGTCGGGGATCCCGTTCGGTTTCACGACGATCCGCTCATCGGGGATGCCGTAGTCGCGCAGATGGTCAGCGACCGCGCTGGTCAGGGCGATGTACCGGTCCACCGATTTCCAGGTGCCCCGGTGCACGGCCAGCGTGGTGGCCATGAGTGCGCTCTGCGCCCGGGACCCTCGGTAGCAGCGGTGCACCACCGCCGGCACCCCGAGCACCCGGCCCCGGCAGTCCTGGCAGATCCTGCCGTCGCGGAAATACAGCCCAGAGGAGCAGACCTGGCGGTAGTTGTGCACCGTCTGCACCACCGGCACCCCGTGCCGGTGGGCGGTCCGCACCACCCAGGGCGAGAGCAGCGGGTACGGGTTGTGCAGGTGCAGCACGTCCGGCCGGTGCTCGGTGAGCAGGCGGGCCAGCTCCTGCTGGGCCCGGGGCGCGTAGATCGGCGAGATCGGCAGCAGCGCCTTGGCCGTCGTCGGCATCGAAGCGATCTCGTCGGAGCTGCGCAGGAACGGCAGCACCTCCACCCCGGCCGCGGTGAGCTGGGCGATCTCCGCGTCGACGATGGTGTTCTCGCCGGAGGGCTGAGCTTCCCGGTACCGGTTGTGCGCCACCACGATTCTCACGGGAAAGAAGGCTACCGTTGGATGGTGCCCGAACTACCGGAGGTGGAGGCGCTCGCGGGTTACCTGCGGCAGCGCGCGGTGGGCCGCCGCGTCGAACGGCTGGAGATCGCCGCGATCAGCGCCCTGAAGACGTACGATCCGGCTCCGACCGCTGTCGCCGGCCGGGCGGTGACCGACGCGCGGCGGCACGGCAAGTTCCTCGACGTCGTCTTCGACGGCGGGCTGCACCTGGTGGTGCACCTGGCCCGAGCGGGCTGGCTGCACTACCGCGAGGCGTTCGCCTCGACCGTCCCGTTACGTCCGGGCAAGGGGCCGATCGCGCTGCGGGTCCGCCTCGACGACGGCTCCGGCTTCGACCTGACCGAGGCCGGTACGCAGAAGAAGCTCGCCGCCTACCTGGTGACCGATCCGCAGGCGGTGCCGGGCGTGGCCAAGCTCGGGCCGGACGCGCTCTCAGCCGACCTGGGCACCTTCGCCGGAGCGTTGCGCAGCCGCCGGGGGCAGGTGAAGGGAGTGCTCACCGACCAGGCGGTGCTGGCCGGGGTGGGCAACGCGTACTCGGACGAGATCCTGCACGCAGCGAAGCTGTCACCCTTCGTGCTGACCAACCGGCTGACCGACGACCAGATGGCGATCCTGCACGCGACGACCCGGCGGGTGCTCGGCGACGCGGTGACCCGTTCGCTGGGGCAGCGGGCCGCGGAGCTGAAGGGCGAGAAGCGCTTCGGGCTCAAGGTGCACGCCCGCACCGGCCTGCCCTGCCCGGTCTGCGGCGACACCATCCGGGAGGTTTCGTTCGCCGACTCCGACCTCCAGTACTGCCCGACGTGCCAGACCGGGGGCAAACCCCTCGCTGACCGACGGTTGTCCAGACTCGTACGGTGAGTAACACCACTCGCCGACTACGGAGCGGAATCGGACGCGGGGTGCACAACCACCGGTCGGTCGCTCTACCCGGGCCGCCATCCATCGGTATAGTGGCTCGGTCCCGGCTTCCGGATGGCGTGGAGCCGGCCAGATGCCAGGCGAAGACGAGCCCGCCGCGCAATGTCCCTCGGGGTCGGCGATGCGACGGATTCCGCGTGGAAGACTGGAACGGTGGGCGACCCGCGCCCCTCACGGCGAGTGAGCGGCGCGTGTCATGCGGGAGGACATGGGTGAGGTGACGACTAGCCTCCAGCGCCCGGTAACCAACGAAGGCCGGAGCAGACCCGTGCGGCACGCCGACAGCTTCGAGATCCAGCCGCCGAATCAGCCGTCCCACAACGGCGTACCCCGGTCAGCCTGGGCCCGGGCCCGGCGGCGCGTCTCCCGCTGGCATCGCCCCTACACCGCGATCCTGCTGCTGCTGGATTTCGCGGCGGCGGCCTTCTCCAGCTACACCGCGATCCACAGCTTCGACCAGGCCACCGCAGGCTTCTACAACGCCCAGAACGACCCGACCTGGTTCTTCACGGTCGCCTTCCTGCTGCTGCCGCTGGGCTGGCTGAGCATCCTCTGGTTCAACGGCGCCTACGACCGGCGCTGCCTGGGGCTCGGGCCGGACGAGTTCAAGCGGGTCATCCGGGCCGGCGTGGCCGTCTGCGCGGCGGTCTCCTTCATCGCCTTCGCCACCAAGACCGACCTGTCCCGGTTCACCGTGGGCACCGCGCTGCTGATGGCCCTGCTGCTGATCCTGCTGGGCCGGATCCTGGCCCGGTTCGTGCTGCACGTGGTCCGCCGCAACATCCAGCAGGCAGCGCACCGGATGGTGCTGGTCGGCACTCTGCCGGAGTGCCTGGAGGTCTACACGGCGGTCACCCGTAACCCCTCCGCCGGGCTGGTTCCGGTGGCCATCCACATCACCGACGGGTACGCGGCGGCCAAGGGGGTGCAGACCCCGGTCCCGGTGTACGCCGGCCGCGACATCCTGGCCCTGGTGCGGGAGGTCGGTGGCGACACCATCGCGGTCTGCGGCTCTGCCAGCGCCGAGCCGGGCGAGCTGCGCCGGATGGCCTGGCAGCTGGAGGGCTCGGGGGTCGACCTGGTGGTGGCTCCGCAGCTGACCGACATCGCCGGGCCCCGGGTGCACATCCGCCCGATCGAGGGCCTGCCGCTGCTGCACGTGGAGGAGCCGACCCTGTCCGGGCCGGCGCTGCTGGCCAAGAGCATCATGGATCGGGTCGGCGCTGGTCTCGGCCTGCTGCTGCTGATCCCGGTCTTCGTCGCCATCGCCATCGCGATCCGGATCTCCGACCCCGGTCCGGTCTTCTTCCGCCAGCCTCGGGTGGGGCACGAGGGACGCACGTTCCGGGTGTGGAAGTTCCGGACCATGTACGTCGACGCGGAGGACCGGCTGGCCAGCCTGGTCGACCAGAACGAGACCGACGGCATGCTGTTCAAGATGAAGCAGGACCCTCGGGTCTTCCCGGTGGGCCGCTTCCTGCGCGCCTCGTCGCTCGACGAGCTGCCGCAGCTGATCAACGTGCTCAAGGGCGAGATGTCGCTGGTCGGTCCGCGCCCGCTGCCCGCCGACGATGGTGACTTCCTGGGCGACGTGCGGCGCCGACTGCTGGTCCGCCCCGGCATGACCGGGTTGTGGCAGGTGTCCGGCCGTTCCGACCTGTCCTGGGACGAGGCGGTTCGGCTCGACCTCTACTACGTCGACAACTGGTCGCTCGCGTACGACCTGAGCATTCTGTGGCGGACAGTGGGTGTGGTGGTGGCTCGCAAGGGCGCGTACTGACCTGGTGGTCTGCCCTTCCGCCCGGCGACCACAACCAGCAGGATCATCGACGTGGGTGGCAACCTCTCCGCGATCATCGGAGTCTTCTCGCTGGTCACTGTCCTGACGGCGGCCCTGGTCGCGGTCGCCCGGCTCCGCAGCCGCCGCGGCATCGCCACCCCCGGTCAACGGGCCACCTACGAGGTGCTGCACACCGCCGGGCTGGCCGCCGAGCCACTGCGCGCCGGGCTGACCCCGGCCAGCGCGGCGAAGGCCGCCCGTCATCTGCGTACCCTGGTCGGCGCCGACGGACTTGCGCTGACCGACACCGACGACCTGCTCGCTCTCGACGGGCAGGGCGCGCACCACAGCGAGCAGCTTGGGGCGGCGGCCCGGCGGGTGGTCGCCTCGGAGCGATCCACGGTGCTCGCCGAATCGGAGCTTTCCTGCGACCGGCTCGACTGCCCGATCCGGGGGGCCGTGGTGACGCCGTTGGCGGGCGCGGAGGGCCGGATCGCCGGCGCGCTGGTCGCGGTCACCGACGGCGTACCCGCGCCGGGTCTGGTGCAGGCCACCCTGGAGACCGCGCACTGGGCCGGCAGTCAGCTCGCCCTGGCGGAGTTGGACTCGTCCCGGGAGCGGCTGGCTCGGGCCGAGATACGCGCATTGCGGGCGCAGATCAGTCCGCACTTCATCTACAACGCGCTGACGGCGATCGGCTCGTTCGTCCGTACCGACCCGGAACGGGCGCGGGAACTGATCCTGGAGTTCGCCGAGTTCACCCGCTACTCGTTCCGGGCCCACGGTGAGTTCACCACGTTGGCCGAGGAGCTGCGCTCGATCGATCGCTACCTGACCATCGAGCGGGCCCGGTTCGGCGACCGACTCCAGGTACGTCTCCAGATCGCTCCCGAGGTGCTGCCGGTGACCCTGCCGTTCCTGTGCCTGCAACCGCTGGTGGAGAACGCCGTCCGGCATGGCTTGTCGCGCAAGCCCGGCACGGGCATGGTGAGCATCGAGGCTCGGGACGCGGGCGCCGAATGCCACATCACGGTGGAGGACGACGGAGTGGGAATGGATCCGGGCACGCTGACCGCCGGAATCGCCGAGCTGGCCGGAAACACCCGCGACCCCGGGGACGACCCCGGCCAGCACGTCGGTCTCTCGAACGTCGACGAGCGACTCCGGTCGGTCTTCGGGGACGGCTTCGGCCTGGTCGTGGAGACGGGTCTGGGTTCGGGTACGAAGGTGAGCATGCGGGTGCCGAAGTTCCATCCCGGCGTACGGGCCAGTTCGTGACTGGCAACGGCGCTGCACCCGGTTTCCTACGTGTGCTGGCGGTGGACGACGAGCCACCGGCGCTGGACGAGTTGGCGTACCACCTGCGAGCCGACCCCCGGGTGGCCCGGCTGCACACGGCCGGCGACGCCACCGAGGCGCTGCGGCTGCTCCGCGACGCCGACGTGGACGTGGTATTCCTGGATATCCGGATGCCTGGCCTGGACGGCATGGAGCTGGCCCGGGTGCTGCGTCGATTCGCCCGGCCACCGGCGATCGTCTTCGTCACCGCGTACGACGACGGCGCGGCGGACGCCTTCGACCTGGGTGCCACCGACTACGTCCGCAAGCCGGTACGCGCCGAGCGGCTGGCGGAGGCGCTGCGCCGGGTGGTCGGCTCGCGGGTGGTGCCGTCGCACCCGGCCGCGCTGGCCCGCGCCGAGGAGGATCCGACGATCCCGGTGGAGTTGGCCGGCAGCACCCGGATGCTGCCCCGGTCGGCGGTGCGCTGGGTGGAGGCGCAGGGCGACTACGCCCGGCTGCACACCGCGGAGGGCTCACATCTGGTCCGGGTGTCCCTCGCGACGCTCGCCGAGCGGTGGGCCGACGCGGGTTTCGTCCGGATCCACCGGTCGTACCTGGTGCAGCTCCGGCTGATCGCCGAGCTGAGACTGGTCAACTCCGGATACGTGGTGGTGGTCGACGGCACCGAGCTGCCGGTGAGCCGGCGGCACACCCGGGAGCTGAAGGACAAACTGGTCCGCGCCGCCAAGCAGGAGTGGAGCCGCTGAGGGTCCCTGGCGGTCTCCCCTTCCCGGTCCGGCGACCCGGCCGTGGCGGCGATGCTCGGCTGTTCCTGCTCGTCGCCGTCGGTGGGGCGTGGCTGCCGGTACTTGGCGATCCAAGCCTCGACATCAACCTTGAGCCACACCTTGGTAGCCCGCAGCTCCTGATAGGGCTCCGGAAAGGTGGGCCGCATCGCGATCTGCTGGAAGCGCGAGCGGGTGATGCCGAGCATCTGGGCTATCTCCCACGGCCCGGCCAGCTCGCCTGGTCCATTCCCAGCAGCCATAGGGCCGAAGGTATGTGCGCATCACCCTCCCCACTCGGGGATCCCCGATCGGGGAGGGGCGATCAGCCCTCGATGCAGCGCCACGCACCCGTCAAACCCCTCTGGTTCTGCGCCGCGTGCGCGCATGGCTGGCCCTGCCGCCAGGCCCGCGCCGAGTTGCTCGCGGAATACGGCACGGGCCGGCTGTTGGGCCTGGACATGGCCGACCTGCTCACCGAGGCGACCGCCGACCTGACTCGCCTCGGCGCAGCCCCCGACCCCCACCACATGCATGTCCGGTTCCTCGGCTGGGTCAGGAAGCCAACCCGGTGAGCGAGTCAACGGGTTCGACTAGCGAAACAGCGTTAAGCATCCGACCAGAGGTTCTGTCGCTCTGTCGCCAACAGGCGACCACCGGCTGGTCAGGAAAAACCGCAGGCCCCACGGCGCTGGCGGAGTGGACGCGTCAGCGCCCCTCACCCCTCCAGTGCCGCCTTTGCTCTGCTTCAACCCACGCAACAGGGTCAGCGGCAAACCGTTGCGTAGGTTGAAGCAGAGCAAAGGCAGCGGCCACAACACAGGTGGTGACCTGGCGGCAGCCCAGAACGGCACGGTGAGGGGACAGCCAACGGCCAGATCCTGAAGGAGATCCTCGCCGAGCGGCTGCACAGATTCCGGGCTCTGTCCCGGAGACAGTGCGCGGCGTCCTGGGGCAGCCGCGGCCAGCGGTGCCGGGCTGCGGTCTCCTCGTCCACCGGGTTATCCACAGGCTCAGCGCGTTGTCCACAGGTTGTCCACAGGCCCTTGACATTCTCGACGGGCGGACGAGACTGCCGTGAATGGTCGCCGAGGATCCCGTGCCGGCACCCCGCCGCCCCGATCCGTCCCGGGCGGCCGGCGAGCGGCACGCACCCGAGCCGATGACCCGGGTCGCTGCCGAGCAGCGGCCTGGGGAGTCCGCGCGTACCCGGGTGGTGCTGGCCGAGGTGTCCCGGCGGAAGCACCGGGCCGGGGGCACCCGCACCGAGTTGACCCAGCAGACCCGGGTCGGCGAGGCCCTGATCCACGGCCTGGTCCGCGCTCAGCTGGCCCTGGCCCTGCAACTGTCGGCGGTGGTCATGGTGGGGCTGGGCGGGCTGCCCTGGCTGTTCGCCGTCGCGCCCTCGGTCGGCCGGATGACCGTGCTCGGGGTCAACCTGCCGTGGCTGCTGCTCGGGGTGCTCTCCTTCCCGTTCCTGGTCGCGGTCGGCTGGACGTACGTGCGGCTGGCCGAACGCAACGAGCAGGATTTCACCGACCTGGTCCAGCGGCCGGAGCGCTGAGGTGGGCAACGACCTCGTCGTACCGGCGATCGTGGCGGTCACCCTCCTCACCTTCGGGATCGGTTTCTACGGGCTGCGGCTGGCCCGCACCACCTCCGACTTCCTGGTCGCCTCTCGGGTGGTCAGCCCCACCTGGAACGCCGCCGCGATCGGTGGCGAGTACCTGTCGGCGGCGAGCTTCCTCGGCGTCGCCGGGCTGATCCTCAAGTACGGCGTGGACGTGCTCTGGTACCCGGTCGGCTTCGCCGCCGGCTACCTGGCCCTGCTGCTGTTCGTGGCCGCGCCGCTGCGCCGCTCCGGCGCGTTCACCCTGCCCGACTTCTGCGAGCTGCGGCTGGGCTCTCGCCGGCTGCGCACGCTGGCCACCGTCTTCGTCATCTTCATCGGCTGGCTCTACCTGGTGCCGCAGTTGCAGGGCGCCGGGCTGACGCTGGCCACCCTGGCCGGTTCGCCGTACCCGGTGGGCGCCCTGGTGGTGGCCGTGGTGGTGACTGCCAACGTCGCGCTGGGCGGAATGCGGGCGATCACCTTCGTGCAGGCGTTCCAGTACTGGCTGAAGCTGACCGCGCTCGCCGTACCCGCGATCTTCCTCGCCCTGCAGTGGCAGGCCGACGGGCGGCCGGCGGTGACGCCGCCCGAGGGGCCGACGTTCCGGACCGCGACCACCGTCGTGGTCGAGCACCGCGCGGTGCTCACCCTGCCCGACGGGCAGTCCCGCGAGGTACGCCCCGGCGACGAGTTGACCTTCGCGGCGGGCGAGCCGGTGCCGGAGGTCTCCGGGGTGGTCACCGGCGTCACCGACTGGCTGCTGCCCAGCACCGCCGGTGCCGACGACCGCGGGCTGTTCGCCACGTACTCGCTGATCCTGGCCACCTTCCTGGGCACCATGGGGCTGCCGCACGTGCTCGTGCGCTTCTACACCAACCCGGACGGCGCGTCGGCCCGCCGGACCACGCTGGGGGTACTTGCCCTGGTCGGCGTCTTCTACCTGCTGCCCACGATCTACGGCGTGCTGGGCCGGATCTACACCCCGCAACTGCTGGTCAGCGGCCAGACCGACGCGGTGGTGGTGCTGCTGCCCGAGGCGGCGCTCGGCGCTGGGACCACCGGGCGGTTGCTCGCGGCACTGGTCGCCGCCGGGGCGTTCGCGGCCTTCCTGTCCACCGCGTCCGGTCTGCTCACCAGCGTCGCCGGGGTGATCTCCACGGATGTGCTCGGTCGCGGCTCGGTCCATGGCTTCCGGCTGGCCACCGTGATCGCCGGTGGGGTGCCGCTGGTCCTCGCCCTGAACGTCGTCGGACTGGACGTGTCGCAGGTGGTCGGGCTGGCCTTCGCCGTCGCCGCGTCGAGCTTCTGCCCCTTGCTGGTGCTCGGCATCTGGTGGCGCGGGCTCACCGACGCGGGCGCGGCGGCCGGAATCCTGGTCGGCGGCGGCGCGGCGGTGATGGCGGTGCTGCTCACCGTGCTCGGCCCGCCGCTGACCGGCTGGCCGGCCACCCTCACCGCACAGCCGGCCGCCTGGACCGTGCCGCTGGCGTTCACAGTGATGGTGGCGGTCTCACTGGCCACCCGCCGCCGCGCCCCCGCCGACGTCGGCCGCACCATGCTGCGCCTCCACGCCCCCGACAGCCTCCGGCTGTAAGGAAGGGCCCCCTTTTAACGCCTACGGTAGAGAAAGGGCCCCCTCTTAACACCGCGCCTCAAGCGGGAGCCGCGGGCGCCCGGACTCCGCCTGGGGAAGGATGTGAGGATCATTCTCTGGGCTGGCAGGACCCTGGTCAGGTCGGGATACCGTCTGGTACATGACTGGTGAGCACCCTGCCCTGGCGCTGCGTGGCCTGGCCAAGAGCTTCGACGGCAAGATCGCTGTGGCCGGCGTGGATCTGGACGTGCCGACCGGCTCGTTCTACGGGCTTCTCGGCCCGAACGGCGCGGGCAAGACCACCACCCTGTCGATGGCGGTCGGGCTGCTGCGGCCGGACGCCGGCGGTGCCTGGGTGCTCGGGCGTGACGTCTGGACCGACCCGGTCGGCGCCAAGCAACTGCTCGGTGTCATGCCGGACGGCGTACGGCTGTTCGACCGGCTCAGCGGCGGCGAGCTGCTGGCGTACCACGGACTGCTGCGTGGCATGGACCCGGCGGTGGTCGACCAGCGGGCGGCGGAGTTGCTCGACGTGCTCGCCCTCGCCGACGCCGGCCGCACCCTGGTGGTCGACTACTCGGCCGGCATGAAGAAGAAGATCGGCCTGGCCTGCGCCCTGCTGCACGGGCCCCGGCTGCTGGTGCTGGACGAGCCCTTCGAGGCGGTCGATCCGGTCTCGGCGGCGCTGATCCGGGACATTCTCAAGCGGTACGTCGCCGGGGGCGGGACGGTGGTCTTCTCCAGTCACGTCATGGAGGTGGTGCAGCGGCTCTGCTCGCACGTGGCGATCCTCGCCGAGGGCACCATCAAGCGGGTCGGCACCCTGGAGGAGGTACGCGGCGAGCGTTCCCTGGAGGAGGTCTTCGTCGAGGTGGTCGGCGGGCGTACGGCCACCGGTGAGGAGCTGGCGTGGCTGTCCCGGTGAGCGCTCCGACAAGTCCGGCCCGGCGGGTCTCGGCGCGGCACTTCGTCCGGCTCAAGCTGCGGGTGATGGGCAACAACTTCCGGGGTCAGGGCTGGCGCATCGCGCTCTTCCTGGTCGGGTCGTTGTTCGGGCTCTGGTTCGCGGTCAGCGCCTTCTTCGGCCTGGCGGCACCCGGCCTGATCGGCGAAGACCGGTACGCGCTGCTGGTCGCCGCGTTCGCCGGCGGGCTGATGGTGCTCGGCTGGCTGCTGCTGCCCCTGGTCTTCTTCGGCGTCGACGAGACGCTCGACCCGGCCCGCTTCGCGCTGCTGCCGCTGCCCCGGCGCACCCTGGTCACCGGGCTGTTCGCGGCGGCGCTGGTTAGCGTACCCACGATCGCCGTGCTGGTGGCGCTCTCCGGCCTGGTCGTCACGGCCGGTGTCTTCGGCGGCTGGTCCGCCGCCGTTGTCGCGGCGGTCGGCGTGGTCTGCGGCGTGCTGCTCTGCGTGGCCGCAGCGCGGGCGGTGACCAGCGCCTTCGCCACCATGCTCCGGTCCCGGCGGGTACGCGACCTGGCCGCCGTGCTGCTCGCGGTGGCCGCCGCGCTGCTCGGGCCGTTGCAGATCGCCGGTGTGGCCGCGATCCAGGACGTCGACTGGGACCGGTTGAACGGCGTGGCGACGGTGATCGGTTGGACGCCGTTTGGCGCACCGTGGACGGCCGGCATCGACGTGGCCCAGGGTCGGGTCTGGGCCGCGCCCCTGAAACTCCTGATCACCCTGGCGGCGATCGCCGCGCTGCTGGCCTGGTGGTCGCGTTCCCTGGAGTCGGCGATGGTGGGCGCGGCGAGCTCCGGCCCGGCCCGGGCCAAGCCGGTCGCAACCGACGGTGTGGTGGCTCAGCTCTTCCCCCGGGCAGCCGGCTGGCTGCGTCGTGACCGGTTCGGGGTGCTGGTCGCGCGGGAGGCCCGCTACTGGTGGCGGGATGCCCGGCGACGGGCGAACCTGATCACCATCGCGGTGGTCGGTCTCTTCGTGCCGGTGATGGTCAACTTTGGCGGGCAGGGCTTCACCGTCGACAACGAACAGGGCTTCAACTTCGTCGGCGAGACGTCACCGGTGCTGGTCAGCCTCTCCATGCTCTTCGTCGGTCTGCTCGCCGCGGTGACCCTGGCCAACCAGTTCGGTTTCGACGGCAGCGCGTACGCCGCGAACGTGGTGGCCGGGGTGCCCGGACGGGTGGAGCTACGGGCCCGGATGACCGCCTTCTCGCTGTACGTGCTGCCGATGCTGGCGGTGGTCGCCGTGGTGATCGCGTTGGTGCTCGGCGAGCCGGCCTGGGTCGGGTTCATGGCGGGCACGCTGGTCGGCACCTACGGCGCGGGGTTGGCGGTCAACTCGTTCCTGTCGGTGCTCGGTGCCTACTCGCTGCCGGAGACGAGCAACCCGTTCGCGATGAACAGCGGCGCCGGGATGGTCAAGAGCCTGCTGACGCTGCTGGCCATGGTCGCCACCGGCGCGGTCGCCGTACCGATGGTGGTCGCCGCCGCGCTGCTCGGCGACGTCTGGCTCTGGCTGGGTCTGCCGCTGGGTCTGGCGTACGGCGTGGGCGCTGCGCTGCTCGGCGCGTACCTGGCCGGTGACGCGCTGGACCGCCGCCAGCCCGAACTGCTGGCGATGGTCACCCCGCGTCGCTGATCCCGGCACCCTCGTCGCACCGTTCTCGCAGACGGCGATCGGTGTTGCGGGCAGTTGCTATCGTCCGCCGAGACGCCGATGATCTAGGCAGCTCGGGAGGGGAGAGACGATGGGTCTGATGGACAAGCTCCGGGGTGAGTTCGTCGACATCGTGGAGTGGCTGGACGACAGCCGGGACACCATCGTGTGGCGCTTCCCCCGCTACCAGAACGAAATCAAGATGGGTGCCCAGCTCGTCGTCCGGGAGTCCCAGACGGCGGTGTTCGTCAACGAGGGGCAGATCGCCGACGCTTTTCCGCCCGGCACGTACACGCTGGAAACCCGCAACCTGCCCATCCTGTCCACTCTCAAGGGCTGGAAGTACGGCTTCAACTCGCCGTTCAAGGCCGAGGTCTACTTCGTCAACACCCGGCAGTTCACCGACATGAAGTGGGGCACGCAGAACCCGGTGATCCTGCGGGACGCCGAGTTCGGGGTGGTCCGGCTGCGGGCGTTCGGCGCGTACGCGGCGCGGGTGGTGGACGCGCCGAAGCTCCTGCGTGAGTTGGTCGGCACTGATCCGCAGTTCCGCACCGAGGAGGTGCAGGAGTATCTGCGTCAGGTCATCGTGGGCCGTCTCGGCGGCGCGCTGGCCACGGCGGGCGTGCCGCTGCTGGACCTGGCCGCGCACCAGGATGCGATCGGCCGGCGGCTGGCCGGTGTGCTGACCGAGGAAGTGGCCGACCTCGGTATCGCGATTCCCAAGTTCGTCATCGAGAACATCTCCGTGCCGCCCGAGGTGGAGCGGGCGCTGGACAAGCGGACCGGCATGGGCGCCGTCGGGGACCTCGACCGGTTCACCCGGTACCAGGCGGCCACCGCGCTGGAGGAGGCGGCGAAGAACCCGGGTGGCGAGGCAGGGGCCGGCGTCGGGCTGGGCATGGGCATGGCCATGGGTCAGCAGATGGCTCGGGCCATGTCGGGTGATGCGGGGGCGACGCCGTCGCCGGCTCCCGCGCAGCCGGTCGGCACCGAGCCGCCGCCGCTGCCGAACCAGACGCAGTGGTACGTCGGCGTCGCCGGGCAGCGGCAGGGCCCGTTCGACCTTGCTGGGCTGGCCGGGCAGGCGGGTGCGGGCACGCTGGGCCCGGACACGCTGGTCTGGCGGGCCGGGATGGCGCAGTGGCAGCCGGCCGGGCAGGTGCCGGAACTCGCGTCGGTGCTGGCCAGCGTGCCACCACCGCTGCCGCCGCAGTGAGCGCACGGTACGCCGAACGGGCCTAGAAGGGGTGCAGGATGAGCGACACGGCCGTATCTCCATCGTCGTACCAGTGCGGAGGCTGCGGCGCCCGGGTGGAGCATGCGCCGGGCACGACGGCGCTGAGCTGCCCGTACTGTGGGCACCGGCAGCAGATCGCCGATGCTGGCCGGAGGGTGCGCGAGCACGCCTACGCTGACCTGGCCAGGTTGCCGCGCAAACCGGCGGCCGAGGTCGGCGCGCACGCCTTCGTATGTCCGGGATGCGGCGCCCGCACCGAGAGCGACGCCCTCGCCGAGCGCTGCCAGTTCTGCGCCACGCCCTTGGTGACGGAGACGGCGACGGGGGACCTGATCGCGCCGGAGGCGTTGCTGCCGTTCGCAGTGGACCGGGCGGGCGTGCGTACCGCCCTGGGTAAGTGGTGCCGCAGCCGCTGGTTCGCGCCGAGCAGCCTGAAGAAGGTCAGCGAGGCGGAGACCCTCAAGGGCACCTACCTGCCGCACTGGACGTTCGACGCGCGGACCGTCTCGGACTACCGGGGCCAGCGCGGCGAGCACTACTACGTCACCGAGACGTACACGGTGACGGTCGATGGCAAGCAGGAGACGCGCACGCGGCAGGTGCGGCGCACCCGCTGGCATTCGGCGAGCGGCACCGTCCGCCGCGACTTCGACGACGTGCTGGTGCCCGCCACGACACGCCTACCACAAGGGCAGTTGGACCAGTTGGCCCCGTGGCCGCTGGCCGAGGCGGTCGCGTACCACCGTGACTACCTGGCCGGTTATCACGCGCTGCGGTACGACACCGAGCCGGAGGCGGGGCTGACCACGGCAAAGGCCCGGATGGCGCCGGTCATCGAGCGGGACTGCCGGTCGGACATCGGCGGCGACGAGCAGCGGGTCACCTCGGTGCACACCAACTACTCGGACATCACGTACAAACTGATCCTGCTGCCGGTGTGGATCGCCGCGTACCTGCACGCGGGCCGGTCGTACCAGGTCCTGGTCAACGCCCGGACCGGCGAGATCATCGGCGAGCGCCCGTACAGCACCGCCAAGATCATGGCAGCGGTGCTCACCATGCTGGCGCTGCTCACCACGCTCCTGGTGGCGTACCTGCTGAGTCGGTAGGGGTGCCACCGGCCGGCGGGCCACAATGTTTCACGTGAATCCAGAACCCGGTGCCCAGATCCATCACACCGATCCGTTCGCCGTGCCGGCTGGCCAGCGTTCGCCCGTACGCCGGCTGCGGGGTCGGCTCGCCGCGCCGGTGACCCTCTGGACGGCGCCCGGCCCGGCCGGGCTGACCGTGTCGTCCACGCTGGTGGCCGACGGCGACCCGGGCCGGCTGCTCGGCCTGGTCGACGCCGAGTCGGACCTCTGGACGGCGATCGAGGAGTCCGGTGTCTTCGCCGTGGCGCCGCTCGGCCCGCCGCACCGGCAGCTCGCCGACCGCTTCGCCGGGCTCTTCCCGTCGCCCGGCGGTCTCTTCGCCACCGGCCGCTGGGCCGACACGCCGTATGGGCCGGTGCCGGCCGACGCCGGCGGCTGGGCCGGTTGCCGGTTGGACGCCGCCCGGGAGTACGGCTGGAGCCTGCTGGTCGAGGCGACCATCGAGCGGGTGAAACTGACCGAGGAGACCGAGCCGCTGCTGCACCACCGGGGTCGCTACCGCGAGTTGGACTGATCTCATCGACCGGTCAGCGGAGTGAACTGAGTCACTCGGCGCAGCGATGCTGCCGTTCGGCGCATGTGCCGACCACCAACGATCTCGGCCTTCTCCGGCGGGGGACGCGCCTCCTACCGTGCGCGAAATCCCTGACGTCTGTGAAGGTGGTGATCCACAAGATGTCCACGGACACGCCCGCGTCCGCACCGAGCGATTCGGTGTCGGAGCGGTACCTAGCGGTCCAACGGTCGGACGAGTTCGCCGGGCTACGCCGCGCGTTGCGCGGTTTCGTCTTCCCGATGACCATCGCGTTCTTCCTGTGGTACGCGCTCTATGTGATTCTCTCCGCGTACGCCCGAGGCTTCATGAGTGCGCGACTGTTCGACAGCAACATCAACGTGGCGCTGGTCTTCGGCCTGCTCCAGTTCGTCTCGACCTTCCTCATCGCCTGGTACTACTCCCGGTACGCGGACCGGAAGATCGACCCGGTGGCCGACAAGATCCGCGACGAACTCACCGGAGGTGACTCGTGACCACGACGATCCTCGCGGCCGAGGCGGGCAACACCACCGCCCGCAACCTGACCATCGTGCTCTTCCTGGCCTTCGTGGCGGCCACCCTGGCCATCACGATCTGGGCCAGCCGGCAGACCAAGACCGCCACCGACTTCTACGCAGGCGGTCGGTCGTTCTCCGGCTTCCAGAACGGCATGGCGATCGGCGGCGACTACATGTCCGCCGCGTCCTTCCTCGGCATCGCCGGCCTCATCGCGCTCTACGGATACGACGGCTTCCTCTACTCCATCGGCTTCCTGGTGGCGTGGCTGGTGGCGCTCCTGCTGGTCGCGGAGCTGCTGCGGAACTCCGGCCGGTACACGATGGCCGACGTGCTGGCCTTCCGGATGCGGCAGCGTCCGGTGCGTACGGCGGCGGCGGTCTCCACCATCACGGTGTCGATCTTCTACCTGCTGGCCCAGATGGTCGGCGCGGGTGCCCTGGTGGCGCTGCTGCTCGGCATCCGGCCCGGCACGACCTTCCTGGGCATGGACGCGGAAACCGCCAAGGTGGCGACCATCATCATGGTCGGGGCACTCATGATCATCTACGTCACCGTGGGCGGCATGAAGGGCACCACCTACGTACAGATCGTCAAGGCGTTCCTGCTCATGGGCGGCGCGCTGCTGATGACACTGCTGGTGCTCGCCAAGTACAAGTTCAACCTGTCGTCGCTGCTCGGCGACGCGGCGGCGAGTTCCGGCCAGGGCACCGCGTTCCTGGAACCCGGGCTACGGTACGGCGTCGAGGTGGCCGGCAACGCGACACAGACCTTCTACAACAAGGTCGATCTCTTCTCTCTCGGTATCGCCCTGGTGCTCGGTACCGCCGGCCTGCCGCACATCCTGATCCGCTTCTACACCGTCCCGACGGCGAGGGCGGCCCGCAAGAGCGTGCTCTGGGCGATCGGCATCATCGGCACCTTCTACCTGTTCACCCTGGCGCTCGGCTTCGGTGCGGCGGCGCTGGTCGGTGGCGACGCCATCCGTGAGCAGGACAAGGCCGGCAACACGGCGGCGCCACAGCTCGCCGAGGCACTCGGGATCGATTTCCTCGGCGGTGACCTGGGTGGCGCGGCGCTGCTGGCGATCATCGCGGCGGTCGCCTTCGCCACCATCCTGGCGGTGGTCGCGGGGTTGACCCTGGCCTCCTCGTCCAGCCTGGCGCACGACTTCTACGCCAACGTCATCAAGCGGGGCGAAACGTCGGAGCGGCAGGAGGTGAACGTCGCCCGGATCTCCGCGCTGGTGATCGGCGCGGTCTCCATCGTACTGTCGATCTTCGCGCAGAACCTGAACGTGGCCTTCCTGGTGGCGCTGGCCTTCGCGGTGGCCGCCTCGGGCAACCTGCCGGCGATCCTCTACAGCCTGTTCTGGAAGCGGTTCAACACCTCCGGCGCGATGTGGGCGATCTACGGCGGCCTGCTGGCGGCCGTGGTGCTGGTGTTCTTCTCACCGGTGGTGTCCGGGGCGCCCACGGCGATGTTCGCCGACCACGACTGGCAGTGGTTCCCGCTGTCGAACCCGGGCATCCTGTCCATCCCGATCGGTTTCCTCTGCGGCTGGATCGGCACGGTCATCTCCAAGGAGAGTGACGAGGAGAAGTACGCCGAGTTGGAGGTGCGCTCCCTGACCGGAGCCGGCGCGCACTGACCGGCGCCGCGTACGCGGGTGGATGTAAGCGTTAAGAAGGGCCCCCTTTACCACGCCAGGCGTTAACAGGGGGCCCTTCCTTATATGCTCACCGCATGAAGGTTGAGCAGCGGTTCGGGCCCGGTCATCGAATTCTGGTCACCGGTGGAGCCGGCTTCGTTCCCTCGCACCTGGTGGACGCGCTGATCGCCCGCGGCTGCGCGGTGGTCGCGCTGGACAATTTCGTCACCGGGTCACGGGAGAATGTGGCGCACCTGCTCGGCACGCCGACCTTCACCCTGGTGGAGGCGGACGTCTCCGACGGACTGCCCGATCATCCGGCGCTGGCCGAGCGCTTCGACGCGATCCTGCACATGGCCTCCCCGGCGAGCCCGACGGACTTCGAGAAGCTGCCGGTGGAGATCCTGCGGGTGGGCTCGCTGGCCACCCTGCACCTGCTGGAGCGCGCGGCCACCGACGGCGCCCGGTTCCTGATGGCCTCCACCTCCGAGGCGTACGGCGACCCGAAGGAACACCCGCAGCGGGAGACCTACTGGGGCAACGTCAACCCGATCGGCGTGCGTAGCGTCTACGACGAGGCCAAGCGCTTCTCCGAGGCCGCCACGATGGCGTACCGCCGCAGCCGGGGCGTGGACACGGCGATTGTCCGCATCTTCAATACTTTCGGACCGCGGATGAGGCCGGACGACGGCCGGGCCATCCCGACCTTCATCTCGCAGGCGTTGCGCGGTGAGCCGATCACGGTGCACGGCACCGGCAACCAGACCCGCTCGATCTGCTACGTGGCGGACCTGGTCCGGGGCATCCTGCTGCTGCTGGACTCCACTGAGAGCGGGCCGGTGAACTGCGGCACCGAGCACGAGATGAGCATGCGACAACTGGCCGAGACGATCGTGTCACTGTGCGAGAGCAAGTCGGAAGTGACGTATGTCACCCGCAACGCCGATGACCCGGAAATGCGCCGGCCCGACCTCACTCTCGCCCGTGACTTGCTCGGATACGAGCCGATCGTCACGCCCGAGGAGGGTCTGCGGCGCACCATCGAGCACTTCCGCGAGCGGCTGGCGTGATGGATTCGCCACGACGCGATTTCGCCTGACGGCGACACTGGCCGCGGCTGCGTACCCTGAGTTACATGTCAGCCGCCACCATCCCCGCCGCGCTGCCCTTCTCCCACCTGTGGCGCGGCGCAGGCCGAGCAACGGTGCCGGGTCCCGGCGGGCGCGGCACCGGCCCGGCCGAGACGCGCTGGTACCCGTCGCACGACGAGCCGACACACCCCGGCGGGCCGGGCGGCCCACGCGGACCGGTGGGGCCCGGCGGGCCCGGCGGAACGATCCCACCGCGCGGCCGTCGACCCCGGTGGCGCCGGATCGCCCTGGTGGCCGGTGTCGTCGTGCTGGTGCTGGCGCTGGCCGGCACCGCGGGTGCCTTCTTCTACGCCCGCAGCCTGGACAAGAACCTGGCCCGGACCGACCCCTTCTCGGAAATCACCGGTGGCCGGCCCGCCAAGGCTGTGGACGGCGCGCTGAACATCCTGCTGGTAGGCACCGACTCGCGGGATCCGGACGCGCCGATGGACCGGGCCGGCGAGTGGCGTGCCGACACCATCATCGTCATGCACATCCCCGCCAACCACCAGGAGGCGTACCTCGTCTCCATCCCGCGCGACCTGTACGTGCCGATCCCGGAGAGTGCCGGTGCCGACTGCGGGTCCGGTCAGCGCCGCAAGATCAACGCAGCCTTCGCCTTCGGCGGGCTGCCGCTGGCGGTACGCACCGTCGAGTGCTTCACCGACGTGCACATCGATCATGTGATGGCGATCGACTTCGGCGGCTTCAAGCAGGTCACCGATGCGCTCGGCGGGGTGGATCTGAAGGTGGAGCGGACCATCACCTCGATCCACAAGCCGTACCGGAAATTCACCAAGGGCACCAACCACATGAACGGGGCCGAGGCCCTGGACTGGATCCGGCAGCGCAAGCAGTTCCCCGACGGCGACTTCGCCCGAATGCGCCACCAGCAGGAGTTCCTGCGTGCGTTGATGGACAAGGCGGCGAGCACGGGCACGCTGACCAAACCGAAAAAGCTCAACGCCTTCCTCCGCGCGGTGACCGACGCGGTCACGGTCGACCACGACTTCTCGCTGACCGACATGGCGGTGCAGTTCCGCAACCTGCGGGGAGAGAACCTCACCTTCGTGACCAGCCCGCACCTGGGGAGCCAGACCATCAACGGCGAGTCGGTGGTCGTCTCCGACCGGGAGAAGGCACTGACCATGTACCGCGCGATGTCCGCCGACACGATGGCCGACTGGGTGAAGGCGAACAAGAAACCGGCGACCGACAACGGCTGACGTACCGCCTCCTGCGCACCAACCCCCGACCATCCAGTTCAATGTGTCCGTTCGGGCATTTCAGCAGGATCACGTGGCAGGAAACATTGGCTGACCGCTACCCGAATTCGCCACGACCGATCGGCGTACGTAAAGTGTTTCCGCCCCCTTCGCCAGAACACGAACTGGAGCACGCATGCCGGTTCACGGCCCCGCCCTGCTCGAGCCGCCTCGCGCGTCCGCCACGCCACCCTCACCCGTCGCCAAGAAGAAGCCCGGCAAGAAGAAGCGCCGTAAGGATCCCCTCTGGGCCCGGCTGACCGTGGTGTTCGGTGCCGTGCTGATGATGACCAGCGGTGTGGCCATCGTCGGCAGCAAGGCGGTGATCAGCCAGGCCACCGGCAACATCTCCCAGCGCAACCTGCTCGACGAGGCGGGTAAGACGCAGGCGGAGGGCGGTGGCGACCTCAAGGGCCCGATCGATCTGCTGCTGCTGGGCGTGGACGCCCGCGAGCGGTGGGACGCCGACGACGTCCGGGCGGACAGCATCATCGTGCTGCACATTCCGGCCACCCACGACCAGGCATACCTGATCTCGATCCCGCGCGACACCGAGGCGCGGATCCCGGCCTTCGAGAAGACCGGCTACCCGGGTGGGATCGGCAAGATCAACGGCGCCTTCCAGGCGGGCGCCCGCAACGGCGGCGGCTGGGAGGGCGGCGCCCAGCTGATGGCCAAGACGATCAAAGGCATGACCGGCATCAGCTTCGACGGTGCCGCGATCATCAACTTCGGCGGCTTCAAGGGCATCATCGACGCCCTCGGTTCGGTGCGCATCTGCGTCAAGCAGGAGGTCGCGTCGCACCACATGTCGTACGTCGACGGCAAGCCGATGTGGAACGCCGACGCCAAGAAGACCGGCAAGCCGAGGACTCCGGTGGTGCACAAGAAGGGCTGCCGGAACATGAAGGGCTGGGCGGCGCTGGACTACTCCCGCCAACGTTACGGGCTCAAGGACGGCGACTACGACCGCCAGGCGAACCAGCAGCAACTGATCAAGGCGATGGCGAAGAAGGCCACCCAGGACGGCGTGCTGACCAACCCGGTCAAGCTGAACGGGCTGATCAAGGCGGCCGGCAAGGCGTTCATCCTCGACACCGGCGGTGTCCCGCCGGAGGACTTCATCTTCACCATGCGCGGGGTCACCGGCAACGAACTGATCATGCTGAAAACCAACGGCGGCACGTTCCACGCCCGGGGCAACGGCAACGAGGCGCTCGACGAGCAGACCATGGACATGTTCCGCGCCGTCCGGCAGGACAAACTCGCTGAGTTCGTCTTCTACAACCCCGAGGTGATCTCTTCCTCCCGGAGTTGACCGGGCGGCCGTCGCGGCACTCGGATCCGGGAATCACCGTCACGCTCCGTGAGCATTTCGTAGCCTGAGATGAGCAATGTTCATCTCAGGCTCTCGCGGGAGGGGCGTCACGGCCAGGACGGCGCGAGGCGGCGCGGCGCGGACACCGGGCGGCGGCCCAGGACGTCCGCGCTGGGCCCGCGTACTGCTCGGCGCGGGGTTGGCCGTGGTGCTGCTGGCCGCGCTCGCCGTGGTCGGCCTCAGGGTGCTCGCGGACCGGTACGAGCGCACGATCACCCGGGAACAACTGCTGGCCCCCGCCGCCCGCACCGCCCGCACCGACCTGGACGGCCCGATCAACTACCTGCTCGTCGGCTCGGACCGTCGGCCCGGCGACATCGGGCCGCAGCAGCGCACCGACACCATCCTGATCGTGCACGTCCCGGCCGGGCTGCGCACGGGCTATCTGGTCTCCGTACCCCGGGACCTGCTGGTCACCATCCCGCCCGGCGCCGGCTACCCGGGCGGCGAAGACAAGATCAATACAGCGTACGAGTACGGCGGGGGTGGCCAGCACGGCGCGCAACTGCTCTCCGCCACCCTGGCCCGGCTCACCGGGATCCGATTCGACGGCGCCGCCCTGGTCGACTTCGCCGGCCTGCGCAACGTGATCGACCTGCTCGGCGGAGTGAACATGTGCGTACGGACCGAGGTGCACTCGATCCACACCGACCGGGTCTTCCACCCCGGCTGTCAGCAGATGGACGGCGCGCAGGCGCTGGACTACGTACGCCAGCGCTACGACCTGCCCGGCGGTGACTACGACCGGCAGACCCACCAGCAGCAGTTGCTGGGCGCCATGCTCAAACGCGCGGGCGAGACCCGGCTGCGTAGCGATCCCATCCAGGTGCACCGACTCATCCAGGCGGTCGGCAACTCCCTGACCCTGGACACCAACGGAATACCGGTGGAGGATCTGCTGCTCGCGATGCACGGCCTGTCCGCCGAGGCGCTGCACGGCGTGCAGGTGCCGTCGCACGCACAGACCATCAACCAGGTGTCGTACGTCGTACTCGACGGTGGCGGCCGGGGGTTGTTCGAAGCAGTCCGGGGCACCCGGATGCCCGAGTGGGCCGAAGCCCACCCGCGCTGGGTCACCCGGCTGTGACCGCCGGCCGGCAATGCCGGCTCACCGGATCGCGCCGCCCGCGCCGGTCGGCCCGACGAGGTTCTAGGCTTGGTACCCGTGTTCGGACCTCAGATACCCACCGTGACCGTGCCCGAGATCAGCGACGACACGTACCTGCTCGATGTCAGGGAGGACGACGAGTGGGCCGCCGGTCACGCACCGGGCGCCCACCACCTGCCGATGATGGAGCTGCCGGCCCGGCTCGCCGAGGTGCCGACCGACCGCGACGTCGCCGTCATCTGCCGTTCCGGCGGGCGATCGGCCCAGGTGGTCGCCTACCTGCTGCGCAACGGCTGGGAGCAGGTGCGCAACGTCGCGGGCGGAATGGGCGAGTGGGAGGCCGTCGGGCGGCCGGTGGTCGGCGCTGACGGGCAGCCGGGCCAGGTCCGGTAGGCGGTCGCGATGGGTTCACCCCTCGTCTTCGCGCACCGTGGCGCGTCGTACGACCTGCCGGAGCACACCCTGGCCGCCTACCTGCGGGCCCTCGAGGAGGGCGCCGACGGGCTGGAGTGCGACGTCCGGCTGACCCGCGACGGGCACCTCGTCTGCGTACACGACCGCCGGCTGGACCGGACCAGCAACGGCCGTGGGCTGGTGAGCACGCGTACCCTCGCCGAGTTGGAGGAGCTGGACTTCGGCTCCTGGCATCCGGGCTGCGTACCGGCCGACGGCGACGAGGTGCTCGACGCGTCGCACACCCGGCTGCTCACCCTCGAACGCCTGCTGGAGGCGGTCCTCGCCGCCGGTCGGCCGGTCCGGCTGCTGGTGGAGACCAAGCACCCGTCCCGCTACGGCGGCAACGTCGAGCGCCGGTTGGTCGCGCTGCTGCGCCGGTACGGCCTGGCCGAGCCGCGCCCCGAAGATCCGGTACGGGTGACGGTGATGTCCTTCTCCCCCCTGGCCGTACGCCGGATCCGGGCCCTGGCTCCCGCGCTGCCGACCGTGCTGCTGCTGGAGGTGCTGCCCCGCTGGCCGCAGCTGGGCCGACTGCCGTTCGGCGCCGGTATCGCCGGTCCGGGCATCGGGCTGGTGCGGGCCCGGCCAACGTTGGTGCCGGCGCTGCGGGCGGCCGGTCACCAGGTCTACGTCTGGACCGTGAACGAGCCGGCCGATCTCGAACTCGTGCTGGCCGCCGGCGTGGACGGCGTGATCACCGATCGCCCGGCGCAGACTCTGGCCCGGTTACCTCGGTGACCCATTCGGGGATGCCCAACAACGCGGATGTCGGTGCACACTCGGGGCATGCCGGACCGCACCGACTACGCCGCTCTGATCGCCGGGCACACCGTCATCATCGAGATGATCAACTCGGGCGATGCGGGCCTGCCGGTCCTGAACCAACTGCTCCAGGTGGCCCAGCCGGCGCTCGGTGCCGCGGGCATGGCATTCGTCGAGTTCGCGCCCAGTGGCGGTCGGGTGATCGCCGCCACCGGTGCCGCCGAGTGGACGCTCGGCCGGCCGCTGCCAGCCAGCGACCCGATCACCAGCTGTCTGCTCACCGGGCCCCGCGTGCGGCACGTACGGACCGATCGCTGCACCAACCAGCTCGCCGCCGAGCTGGCCGAGCGTGGCCTGCGGCGGATGGTCGTCTCCCGGGCGGAGATCGCCGGGCACACCGTCGGCAGCCTGCACGCCCTCTACCTCGCCGGTGACGACGAGGCCAGCACCGACCAGCACGCGGTGGTCGGTTATCTGGGCTCCTGCATCGCTCACATGTACGGCTACCAGAGCGGCCTTCCGGTGCGCGGCGACGGTCCGGTGGTGGCGGCGCTCGCGGACGGGCTGGCCGTCGTCGACGACGAGCGGGACCTCTTCGTGGCGGTCACCAGCCACGAGCTTCGTACCCCGGTGACGGTCATCAAGGGGTACGCGGACACCCTCACCGACCACTGGGAGTCGCTGAGCGAGACGGATCGGCGGCAGGCGGCCCGGGTGATCGGGCAGCGCGCCAACGACCTGGCCCGGCTGCTCGACCGGCTGCTCGCGTCCGCCGCCGAGGCGTGGCCGGGTGACGGGCCCCCGGCGCCGCTGGACCTCGCCGAGACACTCCGGCTCGCCGTCGCCGACCTACCTGCGGACCTGCGTCGCCGGGCCACCCTCCAACTGCCGGCCGAGCTACCCAGGGCGGTCGGGCACCGGCAGAGTCTCGGCACCGTACTGACCGAGTTGGCCACCAACGCCGCCAAGTACTCCCCACCCGGCTCGCCGATCGAGATCAGCGCGGAGGCGGACGACCAGACCGTCTGCTTCCGGGTCAGCGACCGCGGCATCGGCGTACGCCCCGAGCACGTCGAACGGGCCTTCGACCGCTTCTGGCAGGGCGACTCCGGTGACCGGCGGCGCTATCCCGGCACCGGTCTCGGCCTGTATCTCGTCCGTCGGATCGTTGAACAGCAGAATGGGTGGGTATTCCTCCGTCCGAGGACAGGTGGCGGTACGGTCGCAGAGGTGCGGCTGCCCCGCAGGTGAACGGTGGGGTCACGGGGCGGAAGAAGGGCTGGAAGTGTCGACGGGAGCGGTCGAACGAGCATGGTGCGTGGTGGTGCCGCACCATGCCGGTGGGGCCCGGTTGGCCCGGCACCGACTCGCCGCCGAACTGGCCGAGGTGGTGTCCCCGGCCGTACTGGCCGATCTGGTGGCGGTCCTGGCCGAGCTGGTGGGCAACGCCGTCCGGCACGCCGACCCGCTGCCTGGCGGGGTCGTCCGGGTGGCCTGGCGGCTACGGACGACGCCCGAGGGAGCACAGGTCCGGCTGCGGGTGACCGACGGCGGAGCCGCTGGCGGCCCGCGGATCCGCCCGGCGGACGCGGACGCGGCCGACGGTCGCGGCCTGCACATCGTCTCCGGCCTGGCTAGCCGGTGGGGGGTGGAGCGCGACGGTCTCGGCCAGAGCGTCTGGGCCGATTTCGATCCGGTCCCCGCACGGCCAGGCCTGCTGGTCACCGGCTGACCCGGCCGAGCTGCCGGTCATCGGCGGCGGTCAGAGGTGGGTCGTGGCCCCATCGGGTCGTGAGGACATCTAGGCTGTCTCGCCGTGAGCAAGCGTCGAAAGAACCAGCGGGCAGCCGCGCCGGGCGGGAAGCGGGAGCGGGTACGGGACGTCTTCGTTCCCCGCCCTTTCGAAGGGCTCGCCGACGAGCCGGAGTGGATCGCCCTGCGGGAACTGGTCCCCGCCGCCTCCGCGCCGCTGCGGCTCACGCCGGCGCTGGTCGAGGAGTACGGCGACCGGCCGGTCACGCTGGCCACCGTGCTGCCGATGGCCGTGCCCGCGATGAGTCGGTCGGACGGGCACGTCTTCGTCGGCCTCCAGCGACACCTCCAGTCCGGTGACATCTCCCGTGATCTGGCCGAGTCGCTGCTCTGCGCGATCCGCACCGAGCCGGGTGCCCCGGTTTCGGTGCCGCCGCTGCCCGGCCCCGGGCCCCGGCTCCAGGACATCCTGGTCGACGGCCCACTGGAGATCACCCTGCACGAGGGCTTCGAGTTCTGGCTCGCTCCGGAGGCTGCCGGTGACCCGACCGTGCAGGCGTCCCTGGAGCGGGCCAACGCGGCGATCTATCCCACCGTACGGCTGGCCACCGCCCAGGCCGCCTACTGGTGCCGAGTGCCGGAGAAGGCACACGTCCGTTGGGTGCTGCCCGAGGCCGAGGAGGCAGCTCTGGACGCGCTGGCCCGGCTCGGCGCGGCCGGCTCGCTGACCCTCGGCGAGGGGACCAAATTCGCCGGCATGTTCCGGGCCCACGGACGGCTGGTGCCGGTCTGGGACCTGCCCGAGGAGCCTCCGGCGACCGACTGGGAGACCCCGGTTGCCGACTTCGCCAAGCGCTACGCCGAGGCGCTGGTTGACACCGATCAGTTGGACGCCGCCGCCCGGCGTTCCCGACAGGGCCTGCTCGGCCGCCAACTCACCCTGCGCTGAGCCCGCGCGCTCGCTGCCGAGCCCGCGCTTCATGCCGAGCCCGCGCTTCATGCCGAGCCGGCGCGCTCCGTGCCCAGCCGGCGCACTCGCTGCCGATCCGGCGCCCATGGTGTTAATAGGGGGCCCTTTCTCTACCGCAGGCGTTAAAAAGGGGCCCTTCCTTACTCGCGGAGCAGGGGGCAGGACATGCAGCGGGGGCCGCCTCGGCCGGAACCGAGCTCGGAGCCGGCGATCGGGATGACCTCGATGCCGGCGCGCTCCAACTGGGCGTTGGTCTCGACGTTGCGTTCGTAGCCGACGCAGACCCGGGGAGCCAGCGCCAAGCTGTTGTTGCCGTCGTCCCACTGTTCGCGCTCGGCGGTGACCGGATCCAGTCCGGTGGGAATCACCCGGAGGCGCTCCAGGTCCATCGCGTCGGCGGCGGCCCGCAGGAACGGCGCCGGGCCGTCCACCCGGGGGGTGTCGCCGTCGGTGCCGGCGATCACCGTGTACGCGGAGAGCGTGCTGGCCATGTTCGGGTACATCAGCACCGCGTCCACGTCGACCATCGTGCAGACGGTGTCCAGGTGCATGGTCGCCCGTTCCTGAGCGATCGGGACGACGAGGATGGTGTGCGCCAGGCCGGCCGCGAAGACCTGGCGGGCCAACCGTTCCGCCCCGGCCGGGGTGGTCCGCTCACCCACTCCGACAGCGAGCACCCCGGGGGCCAGCAGCAGCACGTCGCCGCCCTCCAGCGGCTCGAGCCCCGGGTGGTAGATGAACTCGGTTCCGGCGAACCGTGGGTGGTACCGATAGATCGCGTCGGTCAGCGTGGTTTCTCGCCGTCGGGCCGGCATGGCCAGGCTGGTCACTCCCACCCGGTTGCCGATCCACAGTGAGGAGTCCCGGGTGAACACGAGGTTCGGGAGCGGATCGATGATGAAGTCGTGCCGGTCCATCATGGTGTAGACCAGGCCACCGCGGCGGTCCGGGCCGAGCCGCAGCTCCTCATGGGCCAGACCGGCGACGAGAACACCGGCGAGCGCGGCCGGGTCGAGGTACGACAGGTGCGCGGCGACCTGGGCGCGCAGGGTGTCGCCGAGTCGGGGCGAGCTGAGCACCTGCTCGGACAACCCGGCCCGGGCATCCGGCACAGCCAGCGCCTCGGTGAGTAGGTCGGTCAGGTAGAGCACCTCGACGCCGCGCTGGCGTAGGGTGTTGGCGAAGGCGTCGTGCTCCTCCTGTGCACGCCCCACCCAGGGGATGCCGTCGAACAGCAGGGAGTTGTTGTTGCGCGGGGTGAGCCGGGCGAGTTCCGGCCCCGGCCGATGCAACAGGACGGTGCCCAGCCGGCCGACCTCACTGTGCACGTGGTGGCTCACTCTTGGCAGCGTAGGGCAGGGTTTGGCGGCATCCGGTAAAAAGCCTGTGGATGAATATGGCATTCATCCGTACTCATTCCGGCGCTCCGGCTTGCCGACCACCCGGACCAGCGACGTAGGGTAGTGAGTAGGTAACTTCGAGGGACCTTTTGCCGGAGGTCACGATGACTGTCTTCCCCGCTCGTCGAGCCGCACCGCCCTCTCGGGCACTACCGCCCGTGGCGGTACCGCACCCCAGGGTGGAGGCGCCAGGGGTGACCACGGCGTCTCGTCCATCCCCGTTGGCGTGGGCTCGCCGGCGGCGAGCCGAGCGGGGCGCCCGGCGGCTGGAGGCGGCCGGCGCACGGGCGCTCGGCCAACTCGGCCATCTCGGGCCGGCGTGGCACGTCATCGACTGGCCTCGCACGGACGGCGTCGACGCCCTGCTCAGCGAGAGCGAAGACGATCGAGCCGGATTCCTCGCCATCGGCCCGAGCGGGCTCTTCGCCGTCACCATCGCCGACCACGGCCGGGCGCGGGTGCTGGTCGCCGGCGACGTGGTGCAGATCAACGGCAAGCGCCCGCCGTACGTCACCGAGGCCCGGCGTGACGCCAGGCGGGCCAGCAAGGCGCTCACCGCCGCGGTCGGCCATCCGATCCCGGTGACGCCGGTGCTCACTTTCGTCGGCTCCGGCGTGATCAGCGTCTACGGCCTCCCGAAGGACTGTCTCATGGCGACGCACCGGGAACTCGACCGGCTACTCGTCGCCGGCGGGAACCGGATCAGCCCGTCCACCGCCGAAAAGCTCTCCCGGGTTGCACAGCACCCCAGCACCTGGACGAACGGCACGTACCCACCGGCGGCGGACTACCGGTGGTACGAGGACGGCCGAACGGCCGCTGACAAGCGGGCCACCCATCGGTAACGTCTGCGGCGACGCCACGCGGCCGGGCCGGCCCAGCACCCGCTGGCCCGCGCCGTCGCCAAACCCGGCACCGATCAGCACCGACGGCACGGATGCCCAGCGCACGGTCGGCGAGCGCCGCGACGACCGGCTAGCGTGGACGTACCATCGGTGTACATAGGAGGCGCGGTGGCCCACGTCGAACTCTCGCTCTCGGAAGTGTTCGCGCCCACGACGAGGACACCGCCAGAGCCGGGGTGCGACAACATCGGCCGCTGGTCCGCGACGGTCTCCAGCGCTGACGAGCCCTGCCTTTTGATCGATGCCGAGACCCGGGTGCTGGCCGTCTCCGCCGCCGGCTGCGAGCTGCTCTGCCTGGGCACGCCGGAAGAACTGATCGGGCTGCCGCTGCTCGAAGGTGGGCTGCGCCTGCTGGATTTCACCGCCAACCGGGGCGAGTTGGCCGATCCCGAGATCGACAAGATTCCGCCGTTGCTCGCGCTCACCTCCGGTCGGCTGGCCCGTGGCCTGCTCAGGATCGAGGCCGCTGGGGAGGGCACAACCGACGCGACGGTCGATGCCATCTCCACGCCGGTGCTCGCCGACGGGGCGGTCGCGGGCTCACTGACCTTCTTCTCCGAGGTCTGATCCTCCTACCATGGGCTCGGCCACCCCGATGCTCGCTGCTTGCCCTGAGGACCGCCACGTGCCGCCCATGCCCGTCCGTCGCGCCGCCGCCGGTCGTCCGTCGTACGGTCTCGATCCGTTCAAGCGTCGACGGTCACCCGCCGCGCTGGCGCTGGTCGCGCTCCTGCTGGCCGGCTGTGGCACGCCCCCGGAGCTGAGTGACCCCACGCCGGGCCTGCCCACCCGGGCGGCCACCCCGAGTGCGACCGGTCCCGCCGCGTCGACACCGCCACCGACCACCGGGCTACCGGCTACGGTGGCGCCCAGCCCGACCGCCGACGCGGGCCTGGTGGCGGCCGCCTGCCGGGGCGGACCGACGCGGCAGCGGATCATCGACCTGGTGCGTGGCCGCCGTGACCTGCTGCCTCGGGACGCCAAGGTACGCGTACGCAACGGCCCGCTCTGCGCCGCCGACTGGCAGTTCACCGCCCTCGACGTGACCGGGTACGAGCCACTCCAGGTGGTCACCCGTGACCAGGCCGGGACCCTGCGCCTGGTCACCGCCGGCACCGACGTGTGCTCGATCGAGGTACGCGTCACCAGTCCGCCCGGGATCCGGACGCTGGCCTGCGGCGACGGAGTCTCGGAAGGGGTGCCGCCGCCAGCACCCACGATGCCGGCCGCACCGACGACGGTCGTACCGACGCCGTTCTTCCCGACTCCGACGCCGACGATCGCCGGGTCGGCGCGGTAGGCCTCCTCGTCCAAACCAGGGTGCGTAGGCTGGGCGCCATGCCGGGAACGCCGCCGATACGTTTCGTCTACCTCGGGCCCGAGGGCACCTTCGCCGAGCAGGCACTGCGCACCGTGCCCGCCGCCGAGCACGGCACCCGTACGCCGGCCCGCAGCGTCGGCGAGGCCCTGGAGGCGGTCCGCGCCGGGGATGCCGATGCCGCGCTGGTGCCGTTGGAGAACTCGATCGGAGGCGCGGTCGGGGTGACCCTCGACGAGTTGGCCGAGGGAGATCCGTTGGTCATCACCCGCGAGGTGATCCTGCCGGTGGAGTTCGTCCTCGGCGCGCGTACGGGCACGCCCCTGCCGGCCGTACGGACCGTCGCCGCCCATCCCCAGGCGTCCACCCAGTGCCGGGGCTGGCTGCGCGCACACCTGCCGGACGCGGTCGTGGTCGACGTGCTCTCCAACGGCGCGGCGGCAGCCGGCGCGGCCACCGGCGAGTACGACGCGGCCATCTGCGCCCCGATCGGCGCGACCCGGCATCGGCTCGTCGTGCTGGCCGACAAGATCGCCGACCACCCCGATGCGGTGACCCGGTTCGCGCTGCTGTCCCGGCCAGGTCCACCACCGCCACCCACCGGCGACGACGTGACGTCCCTCGCGGTGTACATCGCGCACGACCGGGTGGGTGCGTTGCTGTCCGTGCTGATGGAATTGGCGGTCCGCGGCGTCAACCTGAGCCGGATCGAGTCCCGGCCCACCGGCGAGGCGCTCGGGCGATACGTGTTCTTCCTCGACTGCACCGGTCACGTGGCCGACGCCCGGCTCGGCGAGGCGTTGCAGGGGTTGCGCCGGGTCTGCGCCGACCTGCGCTTTCTCGGCTCGTACCCCCGGCACCGGTGGAATCCGACGACGGGCGAGCGCCCGGTTTCCGCCCCGGCCGGCCTCTCCGACGCCGACTACGCGGACGCCGCCGCCTGGCTCGCCCGGCTGCGCGCCGGCGAGCTGAGCTGAGCAACCGGGGCCGGCCCTCAGCCCCAGCCGAGTTCGTGCAGGCGCGCGTCGTCGATGCCGAAGTGATGGGCGATCTCGTGCACCACGGTCACGGCCACCTCGTCGATGACGTCATCCTCGGTGTCGCAGATGCGCAGGATCGGGTTGCGGTAGATCAGGATGCGGTCCGGCAGGACGCCGGCGTAATCCCAGCCCCGATCGGTCAACGCGTGCCCCTCGTAGAGCCCGAGCAGGTCCTCTCCGGGGGGTGGATCGTCCTCCACCAGGATCACCACGTTGTTCATCAGCGCCAGCAGTTCCTCCGGAACCTCGTCCAGCGCCTCCCCCACCAGTTCTTCGAACCGCTCGCGCCCCATCTCGACCGCCACGCCGCCATTCTTCCCCACCTATGCGCCGATCTTGCACTCACGGTCGCGACGAAAAGCCATCAACGGGACATTTCGGCGACCAGAAGTGCAAGATCGGCGCGGGGTCGGGCGGCGAAGAGGGTCAGGAGGTGAGTCGGGCGGTCAGGGTGATCTCGGCGCCGGGCGAGAGCAGGCGGGAGATCGGACAGTTCTGCTTGGCGGTCTCGGCCAGTTCGGCGAACTTCGCCTCGTCGATGCCGGGCACCTCACCGACGGTGTCCAGGTCGATCCGGGTCACGGTGAAGCCGGCATCGGTCTTGTCCAGGTGCACCTTCGCCGTGGTTTCGACGGAGGTCGGCGTCGTGCCGGCCTCGGCGAGCGCCTTGGAGAAGGCCATCGAGAAGCAGCCGGCGTGGGCAGCGCCGATCAACTCCTCGGGGTTGGTGCCCTCTCCCTCCTCGAAGCGGGACTTGAAGGAGTAGTTCCCCTGCAGCCCGCCCTTGCCGGTGCGGATGGTGCCGGAACCCTCGGGAAGATTTCCCTGCCAGCGTGCGGAAGCGGTACGGATAGGCATGCACCCGACGCTAGTGCACCGACGCCCCGTTCGGCGACCGACCGGTCCGGCTTGCCTGTGCCAGGTTCCCCGGCGCTGACGACGAACTGTGCCATCATTCGACACAGACCTGGCGCGGTCTCATGAGGAGAGGTGAGTGAGTGACGGCCCACGACCTCCCCATCCCTCGGCAGGACGAGCGCGCCGACGGCACCAGCGTCGTCGAGTGGGGCACGGAGGATGAGCAGTCGTCGGCCATCGGGCGGCTCCGTCGGGCCATCTCCGGCCTCGGCGGCGATCACCGAGGGCCGCTGCTGCTGGCCGGCCTCGGCGCCCTGGCCGCCCTGGTCTCGCTGCTCGGCGAATGGGTGACGGTCACGCTTCCCGCCAACGAGCACGACGGGGTCACCCCGGTCCAGGTGCCCAGCAGCGTGTCCGAGCTCGGCGGGCTGGCCGTCGGTTATGTGGTCGGGATCCTCGTGCTGGCAGCCGTGGTCGCGCTCGCGCTGCGCGGCACCGCCGTCGTGCGAGCCAACGCTCGGGTGGCCGGCCTCGCCCTGGCCGCGGGCCTGCTCGCGGTGCTGGCGGCGACCGCGGCCACGCTCGACGACAGCCGGCGGGTCCCGTTCTACTCTGCCGAGGACGGCTTCAAGATCGAGCATGGGCGGGGACTGGTGATGGCCTTCGCCGCCGTCCTGCTCTTCGCCGCCGCGCTCGCCCGGGCGGTTCCGCAGCCGGCCGAGTCTGCCGCCGAGCCGGAAGGCCGCCCGCGCCGTCACCGTTCCGGCACGAACGACGCGGAGCCGGACGAGCAGGGCCAAAGGGTTGATATCACCGTCACGCCGACCGTGCCCTTCGCCCGGGAGGCACCACCCCGTCCAGGTTCGATCGGCTGAGCGACGCCCACCTGCGATCCGCCGTCCGTTGGCACCCGATTAGCCGGGAAGTCATGGTTGCGGCCCGTTCCGCGAGATACGGTTGCTGCCCGCCGTCACGCCGGGTCGTCCAGCCATGACCGTCGGCTGGCCGCCACGGCGGCGGGCAAAGGAGGAACGTTGACCCGCCCGGGCCTGCCCAAGCTGATCGCCACCGACCTCGACGGAACGCTCGTACGCAGCGACGACACCGTCTCGGCGTACACTCACGCGGTCCTCGACCGGGTCCGCGCCGCCGGCATCCCGGTGGTCGGCGCGACCGGTCGCGGTCCCCGACTGACCGAGCTGACCCGCAACGACATCCGTGCTGCGGACTTCCTGGTGATGGCCGGCGGCGGCCGGGTCGTCGACCAGAGCGACCCGGCCGGGCCGGTGGTGCTGCGTGACGAGCGTCTCACCAGCGAGGTGCTGGCCACGCTGCTGGCCGACCTGGAGGCGGCGGTCGGCCCGCTGACGGTGATGGTCGAGGCGTCCGAGGAGCACGACGCCCCACTCTGGGGCGACTACCACCCGGCCTGGCCCTACCAGGACCGGTTCGAGGTACGCACCCGCGACGAGTGCCTCGCCGGCGATGTGATCAAGGCGTTCGCCCGGACCGCCGACCATCACGTGGACGAGTTGCTGGCGATCGCCCAGGAGATCGTCCCGCCGCAGATCGCCACGCTCACCCAGGCCGGCCTGGGCTTCATCGAGATCTGCCCGCCCGGGACGGACAAGGCGACCGGGCTGAGCGTGGTGGCGCAGCGCCTCGGCGTGGATCCCGCCGAGGTGCTGGTCTTCGGCGACATGCCCAACGACCTGCCGATGTTCGAGTGGGCCGGCTGGGGCCGGGTGGCGGTCGCGAACGCCCATCCGGCGCTGCGGGCCGCCGCCGACGAGATCACCTTGCGCAATGACGACGACGGTGTAGCGGTCTATCTGGACCGGCTACTGTCCAGGTGATGGACTCGACGCCAGGCCTGGTCGCCAGCGACATCGACGGCACGCTGCTTCGTGACGACCGTACGCTCAGTGCCCACACCGCCGCCGTGCTGGCCCGGATCTCCGCCCGGGGCACGCCGGTCGTGCTGGTCACCGGCCGCCCGATCCGCTGGCTCCGACTGGTCTACGACCAGCTGGCCGAGCCGCTGCCCGCGGTCTGCGCCAACGGTGCGGTGGTCTACGACCCGATCAACGACGAGGTGCTGCGGGCCGACCCGCTGGCCCCGGAGCTGCTCGCCGAGGTGGCTCGCCGGCTACGGGCCGAAGTGCCGGGGGTGAGCCTCGCGGTGGAGATCCTCGACAGCCGGCAGATGCGGCACGAGACGCACTACCCGCTGCGCTGGGACGCTGACGACACGGCGATCCGGGTGGTGGAGACCCCCGAGGAGCTCCTCTCGCTGCCAGCGGTGAAGCTGCTGGCCCGAGCTGAGGGGCACCGGGATCCGGACCGGTTCACCCAGTTGATCGCCGGTGCCCTCGCCGGACTGGCCGAGGCCACCCACTCCTCGCGCTCCGGCCTGGTGGAGATCTCGGCGGCCGGCGTGACCAAGGCGGCCGGCCTGGCCTGGTACTGCCACCGGATCGGGATCGCGGCGAGCGACGTGCTGGCTTTCGGCGACATGCCGAACGACGTGCCGATGCTGACCTGGGCCGGCCGGGCGGTGGCGGTGGCCAACGCGCACCCCGCCGTGCTGGCCGTCGCCGACGAGGTCACCTCGGCGAACTCCACGGACGGGGTCGCGGCGTACCTGGAGAAGGTTTTCGGGGCGGACTGAGCCGGCCGCCGGACCGCGCGGCCCGACCATCGTCGGCCCGCGCGGTCGCGGTCGCTCGGACGGGCCTTCCGTCAGAGGTACTGGCCGGTGCTGTGGCCCTCGCCGCCCTGGTGCCCGAGGCCGGGCATCCCCGGCAGCGCCGCCCCGCCCGGCCCGCTGGGCAGCGCCTGCCGGCCGGAACGCATCTGCTCAAGCTGCACGCGGGCCGCCATCTGCTGAGCGACCAGGGCGGCCTGGATGCCGTGGAACAGCCCTTCCAACCAGCCGACGAGCTGGGCGTGGGCGATCCGCAGTTCGCCCTCGCTGGGCGCCTGGTCCTCGGTGAACGGCAGGGATATCCGTTCGAGTTCCTCGCGCAGCTCGGGAGCCAGCCCTTCCTTCAGCTCGACGATCGACCGCTGATGGATCTCGCGCATCCGGTGTCGGCTGGCGTCGTCGAGAGGGGCCGCCTTGACCTCCTCCAGCAGTTGCTTGATCATGCTGCCGATCCGCATGACCTTGGCCGGTTGCTCGACCAGGCGGGACGGATCCTCACCCGGTCCGTCGTCGGTGTGCATCGTGCCAACCGGTCGGCCGTCCGGCCCGACCACCACCACCGTGCCGGGGTGCCCGGTGCCGTCCCGGCCGGGCTCGTCGTCTTGTCCAGCGGAGCGTGCTTCGGTCATGGCATCAATCTTTACCCAGCGGACTTGCTCGACGCCCCCCGGCCCGCATCCCGCCTGTCTGAGAGGAACGGCTTCCGGTCCACCGCACCGGGTGAACCGGCTCTCGGCCCACCCGGCCGACAGGTGCCACCTGCTGATCCATGACGAATCGCGCTACCGTCGGCCGATGTCACTCGACCCACGCGCCGTGCTGACCCGGCCAGCTCCCGAGCCGGAGATGACCGTCGCCTACGGTGAGCATCCCGACCAGATCGCCGATCTGCGGCGGCCGGCCGGCGATGGCCCGCCCCGGCCGCTGTTGATCGTGGTGCACGGCGGGTTCTGGCGGGTCGAGTACGACCGGCGGCACACCGGCCCGCTGGCCGCCGCGCTGGCGGCGCTCGGGCACCCGGTCGCCCAGTTGGAATATCGCCGGACGGGGCAGCCGGGCGGCGGCTGGCCGGGCACGCTCAGTGACGTGCTGTCCGGGGTGACCGCGCTGCCCCGGCTGGCTGCCGCCGCCCTGCCCGGCCAGGTCGCGCCGGCGCGGGCGATCCTGGTCGGTCACTCGGCCGGTGGGCACCTCGCGCTGTACGCGGCAGCGCGGGCGCCGGCCGCCGTCGGCGGAGTGCTCGCCCTCGCCCCGGTCGCCGACCTGGCCGAGGCGTACCGACTGGACCTGGACGCCGGTGCGGTGGCCGCGTTGCTGGGCGGCGGGCCCGCCGAGGTGCCCGAGCGGTACGCGGAGGCCGATCCACGTGCCCTGACATCTCTCCCATCACGGACCGTGGTGATCCATGGCACTCTGGATCAACAGGTCCCGGTCGAATTGAGCCGCTCGTACGTCGCCGCAGCTCAGGCAGTGGGTGCCGATATGCACCTTGTCGAACTGCCGGAATGTGAACATTTCGGTCTTATCGACCCGGAGTCGACGGCCTGGCCAAAGATAACCAGCGCATTGCGGTCGTTACTTGAAGATCAACAGCCATTGACGCACCGTCGCCGAGCAGGTAGAACGCCGGAGGGGCGAACGGCCGCCCGGTGAGTCTTTGAAAGGGAACCCGGTGTCGCAGATGAACCGCAGGCGGGCACTCCAGCTGCTGGCTGCACTCGGTACGGGGGGACTCGCCGCCGGCTGCGGCTCCGACACCGAGAAGACCGACACCGCCTCCGTCGAGCCGATCAAGATCGGCCTGATCGCGCCGCAGTCCGGCCCCGGCAAAGCCATCGGCGACGAACTCAACAACGGCTTCCAGCTGTACCTGGAACTCAACGACGACAGCCTCGGCGGCCGCCCGGTCGACCTGCTCGTGGCGGACGAGGGCAACAGCGCCAAGAGCGGCCAGGCCGCCGCCGACGGGCTGATCAAGCAGGGCGTGCTCGCCCTGACCGGGGTCGCCAGCTCGTCGGTCATGGTCGGCATCCGGGATTTCATCGAGCAGGCCCGGGTCCCACTGATCGGTTCGAACGCATCGCCCACCAGCCTGCAGAGCGTCGTCTACATCTGGCGTACCTCGTACGTGCTCGACGAGGCGGGCCGGGCGCTCGGCCGCTACCTCAGGGACGAGCTGGGACAGGGCGACCGAGTTGCAATGATCCTGCCGGAGGCGGCCTTCGGGGTGGAGGACGTGCTGCGCGGGTTCCGCCAGGAGTTCGGCGAGTCCGACCCGCGCATCGCCGACCCGGTGACCTGGACGTCCAACAGCCCGAACCCGAGTAAGACCGCCTACGTCTCCGACATCGGCCGGGCGCTTCGCCGCAACCCCACGGTCGTCTTCTGCGCCTATTCCGGCACGGCGGCGGCCCAGTTCGTGATGCAGCTGCGCGACGCCGGCTTCCGGGGCACCATCTACGCGCCCGGTTTCCTCACCGAGGGCCCGGTGCTGGAGAGCATCCGGCCATCGAGCGACGCGCTGGGCATCCGCACGGCGTTGAACTACTCCGCCGACCTCAACAACGCGGCGAATCGGCGGTTCGCCTCGGCGTACCGCAAGAAGCACAACGTCTCGCCGACGACGTACGCGATGGCCTCCTACGACGCGGCCAACGTGCTCGACCAGGCGATCCGCCTCGCCGGCCCGACACTCACGCCGCAGCAGGTCAACCTCGCGCTGGGCCGGATCGGCCAGATCGACAGCCCGCGCGGCGTGTGGCAGTTCAACCAGCCGCGCACCCCACAGCAGAAGTGGTATCTGCGCGAGGTGCAGCGCGACGGCCAGGTGCTGTCGAACGTGCTGGTCAACGAGCTGGCCACGCTCGGCTGACGGGGTGCGGGCGAGTGACGCCGCGCCTGCGGATGGCTCAGTGCCGCAGCTCGGCGATGCAGCACTTGACGCTGCCGCCGCCCTTCTTGAGTTCGGTCAACTCCACCGGCACCGGCGTGTAGCCGGCCGCCTTGAGCCGGCCGGCAAGCCGGGTCGCCTCGCTGTTGAGCACCACGTTGGCACCGTCGCTGACCAGGTTCAGGCCGAAGGCGAGGGCGTCGTCGGCGTCCGCGAGCACGGCATCCGGGAAGAGCTGAGCGAGCACTTTCTGGCTGGCCGCGGAGAACGCGCCCGGGTAGTAGACGACGTTTGCGTCGTCGATCGAGGCGAGCGCCACGTCCAGGTGGTAGAAGCGCGGGTCGACCAGCCGCAGCGAGACCACCGGCCGGCCCAGCGCCTCCTGCGCCTCCGCGTGCGCGGCCAGTTCGGTGCGGAACCCGTACCCGGCCAGGATCAGCCCGCCGTGCGCCTCCGGGAGGTACGCGAAGTCGCCCTCGCCCTCGTTCGTCTCGTTCGGCGCGACGAACCGCCAACCCTGCGACTCGTAGAAGGCTCGATGCGCCGCCGCCTCGGCGGTCCGCTGGTGGTGCTTGAACCGCGCACCGTAGACCGTCCCGTCCACCACGAACGCCCCGTTGGCGGCGTAGACCATGTCGGGCAGGCCGGGCTCGGGGGTCAGCAGATGGACCTCATGACCGAGGCCGACCAGGGTCTCCCGCAGGCGATCCCACTGCTTGACCGCCAGCTCCGAGTCGACCGGGGCGGTCACGTCCATCCACGGATTGATCGCGTACTCGACCGCGAAGTGCTCGGGCGAGCACATGAGGTATGTCCGCTTTCGCGGCACTCGCTGCTGTTCCACGGTGACCAAGAGTAGGTAGGGTAGGACTTCCGGAACAGCCAGAACCATTGCTTATTTGAGGCGGAACATTGCAGATCGACGCCGTAGACCAGCGAATCATTGCGTTGCTGGTCGCAGACGCTCGCGCATCGTACGCAGACATCGGCTCTCGGGTGTCACTCTCCGCCCCGGCGGTGAAGCGACGGGTCGACCGCTTACGGGCGGCCGGGGTGATCAGGGGATTCACCACGATCGTTGACCCCGCGGCAGTCGGTTGGACCACTGAGGCGTTCGTCGAGCTGTTCTGCGCCGGCCGGACCACTCCGGCCCAGATCGGGGCGGCCGTCCGGCGGCACCCGGAGGTGGTCGGGGCCTACACCGTCTCCGGGGAGGCCGACGCGCTGGTGCACCTGCGCGCCGCCGACATCGCCCACTTGGAGGAGGCGTTGGAACGGCTGCGGGCGGAGACGTTCGTGACCTCCTCCCGGAGCACCATCGTGCTGTCCCGGCTGGTCGAGTCCCCCGGCGTCGGACCGTCCACCCGCTGACCACGTGACGACGGCGGGAACCAAATGCGCGGTGGCCGCGTCGAACCGGCCATGAGACGGGGAAGCAAGCTCGCCGCAGCCGGCGGATCGCTGGTGGCGCTCACCCTGCTCGCCTCCAGTGTGGCCGCGCCGGCCCCGATGCCGTCCGGAGGCGGCAGCGCCACATTGTCGATGGTGCCGGTCAGCCTGGCCTACTTCGACTCCTGCGCCGACGCCCTCACCGAACTGCGCGCGGCGGCCAGCGCAGCGGTCGGCCCCTACGGTTTCGCCGGTGAGGCGATGCTCTTCGGCGACCGGGCGGCACTCAGCGCCGAATCGAGCGCACGCACCTTCGCCGACGCACAAGGCAAATCGGCCGGCCCGGCCCCCGGAGCACAGCACTCGACGACGAACAACCACGAGGCCGGCGTGGACGAGCCCGATCTGGTCAAGACCGACGGCCGGCGGATCGTCACGGCCACCAATGGCGTGCTGCGGGTGGTCGACCCGGTCAACCGTCGGCTCATCGGAAAACTCGACCTGACCGATGGCCGGGAGGAGTTGCGCTGGGCCGAGCACCCGCTCCTGCTGCTCGGTGACCGTGCGCTGGTGCTGGCCGAGGACACGTTGGGCCCGGCCGACGCCTTCCGGTCCGTCCGACGGGTCGGTGCCACCCGCCTGTTGCTGGTCGACCTGGCCGGCGCGCCCCGGCTGCTCGGCACGTACCGGATCCAGGGCAGCACCGTCGACGCCCGGCTGACCGGCGACACCGCCCGGGTGGTGGTCCGCGCGAGCGCCCGCCTGGATTTCCCGTTCGACGTCAAGGGCAGCGACCGGGTCCGGGCCGAACACAACCGCAAGGTGATCGCCCGGGCCGGCATCGAGGCATGGCTGCCGGAGTACGAGTGGACGGCCGGAAGCGAGCGGCACACCGGACGGGTCGGCTGTGACCGGCTCAGCCGCCCGAAGCGGATGAGTGCCTCGTCCACCCTCACCGTGCTCAGCTTCGACCTCACCGCCGATCGGCTCGGCGACGGCGATCCGGTCGGCGTCGTGGCCGACGCCGACACCGTCTACGGCACGGCGACCAGCCTCTACCTGGCTGGCCAACGACCGATGCCGATGACCCTCACGCCCCGTGGACGGCCGTCGCCGGACGATCAGGTCACCGAGATCTACCAGTTCGACACCGGTACGCCCGGCCGTCCCCGGTTCCTGGCCGCCGGCTCCGTGCCCGGCTGGTTGATCAACCAGTACGCCCTCTCCGAATGGGACGGTCACCTGCGGGTGGCCACCACCACCGGTGACCTGTGGGGCGAGGGCCGGACCTCCGAGTCCGCCGTGCGGGTGCTGCGCCGCGAGGGTGCCGCGCTGGCGCCGACCGGGATGGTCGGTGGGTTGGGCCGGGGCGAGCGCATCTACTCGGTGCGCTACCTCGGGCCGGTCGCGTACGTGGTCACCTTCCGGCAGACCGACCCGCTCTACTCCCTCGACCTGGCCGACCCGACCGCACCGAGGGTCACCGGCGAGTTGAAGATCACCGGCTACTCGGCGTACCTGCATCCGCTGCCCGACGCACGGCTGCTCGGGGTGGGTCAGGAGGCCGACCGGGAGGGGCGGACCGAGGGTGTGCAGGTGTCCCTCTTCGACGTCCGCGATCCGGCCCGGCCGACCCGGCTCGACCAGTGGCACCTGCCCCGCGCCTGGTCCAGGGCCGAGCACGATCCACACGCCTTTCTGTACTGGCCGGACACCGGCCTGCTGGCGATACCCGTCGATGACGGCGTCCGGCTGCTGCGCGTCAGCGGCGACACGATCAGCGAGATCGGCGAGGTGACCCACCCCGCCGTACGGCAGGACGACGGTCGGTCGACGTGGTCACCGCCGGTGCGCCGATCGCTGGTGATCGGTGACGTGCTCTGGACCGTCTCCGAGGCGGGCCTACGGGCCACCGATCCGACCACGGCGCAGAGCCTGCACTGGATCGCCGCGACCTGAACCTTCCTCGCCGTGGGTGGGGCCCGGTTTCGTCGGGGTTTCCGGGCCCCACCCGCCTTGACAGTCGGGGTTTCCCGGCCCCGCCCGCCTTGGCCGTCGGGGTTTCCCGGCCCCGCCCGCCTTGACCGTCGGGTTCTCCGGCCTGCCCGCCTTGACCTCAACCTTGGTTGAGGTAGTCCACTGAGCTTCGGCAGACCGGTGAGGGGGAGATGTGCGGGCGGTGTGGTTGCGCGAGTTCGGCGGGCCGGAGATGTTGGTGCCGGGTCCGGCGCCCGATCCGGTACCCGGCCCGGGTCAGGTACTCATCGACGTGGCACACGTCAACATCACCTTCGTGGAGACCCTGTTCCGGGCCACCGGCTTCGGGCCTTTTCCGTCCGCTCCGCTGCCGGTGATCCCCGGCAACGGGGTGGGCGGCGTGATCGGCGCGGTCGGGCCGGACGCCGACCCGGGCCTGGTCGGTCGCCGGGTGGTCACCAGCACCGGCGGGTCCGGAGCGTACGCCGAGCAGGTCGTGGTCGACGCCACCGCGCCCGTACCGGTACCGGAGGGATTGCCACTCGACGAGGCGGTCGCAGTGCTCGCCGACGGGCGTACCGCGCTGATGCTGACCGACGCGGCCGGGCTTCGGGCGGGCGATCGGGTGCTGGTCGAGGCCGCCGCCGGTGGAGTGGGCAGCCTGCTGGTCCAGCTGGCGGGCGCGGCCGGCACGCGGGTGATCGGGCTCGCCGGTGGAGCCCGAAAGGTGGCGCTGCTGCCCAGGTGGGGCGCGCAGGTCGCCGTCGACTACCTGAAGCCAAACTGGGCCGACCGGGTGCGCGCGGAAATCGGCGGAGTCGACGTCGTCTTCGACGGGGTGGGCGGCACGGTCGGCCGGGCGGCGTTCGAGCTACTCGACCCGGGCGGCCGGATGCTCAGCTTCGGGCTGGCCAGCGGCGAATGGGCCGACATCAGCGAGGAGACGGCCGCCGAGCGGGGCGTGACGTTGATCCGGCCGACGCCGACGCCGCAGCAGCTGCGGGCGTACACCGAGCGGGCGCTGGCGGAGGCGGCGGCCGGCCGGCTCCGCGCGGTGATCGGGCAGCGGTTCCCGCTGGAACGTGCGGCCGACGCGCACGCAGCGATCGGCTCCCGGGCGACCGTCGGCAAGACCCTGCTCGACCTGCGCTGACCGGGCTCACAGGTACATGCCGGTGCGGTGCTCCCCCCGCCGGACCGGCGTGTCCCCCTCGCTGAAGAAGCGCTTGCCGCCGAACTCGCCGTGCAGTCGGTCGTCCAACTCGTCGGCGAGACCGGTCATCACCTGCACGGCGAGCATCAGGTGGGTGGGTTGGAAGTTCCGGCCGAAGACCGGAATCGATGCCCACACGGTGTCATCGGCGCAGTAGAGGCGCCCGATGGGCATCCGGTTGGTCAGCTCGGAGAGCTTGACGTACAACCGCTCGGTGGGCTCGACCTCGGTGAGCACCGGGGAGAAGACGTCGACCAGCGGTGGATTGTCGCGGACCCGGACGAAGACCATCGCCGATCCGGCGCGGATGTTGATGTCACCGTCGGAGTCCACCTGGACCCGGTCCGAGTCCGACCGGAGCATCGTCGAGACGACCGTCCGGACCCGCTCGGCCAACTCCAGCACCTCGGTCTCCGCGCCGGCCTCACCAGCGCCGGCCAGCGCCTCTTCCAGGTCCGTCGCGATCTCCCGAACCAGGCCGGACCCGCTGCGCGCGGTGCCGAGCGGTGGTCCGGGCAGCGACTCACCATCGGCGTCCTCGATCAGATAGACCAGGAAGGCCGGGTGCGGGGCACCGTAGATGTCACGCAGGGTACGCGACAGCAGGGCGGCCAGCCGGCTGTTCTCCCCGGCCGCGCAGTGCAGCCCGAACTGGTCCCCCGAGCCCTCCACCACGCCCGGTGGTGACCAGCCCAGCGCGACCATGTCGGCGACAGCCGCCCGGTCCAGCCGGTGCCCCTGCGGCAGGGCCGCGTTGCCCACCGCTCGGGCCTCGAACCGACCGTCGGAGCCGATGTCGACGCCGACGGAGTAGACGGCATCATCGGTGCCGGAGGCGGTCGGATCCAGGGTCAGCTCAACGTGCGCTCCCGGCGGCAGAGCGGCCAGCCGGTCGGCCAGCGCCCGGGCGAACTCCTGCCACGCCTGGGTCACCTTCGCCCGCAGGTCGGCCGTGCTCGGTTCGTCGAGCAGGATCGACTCGTGGTGCGCCGGGGTGCCGTGCTGCGCCAGCGGATGCTGCTGCGCCGGTGTGTCGGGCGGCGCCGAGGGGTGGTCTGCCGTCATGATCGCCTCCGTCCGTTCCGGTCACCCTACCGAGCGGACCGGGAGACGGATCGGCCCGGACGGTGATCGGACAGGGTCGATGCGCAGGACGTCAGTCGGTGGAACGTTCACCGCCCAGTTCGACCGGCCAGGTGCCGGCCAGCTCGGCGAGGCGGGCGGCCGCCGCGGCGGGATCCGCGCCGCGACCGACGGCCAGACCGAGCAGGTACGCGGTGACCGGGGCGCCCGGTCGCAGCACCTGATGGGCCACGTCCCTGGCAAGGTCGAGCACGGCCGGCACCGGCACCAGCGCCGGGTCGAGGTCCAACTCCGCGCAGGCCGCCGTGACCCAGTCGTCCATAACGGTCATCGCATCCACTCCTCTGCCTGGCGTACGTCGCGCTCAGTGTCGCAGTCGAACCATGGCGGCGGGCCGCCGCCGGACCACGTCACCTCACGTACGGCGAGCCCGCCGAGCAACTCCCGCAGCGACGCACCGGCCAGTCCCGAACCGAGCAGGTCGACGGGCTCGACAGCCTGCGGGGCGAGGGGCTCGGCCGCCCGCGGATCGACGGGCTCGGCCGCCCGCGGGTCGACAGGTTGATATCCCTGCCCGACGACGATTTCGCCGCAACGCCGGGCCGCGACTTCGACACCACGTCGTTCCACGCCACGCCGTTCCACGCCACGTCGGGCGGCGAGCTGATGGACGGCGGTGCGCAGGGCGTCCGGGCGCCACACGCCGCAGAGCGTCTGCCGCCGCCCGACCCCATCGACGAAGCACACCCCGTCGACCGTGCCGAGCACGTCCGCGGGTGGCTCGTCGAGGCGACGCAGCAGCCCACCGACGGGTCGATCGTCGAGGCGACGCAGCAGCTCGCCGACGGGTGGCTCGTCAAGACGGCGCAGCAGCTCGCCGACGGCGGAGCGGGTCAGCAACGGCAGGTCGGCCGCGAGCAGAGCGACAGCCGGTACGTCGGCGTCGAGCAGGGCCAGCCCGGCGGCGATGGCGGCGACCGGGCCGCCTCCCGGTGGCACCTCCCGGGTCAGGCGTACCCCTGCGGGTGCCGGTCCAGGGCCGACCAGGATCCGGGGCGACGCGTCAGCCACCTCGGCGAGCACCCGCTCGCGCATCGGCACCCCGCCGACCGGCAGCCCCGGCTTGTCCCGCCCACCCATTCGCCGCGCCGCGCCGCCCGCAAGCACCACCGCCGCGTACGCCCTCACCCCGCCACGCTAACTCGCTCCTCACCCACCCTCGTTACCTTTTTGATCGTCCCCACGCCTCCCCACCGGGGGATCTTGGACCAGAGTGGCCCCTCCGAGGGCCGAAAGTGTCCAAGATTGCCTGCTCAAAGCAATAGATCGAGCGACACCCCGCCGATGCAGGTCTTCACGCCTACGAGGCCGTTCACCGAGACCGCGATCTTGCACTTTTTGTCGGCACGAACACGAACAAATACCCGTGAATCGCCGACCATAAGTGCAAGATCGCCGCCGGCCCCCGCCGCGGCCCCCGCCGCGACCCCGACCGCGACGATTGCCGGCGAGCGAGGCTGGTGGCGGAGGGGGGTGTGCGGGGGAGGGTGGGTTTTCGGCTTGGGGGGCGGGCAGGATGGTGGGGTGGGACGGGCTAGTGAGCGGCGCGGGGTGCTTCGCGTGGACCTCGACGCGAGTGGTGGCGGGCGAGGGCGGGTGCGGCGGCCGGACAGCCTCGCGGTGGAGGAGCCGCTGGAGATCCGGGTCGGTGCGGCCGGACCGAGCCGACGACCGCCGCTCGCGGTCACCATGCGTACCCCGGGTGCCGACCTTGATCTGGCCATCGGGTTCCTGCTCACCGAAGGGCTGATCCGGTCGGCGGACGACGTGTTCACCGCGCAGCTGTGCTCGGGTGCCGAGACGCCGAACACCTACAACGTGGTCGACGTGACGCTGGCGCCTGGCGTGCCGGAGCCGACCGCCCAGGCGAGCCGCCATTTCCACACCACCAGCGCCTGCGGGGTGTGCGGCAAGGAGAGCATCGACGCGGTGCGTACCCGGTCACTGTTCACGGTGGCCGACGACCCACTGACCGTGCCGGCCGAGATGTTGGCCGAGCTGCCGGAACGACTGCGTGCCGGACAGCGCGGCTTCGACCGTACCGGCGGGCTGCACGCCGCGGGCCTGTTCACCGCCGCCGGCGAACTGGTGGTGCTCCGCGAGGATGTAGGACGGCACAACGCGGTGGACAAGGTGGTCGGCTGGGCGGTACGCGAGCGCCGACTGCCGCTGGCCGGGCACGTCCTGCTGGTCTCCGGCCGGGCCAGCTTCGAGCTGACCCAGAAGGCGTGGATGGCCGGGCTGCCGCTGCTCGCAGCGGTCTCGGCACCGAGCACGCTCGCGGTCGACCTGGCCGCCGAGGCCGGGCTGACCCTGGTCGGTTTCCTGCGCGGCCGCACGATGAACGTCTACACCGGCCCACACCGGGTGAAAGGCTGATCAGCGGTTTGCGAGCATCTCGAACAGTCCCAGCCGGACGGCGGCGTCCCGGGCGATCAGGAAGCCGGCAATGCCCAGCACCCAGCCGAGCATGCTCCCCGACGACCGGACGATCCACGCGTTGAGCCGGCCGAGCAGCGGCTCGACCCGCCTCGGCCAGGCCACCCGCGCACCGAGCAGCAGCACCGCCGGCAGCACCATGACCAGGCAGTACGCCCCCAGCAGCGCCACCACGGTCGGTACGCCCAGACCTGAGGTGGTCAGCAGCCCGAGTGCGCCGAGGTACGGCAGCATCGTCGCCACCTCGGCGAGCGCGGCGAACACCGCCAGCCCGACCAGCCAACGCGCCGACGAGTCACCCGCGGTGACCCGGTCCCGCCACCGCAGCACCCGGCCGCTACCCGCACCACGCTTGCCGTCGTAACGAAAGCTCAGCACGAACAAGCCGACCCCGAGCGCCAACTGGCCCCAGAGCACTGGCCGGTTGTCCAGCGCCCCGCCCAGCGCCTCGGCCAACCCCGTGCCACCGAAGTAGAGCAACAGTCCGACCAGGAAGTAGAAACCGGCAATCGTGCCGAGGTAGGTCAGCATCCGCCGGACACTGACCGGGCCGGGGGCGAGCAGCAGCCAGACCGGGATGAACAGGGTCCCGATGCTGGTGCTGTCGATCAGGGCAAGGCCGGCGAGGGAGAGCAGCAGGACGGCACTCATTCGGTATCCGGTGCCTGTTCGGACATCCCGCGATTATCCGGTACCACCGCTACCCCTGACGGCCACGCCGCCGGCCCTCCTGCCGCCCCTGGTCGGCGTCTTCTGGCCCGACCGGCGACGACGTGATCGTCTGGGGGCGGCGTGGTCGGGTTCGGCGGCGTTCATCGGGGACGGCGGCGTTCATCGGGGACGGCGACGGGGGCGGCGCCTTCCCCTGGCCCGGCGCGGCACCGCCGTCGTCCCGTCCGCGGGCCAGCCGTCCAGCCGCGACGGCGGCACACCGCGACGGAGCAGGTCGTCCATCAGCAGCGCGAGCGAGTAGTCGGGGTGCTCGGCCAGCACGCGCTCCAGCGCCACCGCCGCTAGCGCACCCTGCCCGTCCCGCCATGCGGCGAAGGCCAGCAGCGCGCCGGGTGCGGCGATCAGCTCCGGCTCGGCCCGGCGCAGGATCTCGGTCCAGAACGCCACGTCCTCGACCCGGCCGTCGGTGCGCTCCCAGGCGTGGTCGCGTACCGGAAGGTGGGTCAGCAGCAGGCACAGCCAGGCCACCTCGTCGTCGGTCAGGCGCTCGCCGCTGCGGTGCCGGCGACGGGCGGCGCGGTGGGCGGCCACGCCGGCCGCACGCAGCGCCCGCCCACCGAGCAGGTCGTTCGCGGGTGCTCCGGCGAGCAGGTCGCTCAACCGCTGCTCCGCCCGCTCGACGGCGGGCCGCATCGTCGCGTCCCCGACCGGCGCCACCTGCGAGGCGAGCGCGTCCCGGTCGGGCAGCGCGACCTGGCCGGCGAAGACGGCCGCCGCTGGGACGGCGCTGGCCCGGGGGTCGTACGGGCTGCCCTCCGGCGGACAGCAGTCCGGCTCGGTGCAGAGGTACGACCACCAGCGTCCGCCGGTGACCCGCAGGGCATCGAGGACAGCCAGCCCGGCGTCGGTCAACGCGTCCCGGAGCGCGTCGAGCGCCGGAGTCACCTGGGCGGCGGGACCGTACCCGATCACGGTGGCCGAGTCGGCACCCTGCCGGGCGGTCACAGCGGCGATGTGCGCCGCCGCCTCGCGGGGATCGGCATCGCCGGGCAAATCGCCACGGGCGGCGAAGACGATCCGCGAGCCGGAGAGCGCCACCACCACGAGGCTGTCGGCCGGATGGAAGCCGAGCAGGTACGGCACGGCGGCAATCAGGTCGGCGGGTGAGCGGACGGTGAGCCGAGGAAGGTCGGTCGAGTTCATGGGAACAGCCTGCGAGCCGGCCGGCGCCCGCCGCTGTCCCTGTGGACGACACGCGGGTTATCCACAGCTACTCACGGTAGTTTTCCTGCTCAGGGCCGATCGAGGACGTTGCTGGGTGAGCAGCTGGGCGACGGCACGCAGCAGGCGTCGTCAGTCGCCTTCTGAGTCAGCGAGGCGCTGCCGGCGCAGCTTGGCGTACGTCCGCACGTCGGCAGCATCCCAGATCCGGCCGACGGTGAGCGTGTCGATGGGCGCGGGGAAATCCGGCCGGTCGACCAGGATCACGGCCCGCTGACGCGAGACGCCCAGATACTGGGCGACCTCGGAAAGCGCCATGACCCGCACGGGCGGACCCTCCGGTGAACCGGGTAGGCAACTTACCCTGTGCCTGGGATATGGACGGCGCGGGTTGCGGCATCTCGGGGTGTTCGGGTACCCAGGGCGGGCACAGGTTGCGGCATGTCGGCCTATCCCGTCCTAGGGTGGCACGGCTTGCGGCATGTTGGGGTTTCCGGGGCGGTTGAGACCGCGAGTTGCGGTGTCCTGTGCGCA
>NZ_BOPC01000059.1 GCF_016863555.1 Micromonospora qiuiae | reverse complement strand
AAGCGGGGTTGAGGTGTTCGCGGTGGCGGCGGGTTGTGGCGGTGCGGGTGCGGAGGCGTTGATTTTGGGGTTGCGGAATCCGTAGGCGTTGCGGGCGATGGTTTTGATGACGCGGTTGGTGCCTTCTGAGCCGGCGTTGGTTATGCCGGTATGCAGGAACGCGTGGATTTCTGGCCACCAGGTCTCGATCGTGGTGGCGAGGCGGTGTAGTTCGAGCAGGTCAGTGGTGGCGCAGCGGTGTAGAAGCGGTGCAGCAGTCGGGCGACGGTCTGCCGGTGGGGGTGGGTGCGGGCGAGCGCGACGAGGTCGAGCAGGTCTTCTTTGGCGTTCCAGGCGGTCAGGATCGGTGTGTCGATCTTGGCGGGCAGGTTGCTGAGGGTGTCGGTCAGCCGGTCGACGTGTTCGGCGCGCATACGGACTGCTGATCTGGTCAGCCGGTTGCGTTGTTGCCATTCCGGCCGCGTCGGCCGCGGTGAGTCATCGTCATGCGGCGGCGGACTTCGCTGACGGCCCGGTCGGCCAGTTGCACGACGTGGAAGTGGTTCACGACCAGCAGCGCGTGCGGCAGCGCCTCGCGGACGGCGGCCTTGAACACGGTGCACATGTCGATCGCAACGGCCCCGATCTGTTCGCGCCAGGCCACGGGGCGTTGGGTGAGCCAGTCGGTCACCGCTCTGCTGGTCCGGCCCTCGACTTGGGCGAGTAGCCCTTGCCCGCCGACCAGATCCACGAAGCCGACGTGCCAGCGGTCGACGGTGGTGGTCCACGACTGCGTGACCTCGTCGATGCTCCAGCACGGTTTGCCGCGGCGGACCTCGTCGATGCCCAGCACGGTCACCGGCTCCGGTTCGGCCGGCAACACCGTGCTGGCGTGAGCGGTGAACGCCGCTGCCACGACCGGCCAGGACACGCCCAGGTCACGGGCGGTCTGCACGATCGTGCAGTTGCCGTCGGCGACGGCCGCGCCGGCGGCCTGCCGCAGGCGGACGGTGATCCGGGCTCGGGCCGGGACCTGTGGCACCTGTTCGGTGAATGTCGCTCTTGGGCATCCGGGCTGGTCGCAGTGCCAGCGGCGTTTGCGCCACCGCAACCGGATGGTGCGCCCGGCCACCGGCAGATCACGCGGGCGGGTGAGTACCCAGCCCTTGACCCGGACGGCCCGGATCCCGCACTGCGGGCAGCATCGCGCATGCCTCATCACACCCCGACTTACGAAACACGCCTCAGCCGGCTGGCGCGTAGACTATGCTGAGTACCGAGAAGAACCAAGGACTCAGAGGATCTGGCTTAGGTTGATGGAACTGACGGTGGAGGTCTCCCGCGAGTTGGCCGCGAGCCTTGCAGCGGGAGAGGAACTGGTGATACGGCTGAGGATCGGCCAGCCGGATCCGCCGGCGACCCCGCCGGTTGGCCCGCCTCGCGGTCCTTTGGCGCCCCTGCTGATCAGCGGGGCGCTTAATCCGGGGGATCGGCTGTTCTGGCATCGGCCACGCCGGCGGCAACGGTTCACGGCGACGGTGCTGGCGTCGGGTGAGTTGGAGGTGGACGGTCGCCGGTACCAATCCCCGTCGGATGCTGCGACAGCATGTGCTGGCGCTTCAGCGAACGGCTGGACTGCCTGGCGGCGCGAGAGCGACGGCGCTGTCCTGAACACCTTCCGCTGAGCCTGCATCTGAACGCGTATGACCCTGCGCGTTGACGCGCAGGGTCATACGCGCATACGCTCGTGAGGTCGGGGAGGGAGGCGCTTGACATGATGAGGTCCGCGGTCGGCTGCCACGCCGCCCATGGGTCGTCACGCTCGCGTCGTTTGTGTATCGGCGGACATGCGCCGTCATGAAGGCGTCCGTTGATGCACTGATCCGTATCGCGGTGCCGGCGGGCACGGCGTTGATGCAGGCGCCGTGGTGGACGGTCGTCGGTGTCTTCGTACTTGTCCTCACCCATCGGATTCTGCCGTGGGAGTCGAAGGACCTACTGACGCTGTGGCTTCGGATCATCCCCGACCGGCGCGATAAGACGGACAAGGACAGAAGCCATGAGCGACGTAATGGGCGGGGGCGTAGGCGTGACCAGCGGAGATGACGCATGGCGGCGCGTCACCGATATGCTATGGCGCGGCTACGATCGGTACCGGGGAATGCTCGATGTCATCGAGTTCGGTGACGTCCTGCTCCTTCTAGTATATCTGCGCAGCCGACCGGCATGGGATTCGCTGAGTGATGGCGGCCTGGACCTTGAGCGCGCGATCCTTGCCGACCTTGCCGCGGGTCAGGAGGACCCGGCGATCCTCCGCCCCCTGCTGGACTCCGTGCGCAAGGCTCGCGAGGCGTCGCTGGCGCCGCTCAACGAACTCGTCACTCGGCTTAGCCTCGATGCCGAACTCCCGTTGACACGAGTCTTCGGCGCGTTACTCGCCGGCATCAATCTGACCGCTGGGCGCAAAGGAGGGGAGTTTCACACGCCCGAGGCCATCACGGAACTGGCCGCCGTGTTGCTCGATCCAAAACCGGGCGACCGGCTACTCGATCCGTGCTGCAAGGCCGGCGAGTTTCCTGCCGCGATCTTGGATCGGCTGACTCAATCGGGCGACGTCAACGGCCGGCTGACGATCGCGATCGCCGACTACACGGCGCGGTCGGCGGCGCTGGCCTACTTGAACCTGCGTCTGAGGGGAGTGACCCCCCGCGTCCTTCCGAGCCCAGTCAAGACGCTACCGGCCGGGGCGCCCGATCACCGATTTGACGTGGTGACCGCGAACCCTCCGTTCAACCTTACGAACTGGAGCAACACTGATCGTGTCGCCGGTCGGTGGCGATACGACGTGCCTCCGGCGCACAACGCTAATTACGCATGGCTTCAGTACGTCGTCGCCTCCCTGGATCAAGGTGGCCGGGCGGCCGTGGTGATGACGCACGGCGCCGGCCAATCGGAAAATCGGCAGGAGCAGAGCATCCGAGCCTCCATGATCGAGGACGGAGTCGTGTCGGCCATCATCGCGCTGCCGGCGCAGTTGTTTACCGCCACCGACATTCCAGTCACGCTGTGGCTGCTGCGGCTGCCCTCCGGCGAACGCACGGATGAGGTGCTATTCGTGGACGCGACCGACCTTGGCGGCGTGCGACACCGAGGTCGACGAACCCTTTCCGGCCCAGACATCCACCGGATCGAAGACGCGTACCGTCAATGGCGCGAACACGGTCGCCATGCGGAGCCAGGCTTTGCAGCCGCAGTTTCCCTCGAGAAGATCCGCGCGAGCCGGTATCGGCTGAACCCGCGCGCGTACGTTGCTTCGTCTGACGTGACACCTGACTCACGCACCCAAGCCCGGCAGGTCGGCGAACTTACGCAACGACTGCATCAGCTCGCCGAACAAGCCGCCAGCGTTGACCGCACCGTCGACGCCTACTTAGAGGAGCTGTCGCTGTGAACACGCTGATTGGTCCCCTACCGGACGGCTGGCAGGAGGTGCCGCTGGAGAGCGTTTGCAGCGTCATGGCCGGCCCATCGAGCAGCATGATTCGGCCAGTCGAGACTGGTGGCGTGCCGATTGACGTCGTCGCGCCGAAGCACCTGCAGTACGGGCGCATCGCGGGCAGTAGCACGATTTCGGTAACGGCCGACGCGGCCGCTCGATTGGACCGGTACCGCCTCGTTGCCGGTGACCTGATCTCTGTGCGAACCGGTGATCTGGGAAAGCAAGCCCTGGCCACCCTAGACCAGGTCGGTTGGATCACGGGTACCGCCTGCTTCCGGCTCCGCCCCATCCCGACCGTCGACCCTCGGTACCTGCAGTATTACTTGGGGCATCCGGCAGTGCGCGACTGGATCTCTCGACATGCCTCCACGGCCACCGTTCCGACGCTGACCGTCAGCACCCTGCGGACCCTGCCCGTACTCATCCCGCCGCTCGCCACTCAAGTGACCATCGGCGACATTATGGTGGCGCTGGACGACAAGGCGGCGATTCACCGGGAAATCGTCGATGTCACCGAGCAGCTACGCGACGCGCTGCTACCCCTGCTCCTGACAAACCCGTGAGCACATCATCCTCGTGATTCACCATTCACGACACGCGCGGACTCGGAACGACTGCCAACGACGCAACACCCCGCTACTGACAGTGGCAGCCTACACCACGGGCGGCAGCGCCCGATGCGGGATCGATTTGTGCTCGGCAGTTCAGTACGGGTCGACCCCGGGTGGTACGGACCCGGCATCGGCGAACCGCGACGGCGCTACAGGGCAACAAAAACGGCACCGGACGGTGCCGAATGAGGACACCTTCCATCGCTAACGCCTATAGCGCCCGATTGGGAGATGATCATGGGTAGGCAGGCTGGTGCCGTCCCGGAGGGCGCCGTTGCGTTGTGGGATCGGAAGACGCGCCCGTGTCGGGTCTGCGGTCAGATCGCTTGGGCGAGTTCGGTGAACGCGGCGGCGATCCGCAGAGCGGGCGGGGCGTCGGCGGCGAGTTCGTAGTGGCCGCGGCGTAGGTTTTGCATGAAGGCGTGTCCGGCGATGCTGACCTGTGCTGTGTGGTCCGTTCGCAGCCCGCGCATCGGTCTCAACCGGTGTTTCAGTCGGCTGTGATCAGCCTCGAACGGATTGTTGGCGTACTGCTCGACGTGGTGCCACGCGGACGGGATCAGCTCGTCGAGCACACCGGGGTAGACCGCGGCAGCGTCGGTGACCACCTCGCTGGGTGTCACCTTCAACACCGACAGCGCCCGGCGGAAGAACCGCCGAGCCGCGTCGGCGGTCACGGTGGGCCGAGACCAGCACGTCGATGACCTGGCCGTACTGGTTGACCGCCCGGTACACGTACCGCCAGACTCCGTTGACGTAGGACTCGTTGACGTGCCACCTGTCGCCTGGTGAATGGCGGCAGAACTGGGCCGCGTCGGCCAGCAGCGGCGTGAACCGCTGCACCTACCGGAACAGGTGACGTGATCGACCTCCACGCCACGCTCGACCAGCAACTCCTCAACGTCCCGATAGGACAGGTTGAACCGCAGATACCAGCGCACCGCGACGACGATGACCTCGGGCGGGAACCGGAACCCGGCGAACGCCGATCTCGGAGGCAGCCATGAATCAGGTCGGGTCGATGACCTCACTGCTCAAGCATGCCTCGATCTTGCCAACGCCCAACGCCCAACGCCCAACGCAACGGCGCCGGCGCATGCGCGACAGCTTGCAGGGGGCGGCTCGGAGCAAGCCCCGCGCTAGCTCAAAGCTGACTGGGAACCGGTGGGCAGCAGCACCCGGAACGCGGCCCCTTGGCCGGGGCTCGTCTCCAGTTCGACCCGGCCGCCGTGACCGTGCACGATCGCCGCGACGATCGACAGGCCGAGCCCGGAGCCGCCGTTGCTGCGGGCGCGGCTCGGATCGGCCCGGTAGAGCCGCTCGAAGACCCGGCCGGCGTGTTCCGGTGGCAGGCCGGGACCGTTGTCGGCGACCTCGAACACGGCAAGCGGCGTACGCGGTGGCGGCTCCTCGCCGACCGTCGCGGCCGTGTGACGGCGGGGCCGGTAGGTGGCGAGCCGGCCGACCCGTACGGTGATGTCGGTCTGCGGCGGCGTGTGCTGCAGCGCGTTCGCGACCAGGTTCGTGGCGACCTGGCGCAGCCCGTGCTCGTCGCCGAGGACCGTCACCGGGTCGAAGGCGCACTGGTCGCCGCCGAAGCTGGCCAGCCGGACCGGGCGGTCGGGACGGCGGGCGTGCGCGTCGCGGATCGTGTCGGCGGCGATCGCGAGCAGGTCGACCGGCCGCCGCTGCGGCTCCCGCTGGCGGTCCAGCCGGGCCAGCAGCAGCATGTCCTCGACCAGCAGCCCCATTCGGGCGGCTTCGCCCTCGATGCGGGACATCGTCTCGTCGAGCAGCCGTCCGGGCGGCGCTCCGCCGCGCCGGTACAGCTCGGCGAAGCCGCGGATCGAGGTGAGCGGGGTACGCAGCTCGTGCGACGCGTCGGCGACGAACTGCCGGAGTCGCTGCTCGGACGCGGTCCGCGCGGCGACCTCCGACTCGATCCGGTCGAGCATCGAGTTCAGCGCGATACCCAGCCGGCCCGACTCGGTGTGCGGGTCGGCGTCGTCGACGCGGTGGGTCAGGTCGCCGGCGGTGATCGCCGCGGAGGTGCTCTCCATCCGGATCAGTGGGCGCAGGCCGATCCGGACCACCGCGGCGGCGACCAGCGCGAGCAGGAACAGCACGACGAGCATTACGACCAGGTCGATGGCGAGCAGCAGGTCCGCGGTCGCCTCTACCTGGCGAAGCGAGATCGCCGGTACGGCCACTCCGCCGTCGGGTTGGGTGACCACCGCCACCCGCCAGTGGTCCTCGCCGTCGACGGACTTCACGGTGAACGGCCCGTCGTCCGCCTTCTCCCGCAGCGCGGCGAGCGCCCCCACGTCGGGTGGTGAGATCTCGTCGGGTGACGGGGACGGCAACCGGCGGCCGTCGGAGTCGAAGACCAGGATGGTGCGGTACATGTCGAAGCGGCCCCGGGGGAACGGGCTGTCGCCGGCCTGGTCGGGCGGAAACGGGCGGGCCGCGACGTGCCGCATCCCGGCGAGCTCGTTGTCGATCTGGTCGGTGAGGTACTGACGCAGCAGCACGATGCCGGCCGCGTTCGACACGACCAGAGCGACCGCGCTGAGCGCGGCGACGGCGACGACGAGGCGGGACCGCAGCGTCCACTGCCGCCACCTGGGCATTCTCATTCGTCCGGGGGCCGGCGCAGCGCGTAACCCACACCACGGACCGTGTGGATCAGGGGCGGCTCCCAGCGGTCGATCTTCTTGCGGAGGTAGTAGACGTACGACTCGACGATCCGGCCGTCGCCGCCGAAGTCGTAGTTCCAGACCCGGTCCAGGATCTGCGCCTTGCTCACCACCCGGCCCGCGTTCACCAGCAGGTAGCGCAGCAGGTTGAACTCGGTCGGCGACAGGTCGATCAGCCGGCCACCGCGACGCACCTCGTGCGCGTCCTCGTCGAGCTCGACGTCGGCGTACCGCAGCACGCCGGTGTCGCCGTCCGGCTCGATGCGGCTGCGACGCAGGATCGCCCGGATGCGCAGCACCACCTCCTCGAGGCTGAACGGCTTGGTGACATAGTCGTCGGCGCCGACGGTCAGGCCGGAGATGCGGTCCTCGACCGCGTCGCGGGCGGTCAGGAAGAGCACCGGAACGTGGGGGCCCGGCCCGGCCCGCAGCCGCTGCGCGACCTGGAACCCGTCGAGGTCGGGCAGCATCACGTCCAGCACCACCAGGTCCGGCTCGAACTCGACCGCCGCCGCCAACGCCTCGTGCCCACCACCGGCGACCCGTACGTCGAACTCGATGAGCCGCAGCGTCGCCGACAGCAGGGCACAGATATTGGGCTCGTCGTCGACGACGAGCACCCGGGTCAACCGTCCAGCCACGTCATCCCTTCTATCGGAGCTACCTCAGAATTAGCTGGGACTTCCCTCGACGCCGGCTGTGACCACCTCGTCGCCCTCGACCAGCCCAGTCTTGATCTCCGTGTACCGGTCGCCGCGCAGCCCGACCTCGACGGCCCGGACCTGATCGCCGGCGCCGGTCCTGACCAAGACGGTCCCGTCGCCGCGCACCGCCGTCGACGGGACCCGCAGCACCCCGGCGACCTCACCGGTACGCACCCGCACGTTCGTGCTCTGGCCCACTAGAAGCTCCGCCGGAACCGTCTCGAAGGCGACGACGACGCCGTAGCGCACCAGGTCGCCGTCGGCGGCGCCGACCGGGTCGACCCGTACGACCCGAGCGGCGAACTCCTCGTCCGGCCGGTTCGCGAGCGTGACGGTCGCGCCCTGGCCAAGCTTCAGACGGCCCGCGTATGCCTCCGGGACATCGGCGCTCACCTGCATGCCCGCCACGTCGGCCAGTGTGACGAACGTGCCGCCGGTACCGACGTCGGCACCCACCGCGCCGGCCACCGTGAGCACCTTCCCGCCGACCGGCGCCTTGATCTTCGTACCGGCCAGCCGGTCCTCCGCCTCGGCGAGCGCGACCTCGGCACTCGTCACCCGCTGCTGCGCGGCGAGTACCGGATCCCCGACCCGCTGACCGGAACACTCGGCACCCCGGCCGCCACCCGGCACCTGACCGCCCGGCACCTGACCGCCCGGTACCTGACCACTGCCGGGTGCCTGACCGCCACCGGAGCGGGGCGGCTGGCTCGCCGACGGCTGGCCGGCGGGCGGCCGAGTCGACCGGGTCGGCGACGGCGACGGCTGGCTGCTCGGTGATGCCGACGGCGTGACCGACGGCGGCGCGCCGCGACCGACGACCATGCCGACCTCGACGGCCTGCCCGGTCCGGGGTGCGGAGACGGGGCAGGCACCGGCCCCGCCGTCGGCCGCCTCCTCCGCGTCCTGCAGGGCCTCCTCCGCGTCGTCGAGCGACTTCTGCGTGTCGGCGACCCGCTCCTCCGCGTCGGTGGCGTCGATCTCGGCGAGTACCTGACCAGTCTTCACCTGATCTCCGGGGCGTACGTTGTCCGCCGTCACCGTGCCGTCGGCGGCGAAGCCGAGCGTGCGGGTCTGTGCCGGCTCGAGGGTTCCGGTCGTCGCGACAGCCGTGACCACCTCACCCCGGTCGACCCGTACGGTGTCGCTCCCGTCCGTCGGGGCCGGCTCTGCCCTGTGCAGCGTCCACGCCACCGCAGTGCCGATCACGACCAGCGCGGCGACGCCGCACACGGCGAGCCGGCCGCGGCCACGCCATCTTCTCCGGAACAAGCCCATGAGCGGCGAGTATCGGTGCCTCACCTCGCAGGTGGCTGAGCCGTACCTCGGAGTTCCCTCAGAGTCGATTCGAAGGGTTCTTTGAGCTTGGCCTGACCTGGCCCGGAGGTAGTGGCGGTTGCATTGGCCAGCGTGCCGCGTTCCCGATCCGGCGGCATGACGAGGATGGAGGACCTGTGTCTCTGCGCACGCGACAGTCTCCCCGCTCGCGATGGACCCTTGGGCTGGCCGCCGGGTCGGCGGCGCTGCTCCTGGCGGCCGGCTGCGGCTCGGACCGCGACGGCGGATCCAGCGACCCCGGCCAGGACCCCACAGGCGCGCCGGACGGAGCCTCGGCATACCTCGACTGCCTCCGCGACCAGGGCATCGACATCTCGAACACCTTCCCCTCCAGCCGGCCGACCGCGTTCCCCTCGGGCCGGTCCAGCGGCTTCCCATCCGGGCGTCCCACCGCGTTCCCGTCCGGTGGGCCGGGCGGCGGCCGGATGGGTGGCTTCCGCCCGGAGGGAGTCGACGACGCGACCTGGCAGAAGGCTCAGGAAGCCTGCGCATCGGTGCGGTCCAGCGGCGGCCCGGCAGGCAACGGCCCCGGCGGGCAAGGCGGCCCGGGCGGCGGCAACCGCGACGCCAGCGCGGCGTACCGCAACTGCCTCGCCGACCGGGGTGTCGACCTGCGGGCCAACCCGGCTACCACGGACCCGAAGGTCGCCGAGGCCATGCAGGCGTGTGAGGTGCTCCGCCCGACCGCAACCGCCGAGCCGTAGGCCCAGGTTCGGTCCGATCGGCAGGAGCGCGCAAATCCGCAGCTCGCGTGCTGCGCCCCGCATCGTCACCCGTGGCTACGGGCCCATCGACTCCGCTATCCCGCCGTTAGCGACATCGGTCGGGTGGATCCGGGACCGGCACCGCTCCGTAGCTGCACGCCGCTCGCGGCCGGTGGTGTGCCTCCAACGCACACCACCGGCCGCAGGGTTCTGCATCCCGTCGCCCGGTTAACACCTCACCCGCTGGTGATGACGCTGTCGGTGGCGAGATGCGACGTCCGTTGCCGGAGGAGCGTCTTCAGTTGCTCGACGTCCGCCGTCGTCTTCTGCTCGTCGTAGCCGTCGACGGTGGACAGCACCTTGGTGATGCTCTCGACGGCGTTCAACGCCGTCCCGTCCGCGTAGATCTTCTGGTAGAGGTCGCGGTAGGCGTCCTCGTACACCGGCTTGAAAGCGGCGCTGGCAAGGAAACGTTCCTTGAGCTTGTTGCCGCCCAGACCGCCCGGCCGACCCCGCCCGCCGGCGGCGTCGCCGTCCGGGCGCGGCATACCCTCCGGTAGCTGCATGCCCTCCGGCAGCTGCATGCCCTCCGGCAGCTGCATGCCTTCCGGTGGCTGGAAGCCTCTGGGTGGAGCGGCTCCGGCCTGCGGGAAGCGGCCGCCCATCCGAACGGTGTCGTGCGGGCCCTGAGTGGCCTCCCCACTGAGGGTGAGGTTGTAGTCCCAGCCGACGACCGTGAACTTCTTCGCGCCGAGGTCGTACCAGAGGTAGTAGTTGCGGCCGGGCCCAGCCATGTCGTCGAAGTTGAGCAGCAGATTCTGCACGGCCAGATAGCGGGCGAGCGCCGGCACGTCGACATGATCGCCGAGGTGGGCGGCGAAGTCGGCGTCGCTGCTGGTGTTGACCCACCTGATCAGGTTGATGACGGGTTGGAGGTCCTGGCTGCCCTTCATCGTGATCTGTTTGAAGTCGTCGGCGTAACTGGTCGGATCGTCACCCTGGTCGGTGAACTGCCCGGTGGCCAGACTCTTGTACAGCACACCGTCACCGCCCAGCGTGTCGGCGAACCCCTCGTCCGGGTGCTCGACGACGAGCCGGGCCGTGGTCGGCCGGTCGTTGACGGTGAAGCTCGAGTACGCGTACCGCTGAGCGGTCTCACCGGCAGCCGCCAACACGTGCAGCGACACCGCCTCGTTGAGGACCGTGCTGCCGCCACCCATCCCGGCAACCCGCACTGCGACCTCGCGGTGGCCCTGGTAGCGACGACCTTCGACGAACTCGTCGAAGCGGATCAACCACGGCAGGTTCTCCGGCTCCTCGGCCTTGAGCGATGCCTGGCCGAACCCGCCCGGGCCAGCACCGCCCCGTGCCCCGCCCGGCTGGTCGCCGTCCGGCGCACCCTCCGGGAAACCACCGCCGGGAAAGCCACCGCCAGGGCCGTTGCCGCCCGGCTGGGGTTGCTGCCCGGCGCCCGGCGGCTGGTCGCGGCCGAATCCCCGCTGCCGCGCCTCGCCGTTACGGGTCAGTCCGCCGAGGGTGGAGTTGCCCTTCAGCCGGATACCGACGCTGGGGATGCGGGTGCCGTCGATCGTCAGGTCGGCCTCGAGGAAGCTCTTCTCGTCGTCCGCCCAGAAATCGTCGAGTAGCCGCTGATAGTCCTCGTCGCGGAAGGTCAGGGTGATCCGGTGCGCCACGGTGGCGTCGAACAGGTCCGTCGTCCCGACGATGTTCTGGGTGACATGGTCGGCGCTGGTATCGCTGCTGCTGGTCACCAGCGGGGTGACCCGTACGGTGCTGAACACCACCGCGCAGACGACGACGAACACCGCGCACGCGGCCAGCAGCTTCCAGTAGTGCCGTATCCGCACCGGGATCCGGTGCGCCAGCCTCCGCCGTACCGCACCACGCGCAGGCGCCGGTGACGTCTGTAACGGGGTCATCACAGGTCCGTCTGGTCGTAGCCGGTCAGCACGGTGACCCGCTGTCCGCCGGTCCGCTCGCCCAGAGCCGCGATCAGCTCACCGGGTCCGTGGCCCTTCTTCAGCCGGACGGTGTACATCATCTCCGTCAGCGCACCGCCGCGGATCGACTCTATGCTCACCAGCTCGAACTCACTGGTGTGCGCGATCAGCACGTCCTGGATGTGCGCGGTGTGGTCGCCGTCCGGCGGCACCTGCACCTTCACCACCTGCCGCTGAATGCTGGACGCGAACCAGTTGAACCTGTACATCACCAGGATGATGAGGCAGATCGCCACGGCCGCGACGATCGCCAGGGTGTAGAACCTGGTACCTGCGGCCATCCCGACACCCATCACCAGGAAGATGAAACCGACGTCGCGGGTCTCCTTGATGGCGTTGCGGAACCGCACCACGGACAGCGCGCCGACCAAGGCGAACGCGCGGGCGATGTTCGACCCGACCACCAGCATGATCAACGCGATGAGCATGCCGAGGATGACGAGGGTCTGCACATAGGACTGGCTGTAGGAGACGTTGCGGTGGGTGAACCGGTAGACCCAACCGATCATCGCGCTGAGCACGAACGACAGCGACAGCGCGATCGCGATGTCACCGACGCTGAACGTGCCGGACAGATCTTGGACGTCGAATGGCATGGGTCAGGCCTCACTTCGGGCAGCGGCCGGCACCGCGGCGCCAGCGGGGTCGTCATCAGAAACATGGAAAACCGATCGGGGTACGCGGCCGAACGCCTCGACGCTCTGGCAGTACTTCGAGATCCGCACCACCGACATGCTTAGCTCGGCCGCGAGGTCGGTGAGCCAGTACGGCACCCGCTCGTTCGCCTTCAACTCCACCACCGCGAGCCGAGCCGGCACGATGAGCCGGTTCTCGGCGTCGGCGCCGAGATGGAAGTCGCGATCACGGCCACGGACCCGGTGATCGACGGTGACCCGCAGACCGGCCTCGGCACCCCGACCGACAAACGCCTCACGCTGGTACCCGGTCATCGCCACCGGTCGCAGGTCGAGCCGGCAGAGCAGATCCAACACTTCTTCGAGGAAGGCTCGCTGGCCCGGCTCGTGCGCGACCATCACCCGGCGGTCGCACAGCTCACGGGCGAGGTGGTAGGGCAGGGCGATCCGGCGTTTCTGGGTGACTCGGTTGACCCGCTGCTTGATCTCCACAAACACCGTGCTGTCGTCGTCGACCGTCGACCGGTCGCCGTAGTGCCGCACCCGCAACTTGCGACGGAACCGCAAACCCTCAATCTTCTCCCAGTAGAACCGCAGATCACGGGTGTCGTAGTAGACACTCCAGACGCCGTAGCCACCACCGACACCGTGACTGTCGACATCAAGCCGCCTGCCGAGTTCCCTGCGCAACTCGGGCACCGCAGTGCTCGGCATCAGATACTTGATCTCGTAGCGGTTGAAGGCGTGCAACCTGCTCGGCGCCCGCAGCGCATGACCGGCATGATCATCACTACGGCTCGGAGCCGGGCTGCCCGGCGGCGTCGAACGGTCGGAGTCTGACGGCTCACCGCCGCCGGGACGATCCGGCGGCACAGCACGTCGTCGGAACGGTAGTCGCATCCTCATAGCCCATCTGGTTACGGTAGGGACGAAGCGACGTAACCAGGTGAACCTCAAAGCCAGCTTTGAACTACGTCAGAACTAGACGTGAACGCAAGGTGTACGGCGGATTGACGGCTGGCGTACCCTCCAACGCTTGATCAAGTATCCGCTTTTCGGCTACTTGTTTCATTGACCTGTGACCGTGGCCCGGCCAGGCTTCGGTCGAGGCGCCCGGGCCGTCGCTCACTTTTCGGCTGCCCATGCTGGTCGTGTGGCTCTCATTTGGCCTGCGTGGCCCGGGCGTCGCCCCAGGGCGGGGAGAGGCTCAAGAGGGGTTTGCTCGGCTCGAAGTGGCGTTGCCCTCCCGGCTCGACAACCAGGTGGTTCGAGCATCGGAGGATGCGGTGAGTGGCACGTCAGATCGTGTGGTCATCGGGATGGACCCGCACAAGCGTTCGTCGACGATCGAGGTCATGGCCGGCGACGAGACGGTCGTCGGGGGCGGCCGGTTCGACACCGACCGCGACGGCTACACGAAGTACGCCGGCCGGTGGCCGGACCGGGTGTGGGCGATCGAGGGCTGTCAGGGCATCGGCCGGCACATCGCCAACCGGCTACTGGCCGACGGCGAGCAGGTCGTCGACGTTCCGCCGAAGCTGTCCGCCCGGGCGCGGGTGTTCGCCACCGGGCAGGGCCGCAAGACCGACGCCACCGACGCACACTCCATCGCGTTGGTCGGCACCCGCATGACCGGGCTGCGCCCGGTGGTCAACGATGAGCAGCTTGCTCTGCTGCGGATTCTGGTCGACCGGCGTCGCTCTCTCGGCGAGGATCACACCCGGATGGTGTCCCAGCTGCACCAACTGCTGCTGGAACTGATTCCGGGCGGGGCGAAGAAGAGCCTGTCCGCCGCCCAGGCCAAAGCACTGCTGGCCACGGTCCGGCCCCGCGACGCGGTCGGCAAGGCCCGACGGCGAGTCGCCGCGGAGCTGATCGGTGACCTCGAACGCATCTACCAGCGCTCCAAGGAGGCCGACAAGGAGTTGAAGGAACTGGTGACTCCACCGGCACCACGTTGATGGACCTGCACGGCATCGGACCCTCCGGCGCTGCCCGGCTGCTGGTCGAGGTCGGTGACATCACCCGGTTCCCGAACCGGGCCCACTTCGCCTCCTGGAACGGCACCGCTCCCATCGACGCGTCCTTCGGCGAGCAGGTTCGCCACCGGCTCTCCCGTGCCGGGAACCGGCAGATCAACCGGGTGCTACACATCATGGCCACCGTCCAGCTGCGCAATCCCACCGATGGCCGCGCCTACTTCGACCGGAAGAAGGCCGCCGGCAAGACCTCGATGGAAGCGATGCGCGCCCTGAAACGACGCCTGTCCGACATCGTCTACCGCTGCATGATCAACGACGCGGTAGCCACGGCGGCGGGTCCGGGAGGATACCGGGGAACGCCTACTGGCTTTAGCGTGACCGACCCGCATCCCCAGGCCGGCTCTTCGGAGAAGTCACTTCCCGGACCCGCCGCCACCCAGGATAGAACTCTCCTACCGATGGTGTTTTGACACAGAGGGGAGCCATGAGCGCACACCGCGTCAGGTCGTGGAGGCGCGTCCGGCTGAGCCGGAGGGGGCTCGCGCGCAAAGACGGGTCCCGAACGCCTGGCTCAGGACCCGTCAAGCTAGGCTGATCTTCAGCCGAGCGGGATAACGCTGGTGAACCACATCACCACACTGGGCATCGGTTCGTGTCAATCACGACACACATCCAAAGCCAACACTCCAGGTCAAACCCGGTCTCGAGGTGTTGGATTCCGGGGCGCCTCGAACCCCAACAGGCTCCGCATTCGCGGCTCAACGGCGCCGGAACTAGCCGAGCAGTGTGCGTGCTCGCTGGCTCGGCTTCAAAGTCACGACCTTGAACGGGCAGTTCCCTGTCGGTCAGCAAGGTGTACGCCTGGATGGCGCGATCGGCGGCATCCAGGGCTTGCTCGGCCGGTGTCATGCCCCTGCCGCGGTTGCGGAAGAGGGCACCGTAGAACGCGGAGCAGAAGACACCGCTCTCGTGCCAGCCGACGACGGCGGAGGTGCCGATGTAGGTCACTTCTCCCTGAAGGCAGTCCCGCACCGCCTTCTGCCATACGCCGGTGCCGGTCTTGCAGCCGTCCGCGATGATGGCGCTCGTCGAGATGCCCTTGCTCTGGTCTGCCGCGACTTCTCCCAGGTGCTCCAACGAGATTTCGACCTTGCCGTCCGTGCTGCTGAACGTCGGCGTGACCGTATGATCGCCGTGCGCCATGACATGTAGGACGTCGCATGATGCGGTGAAGGCGGAGACCACCGTGTCGGGGTCTCGCGACCGGACGAAGTCGATGTCGACGATGGGTTCCTCGCACCCGGCGTTGATGTTCTGCAGTGTCGACTGCACGAAGGTCATCGCCGCGTCGAACGATGAATCCAACCCGAGGTCCAGCAGGCTCACTCTTCTGGGCTTCATTCGACCGTTCTCCCCGTACTCCGACCGCCGGCCGGCGAATGGAATCGACTGTACGTGCGCGTCGTCGTCGTGTCGTTCGGGCAAGCGCCCCTTGGCCTCCTTCCTTCGGCGCAGATCAGTTTCCATCCGGCTCTATGGCCAGGCCGGAGAGGCCGATGCGTGCCTATGCTCTCGGGAATCGGGCGAGGTGGCGGTCGGGGCCAGCCGCGTGGGGCGAGTCGGGGGCGTGCGGGGTCGGCGTCGCGGAGCACGGTGGTGATGTTTCCCAGGGTTGCCAAGATGTGGCGGATCTCGTCCGGGGGCATGGTGTGGCGTCCGGTGAGTCGGCGCAGGGTTGCTTCGGCGGTGACCTGTCGGCGTGGACGTCGGTGATCCAGCGGCTGACGATGGTGGGGTCGGTGCCGCTGTCGAGCGCGGCGCGGTAGCGGTCTTCGTCCTCACGACCGACGTGGGCAGCGAAAACGGGCCGAAGATCTCGGGTGCGGGAGTCTTCCTGACACGGGCGGACGCCGAGGAGGCCCAATCCCTGCTGGCCGCAAAGGTCGCAGCCTGTTGGATCGAGACGCTTCCGGTCGCCATGTAGGTAGCTGAGCCAACCAGGGTCTCTTCGGATCCGCTTCAGGCCGCCGTCAGCGTTCCGCCCGTCAGGTGGCCGCCTTCGAGCGGGCCCGGCGTGGTGTCGGGCCCGCCCGGTTCAGTTTGTCGTGTGGGTCATGATTGTTATGCGAGGCGGGCGAGTCGGAATTGCTGGTTGGTCTGCCCGTGGCAGTCGTAGAGCTGGATTTGGGCGCCGTTGTTGGTGCTCCAGGCGTCGAGGCATCGTCCGGACTGGACGCCGCTGATGGTGCCGTTGGAATTGATGTTCCATTGTTGGTTGGTCTGGTTGTGGCAGCTGTAGATCTGGACTGCGGCGCCGTTGCCGGAGCCTGCGGCGTCGAGGCACATGTTGCCGTAGACCTGTAGTTGTTTGTTGGCGGTGTAGGTCCATGCCTGGTTGGTCTGCTTGTTGCAGTCGTAGAGCTGGACCCGGGTGCCGTTGTTGCGGGAGGCGTTGGGTACGTCGATGCATCGGTTGGATTGAGTGCCGATGATTTCGCTGGTGGAGCCGGGTGGTGAGGTGGGCGGCGGTGTGGTCGGGTTGTTGGTCGGCGTCGGCGTACCGGTCGGCGGCGGAGTGGTAGGTGAGGTCGAGCGGTCCAAGCCGAAAAACTGGATGGCGACCCGCGCCATGCCGCTCGACGGCAGGCTGTGCCCGGCGCCCTGGATGGCGTATGCCTCGACCTGGGTGCCGAAGCGGCGGCGGTTCCAGTTGGGCTGCGGGGTGTCGGTGGACGTCGGGGTCTGGCTCAGCCCGTGCACGTTGGTCCACTGCTCGACCGACTCCTGCAACAGGGAGTAGGGCACGAGGGTGTCGTTGGTGCCGTGCCACAGTTGGATCGGCGGGCGAGGGCCGGTGTAGCCGGGGTACGCCGCCCGAACCAGGTCACCCCACTGCTGGGGAGTCCGGTTCATCGTGCCGTTGGTGCAGGAACCGCCGGGCGGGTAGGCGGCCGCGTTGGCGAAACAGTTGAAGGGCACGCCCATGAAAGATGCACCCGCCTTGAACAGGTCGGGATAGACCGCGAGCATGTGCTGGGTCATCATGCCGCCGGACGAGCTGCCGGTGGCGTAGACCCGGTTGATGTCACCGCCGTGCTGCGTCCGGGCGTAGTTCACCATCGACTCGATGGAGACCGGGTCGCTGCCGCCACCACGGCGCTTGGACGCGTCCGACCAGGTGTCGAAACACTTGCCGAACCCGGCCTCCTGCATGGCACTCGGGTAGATCACGATGAACCCGTACTGGTTCGACAGCGAGGCGAACTCGCTGCCCGAGTAGAAGCCCGGCCCCGATCCGCCGCAGCCGTGCATGGCTACCACTATCGCCGGATTGGCGGGCCGGTTGTCCGGCACGTATATGTGCATCCGCATGCCGCCCGGGTTGTTGCCGAAGTTGGTCACCTCGACCAGCGACGCGGCGGACGCCGGCGGAGACAGGGCGACAAAACCCACGGTGAGGAGCAGGAAGCTGGCCACTCCAGCCAGCGCTGCCCTGGTTCGCCTCATGGCACCTCCATCGAAGGATGTTTATGAAAACATTAGACACGTCGATGACGGCCGTCAAGGAAACACCTAACGTTCCCGTGGGGATCGGTTCCCGTACGACGAGCGCCGCACGCACGCCGGCCGGTGGCTGAGAAACTGCAGCACCGTCCCGCCGCCCGAGGACAACGCCGTGGGCGGCCGGCCATGTGCCATGTTGGGGTGGGCTGTGCCGAAATCGTCGCGGCTGTTGGTCTGGATGCCGAGCACGACGAAGCCGTGCGATGCCAGCCACGGCCCCCTCCAGGCCGGTTCGGCGGAGAGGGGCGCGGTGTGACCCGCCGACGTCGGGGCCGCCCAGTAGGTGAAGGTCGCGAGGGGGCCGCCGGAGGTGGTTGTGGACGCCAGGCTCCAAGGGGTGATGGTGGTGGTCATCTGGCAGGTGGATAAGGGCCTGATGGTCGGGTGCGGCGCCTCTCAGCCTCGATCCACCGACGCGTTCGTCCTGAATCGGTCCCAATGGTTTCGGTATTCGGAGATTTTCGGGGCGCGGCGAGATCGCCGATTACGTGGCGGGCATGGCCCCACAGCGCCCCCCATTTACCCCCCGAAAACCCCGGCTGATGATTGACAATCAGTGACAAGGCAAGACTAGTGATCGACACTGTCTCTGCAGGTCAATGCCCATTTGTGGCAAGCGGCGACAAGTCTGGGATGGCTACGTTCCGTAACAAGGGGTCGTCGGTTCAAATCCGGCCGTCCCGACAGCGAGAGGGTTTCCGCAGGTCAGAAGCTCGCGGATACCCTCAATGTATCGTTTTAGCTCGATGTGGTGTCGTGTGGGGCGCTGCTGGAACCCTTAACTCGGGTGGTTTAGCGAGCCGGTCTTGGTTGCCTCCATTGAAAATCGCCTGGTGGGCGTACTGCATCGGCGGAGTTGTGATCGTCGTTGGACCTCTTAACGACGGACTATTTTCGGGCAAAACGAATGCGGTCCGTCCCGGTTACGGATGAGGTGCTTGGCGCGGCAACCGGCATCCTCGAGGTCCATCACGAAGGTTTCGGTTGTTCTGCATTACTCGTAGGGTGGTCGCGTAGCGGCAGCATCCCGGATCCGAATCCGAGGGCTGAGGTGCTCGACGCCGTCAGCGCGTATACCCGTGCTCCGGTCAGCGTGATCGTCTCGATGAAGTCATACGCCAGCAGCGCCTCCGTCTCCCGGGGCGGGAACGACCAGGGACAGTCTCATCGGTGCGGTGCCCGCCGACTGGTGGGTGGGCCCATTGGGTCAGCGATGTGAGATCCAAACCCGGCCCATCGGGTACCCGGTTGCGCGACTCGGGCCACCTGCCGGAGGGCGTTCCGATGGTCATGGCCGGAGGCATCCGCGACGGTGGCATCGCACCAGACCCGAAGAAGCGGGTGAGCGAGTGGACCGTTCGGCGGCTGGACCGTTACCAGTTGCAGCGCGGAGACATCCTGCTGGTCCGGGTGGGTGATACGAAACGGTTCGGCACCGTCACCGGGAAGGTAGCCGGTTGGCTGATGGGCGACACCTGCATACGGGTGCGCCCGGGTTCGGGGGGTCACGCCGGAGTTCCTGGGCTGGTACCTCGGCCGAGCCGAGGTGCAGGGATGGCTGGACGTCAACACCTTGCACGGGTCGCGCTCCAGCATCAACAAGGAAACCCAGCGGCCCAGTCGGCGGCGCAGCGGCGGTGACTTGGCGCGTGGCTCGACGCAGGTGCCCCGGGCCAGCGCCAGCGCGATGGCTGTTCCCGGCCCGGCTCGTTCCCGGGTCGCGGGTTCAGCGGTAGCGGTCGCTGGAAACCCGAATCACCAGTTCGGGCTGGAACATGACGTGGCGATGCTGATGATTGCCGTCGTTCATGGACTCTTCGAGGAGAAGTTCGGCGGCGGTGCGGCCCAACTGGGCTCGGGGCTGCCGTACGGAGCTCAGGGGTACGGCCGCCGCAGCGGCGAACTCGATGTCGTCGTAGCCGACGATGGCGACGTCCTCGGGCACTCGCAGCCCGTGCGCGGTCAGACCTTGGAGCACGCCGAGCGCGAGCAGGTCGTTGGCGCAGAAGACCGCCGTGGGCCGTTCCCCGGCGGCGAGTGCCGCCAGTTCGTCGGCGGCCTGCCGACCGGCGTCGACGGACAGGCTCGGTGTCGTGAAGAGCTGGAGGTCATGCGGGGTGTCGCGGTCGGCGAGCGCGGCGGCGGCACCGTGGTGCCGGTCGGCCACCTGGCGGATCGTGACCGGGCCGCCAACGAACCCGATCCGTTCGTGTCCCCGCTCGGCGAGGTGTTCGGCGGCCAAGCGCCCTCCGGCGACGTCGTCGACGGCGACCGAGCATCGACTCGGGTGCCCGGAGCCCCGGTCGACGAGCACCACCGGAATGCCCCGCTTGACGAACGCGTCCAGCCGTGGGTGCCGACCGTCGGAGACGGGGGTCACGAGCAGGCCCTGCACGCGCTGCTCCTCGAGCATGTCGAGGTTGCGTTGCTCCCGCCGTGGGTCTTCACCGCTGTTGCACACGATCAACATCCCGCCGGCTTTCTCGACCACCGCTTCCGCGCCGCGGACGACGTCGGTGAAGAACGGGTTCGACACGTCGAGGACCAGGATCGCCACGGTACGGCTGCGCCCGGCGCGTAGTTGACGGGCGGAGTCGTTGCGGACGTATCCCAGCTCGGTGATGGCGTCGAGCACCTTCTGGCGGGTGGCCGGGGAGACGAGGTCGGGCCGGTTGAGCACGTTGCTGACGGTCCCGAGCGACACACCCGCGTGCTTCGCCACTTGTTTGATGTTGGCGGCGGCCATCTCTCCCTCAAGCCTGTGGTGACCGGCGGCCGGCGGTTGATTCCGTTCCGCGCGGTGAAAGGTACCAGCGGTGACGACCGCTGTGGTGTGGATGGGGCGAACGTGGCCGGATCAGGACACGCCGCCGATGGGGTGGAGGCGGTCCAGGATAACGAGTTGGTAACCGGCCGGAAAACCTTGACCCGTATGGGGCCGCCGCCTAAAGTCACTGCCACCTGTGAAACGTTTCACTACAACCCCGGTTGCTGCGCCGCTACTACTACAAATCGTGAGGGGGCCACGTGCTTCCGGTCCTGGCGCTGAAGAGTGTGGACAAGTCGTTCGGTGCAGTCGCCGCATTGCGCGACGCCCGGCTGGAACTGTACGCCGGCGAGGCGCACGCGCTGGTCGGCGAGAACGGCGCCGGTAAGTCTACATTGGTGAAGATCCTGGCCGGCGTGCACTCGCCGGACGCGGGGATCGTGTCGCTCGAGGGCCAGCCGGTCGCCTTCGGCAGCCCGGCCGACGCCCGCGCGGCAGGCATCGCCGTCATCTACCAGGAGCCCACCCTTTTTCCTGACCTGTCGGTCGCGGAGAACATCTTCATGGGGCGACAGCCACTGAAGGGGCTGCGCCGCATCGACGCCTCGGCCATGCGCGAGCGCACCAACGAGCTGTTCGCGCGGCTCGGTGTGCGGATCGACCCGGACCGGCCGGCCCGCGGCTTGTCCATCGCCGACCAACAACTCGTCGAGATCGCCAAGGCGCTCTCCTTCGACGCCCGGGTCGTGGTGATGGACGAGCCGACCGCGGCGCTCTCCGGCGTCGAGGTCGAGCGGCTCTTCGCCGTGGCCCGTTCGCTGCGCGACAACGGCGCGGCGATCCTGTTCATCTCGCACCGGTTCGACGAGGTGTTCTCGCTCTGCCAGCGAATCACCGTCATGCGCGACGGCCGCTGGATCGCCACCGACGAGATCGGCAACCTGACCGTCGAGGGCGTCGTCCGCACCATGGTCGGCCGGGACATCTCCGCGCTGTTTCCGAAGGTGCCGACGGAACCGGGTGAGGTACGCCTGGAGGTCGACGGGCTGACCCGCCATGGCTACTTCGAGGACGTCTCCTTCACCGTGCGCGGCGGCGAGATCGTCGCGCTCGCCGGCCTGGTCGGCGCGGGCCGCAGCGAGGTGGCCCGAGCGGTCTTCGGCATCGACCGGTACGACGCCGGTGAAGTACGCGTCGACGGCCGGCGGCTGCGGCCGGGTGATCCGTCGGCGGCGATCGCCGCCGACCTGGCGCTCGTGCCCGAGGACCGCCGTCAGCAGGGACTGGTGATGGAGCTGTCCATCGAGCGCAACGCCACGCTGCCGCGCCGGTGGGCACTGAGCCGGCTCGGGCTGTTGTTCGGCGCTAGCGAACGGCGCTCGGCCGCGGAATGGGCCCGGCGGTTGCAGGTGAAGGCCGCGCGCAACAGCGACCCGGTGTCCACCCTCTCTGGCGGCAACCAGCAGAAGGTCGTGCTGGCCAAGTGGCTCTCCACCGCGCCGCGGGTGCTCATGATCGACGAGCCGACGCGGGGCATTGATGTCGGCACGAAGTCCGAGGTGCACCGGCTGCTCTCCCAGCTTGCCGCCGAGGGCGTGGCGGTGTTGATGGTGTCCAGTGAACTGCCGGAGGTGCTCGGCATGGCTGACCGGGTGCTCGTCATGCACGAGGGCCGACTGGTCGCCGACATCCCCCGGGACCAGGCCGATGAGGAGAGCGTCATGTTCGCCGCGACCGGGCAGCGGGAGGCCGCCGCATGACGACGGCAAACGTACGACCAGAGGCCGCCGCGACGTCCGACGGTACCGAGTCGAAGCCGGAGTCCAGTGCTCGCCTGGCGCACCGGCTGTTCGTCGTGCGCGAGCTGGGCATTCTGCTCGCGCTGGTGCTGCTGATCGCGGTGACCTTCGGCGTCAACCAGCGGTTCCTCTCCGCACAGAACATCAAGGACCTGCTGCTCAGCTCGACCATCCTGGCGATCCTCGCCGTCGGGCAGGCCATCGTGATCATCACCCGCAACGTCGACCTGTCGGTCGGTTCGATCCTCGGCCTGGCCGCGTTCGCCACCGGGTCGCTGTTCGTCGCCAACCCCGGCACACCGATCCCGGTGGCGATCCTGATCGGTGTAGCGCTGGGGGCACTCTGCGGCGCCGTCAACGGCGGACTGATCGCCGCGGCGCGCGTACCGGCGCTGGTGGTCACACTCGGCACGCTGTACGTGTTCCGCGGCATCGACTACACCTGGGCGACCGGACGACAGATCAACGCCGCCGACATGCCGCGCGGCTTCCTGCAGATGGGCACCGCCACGATCCTCGGGGTACCGGTGCTCGCGCTCTTCGCGATCGCGGTTGTTGTCGCGGCCGGCTACCTGCTGCGCAACTACCGCAGTGGTCGCGAGCTCTACGCGATCGGATCAGATCCGGACGCTGCCCGGCTGTCCGGCATCGCGGTGGGCCGCCGCGTCTTCTTCGCCTTCGTGACCAGCGGCGCGCTCGCCGGACTCGCCGGGGTGCTCTACGCGGCGCGCTTCGGCACCCTCGACGCCAACGCCGGCCTCGGTATCGAGCTCAACGTCGTCGCGGCCGTGGTGGTCGGTGGCGTGGCAATCTTCGGCGGCAGCGGCTCGGTGTACGGCGCGGCCCTCGGCGCCGTCCTGCTGACCACGATCGGCAGCGCCCTGCCGGTCCTCGGGGTCACCCCGTTCTGGCAGCGCGCCGCCGTCGGCGCGCTCATCCTGACCGCCATCGGGCTCGACCGGGCGCTCGCCGTCCGCATGGCACGTCGTCTGCGAGGAGGCAAGACCCGTGGCAACTGACACCCTCGTCAAGCCGGCCCGCACCGGGTCGGCCGGGCCGCCCGGGTGGCGTCGCCTGCTTGGCTCCTGGGACGCCATCCTCATCCTCGCGCTGTTGCTCGTGGTGCTCGTCGCCACCGCCACGATCGAGGGCGTCGGGAGCCCGCGCTTCTACCGGTTCGTGGTGCTGGAGGCGATCCCGATCGCCCTGATCGCGCTGCCGATGACGCTGGTCATCATCACCGGCGAGATCGACCTGTCGGTGGCGAGCACGGTCGGCTTGACCTGCTCGGTGCTCGGCCAGCTCTGGTATCTCGGCGTCACGTCGCTGCCGGTGCTGATCGTGCTGAGCCTGCTGCTGGGCGCCGTGCTCGGGGCGGTCAACGGCGTCTTCATCACCGTCTTCGGTCTGCCGTCGTTGGCCGTCACCATCGGCACACTCGCCCTCTACCGCGGCCTGGCGTACGTCGTTCTCGGAGACCGGGCGATCGCCGACTATCCGCCGGCCTGGACCCAGAACGCCGTCGCCCCCATCCCCGGCACGGTCATTCCCTGGTTCGTGCTGGTCCTGGCGGCCCTCGCCGTCGTGTTCGGCGTGGTGCTGTACCTCACCCCGATCGGCCGCTCGCTCTACGCGATCGGCAACAACGCCGAGGCCTCGACCTTTGCCGGGATCTCGGTGCTGCGCACCAAGTTCTGGCTCTTCGTTGCCACCGGAGCCATGGCGGCGCTGGCCGGTGTGTTCTGGACGTTCCGGTTCGCCAGTGCCCGCGCCGACAACGCGACCGGCCTGGAGCTGGCGGTGGTGGCTGCCGTGCTGCTCGGCGGCGTCTCCATCTTCGGTGGTCGCGGTGGTCTCGTCGGAGTCCTCGCGGCGGTGGCCCTGCTCGGCGTCCTCCGCAACGCGCTGCAACTGGCCGATGTGCCGGCGAACGCGCTGACCATCGTGACCGGAACCCTGCTCATTCTCTCGGTTGTCGGACCGAACCTCGTGCGGATGGCGCGCGAGCGGCTACGTCGGCGCCGGCCCGTCACCACCCCACTGGAAAGGACATCATCATGAGAATCCGACGTATCCGCATTGTCGCTACCGCGGCGCTGGCCGCCGTCGCCCTCACCCTGGGCGCCTGCGCCGAGGACACCGGCGGCGGCACGGACACCGGCGACACCGGCAACGCCGCCGGCACCATCAAGGAAGGTCTCAAGGTCACCTTCCTGCCCAAGCAGGTCAACAACCCGTACTTCGACACCTCGGACAACAAGGGCGGCAAGCCGGCGGTCGAGGAGTTCAAGGGCCAGTATGCCCAGACCGGGCCGTCCGAGGCGAGCCCGTCGGCGCAGGTGTCGTACATCAATACGCTGTCCCAGCAGGGCACCGACGTCATCATCATCGCGGCGAACGACCAGGATGCCGTCTGTGGCTCGCTGATGGAGGCCAAGACCGCCGGGGCGAAGATCGTCACCTACGACTCCGACACCAAGCCGGAGTGCCGGGACGCCTTCGTCAACCAGGCCACCTCGGAGGGCATCGCCCAGGCGCAGATCAAGCTGATCTCCGACGCGGTCGGGCCGGAGGGCGGCGAGATCGCCATCCTCTCGGCGACGGCGAACGCGACGAACCAGAACGCCTGGATCGAGCTGATGAAGACCGAGCTGGCCAAGCCGGAGTACAGCAAGCTCACGCTGGTGGCCACCGTCTACGGCGACGACCAGGACGAGAAGTCCTTCCAGGAGGCCCAGGGCCTGCTGTCGAAGTACCCCAACCTCAAGGGCATCATCTCCCCGACCACGGTCGGAATCGCCGCCGCGGCGCGCTACCTCTCCGGCTCGTCCTACAAGGGCAAGGTGCAGCTGACCGGCCTCGGCACCCCGAACCAGCTGCGCGAGTACGTCAAGGACGGCACGGTCAAGGCCTTCGCCCTGTGGAACCCGGCCGACCTCGGCTACCTTGCCGCGTACACCGGTGCGGCGCTGGCCTCCGGGATCATCACCGGCAAGGAGGGTGAGACGTTCACCGCCGGCAAGCTCGGCGAGTACACGGTCGGCGCGAACGGGGAGGTCCTGCTGGGCGACCCGTTCGAGTTCAACGCCTCCAACATCGACGAATTTAACTTCTGAGTCATCGGTAGGTGTGGTGTGCGCCGGATCTGCTTCACCCTTCAGGTCAGACCGGACCGGCTGGGGGAGTACCGGCGCCGCCATGCCGCCGTGTGGCCCGACATGCTGGTCGCGCTCAAGCGCGCGGGCTGGCACGACTACTCACTCTTTCTCCGTGAACGACGGACTGCTGGTGGGCTGCTTCCTGACCGAGGACCTCGACGCCGCGCAGGCGGCGATGGAAACGACCGAGGTCAACGCGCGATGGCAGGCGGGATGGCGCCGTTCTTCGCCGATCTGCCCGCTGGACGGCCCGACCGCGGTTTCCGCGTCCTGACCGAGATCTTCAATCTCGAAGAGCAACTGGGGGAGCAACAATGACCGAGATCGACCCGACCACGCGCAGACGGGTCCTCGATGGCCTGCGTGAGCAGCGCATCGAGACACCGTCTTGGGCGTACGGCAACTCGGGTACCCGGTTCAAGGTGTTCGCGCAGGACGGCGTGCCCCGCGACCCGTACGAGAAGGTGGCCGACGCGGCGACCGTGCACCGTTTCACCGGTGTCGCGCCGACCGTGGCGCTGCACATTCCGTGGGACCGGGTGGACGACTACGCCGCGCTGGCCGGGTACGCCAAGGAGCAGGGCGTCGAGCTGGGCACGATCAACGCGAACGTGTTCCAGGACGACGACTACAAGCTGGGCTCGGTCACCAACCCGGACCCGGCGGTGCGCCGCAAGGCGATCGGGCACCTGCTGGAGTGCGTCGACGTCATGGACGCCACCGGATCGCGTGATCTGAAGCTGTGGTTCTCCGACGGCACCAACTACCCCGGCCAGGACAGCGTCCGCGAGCGCCAGGACCGGCTCGCGGAGGCGCTGCGGCAGGCGCACAACCGGCTGACCGGCCAGCAGCGGCTCCTGCTGGAGTACAAGCTGTTCGAGCCGGCGTTCTACATGACCGATGTGCCGGACTGGGGCACCGCGTACGCGCACTGCCTCGAACTCGGCGAGCGGGCGCAGGTGGTCATCGACACCGGCCACCACGCGCCGGGCACCAACATCGAGTTCATCGTGGCCTTCCTGCTGCGCGCCGGGAAGCTGGGCGCCTTCGACTTCAACTCGCGGTTCTACGCCGACGACGACCTGATGGTGGGCTCGGCGGACCCGTTCCAGCTGTTCCGAATCATGCACGAGATCGTCCAGGCGGACGCGCTGCGTCCGAGCTACGGCATCGCGTTCATGCTCGACCAGTGCCACAACATCGAGCCGAAGGTGCAGGCCGTCATCCGGTCGGTGCTCAACGTCCAGGAGGCGACCGCCAAGGCGCTGCTGGTGGATGTGGCGGCGTTGACCGACGCCCAGCGCAACGGTGACGTGCTGGAGGCCAATGCCGTACTGATGGACGCCTACAACACCGATGTCCGGCCGCTGCTGCGCGAGTTGCGCGAGGAGATGGGTCTGGATCCGGACCCGGTCGCGGCCTACAAGCGGTCCGGCTACCTAAAGCGGGTCAGGGCCGAGCGGGTCGGCGGGAAGCAGGCGGGCTGGGGTGCCTGACGTCCGGTGACCGGCCGGGCCGGTCACCGGCCACACAGGTCGACTGACCGGCCACCGGTGCCGCGGCCGTTTCCCTTCGTTTGTCCCCCGGGCGAAAGGACTGCCAGGTGCCTCACGACCCGCCGGCTGTCGAGCCGGCCGTGCTGACGGATGACGAGATCGCCGTGCTCGCGTTGCTCGCCGAGGGCCGGCTTACCGCGAGCGTCGCGGTGGAGCTGCACCTGTCCGAACGCAGCGTCCGCCGCCGCGTGCGGGTGATCTGCCAGCGGCTGAATGTCGATACGCCGATCGAGGCAGTGGTGTGGGCTGCCCGGCGAGGGCTGGTGTGACGATCCCTTGACGCCACCAGAGATCTTTTCCTAACCTCAAACCGATGCATGAAACGTTTCATAGATGAGGACGACGGCCGATGCCCGAGGCGGCGGCCAGACCGAACACGACGTGGCACGCCGACCGTGCCGGCCTGAGAACTGCGAAGGAAACCATGACGAACTCCGCGGTGCGCGACCTGTTGGCGCGCAGCAACCGGCTTGGCGCCGACCCGGCCAACACCAACTACGCCGGCGGCAACACCTCTGCCAAGGGCGTGGAGACCGACCCGGTGACCGGTGAGCCCACCGACCTCTTGTGGGTCAAGGGGTCCGGCGGCGACCTCGGGACACTCACCGAGCGAGGGCTGGCCGTGCTCCGGCTCGATCGGCTCCGGTCCCTGGCCGACGTTTATCCCGGCGTGGATCGCGAGGACGAGATGGTCGCCGCGTTCGACTACTGCCTGCACGGCCGCGGCGGGGCGGCGCCGTCCATCGACACCGCCATGCACGGTCTGGTCGAGGCGGCGCACGTCGACCACCTGCACCCGGATTCGGGCATCGCGATCGCCACCGCCGCCGACGGGCCCGAGCTGACCCGGAAAATCTTCGGTCACCGGGTGCTCTGGGTGCCGTGGCGCCGACCCGGCTTCCAGCTGGGCCTCGACATCGCCGCCGTACAGCGGGCCAACCCGCAGGCCATCGGCGTCATCCTGGGCGGGCACGGGATCACCGCCTGGGGCGCCACCAGCGACGAGTGCGAGGCCAACTCCCGCGAGATCATCGCCACCGCGGCCGCGTACCTCGCCGAGCATGGCCGCCCCGAGCCGTTCGGAAAGTTGACGTACGAGCCGCTGCCCGAGGAGGAGCGCCGGGCTCGCGCCGCCGCCCTCTTCCCGGTGCTGCGTGGCCTCGCCTCCACCGACCGGGCACAGGTGGGCCACTACACCGACAGCGACGTGGTGCTCGACTTCGTCGGCCGCGAGCGGATGTCCGAGCTGGCCGCACTAGGCACCTCCTGCCCGGACCACTTCCTGCGGACCAAGGTCCGACCGATGGTGCTCGACCTGCCGCCCACCGCCGGACTCGAGGAGACCATCGCGCGGCTGAAGAAGCTGCACGCCACCTACCGCGACGACTACCGGTCCTACTACGAGCGGCACGCCACCCCGGACAGCCCGGCGATGCGGGGCGCCGACCCGGCCATCGTGCTGGTGCCCGGCGTCGGCATGTTCAGCTTCGGCGCCAACAAGCAGACCGCCCGGGTCGCCGGAGAGTTCTACGTCAACGCCATCAACGTCATGCGGGGCGCCGAGGCGGTGTCGACGTACGCCCCGATCGACGAGGCGGAGAAGTTCCGCATCGAGTACTGGGCACTGGAGGAAGCCAAGCTCCAGCGGATGCCCAAGCCCAAACCCCTCGCGACCCGGATCGCGCTGGTCACCGGCGGCGGCTCCGGCATCGGCCGGGCGATCGCCCACCGGCTCGCCGCCGAGGGTGCCTGCGTCGTGGTCACCGACCGGGACTCCGCCGCCGCCGAGACCGTCGCGGCCGAGATCGGCGGATCCGACCTGGCTGTCTCCGTACCCCTCGATGTCACCGACGAGGAGCAGGTCGGCGCGGCGGTGCGGGCCGCGGTGCTCGCCTTCGGCGGGGTCGACCTCGTGGTGAACAACGCCGGGCTATCGCTATCGAAGTCGCTGCTGGACACCACCGCGCGGGACTGGGACCTGCAGCACGACGTCATGGCAAAGGGGTCCTTCCTCGTCTCCCGGGAGACCGCCCGGGTGCTCATTGCCCAGGGCATCGGCGGCGACATCGTCTACATCGCCAGCAAGAACGCGGTCTTCGCCGGACCGAACAACGTCGCGTACGGCGCCGCCAAAGCCGACCAGGCCCACCAGGTGCGGCTGCTCGCCGCCGAACTCGGCGCGCACGGTGTCCGAGTCAACGGCATCAACCCGGACGGGGTGGTCCGCGGCTCCGGCATCTTCGCCGGCGGCTGGGGCGCCGACCGGGCGGCCGTGTACGGCGTACCGGAGGAAAAGCTCGGCGAGTTCTACGCCCAGCGCACCCTGCTCAAGCGGGAGGTGCTGCCGGAGCACATCGCCAACGCGGTCTTCGCCCTCACCGCCGGCGACCTGTCGCACACCACCGGCCTGCACATTCCCGTCGACGCCGGCGTCACCGCCGCCTTCCTGCGGTGACGATGGTGCCGCAACGACCCGAGCCGGCAGCCGGAGCCGAGCTGCCGGCCGGACTCGTGGCCGCGGCCCGGCCCGGCCTGCCGCCGACACCTCGCGGATCCGCCGAGGTCGCGGTCGCCGCCGTCGACCTCGGCGCCTCAAGCGGCCGGGTCGTGGTCGGACAGGTCGGCCGGGAGGCCCTGCGCCTGGTGGTGGCGCACCGGTTCGCCAACGAACCGGTGCGCATCGGCGGGACGCTGCACTGGGACATTCTCGCCCTCTACCGCAACGTGCTCGCCGGGCTGCGATCGGCAGGCCCGGTCGCCAGCGTCGGCGTCGACTCCTGGGCGGTCGACTACGGACTACTCGACTCCTCCGGCGCGCTGCTCGGCAACCCGGTCCACTACCGCGACACGCGTACCGAGGGTGTCCTGGAACGGGTGACGCAACGGCTCGGGGCCGAGCGGCTCTACGCCACCACCGGCCTGCAGCAGCTGCCGTTCAACACGCTCTACCAACTCGTAGCGGCCGCCGACTCGCCGCAACTCGCCGCCGCCCACCGGTTGCTCATGATCCCGGATCTGATCGCCTACTGGCTCACCGGGGAGATCGGCGCCGAGGTCACCAACGCCTCCACCACTCAGCTGTACGACCTGAATCGGCGCGTCTGGGCAACTGACATGATGGCCGACGCGGGTATCCGTACCAACATCCTCGCGCCGCTGCGGGAGCCCGGCACACGGATCGGGCCGGCGCTGCCCGAGCTCGACCTGCCCGGCACGCCGGACGTGGTGGCGGTCGGCTCCCACGACACCGCCTCCGCCGTGGTCGCGGTGCCCGCCGCCGGCGAGCACTTCGCCTACATCTCCTGCGGCACCTGGTCGCTGGTCGGCGTCGAGCTGGACCGGCCGGTGCTCACCGAGGCGAGCCGTCGGGCGAACTTCACCAACGAGGGCGGGGTCGACGGCACCATCCGCTACCTGCGCAACGTCATGGGTCTGTGGCCCTTGCAGGAAGCGTTGCGCACTTGGGGAGACCCGAACCTGCCCGAGCTGCTGGCCGCCGCTGCGCGCGAGCCCGCCTTCCGTAGCCTGGTCGACATCGACGAGCCGGCATTCCTGCCGCCGGGCGACATGCCGGCCCGCATCGCCGAGGCGTGTCGCCGCACCGGTCAGCCGGTGCCGGAGTCGCCGGCCGCCGTGGTCCGGTGCATCATCGACAGCCTGGCGTTGGCGCACCGTCGGGCGGTGCAGCAGGTCCAGGAACTCTCCGGCCGGCACGTCGACGCCGTGCACATCGTCGGCGGCGGAGCGCGCAACGCCCTGCTCTGCCAACTCACCGCGGACGCCTGCGGCCTTCCCGTGCTGGCCGGGCCGGTGGAGGCCACGGCGATCGGCAACGTGCTGGTGCAGGCCCGCGCGGCGGACGTCGTCGGTGACGACCTGGTCGCGCTGCGGCGGTTGTTGCGGCAGACTCAGGAGATCGTGCGTTACGAGCCCGACGGCGAATCCGCCGCGTGGCGGGCGGCTGCCCGGCGGGTGGAGGTGTGATGTGCGGATCGCGCTGTTCGTGACCTGCCTGGCCGACACCATGTTCCCGGAGGCGGCGAAGGCGACGGTGACGTTGTTGGAGCGGCTCGGTCACGAGGTGGTTTTCCCCACTGAGCAGACCTGCTGTGGGCAGATGCACGTCAACACCGGCTACCAGCGGGACGCGTTGCCGTTGGTGCGCCGGCACGTGCGGACGTTCGATCCGTACGACGTGATCGTCGCACCGTCGGGGTCGTGCGTCGGGTCAGTGCGGCATCAGCACGCAATGGTGGCCAGCAGGGCCGGCGATCGGCGGCTGGCCAGCCGGGCCGAGTCGGTGGCGGGGCGGACGTACGAGCTGTCCGAGCTGCTGGTCGACGTGCTGGGCGTGACCGATGTGGGGGCGTATTACCCGCACCGGGTGACCTACCACCCGACCTGCCACTCGCTGCGGATGCTGCGGGTGGGGGACCGGCCATTGCGGCTGTTGCGTGAGGTGCGCGGCCTGGACCTGGTCGAGCTGCCGGCTGCCGACCAGTGCTGCGGGTTCGGGGGGACGTTCGCGGTGAAGAACGCCGACACCTCGACGGCGATGCTCGCGGACAAGATGCATCACGTGCTGTCCACCGGCGCGGACGTCTGCACCGCCGGGGACTCCTCGTGCCTCATGCACATTGGCGGCGGGCTGTCCCGGCTGCGTAGCGGGGTCCGGACGGTGCACCTCGCGGAGATCCTGGCCTCGACCGAGCACAGCGAGACCGCTGGGGACCGAGGGGCGGTGCGGCCGTGACGCGGACCTTCCTCGGCATGCCGGTGACCGCTCCGCCTGGGGTGGGGCATCTACGCGGGGCGGAGCCGTTCCCGAGCGCGGCGCGGCGCGGCCTGGCTGACCCGCAGCTGCGCCGCAACCTCGGGCACGCCACGAAAACCATCCGGGCCAAGTCGGCCGGTGTGATCGGCGAAGTGCCGGACTGGCAGGAGCTGCGGGCCGCCGGCAGCGCGATCAAGACCGACGTCATGGCCCGCCTGCCAGAGCTGCTCGAGCAACTCGAAGCGAAGGTCACCGCAGCCGGTGGTGTGGTGCACTGGGCGGCCGACGCGAACGAGGCCAACCGGATCGTCACCGATCTGGTACGCGCCACCGGCGGCAGTCGGGTCATCAAGGTCAAGTCGATGGCCACCCAGGAGATCGGGCTCAATGAGGCCCTCGAGGCCGTCGGGATTGAACCAGTGGAGACCGACCTGGCCGAGCTGATCGTGCAGCTTGGCGACGACCGGCCCAGTCACATCCTGGTCCCGGCGATCCACCGCAACCGGGCCGAGATCCGGGAGATCTTCCTGCGGACCATGCCCGGCGTGGATTCCACGCTCACCGACGAACCGGCCGCGCTCGCCGCGGTCGCCCGCCGTTACCTGCGGCAGACGTTCCTCACCACGAAGGTGGCGATCTCCGGGGCCAACTTCGCCGTGGCGGACACCGGCACCCTCGCCGTAGTGGAATCCGAGGGCAACGGGCGAATGTGCCTCACCCTGCCGGAGACTCTGATCACCGTCATGGGAATCGAGAAGGTGGTGCCGACCTGGCGGGACCTGGAGGTATTCCTGCAACTGCTCCCGCGGGCATCGACGGGGGAGCGGATGAACCCGTACACCTCGATGTGGACCGGTGTCACGCCCGGGGACGGGCCGCAGGCGTTCCACCTGGTGCTGCTCGACAACGGCCGCAGCGCGGTCCTCGCCGACGAGGTCGGTCGGCAGGCCTTGCATTGCATCCGCTGCTCCGCCTGTCTCAACGTCTGCCCCGTCTACGAGCGCACCGGCGGCCACGCGTACGGCTCGGTCTACCCGGGCCCGATCGGCGCGGTGCTCTCCCCGCAGCTCACCGGCGTGGCGGACAACTCCTCACTGCCGTACGCCTCGTCGCTCTGCGGGGCCTGCTACGACGCCTGCCCGGTGAAAATCAACATTCCGGAGTTGCTGGTGCACCTGCGTGACCAGGCGCCCCATCCGCGAGGCGAGGCGACGGCGATGGCGGCCGCGGCATACACGATGAATCGACCCAGGCTGTACCAGGCGGCGCAGCGGGCCGTGCGGCTGAGCCGGCTCGCCGGGCGGCGGGGGCGTGGTATACCCCCGCCGCTTGACGGCTGGACTGCCAGCCGTGACCTGCCGGACCCGCCGGCGCAGACCTTCCGCGATTGGTGGGCCACGCGATGACCGCCCGCGAACTCGTCCTCGGTCGGTTGCGCGCCGCCCTCGGCACCGATGCACGCGCGTCCGTCGAGGTGCCCCGCGCCTACCGCCGGGCGGGCATGCGGGACCTCGAACAACTGGTGGACCGACTGGTCGACTACCGGGCAGAGGTGCACCGCCTCGCCGAGGCGGACATCGCCGACACCATCAGCGGCATCCTGCCGTCGGGAGCCACCGTCGTCGTACCGCCCGGGTTGCCGCCCGCCTGGCTGCCCTCGACGGTGACCGTCGTGGTCGACGGCGGACTCGCCAATGAGCAGATCGGCGCAGCGGACGCGGTCGTCACCGCCGTAGCTGTGGCGGTCGCCGAAACGGGCACGGTCGTCCTCGACGGCTCGCCCGACCAGGGCCGTCGGGTCCTCAGTCTCCTGCCGGACCTACACGTGTGCGTGGTCCGGGCCGACCAAGTGGTGGCAGGAGTGCCCGAGGCGCTCGCCCGGCTGTCCCCGCACCGCCCGCTGACCTGGATCAGCGGGCCGTCCGCCACCAGCGACATCGAGCTCAACCGGGTGGAGGGCGTGCACGGGCCCCGCAACTTGCACGTGATCCTGCTGCCCTGACCGATCCGGCTGGCCGAACCCGCCGGCGCACCGGCATTAGGGCTGCCCAGAGCGCTGAAAGCCGCCCGCAATGCCCGCGAGCCGGCCAGCTGAAGATCCAGCAGGCTCCTCATCTGTATCTCCGTGCTGTGGTTGCCAGCGCCACGGTCCGTCGTCGCGGCGCACGAGTTCGCCCGGCCCCCACTGCCCTCCGTCGAGGGTGCCCCTGGCAGAAGGGTTCCCTGGCTGACCTGAATGGTGAGCGGGCGGAGGGCGTCGTCGCCGCGGCGCAACGTGGTGAAAAACTCTGGAGCGTTTCAATTCATAGAGGTGGCCGGAAGCGGCCATCTCTTCCGAACCCAGTTGGAGCTGCGACAAGTCTTGCCTACTGTCCCTATAACGTTTCACCGGCCCAGCAGCGTCCAGCCAAAGGTGGCCCCCATGCCGTACACATCCGACAGATCCCGTCGTCTCGCCGGCGTGCTGCTGATGGTGCTGGCGCTGATCCTGACCGGGCTCGGCGCACCGACACCGAGCGCGAGCGCGCGGCCGGCGGAGGGTGATCCGGCGGAGGGTGATCGGGTGAAGCTCGTCGACCTCAAGGTCGAGCGCAAGCCCGAGCCCGTCGGCATCGACCTCGACCGTCCCCGGTTCTCGTGGATCATCAGCACCACGGAGCGCGACGTCCGCCAGGAGTCCTACCGCGTGCGGATCACCACGGGAGGGGACGTCGTCTGGGACAGCGGGGCGGTCGAGTCCGACCGGTCCTTCGACGTGGAGTACGACGGACCGACCCTAAAGTCGACGACCGGGTACGAGTGGACGGTCGACGTGATCACCACTGCAGGCAAGGCCAGCGGGTCGTCACAGTTCCGAACCGGGTTGATGACCGCCACCGACTGGGGCCACAGCAGGTGGGTCGGCGCGCGGCCGCCGTCGGGCGACCCACTCGTCGGGTGGGACAACTACACCGCGGAGTTCGATTTCACCATCGACCACGTCGCGTTCGGTGCCTTCGTGCGCGCGCCGAACCCCAACAACGCCCTGATGTGGCAGGTCTCCGTCGACGGTGGCGTGCCCCGCCTGCGCCCCCACCGTCGCGTGAACGGGAACTACACCCTCCTGGCGAACCCCGGCATTGACATCTCCTCGGCAGTGACGGTCAACCAGCTCACCACGCAGAGAAACAAGCTGAGTGTCACCGTGGGACCCGGCACCGACCAGTCCAGCGTCCACGTGGTCACCCGCATCAACGGGATCGAGGTCGAATCGCGCAACGTCACGCAGGCCGGCAACATGCAGCGCGGCTTCATCGGCTTCCGCTCCGACGTCGCAAGCGGGCAGCCGGAGCGGTCGCGGGCCCACGCGGTCAAGGTGACCCGGACCGAGGACAGCCGGGTGCTGGCCGACGTCGACTTCTCCACCGGCTTCAACCCGTTCAGCGGCGGCACAGTCGCCAACGGCTCACTGGAACTCGTGGGGACCATCAACACGATCCTGGCGCCTGCGCCAGCCGCTGCCCCGCTGCTGCGCAAGGAGTTCGCCGTCGACAGGCCGGTGCGCAACGCGACGTACTACGTCGCGGCCGGCGGCTACGCCGACGTCAGCCTCAACGGGTCCCCCGTCAGCGATGCCATGCTCTCCCCGGGCTTCGCCGACTACGACGACACCGTGCAGTACGCGGCGTTCGACGTCACCGACCGGCTGGTCGAGGGGCCGAACGCGATCGGCATGGAGCTCGGCCGCGAATTCTTCGCGATGACCGGCGGCAACGTCTGGAACTGGGAGCGGCCGACCTGGCGTGACGAGCCGATGGCCCGAGGCATCCTGCACATCGACTACGCCGACGGCAGCACCAAGCGCGTGGTGACAGACGACTCCTGGACCTACCACGAGGGCCCGACCCGCTTCGACGACCTCTACGCCGGTGAGCGCTACGATGCGCGCTTCGCGGTCCCGGGCTGGAACTCCGCCGGCTTCGACGACTCCGCGTGGAGTGCCCCGAGGATCGCTAGCGGGCCGCGCGGTGTCCTGGTGAACCAGCGCCAGCAACCGATCCGGATCACCCGGTCCTACCCCGCCGTCGGCATCACCGAGCCTGCACCGGGCGTCTATGTGGTGGAGTTCCCCAACGTCATCGCCGGCATGGTCGAGTACACCGTCCAGGGCCCGGCGGGCACCACGATCCGGGCCGCTCACGCGGAGAAGCTGCTGGCCAACGGCCGCGTCAACATGAGCAACAACGGTGGCTTCCAGGCCGGCCTCCAGACCGACTACTTCACGCTGGCCGGAACCGGCGAGCCGGAGACCTGGATGCCCAAGTTCTCCTACAAGGGCTTCAAGTACATCGAAGTCACGGGCTGGCCGGGCGAGGATCCGCCGCCGTTGAGCGCCTTCACCGCCAAGCGGGTCAACACCGACGCCGAGCAGACCGGCAGGTTCCAGGCCTCGAACGGCACCCTGAACGGCGTCCACGAAATCGTGGTGAACACGCTCTACAACAACATCCACCACATCCCGACCGACACCCCGATGTTCGAAAAGAACGGCTGGACCGGCGATGCCACGGTCGGTGCCGAGATGTTCATGCTGAACATGGACACCCACGAGCTCTTCGCCAAATGGCTGCGCGACATCCACGAGACCCGGGAGGTCAGCGGTTCCCGCGCCGGTGCCCCCATGGTGATCGCACCCAGCTCGGGCAACTGGGGCGCATGGGGACCGTCTCAGCCCTGGCACGCGGCCTACATCATGATCCCCTACTGGCTGTACCAGTACGGCGGCGACGACCGGGTGATGACCGAGCTCTACGACGGCATGAAGGGCTACGTCGACCTGGAGTACAGCCAGCGTCGAGCCAACGGCACCGTGATCAGCAACCGGCTCGGTGACTGGGTGTCGCCCACGGGCAGCCCGGCCGGCGGTCATGCGCCGGACGAGGACAACCGCGTGTCCGGCACGGCGTACCTCTACCTCATGCTGCGCACCATGGAGCGAGTCGCGCAGCATCTGGACAAGGAAAACGACGCCGTGCAGTTCGCGGCGAGGGCGGACGCCACCAAGACGGCGTTCAACGACGTCTATTTCCAGAACTCTCAGGACCGCTATCGCGGCGAGGGTGCGGATGCCAACCGCTACCGACAGGTCCACAACGTGCTGGCGCTTGCCTTCAATCTCACTCCGAACGAGGAGGTCGCCCAGCGAGTCGCTGACCGACTCGCCCAGGACGTGGTCGAGCGGGGCTACCACCTCGACACCGGAACGTTGGGCACGAAGTACCTGCTGCCGGTGCTCACGCAGTACGGCCACGAAGACGTGGCCTACCGTGTGGCGACCCAGACGACGTATCCGAGCTGGGGCTACAAGCTGGCGAACGGCGCGACCACCGTCTGGGAGCACTGGTCCCTGCAGGCTCGATCGGTCGGCCACTACTTCCTCGGCACCCTCGACGACTGGAACTACCAATACGTCGCCGGCATCCGGCCCTCTGCCACGACGGGCTACCGCGACGTCACGATCGCCCCGGCCGTCACCGGTCAGCTCGACCACGCGTCCGCGACCACGCAAACCCCGTGGGGCCCGGTGTCCAGCGACTGGCGCCGGCAGGGTCGCCGACTCTCGCTCAACGTGCACGTCCCCGTTGGCACGACAGCCACGGTCGAGGTCCCGGGGGCCAGCCGCTGGGCCGTATCCGAGGGCGGACGGCCGGTGGCGGACGCTCCCGGTGTGCACGAGGTGACCGTCACCGACGGCGTTGTACGGGTGGTCGTCGGCTCCGGTGACTATCGCTTCGCCTCCGACGAGCAGCTCGGCCTGGTCGGGACGGCGATCGACGCGACGCAGCCCCTCGCGGCCCTCGTCGACGCCGCCCGCCGGGCCGGCGACCTCAACCCCGGGCAGGCGCAGCGGCTGTCCTCAGCGGCCGCCACCTCCGAGGCCAAGGCCCGCGACGCCCACGCCGCCCTGCTCACGGGCGACACCCGCGCGGCCGCCCGTCACCTGGCGGCCTCGCACCTGGCGCTGGAGTCGATGGCCGACGTCCTCGCGAAACTGAACGCCGCCGGCCTGGAGGAGCTCGTCACCGCGGTCGACCGGGCAATGTCCGCCGTGTCGACCGCGGCGTCGGACCTGTTGGGCCTGTCGCTGAAGGCCGAGGCCGGTCCCGACGTGCTGCGGCCGGGGGACCGGATCCCCGTGCGGCTCGCCGTGGCCAACGACGGCTTTGAACGGGTGGTGAACGTCCGTGCCTCGCTGACCGGGTTCGGTGAGGGCTGGACCACCACGCCCTCCTGGGTGCGGCTGATTAACCAGTTGCCACCCGGCGGCACCGGCGAGGGCCGGCTGGAGCTGGCGGTTCCCGAGCAGCAGCGACCGGGAACCCTGCGCGGAGACGCCGAGGCGACCTACGTGTACGCCGACGCGACCCTGACCATGCGTAGCCCGCTCGAGGTCTCTGTGCAGTCGCCGGTGGTCGTGGAGTCGGTCACCGCCGAGCCGGCCGAGGTGCGGCCCGGCGCGTCCACGAGGGTCACCGCGACGGTGCGCAACGTCGGCCGGGCCCCGACATCCGGCCGGCTCCGGCTCGACCTCCCCGAGGGATGGCAGCCGGTCGCCGGGGCCGACCTGACGGTCCCGGCCGGGCAGACCCGCAGCGTGGCCCTCGACGTGGTCGTCCCGCGTGCCGCCCGCCAGACGGTCGAGGACGTCACGCTCACCGCGCGGTTCGTCCGCGACGGCGAGATCCTCGCGACCGGAACCGGCTCGGTCCGGGTCGCGATCACCCCGGACGTCACCGACGCCCTCGACCACGTCGACCTCGGCAATGCCTCGTCCGAGCAGGCGCACCGGCTGACGGCGGCGCCGTCCTCCGGAACCAGCACGGAGGCCGGACTGACCCGGCGCTACGCCGGACACCTCACGCCGTTCTCGTGGTTCGAGTTCGACCTGGCCGTGGCCCCGGGCGAGGCGTTCGTGGTCCGCGCGGTCGAGACCTACGACCGCGCCCAGGTCAAGCGCTACAAGGTCTACGTCGACGGTGAGGAGGTGCTGCTGCGCACCTTCGAGCGCTCCGCCGCCGGTGCCGGTACGGTGACCTACGAGCTGGTCGTCCCGGCCTCACTCGCGGCCGCCGACGGGTCGGTCCGGATCCGGTTCGAGAACCAGGACGACCCGGCCTACTTCGACCCGTCGATCGCCGACGTGTGGTCGCGCCCGGTCTCCTGAGCCCTCTCCGCCGCTGCCCAGTCCCCGCCAAGCCCCGAAGAAGCTGTGAGGGCGCACTGTTGATGGGCCTGCCCACCAAGACCATCAATGACTGGATGACGGTGGCAAGTTGCCCCGCGCGCTGATCCCGTTGCGGTGCCGAGCATTCCACTACTACGCCGGACTCCACTCGCGAAAGGGGGCTGCCCTGTGGTCGAGCTTTATCAGGCCCCGGGGTCGGCCGGCTCATTGTCGGCCGTCGACCTCGACATCCTTGCCCGGCTGGCGCGGGGAGCAACCCTGCATCAAGTTGCCGACGAACTGCATTTGAGTCACCGCACCGTCAGTAGGCACGTGCAGAACATCTGTCGCCATCTCGGAGTCCAGCGCCCCATCGAGGCAGTGGTGTGGGCAGTTCGCAGAGACCTCATCTGACGCAATTCGCGCGGTGGAGGCCCGAGGTAGCCATCCGGGCCACGTCATCGGATCTCGCATGTTCGAGGAAGTCACGCGACGATTGGCCTCTGTGGTGGTGGGTCCATGGCGGCTATAGCCGCTTGGGCGTTGGCGAGGAATCGCCAACTTTGGCGTCGCCTGATTGCCAAGGGTGTGGCGCTTGTCATAGCATTGCGAACGTCAGCATGAAACGTTTCATCGCGCACGGGGTGCCAACCGGTGTCCTCGCGGCTGTAGCAATCTGGCTTCGGCGGTGCCTGGCCCGGGTCAGCGGGGGAGCAGGAAGGCCATTGAGGACTGGAAGGGTAGTGCGTTGAGTGACATGACGACGAAGCGGTTGGATGTTGGCAGCCCCATCTCTCGCCGAGGCATTATGCGCGGAGTGGCCGCGGCGGGTGCACTGGTCGTTGCCGGTAGGGTTGTCGGATCCGGCCAGGCCGACGCGGCGGGGCTGCCTGCTGCGGTGAGTGCTGCGGCGGCAACCAATAGTGCGGCTTTTGCGCAGTATCTGGAGAGCAAGTACATCGATCCGGATCGGGTGTTCAGCACAGACGTGCGGTGGTGGCTGGGTGATGCGGCGCACACCGACGAGACTCTGCTGGAGCAGATCCAGGCTCTGTATGACGGTGGGTTCCGGGGTGTGGAGCTGTGCATGCAGAATGACAGCGTTGCGTCTGACGCTGATTATGCCTATGGCTCTGCCATGTGGGCTCACAAGTGGAGCCTAATGATGAACAAGCTGCTGGACCTGGGCATGAGTGTCTATCTGACCTCTGGTACGAACTGGGCCACCTCGAATGTGCCCGGCCTGGATCCGACGAGTCAGGCGGCAATGCAGAACCTGACCTTGGGCACCGGGACGGTGGATGCGGGGCAGAGCCTGACCGTCTTGCCGTCGCCTGCAGCAAACGCCCGCAGGGCGGGGGCGAGGTTCGTGACCGCCTATGCCTACCGAGTGGTCTCGGGCAACATGGTCGCTCCTGGCAGCATGGTCGACCTGGCGCCCCATCTGTCACAGGGTGCGGACGTGTGGACGCAGAACCTGAACTGGACCGCGCCCGGCGACGGGACCTACCGGGTGTTTGGTCTGTGGACCCAGGGGACCTACCAGACCTCCAGCCCCGCCGTGCAGCCGAGCTATGCCACGAACTACTTTGACGTGCGCGGTGTCGCGGCGTTGCGGGAGTTCTGGGAGCAGCACTATCTGAGTGATCCGGTACTGCGGCAGAAGATCCTAAACGGCGACGTGCAGCTGTTCATGGACTCTCTGGAGATGAGCACAGGTACCGGCTTCACCTGGTGGGCCGAGGACATGGCCCAGCAGTTCCGAAAGAAGAAGGGCTACGACATCACGCCGTACCTCTTCCTGATCAGCGGTGTCGCCGCCATCCCGGATATCCCTTACCACTCGGTAGGGCTTACCGGGACCTACCGGCTCGATGGTGCCGAAGAGCGCCGCCAGGGAATCGTCAACGACTACCAGGACGTCCTGACCCAGTTGTATATGGAGCGGATGCTGACGCCCCTGAAGGAGTGGCTGAACTCGGTAGGCATCAAGACCCGCGCGCAGATTTCGTACGGAAGGCCTCTCGAGATCTCCGAGCCCATCATGGCGGTGGACTACCCCGAGGCGGAGAACCTGAACCAGTACAACCAGGTCGATATCTTCCGGCTCTGGACCGGCGGCGCCAAGCTGCAGAACAAGGTGCTTTCCAGCGAGACAGGAGCTCAGCTGCCGGCCTTCAACTCCACGCACCAGTTGAAGCTCCGAGATGCCTACTCCGAGTTCGCGGCGGGTTTCCAGCGGATCGTCTGGCACGTCTGGGCTGCGGACTTCGGATACGGCAACTACACCTGGCCCGGATACAGTCCGAGAGGTTCGAACGAGAGTCAACCTGACTTCAACTACCCTGGTACGCGGCATCCCGACTCTGCGGATTATGACGAGTTCAATGCGCATCTGGGTCGCGTGCAACAGTTGCTGCAGACGGGGAGGTCCCGCACCGATGTCGGGTTCGTCCACCAGAACTGGATCCATGGTGTGGCGTACCTTGCCGATATCGGCAACGACAATTCCAGAATGAATTGGCAGTACGCCCACCAGGGTGTGTACTACCGCTCCACTGAACTGCAGGACAACGGCTACACCTACGACTACTTCAACCCCAGGTTCCTGTTCAACGACGACGTCTACTTTGATCCGAAGACCAAGACCATCGAACAGGCCGGGTACAAGGCCATCGTGCTGTATCAGGACTGGCTGGATCTCGCTGCCGCCGAGAGGATTCTGGCCTGGGCCAGGAAGGGCCTGAAGGTCGTCATCCTGGGCGGCGCTGCTTCGCGGACGCCTTTCAACGACGGCAAGGACGCTGCGCTGAAGCAGGTCATGGACAAGCTGAAGAAGCTGCCCGGGGTCAGGACGGCGACCGTCAACGACAACATCGACTACTTCAGCGCCGCTCCCGGCGGATACGACGACAACGTCATGGAGAAGCTGCAGGAGCTGGGCGTGTACCCCTACGCCGGATATGCGCAGGAGAACCACCAGCTCCTCACGCAGACCAGGCAAGACGGCGACGGCAACCGCTATCTCTACGTCTACAACTACTGCCCCAACGACTACCACGACAAGAGTCACAAGGCGAGCGTCCGCAACGAGGACCACGGCACCAACATCAAGACCGAGATCGAAATGGACGGCAAGTTCATCCCGTACGTCATCGACGCCTGGACCGGCAAGGTAACGGAGCTCGCAAACTACAAGTGGGCCAAGGGCAAGACCGTGGTCCCCATCGACATCAACTACAACAACATCGCCCTGATGGCGTTCCAGAAGGTGAACAACGAAAAGCTGCACATCGTTTCCACCAACGCCGAGTCGTCCTATGCCCTTCGGAATGGCGTGACCGTGCGCGCCATCGACAGCGGGAAGGTGACGACGAAGCTGAGCAACGGCAAGCAATACCAAGACGCCGTCACCGTCCCGGGCGCCTATGACATCACCGGCTGGGACCTGACCGTGCAGTCCTGGCGCCCCAACAGCACTGCTGGGGACCTGGTCCGCACGGAGACCATCGGAGCTCTGACGACCATCAACCGCAAGACCTCCACGGTCAAGACCGCCATCAACGTGAAGCTGGACAAGCTGACGACCTGGAACAACATCCCCACGGTTGGCAAGGCGGTGTCCGGCACCGGCCGCTATGAGGCCACCTTCCACTGGGACGCCAAGGCAGCCAGCGGCGCCTACCTCGACTTCGGCGACACGCTCGAAGAGGGCATGAAGGTCTGGATCAACGGCCGCAAGGTCGGAGGCGGCGTCAGCACCAACCCGACGAAGGTGCGAAAGGATGTCGGCGGCGTCGGCAAGCCCACCATCGACGACGGCACCGGCCGGCAGGTCCCCTTGGTCGGCAAGGACCTCTACACCGGCGGGGTCAGCTGGACCAAGCCCGTCGCGGACGTCAGCGACTACCTGGTCGACGGACAGAACAAGATCGTTATCGAGTACAGCTCGGCACTGGCCAACGTCCAGCTCGACCGAGGAGTCATCACCGAACAGGCACCTCTGGAACGCCGCAGGGATACGAGGTGGTGGCACAACGACCAGGTCTACCTCGAGTTCGGACCGAAGCAGGCAAAGCTTGTTCCCTTTGTCGAGTTGAAGTACACCACCAAGAAGTGAGCGGCCGGGTCGCGGTGACCGCCCCTGCGGTCACCGCGACCCACCGCGGCTGAGTTGGGGCGACAGGCCAGCCCATCGCGTCGTCGGCGAGACCCGTCGCTCAGGGACCAAGCACCTTGGTCGGGTGTCCAGACGAGCGCGGGGCATTGAAACGTCTCAAAGCCCTCTGGCCCAACACCATCCCAACCTCGGAGGCTCTTGTGCACAAGGAGTCCTCACCGCATCCCGGTAGGCGCCGCCGTTTCGGCGGCTTCGCCGCCGCTGTGGCCGGCATCGGCGGTGCTTCTGCAGATGGACGCTGCGGGCGGCAAGCCCGACGCCGTCTACGTGTACCCGCCGGCTCGCTCAACTGACCCACCCTCCTGGACCCTGGCCGACCACCGCCAGCGTCCAGGCTCGGGCAGCCGCCTCACGGCTTGACCAAGTCAAGCCCTAGGTAGCCCTGCACCCCGGCGCCACCTCGCACCCGTCGGCTAGCAGTCGAGCGAAAGTGCCGCCTAATCCAACCCCCCCCCGCGGCCAAAAGGAGCACCATGCAAAGTCCCGTTTCCCGGCGCAGGTTCATGCAAATATCCACGTCCGCTGCGGCGGCGACCGCCGCCGGCGGCATCATCGCCGAGGGAACCGCGAGTGCGGCGACCAGCGCGGCGGTTCCGTTGCACGAGCGGGCCGTGCGTACGCCAGCCCGAACCGGACCGGTCTTCCGGGCGGCGCCGATCGCACCGGCGGCGTTCCAGAGCCCTCCGCAGCAGTTCCTGCCCGCGGTCCGCTGGTGGTGGCGCGCACCACTCGGGATCGAGGAGACTATCCGCGAGATCGCCGCGATCCGGGCTGCCGGGTTCGGCGAGGTGGAGATCGCCTACTCGACTGACGCGTGGGCGAACGAGGTCCAGCGTGCCAACCTACGTGCCGTCCTCGACAAGGCGCGCCAGCTTGATGTCACGGTCAGCATGACGATGGGTGCCGCTTGGCCCGTACAGACCCCGAACACCGGCTCGGGCACCGGCTACGCCCAGCAGGAACTGCAGTACGGGCGCGTCGATGTCCGTGGCGGCGCGGAATTCTCCGGTGACGTACCCAAGACTTTTGACGACCCGACGGGTGCGCGCCCAAGCATCCTCGTGGCGGTCACCGCCGCCCGGGTGATCACGCGTGGGCCCGCCGCCGAACTGCTGCCGGCAGCCGAGCGGCCCCGCTGGGGGACCCCGGTGCGGATCCCGGCTACCTCCACAATCCTGGACGAGGCGTCCCTGGTCGACCTCACGGCCGACGTCGCGAACGACAGGCTCATCTGGACACCGCCGGGCAGCGGAGACTGGATCATCTTCGCGTTCTGGCAGCGTGACGCCGCAAAAGTGGTGACTAGCGCCTTCGACAAGAACGCGGCGGCGAAGGCGGCGGAGTACCTCGAGGAGTTCCAAATCGGGCCGGAGAACTACGACGCGCTCAAGAAGGTCGGTGGTGACTTCTTCGAGGACTCGCTCGAACTCAACGCCGACTCGCTGTTCTGGGCCCCATCCTTCCCCGCCGAGTTCCAGACCCGGCGCGGCTACCCGATGGCCAAGTACCTACCGCTGATGTTCCAGCACGGCATGAGCAGATACTGGGTGCCCACGACGCCGCCGGTGCCTGACTTCGACCTGCCCGGCGGCAAGGGTGAGAAGGTCCGCACCGACTACTACACGCTGCTGACCGACCTGTACGTCGAACACCACCTGGCGCCGTTCCAGGAGTGGGCGGCCCGGTACGGCATGCGGTACAAGGCGCAGGCCGCGTACGGTCAGGACCTCGAACCCATCCGCAGCAATCGGGAACTCGCTCGCCTCGGCGGCAAGGTGGAGGGCGAGTCCTACAACTCCGGTGACCGATTCCCGGTCACCATCGACAATTACGGCTGGCGCTTTGCGCTGGACTGGCAGCGTACTGTCGTCGGCGGTGCCCATCAAGGCGGCACTACCCGCATCTCCACCGAGATCGGCGCCCAGCCACAGAACTCGCACCAACTGGACCTCGGCGACTACAAGGCGATGATCGACAAGGAGTGGGCAGCGGGTATCACCCAGCCTTTCCTGCATGGCTTCCAGTACATGTCGCTCGGGGCGCGATGGCCGGGTCAGTATCGCTTCGGCGATACCTCCCACGACAGCTTCAACGACGTCAACAACCCCCAGTGGCCGGTGTTCAAGGAGACCAACGCGTACTGGGCCCGCGGCACTCAGGTGCTGGAGACCGGCACGCCCCTTACTGACATCGCCATCTACCGCAAGGGATTCCTCACCACAGCGGCGCGCACGGCCACGGATGAAGGCACCCAGCCGTCCCAGCTGTTCGAGACCCGCCGCCTGGAGCGCAGGGGCTACACCATCCAGTACCTCGACCCGGAGGGACTGGCCGAGGACGGAGTCATCGGCGACGGCGTGCTCTTTCCGAACGGCCCGCGGTACCAGGCACTCGTCGTGGACGAGCGCGCTGTGCCCGTGTACGCCGCCAAGGCCCTCGCCGCAGCCGCCAAGGCTGGGCTCACGATCATCTTCGTCGGAGCCGTGCCGGACGCGGATGCCGGCTACGCCGCCGGCACCGCCGGTGACGAGGAGGTCCGTACGTTCATCAAGCAGGCACTCAAGGGTAAGCACGTCCGACGCGTCGAAACCCAGGGCGATGTTGCCGACGCCCTGGACCAGGAAGACCTTGCTCCACGCGTCGCATGGGAGAACGCGAACGTCCTCACCCAGCTGCGTGAGGCCGACGGTGTCCGCTACGTCTTTTTCTACAACCCCGACGACCGCGAAGTCTCCTTTAGCCCAGGCATCGAGGGCACCGGCGCCGTGCTGAACATGAACCTGTGGGACGGCACGGTCACTCCGGCCGCACACTACGAACAGCGCAAGGGCCGAGTGGTCGTGCCGCTGACACTGCCCAGGCAGGGAACCCACGTCCTCGCCGTCGACAGCCGCCGCAAGCCTGGCATCCATGTGATCGGCGACGTTCCGGACACCGGCGAGTTGGTCACCACTGCGAACGGCACAATTCTCTACAAGACCACGTCCGACGGCACACACCAGTTCCGACTCAGCAAGGGCCCCAAGGTGCTGGTCAAGACCGACGTGCCCGAACGCGCCGCCAACCCCGGCCCGTACACGTGGAGCCTGTCGGTCGAGGCGTTCACCCCGACCGGGCACACCACGATCACGATCCCCTCACTGTCGGGCACCTTTCCACTGTGGGACTGGCGTGACCGGCCGCAAATCGCCGGTGAATCCGGCGTCGGCACCTACACCAGCACCCTCACCATTCCCGCCAACTGGATCGGCGCCGGCAAGGGCGTCCAGATCAACCTCGGCAAGGTCGACGGCACCACCGAACTCCACGTCAACGGCAAGCGAGTCGGCGCCCAGATCGTCTCCGACGTCACCTGGGACCTAACCCCGTACATCAAGGCAGGACCAAACGAGGTCAAAGTCGTCGTCCGCACCACCATGCGGAACGCGGTGACCAAGTACAACCAGACCAGCTCTCGCACCGACCCCTACGGCTTGCGTGGACCCGTTCGCGTCGAGCCGTACGCCATCGCCACGATCTACCAACCCTGACCGAGGAGGCCGCAACCAGCGCCCGGTGGGGTGGGCCAAACGCACGGCCCACCCCACCGCCTTTGCGAGGAGAACCCGCTTGGCAAACAATGAGCCCACCGCCCGGCCGAGCACGGACCGCGACACAAGCCTTGCGGCCCCGCACGAAATCGACGCGGCAGGCGGCCTGAGCGACGATGACTTGCGCCTCCGCCTACTGTCCGAAGGGCACAGCAACCACGAAATCGCCGTACTGCTGTGCTGCTCCCGCACGCAACTCTGGTCCAGGCAGCAGCAGATCTGCCGACAGCTGGGCGTACACGCCCCGATTGCAGCCATGGTGTGGCGGTGCACCATTTCCTGATCTGACCGTCTGCCACCAAGGTCTAGCAGGATTTGATCTTAGAGACAACTGTGATGATAGGCCGACGTAGACCTCGACCGGCCGGTTGGCCGCGATACCGATGGTCCCGGCCTCGTCGCCGTCGTCGCTGGCCCAGCGGTCCCGCCCCGCCGTTGATCGTCAGCGCGGACCCAGCTACGCAGCGTCTCCCGGTTGACCCCGAGTCATCAGCGATCTGCGCGATCGTCACGCCCGGCCGGGACCGGTACAACGCGACCGCGTCGGCCTTGACCTGCGCGGGGTAGTGCTTGTTTACCATCGTGTTCCAGGACTCCTGTCCATCCGGATCATCATGATCCAAGGTTCAAGTGTCCAAGATCAGGAGACAACTCCCGGGGGCGGTGTGACGACTCCCTTACTCGGCCGGTTTATGCTTCAGGTGACCGGGGCAAACGTGCGTGAGCATGCCGCTGGGCCACCGGACTACTGGGGGTCAAGGAGCGCTACCGGACGGCGCACTTGACCGACGTGGTCCCCAGGAAGTGAGAAAGACCGGTCCGATGTCTCGGACCAGCCTCCTGACCTGCTGTTTCACCTTGTCGGGATGGCCGGATTTGAACCGACGGCCAGACCGCTGGCCCCTGGCTCGCCGGCCTGGTCGCCGACCACACCTCCACCACGGCCACCCTCGCCTGGACCGCAGTCCTGTGCGCCGCTGCCGCGGTGATCGCCCTCGTCGGCGACCTCCGGCGCCCCACCACCATTCGAGATCAACGCAAGGAGCAGGATCATGGCAAACGTCGTACTCGTCCCCGGGATGTGCCACGGCGGGTGGTGCTTTGAGCAGCTCACCAGCCGGCTACCGGGCGCGGGGCACACAGTCCATCCGCTGACGTTGACCGGCGTCAGTGAACGCAGCCACCTGCTGCACGGCACGGTCAACCTCGACACCCACATCTAGGACGTGGTGGCCACGCTCGAGGGCGAGAATCTGCGGGACGTGACGCTCGTCGGGCACAGCTACGGCGGGATGGTGATCACCGGGTCCGGGGACCGCGCACCCGACCGGGTCCGCTCCCTGGTCTACCTGGACGCCGTGGTACCCGCTCACGGTGACTCCTGCTGGTCACTCGTGTCAGACCAGGAGCGACGGTGGTACGTGGACGTGGACGAGACCGGTTGCGCGTCCCGGCCGCTGCCGTTCTTCGACGCACGGGCCACGTCCCACCCGATCGCCTCTTTGCTCCAGCCACTCCGGCTTACCGGCGATCTCGGGCACATCGAGCGCCGAGACTACGTGTACGCCGCCGGCCGGGCCGACCAGTCCCCGTTCACCACGACCTACCTGAAGCTGAGTGCGGACCCCGGCTGCACCACCCACGCCCTGCCCGGCGGGCACAATCTCATGCGCGACAGCCCGGACGAGCTGGCGATGATCCTCGATCGCGCCGCCTCCCACTGACGGACAGCGCCGAGCTGGGCACCCCTGCCCGGGATCCTGCGCACGTCGAGGGCCCCGGGTACGGCTCCGCGTCCGCCAGGTTCGGACCGCCGGAGCCTCCTGCCCGGGCCGAAGTACGCGCTGTCGATGTCCCCTGAGGAGAGCCCGGACGCGTCGCATCGAGGATGGGACTTTTTCGCCGGGCCGGCGGGCCGGCCGTCAGGAACGAACGATCCGGGCCAACGCCGCCAGCAGGCGCTTGAGCTCCCTGCGGTCGGCGTCGGGCAGCTCGCGGAGGATGGCCGCCTCGTTGGCCAGATGCTGCTCGATGAGGCGGTCGGCCAACGCCACGCCGGCCGGGGTCAGCCCCACCACTCTGCCCCGAGCGTCGCTGTCGGAGACCGAACGCGACACGAGGCCCCGGGCGATGAGCCGGTCGACTCGCTTGGTCACCGCCCCGGTGGTAACCAGCATCCGTTGGCTCAACTGCCCGGCCGTGAGCGTGTACGGCGTGCCTTCCCGGCGCAGTGCCGCCAGCACGTCGAACTCGCCGTTTCCCAGATCCGCCTCGGCGAACGGCGGCCGCAGGGCCGCGTCGAGCACCTCGGCCAGCCACTGGATCCGCCCGATGATCAGCAACGGGTCGGGGTCGAGGTCGGGACGTTCACGACGCCACTGGGCGACGATGCCGGCGATGCGGTCCTCATTCACGCTTGCATCTTATCTTCCATAGAAGGTAACTTCTCTTCCATGGAAGATAACTTCGATCGTACGTCGGTCCCGGTGGTCACGGCCTACGTGGACCCGTCCTGCCCGTTCGCCTGGATCACCTCCCGCTGGCTCATGGAGGTGGGACGGCTGCGTCCGATCGACCTGCGGTTCGAGGTGATGAGCCTCTCGGTCCTCAACGAAGACCGCGAGTTGGAGCCCTGGTACCGCGCCTTCAACGACCGCGCGTGGGGGCCGGCGCGGGTGTGCGTGGCAGCTGCGGTGCACCACAGCCCGGCGGCCCTCGCCCACCTCTACCCGGCGCTCGGCCGCCGCATCCACGACGAGGGCGACAAGGACTTCGCCACCGTCGTCCCGGCGGCCCTGGCCGAGGCCGGCCTGCCCGCCGACCTCGCCGACGCCGCCCGCTGCAGCGACCTCGACCCGCAGATGCGCGCCAGCACCGCCAAGGCCCGGCAACTCGTCGGCGAGGACCTCGGTACCCCGACCGTCGTGATCGACGGCGTGGCCTTCTTCGGCCCCGTGCTGACCTCCATTCCCCGCGGCGAGGAGGCCCTGCGGGTCTTCGACGGCGCCCGCCTGCTCGCCGGCTGCCGGGCCTTCTCCGAACTCAAGCGGGCCCGCTCCGATGGCCTCAGCTTCGCCTAGCCCGGCCGCGCTCACCGCGGTTCCTCACCGGCGGCCGGCCACCACCCTGCTCCGGGCGCAGCTCGTCACCGCCGTGGGCGACGGCTGCTTCTACGTGACCTTCGTCGTCTACCTGGTGCAGGTCGGCCACCTGAGGCCGGCGCAGGTCGGCGGCCTGCTGACCGTCGCGTGGGGGGCCGGCTTCCTCCTCACCCATCCCGTCGGCGCCTTGGGCGACCGGATCGGACTGCGGCGGGTGACCATCCTGTTGTCCATGGCCACCGCGGCCGCCCTGCTGACATTGGCGTCGGCACCGGCACCCTGGTTGGTCTCGTCCGCCTGCGTCGCGTACGCGATCGCCCAGAGCGGGGCCGGCGCGACCCGGCAGGCCCTGCTGGTCTCCCTGGTGCCGTCCACCGAACTGGTCACGGTGCGAGCAGGTATCCAGACCGCCGTCAACGCCGGCATCGGGCTCGGCGCCACCGCCGGAGGGCTGGCGCTCCTCGCCGGTACGCCCACCGTCTACCGCGCCGCCCTGGTCGGTGACGCGGCGCTCTTCGCCGTGAGCGCGATCATGCTCACCCGGCTGCCGCCCGCCGCACGGGCCCCCGTACGGGCGGGCCACGGATGGGACGCCCCGCGGGACATCCGCTACGTCGTGGTCGCAGCGCTCAACGCGGTGCTGTACCTGTACATGCCGATGCTGGGCGTGCTGCTCCCCCTCTACCTGACCAGCCGCACGGCGGCGCCGCGCTGGATCGTGGCGGCGGTCTTCGTCGTCAACACCCTCGGCGTCCTCGGCTGGCAGCGCCGGGCGGCCCGACGGGTGACCACCCTGGCCGAGGCGACCCGGGCGATCCGCCTCGCCGGCCTCGCGCTCTGCGCAGCCTGCGTGCTCTTCTGGACGGCGACCGCCACCACCGACCCTGCCGTCGCCGCGGGTCTCCTCCTCGCCGCCGTGGCCGTGCAGGTGGCCGGCGAGCTGCGACTGGCCGCCGGGTCGTGGTGCGTCGGATTCGCGTTGGCCGATCCCACCCGCCCCGGGCAGTGGCAGGGCGTGTATTCCAGCGGCGTCCCGCTGGCCCGTGCCGTCGGGCCGGCCGCCCTGACCACCCTGGTGATGGTCTGGTCCGGGCCGGGGTGGCTCGTTCTCGGGCTCGTCTTCCTGGCCACCGGGCTCGCCACGACCCTCGCCGTCACCTGGGCCGCGCACCGCCGGCCCTTCCAGACACTCGACCCGGGAGCCACATGACCACTTCGACACCGACCCTTCAGGAGAAGGCCCGGCGGCTGCGTACGCTGCACGACGAGTCGAGGATCCTGGTGCTGGTCAACGCGTGGGACGCTGCCTCGGCCCGTGCCGTGGCAGCCGTGCCGGGGTGCCACGCGATCGCGACGGCGAGCCACTCCATCGCGGCGGCCCACGGCTACGAGGACGGCGAACACATCCCGGTCGAACTCGCGCTCGCGGCCATCGCCCGCATCGCCGCCGCCGTGGACCTTCCGGTGACCGCCGACCTGGAGGGCGGCTACGGCGACGTGGCGGCGACGGTTCGCGCCGCGATCCGCGCCGGCGCCGTCGGCGGCAACCTCGAGGACGCCATGAGGCCGGTCGACCAGGCCGTACGGGCGGTACGCGCAGCGGTGGCCGCGGGCCGTGACGAGGGCCTGCCCTTCGTGCTCAACGCCCGCACGGACGCCTACCTCACCGGCCCGCCCGAGACCGCCCTCGCCGCCGCCGTCGAACGCGGCACCGCCTACCTCGCGGCCGGCGCCGACTGCGTCTTCGTGCCCGGCTGCAGCGACCCGCGCGACATCCGGAAACTCGTCGCCGCCTTCGGCCCGGGCCGTCTCAGCCTGCTGGGAGTGCCCGCCATGCCCACGCCCGCCGAGTTGGAAACACTCGGTGTCGCACGGGTCTCCTACGGTCCGTACCCCCAGCGGTGGACGCTAGACACCCTCACCAGCAGAGCCGCGACGCTACTCGCCGCAGCGCCCGACCGGCGGGCCAGCGACGCCCGCCCACGTCCGTGACCGACGGCCCGCACCACCGCGCGATGTCGCCGTACCGGCCCTACCAAAGAGAAGGAACACCTGCCGCCATGACGATCGACCTGAACACCCGCGACCGGTCCGCGAGCGCCTCCGACACCTCTCTGCGCCAGGCCCGCAACTCCGCCGCCTTTTGGACGGCCGTCGGCCACGCCCGCGGTCACACCGTGATCCGGCGCCGCGGCTTCCTCGCCGTCGCCGGAGATGAGCGCGCGGGCCTGCGCATCCTGGTCCAGGAGCCCGACCTTGGCCGCGAGGAACTCGCGGAGCTGATCGACCTGGCCGGCCGGGCGTCCGGCCCGATCGACGCGGAGGATCCCTTCAGCGCCACGGACCTGAGCCGCCTAGACATGAACGGCCGGCAGATGCCGATCATGCTGCGTGCGCCCGGTGCGGTCGCCGAGCCGGCGATACCGGTGATCCGGCTGCGGACCGAGGAGGACCTGCGCGCGGCCGAACAGGCCGTGATCGCGGCCTTCACCCTGTCCAGGTTCGAGCCCTACCGGGCCGGTGAGATGTTTCCCGCGGCCCTGATCCACCAGCCAGGTGTCGACGTGTTCCTCGCCAGACTGGACGGCGAGGTCGCCGGGGCGTGCGTCACCACGGTGGAAGGCGGGTTGGGCAGCCACTACTGGGTGGGAACGGCGCCGGCGTTCCGCTCCCGGGGCGTGGGGCGCGCGCTCATGCTCGGCTCCCTGGCGTCGATCACCGGCCTGCCGGTCACCCTGACCGCGTCCCGGCTGGGCAGGCCGCTGTACGAGTCCCTGGGCTTCCGGGTCACGGCTACCTCGACCTGGTGGTCGTCCCGATGACGCACGCCCACCCCGGCGCTCCTCTGCGGTGCGAAGGTCGGTCTGAACCGATAGCACCGCAGCGAGTCGTATGGCTGCTATCAACGCGGGCAGCACAGGCAGCGGAGTGTTCAACGTCGGGTCAGGCCGATGGTGGTGGCGAGGCGGGTGACATCTGCTGGGGAGGGGCCGGCGCGTAGGACGGTGGTGAGTGCGGCGCGGGCGGCGGGACGGATGCGGGTCTCGCCGGGGGCGATCTGGTCGGCGGTGACCAGGGCACGTCCGGCGGCCTGGTGGTCCCCGATGGCGAGGTGGGCGCGGGTGATGTCGATCAGGTGGGCGGCGCGGTGTTCGGCGGGCAGCCGGCGCCAGGCGTACGTGCTGGTGGCGTGCAGGTGGGTGGCGATGGCCTGGCCGTTGTCGCCGAGGCTGGTGGCGGCCAGGGCCCGGGCGAGGTCGACCACGATCGGTGTGAACTCGCTGTGGTCGCGGTTGTGGTTGGCCAGCCGCCCGGCCCGGTCGGTGAGGTTGCCGGTGGTGGTGGCGTCGCCGTAGCTGGCGGCGGCGAGGGCGGCTTCGATCAGCAGGGTTCCGGTGAGGGTAAGCCGTTCCGGCGGGGCCTTGGTTGGCGATGCCGCGTCGAGTTGGTGTAGGGCGGTCATGGTGACGCTCAGCGCTAGGCGGCCCCGGCTCAGGGCGCGCAGGGCCTGCGCGAGAGGCACTACGGCAATGGCGGTACGTCGCGGGTCGCTGCCGGCAGCGGTCATCGGCCGGTCGGCGGCGAGCCAGGCCAGGTCGGGCTCGCCGAGTTTGACCAGTACCTGGGCCGCGAGCCGGTACACCCGTACCAGCAGGTGCGCAGTGGGTGCTGGCCTGCCGTCCGCCGCGGCGTGGCGGGCGTCGGCGAGCAGGTCGGGCAGGACCCGCAGCAGCTGGGGGTGCTGGGCGTGCCGGTACGCCGTACCGGCGTATTCGACCTGCCGGCCGAGTTCGACGATGGAGGGCCGGCATCCGCCGGTGGTGGCGAGAGTGTCGTAGCAGGCCAACGCCTCCCGCACTCGTTCCACGGCGGCGGCCACGCACCGAGATCGTGGACAAATCGTTCCTCGCCGGGAGTCGGATTCGTTGGGATCACCAAGATCCACTCATCGGGTTGGTGTGCCATAGCTTCGTGGAAAGAGTTGACGATCTGCTTACGCTGCGTTCGGCGTTCGGCTCCGAATCCGTCCCGGAAGTACTTCAGCTGGAAGATCCGGAGGCGTTGCCCCTGTCGGACGACGACGTCACGGCCGCCGTCGCCACCCCGGCCGTCGTAAACTCGCACCTCGTCGTCTGGGCCGCTGTAAAGCCGGCAGAGCAGAGCCTCGATCCGCCGATCGAAATCCGGCTGACTCAGGTGGTCCCCGTTTGCGGAAATGGTGCCCCTAATCGCCTTCCGCCATCCCTCCGCAGATTCAGGGATCGTTACAGAACCCCAGACAACTAACCTCCAGCGGCCTAATGCCTACCAGACGACCGGCACCCTCGTCCAACACGCTTGATCGGATGCGCTGTCATCGGCAGTTCGGGACGTCGGCCGGACCCAACGTCCCGGTGTCGAGCACGATGGCCTGCCGATGCTGCCGGCTCGCGACTTCACCGCCCCGCCCTAGGAACTGGTGATCGGCAGCTGACTCATCCCCAGCCGTACCGCCCGGGGTAGTCGCCCGGGTCGGGATAGTCGCCGTCCCAGCCCTTCCATGGTTCGTACTCGCGGCTGTACTCGGAGGGCCGCCGCTCGACCTCGACGGGCTCCGGGGTCAGCGCGCCGCCTGGTGGCCGCGCGGCCGCGCACATCGCGAAAATGCCGAGGTCCACGGTGTAGTCCATGGCGTTCGGCGCCATCACGCCGTGGGTTCGGAGGATGGATGCCTGCAGCGCGCCATTCTGGGCCGCCGTGAGGTTCCAGCTGTCGTACCCCCACCCGGCGTTCCACACCCCGCCGAGCACGTTCCAGTTCGCCGGCAGCGTCCACAGCGGCCACAGGAACACGTCCCGGTCACCGGCCCGGAACCATCCGTTCGGCAGCACCGGCCCGTCGTCGATGCCGTTGCGGCGGCTGTACCCGAACCGGGACACCGCGAGCGTCGCCAGCCAGGTGGCGCCGGGCACGGCCAGACTGCCGCCCGGCCCGGGCAGCTGCGGGTCGGTGGAGTAGGTCGCGCGGTGGTCGAGCAGCCACCCCTCCGCGCCCTCAACCCGCCGCCACCCGGTCAGCGCCTCGGTCAGCAGCCGTTCGGGGTCGGCCCGCACCGCCAGCATGGGGTAGTACCAGAAGCTGCCGACGGTCTGCCGCCCGCGGACCGCGATGAGCGGGTTCACCAGGCAGTGCCCGGCCGCGTCGGTGGCCCGGTCGGTCACGGTTGCGGTGAGCCAGCGCACCCCGCCGGAGGCGCGGCTCACCCGGTCCACCAGCCGCCCGTAGTCGGCCGGGCGCACCCGCAGCGGGTCGGGCGCGCCCCGTCGCCGAGACACCGGAAAGCCCGGGGTGTTCGGGATTGCCTGCCCCGGGCCGACCTTCTGCAGCCGCTGCACCAGGTCGGCGACGATGTCCGGCACGCCGGCATAGCGCTGGCAGTGCAGCACCGCGTGTCGGTCCGCCGCATCCCAGTGCAGGTAGCTGGCCCCTTGGAGCTGGTCGAGCAGGCTCATGGCCGCTAGGAACGCCAGCGGCTCGTCGCCGATAAGCCCCGGGAGATCCACACGATGCAGCGTCGCCACGCCGCACAGCCTACGTTCTCAACCACCGCTGGTTGTCGCCGCACGTGCAGGTCCAGGTCTCCAGCAGTGTCCCTTTGGCCGTGCCGTGCGCGGTGGCGTCCAGGCACTTGCCCGACCCCACGCCCAGCACTTTGCCGTCCGGACGGCAACGATCGCTGGCACCACGGCTGCTCCAATCGGAACGCTGTCCATGGCGGCACAGCCATCGTCGTCGCCTACTGGCGCAACGATGCGTTGCCGCCGGCCGACCCTCCGGCGAGACGGTCAGAGCTCCTGACGGCTCCGCGCGACCAGCGGCATGAGTGTACGTCCTCTTGGGTGGGCACGCCCTTGAGCACGTGGCCTTGGGGCGATGACGTGGACGCTATTCGAGCAGCACGACGCGGAAGTCGGTGACGAAGCTGGCGAGGCGCCCGTCGGCGGTGCGACCCACGTGGGTTGCGTACACGCCGTCGCCCCGTCCCGAGCCGACGCACCAGCGAGCGTGTCGCTCGGCATCGACGGCGCGCTGTTGAGTTCGCCAGTGAAGGCTGGAGCGGCGGGTGGGGCTGAGGCGGAAGCGTTCGGTCTTCACCACTTCCGTTGGGACGCCTTCCTGTAGGGGTGACCGGGTGAGCCAGACTAGGGCGTGCTCCTGCTCACGGATCGGCAGCCGGGGGTAGTCGTTCGGGGCGTACTCGGTCCTCAGTAAGGCCAGGGTCTGCGTCGAGCTGTGGGTGGGGTCGGGGAAAGGGCCGGCCCAGTACCAGATTGTCGCGTGCAAGACTGATTCGGGGTTGGCGGTGCTGCGGTCGGATACCGGCACCGCGACGATCTCACGGAGCAGCAGTACATCGTCCGAGTCGAGCATTGTCGCGTTCGCCGCTGGTCCGTGCTTCGCCCACACGGGGCCGGAATAGAAGGCTGTCAGGCTGGTCCGGCGCGCTTGCATGTCGGTGAATCCGCGCAGCCACACGAACTGGTCGGGCCGGTCGAGGTCGCGGAACTGGCCCAGCACGGCCATCCCCAGTTCTTCCTGGGTTTCCACAAACTCGCGGTCGAACAGATCGATCAGTTCGTCACGGCGTCCCTCACGCAGGGTGTAACGGCGCAGTTCGACGATCATGCCAGGATCCTTTCCAGGACGTCGGTGACGGTCCAGCGCGCCAGCGCCGCCCGAAACATGTCGGTCGCTTCGTCGTACAGGTCGGTGAGCACCGGACGGATGCCGCGTCCGACCGGGCACTCCAGGTTCGGCTCGGAGTGGTGCAGGGCGAGCAGCGGCTTCGCCGAGACGGCGAGCCAGACGTCCAGCAACGTGATCTCTGTTGCCGGCCGCCCGAGGGAGAAGCCGGCGCCGTTGCCGCGGCGTGCCGTCACCAGGCCGGCCCGCTGCAGGTCACCGAGACTGCGCCGGATGATGACCGCGTTCGTGTTGACGCTGGCCGCCACCTCTTCGGAGGTGAGCACCTCACGACCGCGCCGCCTGGCCAGTTCCAGCCATGCCAAGGCGTGGGCCGCGATCGTCACCCTGCTGTTGGCCGCCACCCCGACAGTTTCGCCGACACCCACGCCGGAAGCAACCACTTTTGTTACGTCCGAAGGACTTGCTCGACGCCGATACCTCGGACCGTGCCGTGGATCTGCACGTCGTCTTTGAACCCGGCGTCGGCCCACGCCGTGGTCACCGTCGGGGTGTGCGCGCGGACGTTGTCCAGCAGCCGGATGCCGATCGCGTTGTCGGTGACCGACGCCGCCGTCACCACCACCGCGATGATCAGGCCGAGAGCATCGACGGCCAGACCCCGCTTGCGGCCGGGTACCTTCTTGCCGGCGTCCTTGCCGGTCGTCGCGGCAGGGGCGTGGTTGGCCGCCCTGGATCGACTGGGTGTCCAACACCACCGCGGTCGGGTCCTCCGCCCGGCCGGCCTTCTCCCGCGCCTGGCAGCGCAGCAGGTCATGAATCACCTGGTCGGTACCGTCATCACGCCACAGCGCGAAGTAGTAGTACGTTGCGGACTTCGGGGCCAGATCATGCGGCAGATACGCCCACTGACAACCCGTCCGGTTCTGATAGAAGATCGAATTCACGATCTCCCACAGCTCGTAACGGCCCTGATGCCCCGACACCGACGGATGCCGATCATTCCACGCCTGCAGGAACGGTCCGACCACCGCCCATTGCTCATCGGTCAGGTCACTCGGATACGCCGCACGTCCACTCACGACCGTCCTAGCGCGACGCCACCACATCGGCTATGGGTCCGCAAAGATCAGCCAGCCGCAAAGCGAAGAAGAGGTCACAAACCACCCTCTGACGAAGCGGGTCTTGGACGCGCATCGGTTGGCCCGTGCTGTGGATCAGGGCTGGGACGCCACGGTGAGCTTTGCGATGTCCGGGGCG
>NZ_BOPC01000058.1 GCF_016863555.1 Micromonospora qiuiae | reverse complement strand
AAGCCACCTACCAGATGAACATCGACACCCTCGCCAACTGGATCGCCACCCGCGGCTACTCCGCCACCAGCTGACGATCCAACAACCGAACACACACACCAAAGGGCCGCCCCCACAAGGGGGCGGCCCTTTCGTCGTCCCCGCCCCCGCACACCTGCGAACCGACGACAGTTTCGGGGAAGTTGTCCGCCACACCAATCGGTGCGGTTCGGCCGCCACAGCAGGTGGTGGTTGGCGGGCCTGGCTCTGCCGTGCATCGGTCCGGGCCGGTATGGGATTCTCGCGGGATGAGCGACGTGATCTTCCGTGAGGCGGTCCGGGCCGATCTGCCCGCCGTGCTCGACCTGCTCGCCGACGACATGCTGGGGCGTACCCGTGACGTCGGCGAGGTCGACGCCACCTACGAGAAGGCGTTCGCGGACATCACCGCCGACCCGCGCAATCAGCTCGTGGTCGCCGAGTCCGGCGGCGAGTTGTTGGGCTGCATGCAGCTCACCTACATCCCCGGGCTCGGGCGGCACGGCACCGAGCGGCAGCTGATCGAGTCGGTCCGAATCCGCTCGGACCACCGGGGCCGCGGCCTGGGCCGCAAGATGATGACCTGGGCGATCGACCAGGCCCGGCTGCGCGGCTGCGGTCTGGTGCAGCTCACCACCGACAAGACCCGCCACGACGCGCACCGCTTCTATCTCGGTCTCGGCTTCGTCGCCAGCCACGAGGGCATGAAGCTCAACCTCTGACCCCTGTCGTCGGACCAGCCGGGGCCGCCCGACGTCGCAGGCAAAGACCGACGCCCAGAAGCCGGTCAGCGTGGCGAGGCCCGAACCGTGGGTCATGGTCCGGGTGGAGTTCCGGATCAACCAGAAGTCACCTTCGGGCAAGACGATCGCCCAGCCGATCGGGTCACCGTCCTCCGCCGCGAGCACCAGTAGTTCCGGCTTCCTGTCGACCTCGATCTCGGGCAGATCCTCCACCCCGACGGGCCACCGCTCCTGCTCCTCGCTCACCGGTAGCTCGCCCGATTGCATCGCCACGTCGGCTGCTCGACATGTCGCTGTCCCGCCCGCGCCCTGAGCAGTCGTCGCTGCCGAGCCTGGCCCGTGGCCATGTCTCCCACCGACCGATCCGCCCGGCCGGCCGCGCCCCGATCGGCACGCTCCCTGCCGGCACGCTCCCTGCCGGCACGCTCCCTGCCGGCACCGGCGGATCTCACCACCACGTCGATCGCTTCATCCGTCCTCTGGAACCACTTCCACCGAGCCACGCCGAACCTCCCAAAGCCAGCGGTCAATCTGCCCGCAGCCAGAATCCGGGCAGCTCGATGGACTACGCAATGCTCTTCGTGAGACAGTCGGCTTGGGACACTCCTTTCGCTTTGTGATGCATAAGCCGTCTCACGGCGAGCCCGATGACGTGTCAGCATGAGACAGGGAGGGCGACCGATGGTTGAAGTCGGCTCTACGGTGCCTCGACGGCAACTTGGGCGGCTGCTCCGCCAGACCCGGGAGCAGGCCGGGATCGGCTTGGAAGCCGCCGCCGCAGATCTTGAATGGTCCCGGGCCAAGATGTACCGCATCGAGTCGGGCCAGACCCCGATCCGGGCATTGGACGTCGAGCAGATGTGCCGGCTCTACGGCGCCTCGCCGGAGATGTCGGAGGTTCTGGTCAGCCTCGCCAAAGAGTCCAAGGGCAAGGGCTGGTACCACGCCTATGGCGAGGTGATCCCCCGCTGGTTCCAGCTGTACGTGGGGCTTGAGGCAGCCGCAAGCCGCATCCGTACCTACGAGCACGCCCTGGTTCCGGGCCTACTACAGACTCCCGAGTACACCGCGGAACTGGCGCGGACCCAAGCCGGCGGCGCTACCGACGAGGAGATCGCGAAGCACGTCGAACTGAGGATGGAACGCCAACGCATCCTCACCAGGAATCGGCCTGCGGCTCCGATGGTGGAGGCAATTTTGGAAGAAGGTCTCTTGTACAAGACCACGCCAGGTATGACCAATCAGATCGACAAGTTGATCACCGCCAGCGATGCTCCCAACGTTACGGTCAGGGTGCTGCCACTCCGCAGAAGACTCAGCGACGTGGCTGTGGCGGGGAACTTCGTGATCCTGGATTTTCCAACACAGGGCGCCAGGTCAGCCGAGCCCACAACCGTGTACAACGAGGGCCTGTCCGGCGCGCTATACCTTGACCGGGTGGCAGAGGTTCGAGCATATGCCGAGGTCTGGAACCAGCTCAGCGCCGAGGCGTTGAGCGTCGAGGAATCCCGCACTCTTATGCGGCGGATCAAAGAGAGGCACCATGACTGATCTGACCGGCGCGACGTGGCGCAAGAGCCGCCGGAGCACCGCCCAGGGCAACTGTGTTGAGGTGGCGGACAATCTTCCCGGCGTCGTGGCTGTCCGGGACAGCAAGGACGTTGACGGGCCGGCGTTGCTGTTCGACGCCTCCCAATGGCGGTCCTTCGTGAGCGGCGTGAAGGGCGGCGCCCCGAGCTGACTCCTGACGCGGAGTTCCCTTGCCCCGCCGCAGAGCGGCCTGCTTCGATCACCGGCATGGACTTCCTTCTCGCCTTCTTCCTCGTGCTCGCGATCAGCCTCCTGCTCGCGCAGATGCCAAGCCGGCGGGAGTCGGCCCGCACCGCGTACCGGCTGGCCGAACTGGAGCGCCGTCTGGCGCTGGTGGCGCAGCATCTGGGAGTCCCTGATCCCGACACGCTGCCGGTCGAGTCCGGGAGCACCTGACCCGGGGCGACAAGATCAAGGCAATCGCGGCGTACCGGGAGGTCACCGGTGTCGGCCTGGCGGAAGCCAAGGAGGCGGTTGAGGCAGCGGTTCGTCGAGGCCCTCAAGGGTGAACCTGACCAACCCGGGGCAGCGGAGGCGATCGCGGTCCATGGACGGCTGGACTGCCCCACAGTGACTGCGGACGGAAGGACCTTCATGGACGAGAGCAACGGGACAGTGTTCCGCACGTCCGCCCGTCTCGTGTTCCTCTTCATGCTAGTGATCGGCATGCTGGCCTGGGTTCTCGTTCAAGCCGTGCTGTCACTCGTCGCTGGGCGGCCGCCTGCCGACCTGATGAGCGGCGTCGCGTCAGGCGTTCTCTACGCCGTTCTCTTCAATGTTTTCTGCCTCGTCCTACACCGAAGGAACTGGTCATCGGTCGAGGTCACCCGCCCAGCGCTGAGGCTCACCGAGCGAGGGCGGACGGCTCTCCTCCCGTGGCCCCAGCTAGCCCCTCGCCCCCACGGCAATCTTGGACCGTTGCTGCCCCCAGAGGGGCATTCCGGGTCCAAGATCCACTGCATGACGGGTGCGCGGGTCAGCGGGGGCGGTCGCGGTCCTTGGAGGGTTGAACCCGCTTCGGTTCGCCGGGCATCTTCGGGTGGTCGGGCGGGTAGGGCAGGTCGCCCTCGCCAACAGCGGCGTCCCGTTCGGCCCACTCCAGCAGCGGCGTGATGTCCCACCCGGCGTCGTCGATGCCGGCGTGCGGGTCACCCCGCTGGGCCAGCCGCTCCGGCACCGTACGCAGGTCGAAGTCGTCCGGGTCGACGTCGGACAGCTCGTCCCAGCTGACCGGGGTGGAGACGGTGGCCCGGGCGTTGGCCCGCAGCGAGTACGCGCAGGCGATGGTGCGGTCCCGGGCCATCTGGTTGTAGTCCACGAAGACCCGCTCGCCGCGCTCCTCCTTCCACCAGGCGGTGGTGACCAGGTCGGGGCGGCGGCGGCCCAATTCCCGGGCCAGCGCGATGGTGGCCCGGCGCACCTCCACGAACGTCCAGCGCGGCTGGATGCGCAGGTAGACGTGCACACCTCGGCCGCCGGAGGTCTTCGGCCAGCCGGTCACCCCCAGCTCGTCGAGGATCGCGCGCAGCTCGGTGGCGGCGGTAGCCGCGTGGGCGAAGTCGGTGCCGGGCTGCGGATCAAGGTCGACCCGTAGCTCGTCCGGGTGGTCGACGTGGGCGGCGCGCACCGGCCACGGGTGGAACACGATGGTGCCCATCTGCGCCGCCCAGGCCACGTGGGCCAGATCCGCCGGGCAGAGCTCCGCGGCCTTGCGCCCGCTGGGGAAGCTGATCTCGGCGGTACGCACCCAGGGCGGCACGCCCCGGCCGGGCACCCGCTTCTGGAAGAACATCTCGCCCTCGACGCCGTCGGGGAAGCGCTGGAGGGTCGTCGGTCGGTCGCGCAGGGCGCGCATGATGCCGTCACCGACGCTCAGGTAGTAGTGGAAGACGTCGGCCTTGGTGAAGCCGCGCTTCGGGAAGATCACCCGGTCCGGGCTCGACAGCCGTACGGTGTGCCCGGCCACCTCGATCTCCTCGGCCGCGGCCTTCGTTGCGCCCATTGCGCGACCATATGCGATGGGTCCGACGTTCGACGTACCGTTGAGAGGTGAGTCTTCCCGACAGTGAACTGCCCCGCACCGAGGACGAGTGGCGGGTCCGGCTCAGCCCCGAGGAGTTCCGGGTGCTGCGTGAGCACGGCACCGAGCCGGCGTGGACCGGCGAGTATGTCGACACCAAGACCCCCGGCATGTACCGGTGCCGGGCCTGCGGTGCCGAGCTGTACCCGAGCGACACCAAGTTCGACTCGCACTGCGGGTGGCCGAGTTTCGACGACGCCATCCCGGGCGCGATCAAGGAGGTCGAGGACAACAGCCTCGGCATGCGGCGCACGGAGATCCGCTGTGCCCGCTGCGACAGCCACCTCGGGCACGTTTTTCACGGCGAGGGTTTCACCCCGAAGAACACCCGGCACTGCGTGAACTCCCTCTCCATCCGCCTGGACCCCAGCACCACCTGACCGCCCCACCCCCCACCTCCCCGTTGATCATGAGGTTAGCGGCACTTTGAAGATCAACCACTGCCGTCAACCTCATGATCAACGCTGGGCAGGCGCTGGGCAGGCGCTGTAGGCGCTGGGCAGGCGCGGATCAGACCAGGAGCCAGAGCGCGGGTACGTTCGGCGGCTCCCACCCGGCGAGGGCGGTGTGCGCCTGGCGGCAGCGGTACGTACGCCCGTCGTAGGTGACCTGGTCACCGACGGCGTACGCGCGACCCGCCGTCCAGGTGCCGCTGGCCGGCGGGGTGCTGGTCGGGCCGACCGTCGGGGTGGGCGACGGCGCCGGCTGGCTGGTCGGGCTCGGGCTGGGTGTGGGGTTGGTTCCCCCGTCGCCGATCTGCAGGTCGACGCAGGAGTAGAAGGCGTTGGCGGTGTCGGCGATGTTCCACACCGCCAGCACCTTCTGCCGGCCCGGGTAGCCGGAGAGGTTGACGGTGTGCGAGACGGTGGCGCCGGGCTGACGCCCGCCGCCGGAGAAAACCGCCACCCGGTTGTTGCCGATGAAGTACTCCCAGTCGCGGGTGGCGTGCTGGGCGGTGTTGACCCAGGTGAAGGTGACCGTGGTGCCGACCGAGGTGGCGGGCCAGCCGCGGTTGTCGTCGTTGAGGACGGCGAAGTGCGCGATGTTGGCGTGGCAGTTGCGCAGCCCCTTGGGGCCTTCGACGCTCTGCGGCTCCCACCGGATCTGCCCGCAGTCGGGAACGCGGTTCTGGGCGCAGAGCGCCTGACGGCTGGGCGGCGACGAGACGTAGCCGTGGGCCTGGGCCGGGGTGGCGACGGCCAGGGTGGCGACCATGGCGCTCGTCATCATCAGTGCGAGGGTGATTCTTCGGCGCATGACGGCAGCTCCTTAGCGGCGTGTTGCCTGGTGAGGTGCCACCAACATAATTTAAACATTCTTAACAGTAAAGACTGTTATCAATAAATCTTCCCCCCTCACAGCACCAGCAGGCCGCCCTGCTCATCCACCTGGTCGGCGGACTCGTCGTCGAACCACAGACCGCCGGTGGCCAGGTAGCGAAAGCGGTGCTGGCCGGGGCCGAGGCGTACGGTCACCGTCCGGGTGCCGTCCCGGCGAGGCACCAGCACGTGCTGACCGGGCTGCCACCCGTTGAAGGAGCCGACCACGCTGACCGTGCCGGGCGGGGTGTCCCGCGGAAGGCAGAAGGTGATCCGGGTCTGGGTGCCGAAGAGTCGGTTTCGCTTGATCATCATCGTCCTCCCGGTTCGCGATCTCTACGGACCGGCGGCCGGGCCGCCGCCACCGGCCAGGTCATCCAATACAACGGCCGACACACCGACGCGACACGCCGCCCCACCCGGGTGACCTGGACCGTTTCCACCCGGCTTCGGTGCCGGCAGGTCGCACGCTGGGCAAAACACCGACGGCGAGGGGGATGGCACCGTGGCGACGTGCGAGGTCTGCGGAAACGACTACTGGATGACCTTCGAGGTACGCACGGTCAGCGGCGACGTGCACACCTTCGACTGCTTCGAGTGCGCCGTGCACAAGTTGGCGCCGATCTGCGAGCACTGCCAGATCAGGATCGTCGGGCACGGCGTGGAGGTGTCCGGCCGCTTCTTCTGCTGTGGGCACTGCGCCCGGGCCGTGGAGACCGAGCAGGGTGCCGAGATCCGCGACGCCGTCGGCGCCCGCCCGAGCTGACCCCACAACCGCCACCCCGGAGCGGCCACCCGCAGCGGTCACCCACATCCGGTCACCCCGGAAGCAGCCACCCCGGAAGCAGCCACCCGGGAGCGCCCGCCGGGTCGTGGACGCCCTAACCTGGCGGGATGCCGAGCCCGGAACTACGGGTCGCCGCCTTCGCCGACCTGGACGCCCGCACCTTCCACGACCTGCTGCGACTACGCGTCGACACCTTCGTGGTCGAGCAGGAGTGCGCGTACCCGGAACTCGACGGACGGGACGTCGAGCCCGGCACCCGCCACCTCTGGCTGGCGCTCGACGGCGCGCCCGTGGCGTACCTGCGAATCCTGGCCGACCCCGGCGGAGTGCCCAGGATCGGGCGGGTGGTGGTGGCACCGGCGGCCCGGGGTGGCGGGCACGCCGGGCGGTTGATGGCCGCGGCGCTGGCCGAGATCGGCGACCGGCCGTGCGTCCTGGACGCCCAGTCGCACCTGGTGGGCTTCTACGCTCGGCACGGCTTCACCGCCAGCGGCCCGGAGTACGTCGAGGACGGCATCCCGCACATCCCGATGCGCCGCCATTCCTGAGCGGCCGGTCAGCCGTCGGCCCGGCCGACAGTCGGCTGCGATCGCACGCCACCTCCCGGAAAACGTTTTCCTCATTGACGTACGCCGATTGCTTGTGTCATTCTTCCCATCGAGCCAGCATGATCGGGGCCACGCAAACCGGCGCGGGAGGGGCAACTCCCGGGCGTCTGGGCGATGTCGATCCAACGACTCCCCTGGGGGCTCCATGTCCAAGATACTCAGATCATCGCGCGCGCTGTGCCTGCTGGCTGTCGCGGCCGTCGCCACGCTGCTCAGCACCGCGCTGGCCGTCCCCGCGTCGGCACACGGCTCGGTGGCCAACCCCGTCTCCCGCAACTACGGCTGCTGGCAGCGCTGGGGTGGTGACTTCCAGAACCCGCGGATGGCCACCGAGGACCCGATGTGCTGGCAGGCGTGGCAGACCGACACGAACGCCATGTGGAACTGGAACGGCCTGTTCCGCGAAGGCGTCGCCGGCAACCACCAGGCCGCCATCCCGGACGGCCAACTCTGCTCCGGCGGGCGCACCGAGAACGGGCGCTACCGGGCGATGGACGTGCCCGGCGCCTGGCGGACCACCTCGGTCGCCAACAACTTCCGGCTCAAGTTCTACGACCAGGCCAGTCACGGCGCCGACTACATCCGGGTGTACGCCACCCGGCAGGGCTACGACGCGCTGACCACGCCGCTGGCCTGGTCGCATCTGGAGCTCGTCGGCCAGATCGGCAACACGCCGGCTTCGCAGTGGCAGCAGGAGCCCGGTGGGGTATCCGTCGAGGTGCCGGTGAACGCCCCGGGTCGCACCGGCCGGCACGTCATCTTCACCATCTGGCAGGCCAGTCACACCGACCAGTCGTACTACATCTGCAGCGACGTGCAGTTCGGCGGGGGCTCCACGCCGCCGAGCAGCCCGCCGCCGACCACCGCCCCGCCCACGACCGCTCCCCCGCCCACGACCCCGCCGACCACCGCCCCGCCCACGACCGCGCCGCCGGCGGCGGGCGCGTGCGCGGCGACGTACCGGGTCACCAACACCTGGTCCGGCGGCTTCCAGGCCGAGGTGCAGGTGACGGCGGGCAGCGCGCCGATCCGCGGCTGGCGGGTGAGCTGGACGTACGCCAACGGCCAACAGGTCAGCCAGGCCTGGAACGCCACGGTCAGTTCCAGCGGCTCCACGGTGACCGCCACCAACGTCAGCTACAACGGCAGCCTCGGCGCCGGAGCCAGCACCACGTTCGGGCTCCTGGCCTCGAGCAGCGGCACCAACAACACGCCGACGCTGACCTGCACGGCGACCGCCTGACCCCGGTCGGGGTCGCGCCTTCTCCCTCCGGCGCGGCCCCGACCGGCCGGCGTGTGCGGCCGGCGTGAGCCGCCGCCCGACCAGCGTGAGCCGCCGACCGGACAGCGCGAGCCGACTAGCCAGCGTGAGCCGCCGACCAGCCGGCGTGTTAAAAAGGGGCCCTTCCTCTACCGGAGGCGTTAATAGGGGGCCCTTCCTTACGTCAGGTTGGAGATGATGTCGGCGATGGGGCGGCGACGGCCGGTGTAGAAGGGGACCTCCTCGCGCACGTGCAGCCGGGCCCGCGAGCCGCGCAGGTCACGCATCAGGTCCACGATCCGGTGCAGCTCGTCGGCCTCGAAGGCGAGCATCCACTCGTAGTCGCCGAGCGCGAACGAGGCGACCGTGTTGGCGCGTACGTCCGGGTAGCCCCGAGCCATCTTGCCGTGCTCGGCGAGCATCTCCCGCCGCTCGGCGTCGGGCAGCACGTACCAGTCGTACGAGCGGACGAACGGGTAGACACAGAGGTACGCGCGGGCCTCCTCGCCGGCCAGGAACGCCGGGATGTGGCTCTTGTTGAACTCGGCCGGCCGGTGCAGCGCCATCTGCGACCACACCGGGGTCAACGCCCGACCCAGGGCGGTGCGGCGGAACCGCAGGTAGGCGTCCTGGAGGTCGTCGCTGGACGGAGAGTGCCACCAGATCATCAGGTCCGCGTCGGCGCGCAGGCCGGCCACGTCGTACGTGCCCCGGACCACGACGTCCTTGCCGGCCAGTTCCTCGATCAGCGACTCGACCTCGCCGGTGACGTTGTCCCGCAGCGACGGCAGCGGCGAGTTGGCCCGGAACACCGACCACATGGTGTAGCGGATGCTGGTGTTGAGCTCCCGCAGCCGGGCCGCGTTGCTCGTCTCGGTCATCTGCCCGATCCTTCCAGTGCTGTGATGATCTCCTCGGCCGCCGTCTCGCCGGAGCGGACGCAGACCGGGATGCCGACCCCGTCGTAGCCGGCGCCCGCCACGGTCAGCGTCGGATGCGCCGCCCGCAGCACCGTCCGCGCGGCGGCCACCCGGTCGAGGTGGCCCGGGGAGTACTGCGGCAACGCGCCGCCCCACCGCTGCACGTGCCCGTCGACCGGGGCGGGCAGCGGCCCGCCGAGCACCGCGGACAGTTCCCGATGCACGGTGGCGGCGAGGTCGGTGTCGGGGCGCTGGAGCTGGGTTTCGTCGCCGTACCGGCCGACCGAGGCGCGCACCAGGGCCACCCCGTCCGGCCGGCGCAGATGCCCCCACTTCGTGGTGAAGAAGGTGGACGCCTTGATCAGCAGCCCCTCGGTGGCGGGCACCAGGAAACCGGAGAGTTCCGGCAACGCCGGCTCGGGCAGCGCCAGGGTGACCAGCGCGACGCTGGCGTAATCCAGTGCGCTGATGCCCGCCGCGGCCTCGGGGGCCACGCCAGCGAGCAGCCGGGCCGCCGGTCGGGCCGGCACGGCCAGCACCACCGCGTCGACGTCGACGTGCTCGGCATCGCGGGTCGGGCCGACGGTCAACCGCCAGCCGGCGCCGGCCGGGGTGAGTTCGCGGACCGCCGCGTTCCGGCGGATGGTCGCCCCACTGGCGGTCGCGGCCGCGTCGACCAGGGTGCTCAGCCCGCCGGCCAGGGTGCCGAAGACCGGCTCGCCGGGGGCGCGTGGCGTGGCAGCCTGCGCCGCGCGCACCGCGCCGAGCAGCGTGTGTTCCACCCGGGCGGCCCGGGCCAGGGCCGGCATGGTGGTGGCCAGGGAGAGGTCGTCGGCGCGGCCGGCGTACACCCCGCCGAGCATCGGGTCGACCAGCCGGTCGACCACCTCGTCGCCGAACCGGGAGCGGACCAGCGCGCCGACGGAGACGTCGTCGGTGGGGCCGAGCAGCGGCTGGCCCTCGTCGCGGTCGGCCGTCGCGTCCGGCCGGGCCACCGTCGCCACCTTCTCCAGATCCCCGGGTACGCCCACCAGCGTGCCGCCGGGGATCGGGCGCAGCCCGCCGTCGACCGCGAGGGCCGCCTGCCCGACGGTGGGGTGCACGATCCGCCCGGCCAGCCCGAGCCGGCGGACCAGGGCCACCGCGGCGGACTCCCCGCCGGCCGGGTCACGCATCAGGAACAGCTCGGCGCCGAACTCCACCGGAGCGCCGGCCAGCTCACCGGTGCGCAGCTTGCCGCCGAGTTGGCCGGACTGCTCGTACACGGTGATCTCGGTGCCGGCGGGGGCGCGGTCGCGCAGCCGGACCGCGGCGGCCAGCCCGGCGATGCCGCCACCGATCACCGCCACCCGCCACCGCGTCGTCATGGCGGTCAGTCCTGGTCGGCGGGCCGGGCAGAGAGTTCGTGCACCAGGGCGACCACCCGGGTCAGCACCTCCGGGTCGGTCTCCGGCAGCACGCCGTGGCCGAGGTTGAACACGTGCGCGGGCGCGGCCCGCCCCTGGTCGAGGATCCGCCGCACCTCGGCCTCCACCACCGGCCACGGGGCCAGCAGTACGCACGGGTCGAGGTTGCCCTGCACGGCGTGCTCCGGCCCGATCCGGCGGGTCGCGACGTCCAGCGGCGTACGCCAGTCCACGCCGATCACCTCGGCCCCGGCCTCGCCCATCGCGCCGAGCAGTTCGGCGGTGCCCACCCCGAAGTGGATCCGGGGCACACCCGCGTCGGCGAGCCCGGCCAGCACGGCCGTCGAGTGGGGCAGCACGAACCGGCGGTAGTCGGCCTCGGAGAGCGCGCCGGCCCAGGAGTCGAAGAGCTGCACCGCGGAGACCCCGGCCTCGATCTGCACCCGCAGGAACGCCAGGGCCACCTCGGCCAGCCGACCGGCCAGGGCGTGCCACAGTTCGGGCTCGCCGTACATCAGCGCCTTGGTCTTCGCGTGGGTCCGCGACGGGCCGCCCTCGATCAGGTAGCTGGCCAGCGTGAAGGGGGCTCCGGCGAAGCCGATCAGCGGGGTGTCGCCCAGCTCCCTGACCAGCATCCGGACCGCCTCGTCCACGTAGGCGACGTCGTCGCGGTCGATCGGCCGGATCCGCTGCACGTCGGCGGCGGTACGCACCGGCTCGGCCACCACCGGCCCGGTCCCGGGAACGATGTCCAGGTCGACTCCGGCGGCCGCGACCGGCACCACGATGTCGCTGAACAGGATGGCGGCGTCCACCCCGTGCCGGCGGACCGGCTGAAGGGTGATCTCGGTGACGAGGTCCGGCCGGCGGCAGGACTCCAGCATCGCCACGTTGGCCCGGATCTCGCGGTACTCCGGCAGGGACCGGCCGGCCTGCCGCATGAACCAGACCGGGGTGTGCGGGACGGGCCGACGTCGACACGCCCGTACGAAGGGCGAGTCGGCGGGCCCGCCGGTGCGGGGAGCGTCGTCTCGGGCGGTGCCCGTGTTGTCGGTGGTCATCGCGGCCATCGTGCCACGCGCCCCACCCCGCCCTCACGCCCACCGCCCTCTTTGTGACGTGACCACGATCATCGGCGAGTGGATCGTCGGCGTGCCGTCCGGGTCGGAGCGCGGACGGCGGCATAGGCTGCGGGCATGGCCGCCCCGATCGCGCTTCCGGACACCTTCGCCCGCGCGGTCGCCGGTCTGCGGTCGGCAGCGCCCCGGCCGGAGATCCTCCTGGAGGAGGTGGCCGCACCTCAACGGCTGGCGCCGTACGCTTTCGCGCTCTCCGCGTCGGTGCTGCGCGACGGTGACGAGGTGGCCACCGGGCGGCTGATCCTGCTGCACGACCCGGCGGGACACGAGGCCTGGCAGGGCACCCTGCGGCTGGTCACCTACGTGACCGCCGAGTTGGAGGTCGACCTCGCCGCTGATCCGCTGCTGCCCGGGGTGGGTTGGACCTGGCTCACCGACGCCCTGGACGCCCAGGGGGCCGGGCACCGGGCCATCGGGGGGACGATCACGCAGACCATGTCGACCCGGTTCGGGGAGCTGGCCGGGCCGCCCGCGGCGAGTGACATCGAGATCCGCGCCTCGTGGACCCCGATCGGCGTCGACCTCACCCCGCACCTGCACGCCTGGTGCGCCCTGCTCGCCTCCACAGCCGGCCTGCCCCCGCCGGGCGTCACCGCCCTGCCGGAACGCCGCATCGCCATCACCGGCTGACGGCCGACACGCGACGGGGGCGGGTGCGCGCCGCACGATCCGCTCGCGCACTAGGGTTGTCAGGTGACCGACGAACCACCCCTGCACCGTCGGGCCGCCGCAAGCCGTACGGGAAACGACACGCACCACCCGCCGTCGGCGCGGCCGGAGCCGTCGGACGCGGGGACCGAACCCACCGGCGGCGAGTCCGTGCCGCTGACCGCGCCCCGTGAGGGCACGCCTGAACCGATCGTCCTGCCCGAGCAGCTCGCCGAGATGGTGGCGCGATTCGCGGCCGGCACCGGGCCGGTGGCCCTGGATGCCGAGCGCGCCTCGGGCTACCGCTACAGCCAGCGGGCGTACCTCGTACAGTTGCGCCGCGGCGGCGCTGGCACCGCGCTGATCGATCCGCTGCCCCTGCCCGACCTGAACGCCCTGGATGCCGCGATCGCCGAGGCGGAATGGGTACTGCACGCGGCGAACCAGGATCTACCCTGTCTGGCCGAGCTGGGGCTGCGCCCGCGCCGACTGTTCGACACCGAGCTGGCCGCGCGGCTCGCCGGGTTCGAACGGGTGGGCCTGGCCGCGCTCACCGAGCAACTGCTCGGGTTCAGCCTGGAGAAACACCATTCCGCGGCGGACTGGTCCAGCCGACCTCTGCCGCAGTCGTGGCTGACCTACGCGGCGTTGGACGTGGAGCTGCTGGTCGATCTGCGTGACGCGCTCGACGCGGAACTGACCCGGCAGGGCAAGTCGGAGTGGGCGGCGGAGGAGTTCGCCGCGCTGGTGCGTAACGGGGCACAGCCGCCCCGGGTGCGGGCCGAGCCCTGGCGGCGCACCTCCGGCATCCACCGGGTACGCGGGCCGCGGGCGCAGGCTCGGGTCCGCTCGCTGTGGTACGCCCGCGACCAGATCGCCGCCCGCCGCGACTCGGCACCGGGTCGGGTGCTGCCCGATTCGGCCATCGTCGCGGCGGCCGAGCTGGACCCGAAGGACGAGAAGACGCTGCTCACCCTTCCCGGCTTCGGTGGCCGGTCGGTGCGCCGGCTGGCCCGCACCTGGTTGGCCGCGCTGGAGGACGCCCGGCAACTGCCGGACGACGCCTTGCCGGTGACGCCGACCGTGGAGGGCCCGCCTCCACCGCACCGGTGGGCCGAGCGGGATCCGGTCGCCGCGGGTCGGCTGGTCCGCTGCCGCGAGGTGGTGTTGCGCATCGCTGGCGAGCACCACCTGCCGCCGGAGAACCTGATCACTCCGGACACGGTCCGCCGCATCGCCTGGCAGCCCCCGGAGGAGATCACCGAAACGAGCGTCGCCGAACTCCTTCGCGCCCACCACGCCCGCGAGTGGCAGATCGCCCTCCTCCTCCCCGTCCTCCCCGACGCCCTCCTCCCCCACCCTCCCGCCTGACCCCACCCCCCCACCCCCCCACCCCCCTGATCCGCGTTGATCATGAAGTTGTTGTCACGACACGCCGAGTCGGAGTGGCAATAACTTCATGATCAACGAGGTGGGTGTGGGCTGGGCCACAGGGGGAGGTGCGGGCAGGGATTGTTACTGATGGGTAGCATCGGGGAAACGCCAGTGCTGGCGACCTTCATTCGGTCCGTACCGCCGCTTGGCGGAGCGGAGGCCGAATTATGGTCGAATAGGAGGCTCACAGTGCCCCGTGAAGTTCGGGATGTCGTCTTCGTCGACGGCGTCCGCACCCCGTTCGGCAAGGCGGGTGGCATGTACGCCAACACCCGCGCGGACGACCTGGTGATCCGCTGCATCCGCGAGTTGCTGCGCCGCAACCCGCAGCTGCCGCCGGAGCGGGTCGAAGAGGTCGCCATCGCCGCCACCACCCAGATCGGTGACCAGGGCCTGACCATCGGCCGCACCGCCGCTCTGCTGGCGGGACTGCCCAAGACCGTCCCCGGCTTCGCCATCGACCGGATGTGCGCCGGGGCGATGACCGCGGTGACCACCGTCGCCAGCGCCATCGCCGTGGGCGCGTACGACGTGGCGATCGCCGGCGGCGTCGAGCACATGGGCCGCCATCCGATGGGCGAGGGCGTCGATCCCAACCCGCGCATCATCGCCGAGAAGCTGGTCGACCCGTCCGCGCTGGTCATGGGTGCCACCGCCGAGAACCTGCACGACCGGGTCCCGCACATCACCAAGGAGCGCACCGACGCGTTCGCCCTCGCCTCGCAGCAGAAGACCGCGAAGGCGTACGCCAACGGCAAGTTCCAGGCCGACCTGGTCCCGGTGGCGGTCCGCGACCCCGAGACCGGCTGGGGCCTGGCCACGGTGGACGAGGCACCACGGGACACCTCGATGGAGAAACTCGCCACCCTCAAGACCCCGTTCCGCCCACATGGCAAGGTCACCGCGGGCAACGCGGCCGGCCTGAACGACGGCGCCACGGCCAGCCTGCTGGTCGCCGAGGAGGTCGCCCGCGAGCTGGGCCTGCCGATCGCCATGCGGCTGGTGTCGTACGGCTTCGTCGGCGTCGAGCCCGAGGTGATGGGCATCGGCCCGATCCCGTCCACCGAGAAGGCGCTGCGCATCGCCGGGCTGAGCATCGACGACATCGGCCTGTTCGAGCTGAACGAGGCGTTCGCCGTGCAGGTGCTCGCCTTCCTCGACCACTTCGGCATCGCCGACGACGACCCGCGGGTCAACCCGTGGGGCGGCGCGATCGCCATCGGTCACCCGCTCGCCTCCTCGGGCGTACGGCTGATGACCCAGCTCGCCCGGCAGTTCGCCGAGCACCCCGAGGTCCGCTACGGCCTCACCGCCATGTGCATCGGCATCGGCATGGGCGGCACGGTCATCTGGGAGAACCCACACTGGACGGAGTCCAGCCAGCCGGCTCAGGAGGGTGGCGACAAGTGAGCGCGAGGAGTGAGCTTGCGAGCCCCGCAGTCGCGAACGAAGGAGGCACGGTGAGCACGCTCGCTGCACCGAACGAGGTGATCACCAGGGCGCTGCTGCGCCAGGTGAACGTGCCGGGGCTGGACCGCCCGGCCGCCCTGATCACCCTGGACAACGGATTCGACCACACCAAGCCGAACACCTTCGGCCCGGCCGGGCTGACCAGCCTGGACGAGGCGATCACCGCCGCCCTGGCGGCGAACCCGGCATTCATCGCGGTCACCGGCAAGCCGTACATCTTCTGCGTCGGCGCGGACATCACCGCCCTGCCGCTGCTCGCGGACCGCGCGCAGGCCCTGGAGATCGGCCGGCTCGGCCACCGCGTCTTCGCCCGGCTGAAGGACAGCCAGATCCCGACCTTCGCCTTCGTCAACGGGGCGGCGATGGGCGGCGGCCTGGAGCTGGCCCTGCACTGCCACTACCGGACGCTGTCTGCCGGCGCGGCGGCGCTCGCGCTGCCCGAGGTCTCCCTCGGCCTGATCCCGGGCTGGGGCGGCACCCAGCTGCTGCCGAACCTGATCGGCATCCCGGCGGCGACCCAGGTGATCATCCAGAACCCGCTGATGCAGAACAAGATGCTCAAGCCGAAGCAGGCCGCCGAGCTGGGCATCGCCGACGTGCTGCTGGAGCCGGCCGACTTCCTGGAGCGGTCGCTGGAATGGGCCGCCGGGGTGGTCCGCGGCGAGGTCACCGTGACCCGGCCCGAGGTGGACAAGGACATGTGGGCGGGTGTGCTCTACTTCGCCCGGCAGACCCTGGACCAGCGGCTGCACGGCGCGGTTCCGGCCGCGTACAAGGCGCTGGACCTGCTGGAGACGGCGAAGGACGCCGACTTCGCCACCGGCACCGCCGCCGAGGACGAGGCCCTCGCCGATTTGGTCTTCTCCGAGGAGCTGCGCAGCGGCCTCTACGCCTTCGACCTGGTGCAGCGCCGCGCCAAGCGGCCGGCCGGCGCGCCGGACAAGGAACTGGCCCGCCCGGTCACCAAGGTCGGCATCGTCGGCGCCGGCCTGATGGCCAGCCAGCTCGCCCTGATCTTCGCCCGCCGCCTCCAGGTGCCGGTGATCATGACCGACCTGGATCAGGCCCGGGTCGACAAGGGCGTGGCGTACGTGCACGCCCAGATCGAGAAGCAGGTCAGCCGAGGCCGGATGGACAAGGGCACGGCGGCCAAGCTGTACGGCCTGGTCTCCGGCTCGGTCGACAAGTCGGTCTTCGCCGACGCCGATTTCGTCATCGAGGCGGTCTTCGAGGACCTGGACGTCAAGAAGCAGGTCTGGGCCGAGCTGGAGAAGATCGTCAAGCCGGAGGCGGTGCTCGCCACCAACACCTCCTCGCTGTCGGTCAGCGCGATGGCCGAGGGCCTGACGCACCCGGAACGGGTGGTCGGCTTCCACTTCTTCAACCCGGTCGCGGTGCTGCCGCTGCTGGAGATCGTCCGAGGCGAGCGCACCGACGACGCCACGCTGGCCACCGCGTTCGCGGTTGGCAGGCAACTGAAGAAGTCGAGCGTGCTGGTGAAGGACGCGCCCGCGTTCGTGGTGAACCGGCTGCTGACCCGGTTCCTCGGCACGGTCTTCGCCGCCGTGGACGCCGGCACCCCGCTGGAGGTCGCCGACCGGGCGTTGGACCCGCTGGGCCTGCCGATGCGTCCGCTCGCGCTGCTCCAACTGGTCGGCCCGGCCGTGGCGTACCACGTGGGCGGCACCCTGCACGCCGCCTTCCCGGACCGGTTCGCCGTCAGCGAGAACCTCAAGCGGATCGCCGAGAGCGGCCAGCCGATCGTGGTCGACGACGAGATCAACACCGAGGTGGCGAAGCTGCTGGTGGTCGGCGACCAGCCGCTCACCGAGGAGCAGGTACGCGCCAACGCGCTGGACGCGCTGGCGCAGGAGATCCGGCTGATGCTCGACGAGGGCGTCGTCGCCGAGGCGCAGGACATCGACCTGTGCATGATCCTCGGCGCCGGCTGGCCGTTCCACCTGGGCGGGGTCACGCCGTACCTGGATCGGACCGGCACCAGCGAGCGGATCACCGGCCAACGCTTCCTCCCCAGGGGAGTGGCCAGCCTGGCCGGCTGAGCCCAGTCAGGTGATCCGTCGCCGGGGGCCCGGTCGCAGACGCGACCGAGCCCCCGGCACGTCATGTCACCCCGCCGCCGCCTTCTCGGCGGCGCTGCGCAATACGCAGAACTCGTTGCCCTCCGGGTCGGCGAGCACCACCCAACCGGAGCCGTCCGGCCGGACGTGGTCGGCGACGTGCCGGGCACCGAGACCGAGCAGCCGCTGCACCTCCTCGTCGCGGGTCCGGTCGGTGGGCTCCAGGTCCAGGTGCAGGCGATTCTTTGCCGTCTTGCCCTCGGGCACCGCCAGGAAGAGCACCTCCGGCCCACCCGGGGGCAGCAGCATGGCCTCCGGGTCACCCGGAAAGTCGTCCGGCTGGCGGGGGCACTCGAACACCTGGGCCCAGAAGCCGGCCAGGGCATACGTGTCGTGACAGTCGATACCGATGTTGTGGATCCGTGCGCTCATCGTCGTCCCTCTTGGCAGTCAGAACTGGCGTGCCGGGTCCGCTGATCTGTGGGACCCGCTGGAAGGGCGCCCCGCGTGGGTGAGCGGTCAGCCGGCGAGGCGGGGCGCGGACAGCATCACAGTGAACATCGACGCACCCCCCTCCTGGATCGGGCTGACACCGGATCTTCGCACTGATGCGTGCCCGGGGGCAACACCCGGACAGCGCGACGTGCCTTGGCTGGTTAGGATCACCGCTTTCATCAAACAGCAGGAGCTATTTCATGTCCCAGCCCCAGGGCGAGCACCAGAACCCGCCGAGCGTCGGGCCGTACCCGCCAGGAGCCGGCTACCCGCCGCCGGGCGGCACCCCGCACCCCTCAGCCGCTCCCGGACCGTACCCACCGCAGTCGTCGACCGGGCCCGTGCCGCAGCAGCCGGGCGCCGCACCCAGCGGCTTCCCGCCCCTGCCCGGTGCCGTGCCGCCCGGCGGGGCCTACCCGCCGCCGGGTGCCGTACCGCCCGGCGGCGCCTACCCGCCGCCGCCGAAGAAGAAGTCCAGCGCCGGGAAGATCGTGCTGATCGTTCTCGCGGTGCTGCTGGTGCTCTGCGTCGGCGGCGGCACGGCCATCTGGTTCGCGATCAAGGACACGGTCAGCGAGACGATCGACGCGAGCCGGACCCGGGTGGTCGCGCCGGACACCCTGGCCGGCCGACCGAAGGTCACCGATCCGCAGTTGCAGAGCGCCTCCGACGAAATGGTCCGGGAGCTCAAGACCACCGTGGAGAACGAGACGGGCGCGGTCGGAGGCTTCTACGGCGACCTCAATGCGCAGGACCTCGTCCTGTTCGTCGCGGTCTCCGGCATGATGGTCGATCCGAAGAAGGAACTGGACGAGGCGATCCAGCAGATCAGTGGCGAACTGTCCGTCACCAACATGGCGGCAGTCGAGCCGGGTCCGCTCGGCGGCGACGCCAGTTGCGGTGACGGCCGGGCGGAGGGTGCGCCGATGGGCATCTGCGCCTGGGCGGACCGCGGCAGCGTCGGCCTCGTAATGATGTACTTCTCGTCCCGCGCCGAGGCCGAGGCCGAGTTCGTCACCATCCGCAGCCAGATCGAAAAGCGGGACTGAGCCGGACGATCCGCGAAGCGCACCCGACACCGACCGGCCGCGTCGGCGAACTGCCGGTGACGGCCCGACAGCCCCTCTGAGCGGGACCGGACCGCCGGTCCCGCTCAGATGTCGAGGATCAGGGCCCGGTGGTCGGAGACCTCCGGCGCGGTCATGATCTCGAAGCGCTGCACGGCGGCGACGTCGGAGACGAGCAGGTAGCTCGCGTGCCGTACCGGCTTGGGGTAGCGGGACGTCCGGGTGTCGGCCGCGCCGACCAGGTCGGTCAGCCCCACCTCGGCCAGCACGTCGAAGGTCTCACTGTCGGGCAGCAGGTTGAAGTCCCCGCAGACCACCACCAAATCCCGGGGGCCGCGGATCCGGCGCACGAGGTGCGCGAGCCGCTCGGCCTGGTCCCGCCGGGCCGGGGTGTCGGCCTTGCCGGCAGGGTCGCGCAACCCGTGCACCTGCACCACCCACACCGACCGGCCGGCGACGCGGTCCACGGTGCGCACGGCGAGCGCGACGCGCGGCCGGACCGGGATCGTCCACTCGTCATGGTCTACGAACTCGCCGTGCACAAAGGTGGAGTCGACCCCGACGACCGGCAGTTGCTCGGCGACGAAAGCCGCCAGGCCGAAGTCCTGCCGATGGCGGCCACCCGTGTCGTCGTACACGGGACCGGAGTCGCTGGCGAGGAAGATCCCCTGATGGCGCGGCAGCGCGGCGCGGACCTCGTCGAACAGGTTCGCGCGCTGCGGCAGCTTGCGTTCACCGTCGGAGAAACGGGTCCACCCGGTCAGGTCGGCGGTGCGCGTCACCTCCTGGAGGCAGAGGACGTGCGCCCCGGTGCCGGGCAGCCACTCGACGAGTTCGTCGAAGAGCATGCCACCCCAGGCGTTCACACTCGTGATCCGCATGGTCACCTTTCTGGCTCGGGCCTATCCGCCGATCGAAACCTGCTCCGTTGGCGCAGCGTCCGCCGCCGGCAGGGTCACCGTCACCTCCAGTCCGCCGCCGGGCTGCGCCACGGCGGTCACCGTACCGCCGTGCGCGTCGCACACCGCCCGGACGATGGACAGGCCGAGCCCCGACCCGCGCGCCCCGGTCCGTTCCCGGCCACCCCGCCGGAACGGCTCGAACAGCCCCGGCACATCCGCCGGATCCACCTCGAAACCGGTGTTGCCCACCACCAGCCAGGAGCGGTGCCCGTCCGATCCGGTGCGCACCCAGAGCCGGCCGTGCAGGTGGTTGTAGCGGATCGCGTTCTCGATCAGGTTGCCGGCCAGCCGGTCCAGCAGTCCGGGATCGCCGACCACCGGTGCCGGTTCCAGCGAGGTCCGCACATCCAGCTTGATCCGCTCCACCTCGCGACGAACCGCCGACAAGGCGTTGGCGGTCCCGACCGCCAGGTCACATTCGGTACGCCGGCCGAGCCGGCGCCCCTTCTGCGCCTCGCTGCGCGCCAGCACCAGCAACGCGTCGACGAGCCCGTTGGCTCGCTCGGATGCGTCCCGGACCACGGTTGCCATCCGGCGGTACTCGGCCGCATCCGCCTCGTCGTCGCTGAGCGTCACATCGATTTCGGTACGCATCACCGCCAGCGGCGTACGCAGTTCGTGCGAGGCGTTGGCGACGAACCGCTTCTGCGTTTCGAACGCGGCGGCTATCCGGTCCAGCATCGCGTCGAAGGTGTCCGCCAACTCGGCCACCTCGTCATCCGCACCCGTGTAGCAGATGCGCTGGTCCAGCGTGGTCTCGCCGAGCCGACGCGCGGTCGCGGTGACCTGGTGCAGGGGCCGCAGCGCCCGGCCGGCGACCGCGTACGCGCCGACCACGCCGACCGCCCCGATCGCCAACAGCACGGCCAGCCCCTTGGCGAGCAGTTCCCCGGAGGCCGAAGCGACCATCCGCTGCTGCCAGACGGCTACGTCCAACGACGTCCCGTCGGCCAGCAGCACCGTCGTGCCCGGCAGCAGTTCGTCGGTGGGCCGCAGCGCGTCGCGGACCAGCAGCCAGGCCAGCAGCACCAGGATCACGCCTGCGCCGACCAGCAGAACGCCGTTGAGCAGGGTCAGCCGCAGCCGCAGGGTGGGCCGCAGGCTGGGCCGGGGCCGCAGGCGTAGGCGGCGCAACACGTCAGTCACGCCGATACCTCGGCGGTCCGGTAGCCGGCCCCCACCACGGTCTCTATCAACGGTGGGTCGCCGAGCTTGCGGCGCAGGGTCATCACGGTGACCCGGACGATGGTGGTGAACGGATCGGTGTTGGCGTCCCAGACCCGCTCCAGCAGCTCCTCGCTGGACACCACGGCACCGCGCGCCTTGAGCAGCTCGCAGAGCACGCCGAACTCCTTGTTGGTCAGCTCGACCGGCGCCCCGCCCCGGGTGGCGGTGCGCCGTGCCGGGTCCACGACCAGGTCGGCCAGCTCCAGCACCGGCGGGGCCGCCGGGGTGGCCCGCCGGCCCAGCGCCTGCACCCGGGCGACCAACTCGTCGAAGGCGAACGGCTTGGGCAGATAGTCGTCGGCACCGAGCTGCAAGCCCTCCACCCGGTCGGCGACCGTACCGCTGGCGGTGAGCATCAGCACCCGGGTCAACGCGCCGGAGGTGGCCAGCTCCGCGCAGATCTGGTCGCCGTGCATCCCCGGCAGGTCACGGTCGAGCACCACCACGTCGTAACGGGTGACGAAGGCCATCTCGTGACCGCTGTCTCCGTCGTAGGCGATGTCCACCGCCATCCCGCGCTTACGCAGGCCGCGCGCGATCGCGTCGGCGAGGTTGCGCTCGTCCTCGACCACAAGTACTCGCATGTCCAGTTCCTTCCGCCCGCGACCACCGCCAACCTAGCGCCGCCGGCCAAGCCGCCCGTACCGCGCCGGCAGCGCACCTCGCGGTGGCCTGTCCGATCCCCGAGTCGGAGCCGGTGATCAGCAGTCGATGAGGCCATTCGTCCTCCCCGCCGTCGTACCACCGTCGCCCGGTACCTGTGTCCACGCGGTCAGTCGGGCAGCCGCCACACCCCGATGTCACCGTCCTGGCGCCGGCAGGCGATCAGCCCGTACCGATGCTGACAGTTGCCGGTGGCGCCGAACAGCACGTCGCTGATCCGCGGGCGCGCCTGCGCCGGGTCGAGTCGGGCCAGCAGCAGACCCACGTCCGGCCGCTGCTGTACCCCGAACAGGTGCCGGTCGTACCCGTCGTGGGAGACCAGGTGCCAGGTGCCGTAGTCGGTCGACGCCTGCCCCGTCTCCGGGTCGATGGCGACGACCTTCCCGGCATCGCCGGTACCTCTGTCGACCCCCAGGAGGCGGGCGTCGCCGGCCAGCATGACGTCGACGTCCTCGGGGCTGCTCCACCGCACGACGCCGGTCTCCGGGTCGAGCAACTGCCCACCGCCCCGGTTGCCCCGGGCGCAGAGCAGTGCGCCGCAATGAGTGACGTAGTCGGCCAGCGGCACGACGGACTGCCAACGTCGAGTGAGTCCGTCCAGGTCGTACGCGGTGACGGTCCGCGAGTTGCGGACCACCAGCAGCAGGTCACCGACGATCGACGCCTGCTGATAGCCGACCAGGTCGTCGGGGGCGGGCAAGCGGTGCCGGGCCTTCCCACTCTCCGGGTCCAGCACCTCGATGTCGCCAACCACCGTGGACACCACGATCGCGTCGACCATTCCGTCGCGCTCGTGGTAGTCCACCCAGGCCGCCGGCATCGATCTCGACCACAGCTCGCGATCGCTGGCCAGTTCGACCGCCCGCAGCACGAGCGGCTCATCCACCGGCCACGTACGCACCAGGGCACGTCCCGACCCGTCAATCGTCGCGATACCGGGCGCCCGCCAGAGTTCCTGCCCGGTGTGGGGGTCGAGAAGCAGGGTGTGGGTGTCTGCCGACCCGGTGGTGGTGAACCGATCGAGCGTGGCGACCAGCACGGCGTCGGCGGAGACCGGCTGCACCGCAACGATCTGTCTGCCGGTCGGCACCGGCACCCGCCACAGCGGGGTGAGCCGCTGCGGCCGGACGGTGGCCCGTTCCGGCCAGCGGTAGCCGGTCAGTTCCTGGCGGCCGTCGGTCACCCCGGGCAGCGGCGTGACGGCGAAGATCTGGCCCTCCGCGAGGAACACGTCGGAACCCAGGCCGGCGGGCACGGCCGCGTGCACCCGGGCGGGCGGCGGCGCGGCACCGGCCAGGGTCAGCAGCGTGGCCAGTGCCACCAGCGCGGCCGGCAGCCCCCGGTTGCCGGCCGGGCGTCGGCGGCGCGGCGGTGGCGGATCGGTCGGCTCGGCCAGCTCACCGAGGTCGATCACGGTCACGCTCGTCCCTCCCACCGCGCATTCGACGCGCACCCGACGGAATCGGATGTTCCGACACCCGCCTGTACGATGACCCGTCGTGGCTGTGCCGGTGGTAGACCCCTCGCTGAATCCCGTCTCCGACACCGTCGAAGCGGAAGCGCCGACACGACGCCCCCGGCGTTGGCCGGCGCGCAGCGACGTGCTGGCCATCGGAGCCTACGTGCTGCTCGGTGTCCTCGTCTGCCTCCACTACTGGGTGGACGTGAACAACCGCGTGTCGTCGCACCTGCCCACCGACCACAGTTGGTTCGAGTGGCTGTTCTCGCACGGCGCGTACTCGATGCTGCACCTGGAGAACCCGCTGTTCAGCACGCGGCAGAACGCCCCCGACGGGGTGAACATGATGGCCAACACCTCGCTGCTCGGGGTGACCCTGCCGCTGGCCCCGCTCACCTGGCTGCTCGGCCCCCAGGTGGTGTACGCGCTCTACCTGGGCGGGGCGCTGGCGGCCACCGCCGGGACCTCGTACTGGATGCTCTCCCGACACCTGGTCCGCTCCCGGGCCGCCGCCTTCGTCGGTGGCGCGTTCCTCGGCTTCGCCCCCGGCATCGTGCACCACGCCAACGGCCAGCCGAACTTCGTCTCCAACTTCCTGCTCCCGCTGATCGTGGTGCGGGTGTTCCGGCTGACCGAACCGGGCCGGTGGCGGCGCAACGGGCTGATGCTGGGCCTGCTGGTGGCGTACCAGATCTTCATCAACGAGGAGATGCTGCTGCTCACGGCGCTGGCCTGCCTGGTCATCGTGATCGCGTACGCGATCATGCGACCGCGTGCGGCGTGGCAGCGCGCCGGCGCGTTCGGCGCGGGACTCGGCGTAGGTGGCGGGCTGGCCCTGCTGCTGACCGCCTACCCGATCTGGTACCAGTTCAACGGCCCGCAGTCCTACCGCGGCCTTCAGGGCGGGGTGTTCCACAGCTGGGGCGAGGACCTCGCCGCCTTCGTCACCTTTCCCCGCGACACCATCGCCGGCGACGAGGCGGTGGAGGCGACCATCGGGCTGACCGAGCAGAACACCTGGTTCGGCTGGCCGCTGGCGCTGCTCACCGTGGTGGCCCTGGCGCTGCTGGTCCGCCGCTCGCTGATCGCCCGGATCCTCGCCGTGCTGGTGGTGGTCTTCTCGGTCGCCTCGCTCGGCCCGGAGATCCGGCTCAACGGGGAGCTGACCGGGATCGCCGGCCCGTGGTCGTACATCCCGGCGGATCTGCCGCTGGTCGAGATGATGATGCCGACCCGGCTGACCCTGGTGACCGCCGCCGCGCTCGGCGTCCTGCTCGCGCTGGCCTGGGACACGCTCGGCAACCGACGTTCGCCGATCCCGGCTCCGCGCGCCGGGGAGCCGGTGGCCGCCGCCGGGCACCGCCCACGCTGGCAGCGCGGGATCGGGTACGCGGCGATCTCGCTCGCCGTGCTGCCCCTCATCCCCACCCCGCTGCCGGCCGAACCGGTGGACCCGCCGCCGGCCTTCATCACCTCTGGCGCCTGGCGGCCCTACGTGCCTAAGGGCCGTACTTTGGTGCCGGTGCCCATCCCCAGCAACGTGCACGGCCTGTCCACGCTGCGCTGGAGCGCGCTCACCCAGCACGAGTTCCCGATCCCAGCCGGCTACTTCATCGGCCCCAACCAGGACGGTGACGGCGTTTTCGGTGCGCCGAACCGGCCCACCAGCACCCTCATCTACCGCACGATGGACGCTGGCGAGCTGCCTGAGCTGACCGACGAGAACCGCCGGCAGGCGGAGGAGGACCTACGCTTCTGGCGGGCCTCGGTGGTGGTGCTCGGTGCCCACCCGAAGGAAGCGGTCCTGCGTGACCTGATGACCGCCCTGCTCGGCGAGCCGCAGCGAACGGCTGACGTCTGGCTCTGGAACGTACGCGACCGCGTGTAGGCATGGGGTGTAAGGAAGGGCCCCTTTTTAACGCCTCCGGTAGAGGAAGGGCCCCCTTTTAACACCTAACAAGCGCCGCGAGTGGCGAAGCTGGTGGGGAGCGTCGGGGGTGGACGGCGGCGTGGAGATGAACGACGGCGGAACGCGCGCTCAGCGAGAGCGTTCCTCGCCGAACACGCGGCCAGCGAGACTGCAGCGAAACCGCGGGCGAACCTTACGCCCGGCTCATAGGGGGCGTACGGCTCAGCAGCCAACCCACCGGCCGGCCTCAGCTCCTCGGGTCGGTCAGCGGCCGTACGTCCCACACCCAGACGTCCAACTCCAGCCGAGCTGGACCGACCAGTTGCTCGACGGTCTGCCGCAGCGGCTCGGAGTGCGCCTGCCGGACCGGCAGCACCAGGACAGCCGCCTTCCAGTACCGCAGTTCGTCGAGGGAGCGGCGCCGCTGGCGGTCGTCCAGTTCCGGCGTCCGGCCGGTCGACGCGACCTCCTCCAGCAGCTTCCCGATGCCGCTCGGTCGGCCACCGAAGCGGCCCGGGTCACCGGTGTTGCCGTTACGCGGAGCGAGGAAGTAGCCGCCGGGCATCTTGAAGTCGAGGTTGGTGGCGGCGGCCCAGCGCATGCCGTGGGTGTTGCCCATGCTCGGCACCGGAATCGGCACCAGCGTCTGATCCGGCCCGACGTAGGCACGCCAGCGGTCCGAGGTGATGAACTCAGGCACCGGCGGCCGGGAGGTCATCGGCAGCGGCATGGGCGCGATCGGCAGCAGGGCGAGCACCAGGCCGGCGGCGGTCAGCGTACGCACGACGCGCCGGTCCAGGTCCAACGTTTGGCTGCGTTCGATGGCCAGCGCCAGCAGGATCGCCACCACCACGCTGGTGATCATGCCGAACCGGGTCGGCACCACCGCGTCGAGCAGCGGCAACCGGACCAGCCACTCCCAGGGGCCGACCATCAACTCCCGGTCCCACCAGGTGATGCGCTCGCCGAGGGAGAGAACGGTGTAGAAGGCTGCGGTCACCGCGAGTGCCCGGACCAGCATCTCCCGGCGGAGCCAGAGCACGATCCCGACCGCGATCAGCGCCAGGCTCCAGCCGAAGAAGGCATTCTCCTCAGAGTAGTTCGGGGCGAGGTCGACGTTCGCCCGCTGGTTGCCGCCGATGGTCGGCGAGCCCGGGGCGAGGTACGCGGCGATGTCGTTGCCGTAGTCGCGTACGGCGTCGCTGAGTCCGTGGTAGGCCATCGGCCCGGCGAACTGGATGTACAGCGGGTACGCCAACAGCGAACCGGCGATCACCGCGCAGGTGGCCAGCGCCTTGGCCAGCGGACGCCAGGCCGCCGACCAGAGTCCGGGACGCTGGACGACCACCGCGATCAGGAAGATGCCGCAGCCCATCGCGGTGAAGAGCAGGATCTCCTCGTTGATGAACGCCTGCGCGGTGACCAGCAGGGCCAGCAGCGCACCGTCCCGGTACGGCCGGGTGGACCGGGTGATCACCATCACCCGCCAGACGATGAACGGCAGCAGGAACTGGCTGATGATGTTCGGATGCCAGCTGGCGTGCGACAGCATCGCCGGCGAGAACCCGCAGAGCCAGCCGCCCACCACGGCGGCGAGCCGGTTGCTCACCACGTGTCGGGACAACACGTAATACCAGGCCGACGCCGTGCCGGCGAGGCCGAGCGTCACCAGCACCACGAAGGTGACGGCAGGGCCGAACAGCAGGGTCACCGGCACCATCGGGATGCCCAGCGCCAGGATGGCCGTATTGGCCATCAGGTTGACCCCGTCCGGGTAGTTGAACTGCTCGGTGAAGAACGGGAACTCGCCGTACAGCACCACCCGCACCGAGTGGGCGAGGAAGAACTGCACCTGGGCCGGGTCGCTGCTGTACAGCGAGGCCACCCGGCCGGCCGGGTCCACCCAGATCTGGCTGGTCACCCAGACCGCGACGAGCAGGAACCCGCCGAAGACGGCCAGGTCCACCCGGCGGCGCGTCCACCGGAAGCTGCGCCATCGTGCCGCCAGCCCGCTCACCCCGCTGGCCGCCGCCCTCTGGCCCAGGTCGACGGTCGGCCCGGATGCCGCTGCGGTCGCGGAGCCGCCGCCCGCAAAAGCGCCGCCCGCAGGAGCATCCGCAGCGGGAGCACCAACCGCAGGAGCACCAACCGCAGGAGCGTCCGTGACGGGAGCAGCCACGGTGGGAGCACCCGTGACGGCAGCGCCGGCGGTGGGAGCGGAATGGAGCGTACGCTCGGAGTGCCGCACGCTTTCACTGACGGTGACCGGTTCGGACGGCGAGCCCACGACGACGTCGGATTCCGGCGGTGCTGCGGCGCGGGTCTCAGCAGGCATCACAGTCGGCGGAGTCTACCCGAGTAGGGATAATGCTCCCAATCAACCCGGCGTCCGCTGTGGTCGGCGTGCGACGGGCGCAACGCAGCGTGAGGCGACGCGAAGGACCGCCGAAACGTCTCGTACTATTGCCCTCCGATACAAGACGATCGAGGCGATCGGGGGCATGACAGGTGGCTTTCCGCTGGCGCGGCGTGACGGCCACCGGCCTGTCGGTTCTGCTGGCTGCCGCCACCGCGTGCGGGCCCGTCGCCGAGCGCCAGCCGCAGGACCTGCGGATCGGGTACGACAGCATGGACGGTTCGTTGACCGTCTGGCCCCCGCGGGGTTCGCTGATCGAGGACGCGACGGTGACGGCCGCGGTGACCGAGGCGGTACGCGACTGGCGCTCACCTGTGGACGACCGGGTCCACATGCCCTCGTCCGGGATCCTCTTCTCCGGTGAGGTCGACGGCGTCCCCCTGGCCCTCGTCGCCGCCTCGGTGCCCGGTCAGGCCGCCTCCTGGCTGCTTCAGCTCACCGCCGACGGCGATCGGTACACGGTCAGCCACGCCACCGAATACACCGATCCGGGCTATCTGGTCTACTCCGACGTACTGCCGGTGCAGACCGCCAACGGGCGGCGCTACCTCACCTCCGAGCGGGTCCGGCGGCTACTCGGCCCGGACGGCCGTACGCTGTCGGGCACCGACGGCCTCACCGATCCGGTCGACGTGCCGGCGTGCCGGGCGGTGACGGTGACGGCCGCGCTGCGGTCCACCGAGTCGCTGCCCCGGGGCCGGGCCGCCGACCGGCTGATCGACCTCGGCACCGGCACCACGGACCCCCGATACCCGCTGGTTCGCGACGAGAGCGGCTCTGGCAAGCGGGCGCTGGCGGGTCTGGACACCTGCCAGCTGGCTGGTGAGGACGGCCCGTTCGGCAGCGTCTCGCGGCGCGTCGCGGATCGGAACGCCCCGCAGTTGGTGCCGGCGTCCTGGCCGAAGGCGAAACTGGCCATCCGTACCCTCGGCGAGGTGACGCTCGACGGTGGCGAGCCGGCCGAACTGGAGCAGCTGACCTGGGAGACCGCCGACGGCACGATGAGCGCCGTCGTCTACCGGCCAGCTGACGACGGCCCGGTGGTGTTCTCCCCCGCCGACCGGACGAACGCGTTGCAGGTCTACGAACTCCCGGTGCCGAACCAGCCGCTGGTTGTGCTGAGCTGGCGCTCCACCAAGGACACCACCCTGTCGGTGCCGCCGAACACGACCCGCCTGGTCGACCGCCCCGGCCTGGTCGTGGTCCCCCTACCCCACCGCAACGAAACCTTCAGCCTCGCCACCGACGACAAAACCCACTACCGCTCCGCCGGCTCCCCCCGCGACTAACCCCCTTCTCTCCCCCTCTCCCGCGCCCCCACCCCCGCTGCGCGATCTTGCATTTTTCGTCGCCACATAAGGGGCATCTGCCGCGTAAGGGCGACCGAAAGTGCAAGATCGGCGCGGGAAGAAGAGAGGGGGCGCGGGAAGGGAGGAGAGAGTGGGGGTGGGTTAGTTGGGGCTGGGGGTGTTGAGGGGGAGGGGATCGACGGGGTGGGTGTCGAGGCGGGAGATCCAGCCGGTGACGTCGCGGGCCACGTCCTGGGCGGTGAGGCCCAGGTCGGCCAGGATCTGAGCGCGGGAGCCGTGCGGGTGCCAGTCGACCGGTACGCCCAGGTCGCGTAGCGGGACCCGGACACCGGCGTCCCGCATGGCCTGGGCCAATGCGTCGCCGACGCCGCCGGCCCGGACGCCGTCCTCGACGGTGACCACGATGCGGTGCGCGGCGGCCATCTCGACCAGTTCGGCCGGGATCGGGCGGACCCAGCGCGGGTCGACCACGGTGACCCCGTAGCCCTGCTCGGCGACCCGGGCGGCGACCTCCATGCCCAGGTGGCCGAAGGAGCCGACCGCGACCAGCAGCACGTCGGTACGCGCCGACTCGGCCAGCACGTCCACCGGACCGACCCGGCGCACGGCGGGCAGGTCGGCGGCGACCGCACCGGTCGGGAAGCGGACCACGGTGGGGCCGTCGTCGACGGCGACCGCCTCACGTAGCTCCTCGCGGAGTGTGGCGGCGTCGCGCGGCGCGGCGATCCGCAGACCGGGCACCACCCCGAAGACCGACATGTCCCAGATGCCGTAGTGGCTCGGCCCGTCGGGGCCGGTGATGCCGGCGCGGTCGAGCACGAAGGTGACCGGCAGCTTGTGCATCGCCACGTCCAGCAGGACCTGGTCGAAGGCCCGGTTGAGGAAGGTCGCGTAGACCGCCACCACCGGGTGCAGCCCACCGAGCGCCAGACCGGCCGCCGAGGTGGCCGCATGCTGTTCGGCGATGCCCACGTCGTAGGTGCGCTCCGGGTACCTGCGGGCCATCTTCGCGATGCCGGTCGGCTCGGCCATCGCGGCGGTGATGCCCACCACGTCGGGCCGCTCGTCGGCGATCGCGACCAGCTCGTCGGCGAAGACGTGCGTCCACTTCACCGCCGGCGCGGCAGTGGCCTTGCCGTCGCTGATGTCGAAGGCACCGGGGCTGTGGAAGCAGTCCGCCTCGTCCTCCTCGGCCGGGCGGTAGCCGTATCCCTTGCGGGTGACCGCGTGCACGATCACCGGACCGCCGAAGTGCTTCGCCGCCCGCAGCGCCGCCTCGACCGCGGCGACGTCGTGCCCGTCGACCGGGCCGACGTACTTGATGCCGAGGTCCTCGAACATGGCCTGCGGCGCGACCGCGTCCTTGATGCCTTTCTTGACCGCGTGCAGCACCTCGTACATCGGCTTGCCGACCAGCGGGGTCGAACCGAGCGCGTCCTTGACGGTGTCGAGGACCTTCTCGTAGCCCGGGTTCAGCCGCAGCGTCGAGAGGTGGTCGGCGAGCCCGCCGATGGTCGGCGAGTACGACCGACCGTTGTCGTTGACGACGATGACGAGCGGGTTGCCTGCGGTCGCGATGTTGTTCAGCGCCTCCCAGCACATCCCGCCGGTCAGCGCCCCGTCGCCGACCACGGCCACCACGCTGCGCGACTCCCCGCGCAGGGCGTACGCCTTGGCCAGCCCGTCGGCGTAAGACAGGGCGGTCGAAGCGTGCGAGTTCTCGATGATGTCGTGCTCGCTCTCGGCCTGGCTGGGGTAGCCGGAGAGCCCGCCGCGCTGGCGCAGCTGGTCGAAACCGGCCTGCCGACCGGTGATGATTTTGTGAACGTACGCCTGGTGACCGGTGTCGAACAGCAGCCGGTCACGGGGAGAGTCGAAGACCCGGTGCAGGGCCAGGGTGAGTTCCACCACGCCCAGGTTGGGGCCGATGTGCCCGCCGGTGCGTGACACCTTGGCGATCAGGAAATCACGGATCTCGGCGGCGAGGATGTCCAGTTCGGTGCCCGACATCCGCTTGACATCCTGGGGACCGTGCACCGCGGCCAGCAGCCGGCCCTGGTTGGCCGTGTCCTCATCAACACTCATGACCGCAGAGTCTATCGGCCCTTCCCTGCAATGCAGCCGGCGCAAGGAAGGGCCCCTTCTTAACGCCTGCGGTAGAGGAAGGGCCCCCTTTTAACGCGCAGCACGCGCTTTTAACGCGCAGCACGCGCGCCGGGCTCGGGCTCGCCGGGCTCGCCACCGGGCAACAGCAGCCCGACCAGTTCCACGTGCTGAGTCATCGGGAACAGGTCATACCCCCGCAGCGCCGCCAGCCGCCAGCCGAGATCACCGAAGACCCGCAGGTCGCGGGCGAACGCGGCCGGGTCGCAGGCCACGTACGCCACGGCCCGGGGCGCGGCCGCGACCACGCCGCGCACCACCCGCGCGCCGGCCCCCGATCGCGGTGGGTCGAGCACCACGACGTCCACCGGGCCGGTGAGCCTGCGGCGGGCCAGGGCCGTCTCCACCCGCGACGCCACCACCTCGACCTGGGGCAGATCGCCCAGATTGTCCCGGGCCGCCGCGACCCCGTCACCGGCCGCCTCGACGAGGGTCACCCGCCCGCCGGGACCGACCCGGTCGGCCAGCGCCGCCGCGAACAGCCCGGCGCCGCCGTAGAGGTCCCACACCGTCTCCCCCGCTCGCGGCCCGGTCAACTTCAGCACCGCGTCGACGAGGGTGTCCGCGGCGGCCGGGTGCACCTGCCAGAACGACGAGACGGGCAGTCGCCACTGCCGGCCCGCGGCCCGCTCCCGGACCCGCTCCGGTCCCCGCACCAGATCGGTACGCCCCGCCGCGACGGCGGTCACCGCCACGTCGCCGCCGCTGGAGGCAACGGTCTCCACCGCTTCGGCGTCCGGCCAGCTGGCCCCGGCCGAGGTGAGCACCGGCAGCTCCTGGATGGCCGGGTGGGCGATCAGGCACCGGTCGATCGGCACCACCTCGTGCGAGCGATGCTTGAGCAACCCGGCCCGGCCCGCCGCGTCCACCGCGTACCGGACCCGAGAGCGCCAGCCGAGCTGGCCGCCCGGCAACGCCTCGACCCGTACGCCCAGCGCGTCGCACGCGGTCTCGTCGAGGCCGCCGAGACGGATGAGCTGCTCCCGCACGACGGCCGCCTTCCAGCGCAGCTGGGCCTCCGGGGCGACGTGTTGCAGGTCGCAGCCACCGCAGCGGCCCGGCCGGGCGTACGGGCAGGGCGGGGCGACCCGCTCGGGCGCGGCCTCCAGTACGGCCACCGCGTCGGCCCGGACGAAGCCCCGGTGCACCTCGGTGACCTCGGCCAGCACCCGCTCCCCGGGCAGCGCGTGCCGGACGAAGACCACCTGGCCGTCAACGCGGGCCACGCAGTGCCCACCGGGGGCGACCGCCGCCACGGTCAGCTCGACCCGCTCGGCCTCCTCCAGGCCCACCATCCCGCCGCGCTCGGCGCTCACCGCGGCTCACCGCCTTCCTGTTGTCGTTGATCGGCGCTACTGCTCGCCGTCGGGACGCTCGGCGGCAGCGCGCTGCGCGGCGCGGCCCGGGGTCCCCGGGCCGGTCCACGGCCCAGGGTGGCGTCCATCCGGTCGAGGTCCTTACCGGCGGTGGAAGCGAGCTGCCAGGGCACGCTGGTCACCATCACACCCGGCTCGAACAGCAGCCGCCCCTTCAGCCGCAACGCGCTCTGGTTGTGCAGCAGGTTCTCCCACCAGCGCCCGACGACGTACTCGGGGATGAAGACCGTGACCACGTCGCGCGGCGAGTCGCGACGCACGCCGGCCACGTAGTTCAGGATCGGGCGGGTGATCTCCCGGTACGGTGAGTCGATCACGGTCAGCGGGATCGGCACGTCCCGCCGTTCCCAGTCGGCCTGCAACTGCCGGGTGTCGGTGTCGTCCACGTTCACGGTGACCGCGGTGAGCGTGTCCGGTCGGGTGGCCCGGGCGTACGCCACGGCGCGCAGGGTCGGCTGGTGCAGCTTGCTGACCAGCACGATGGCGTGGTTGCGGGCGGGCAGCACCGGCCGGCCGTCGTCCGGGGCAAGCTCGACGGCGACCCGGTCGTAGTGCCGGCGGATGGCCAGCATCAGCAGGTAGATCACGCCCATCGCGACGATGGCGATCCAGGCGCCGAGCAGGAACTTGGTGACCAGCACGATGATCAGCACCGTGCCGGTCATCGCCATGCCGAAGGCGTTGATGGCCCGGGACCGCCGCATCCGCCCGCGCCCACGCGGGTCCCGCTCGGTGCGCAGCAGCCGGTTCCAGTGCCGGATCATGCCGCCCTGGGAGAGGGTGAACGAGACGAAGACACCCACGATGTAGAGCTGGATGAGCCTGGTCACCTCGGCCTGGAAGCCGACGATCAGCACGATCGCGAAAATGGCCAGGAAGAGAATGCCGTTGGAGAAGGCCAGCCGGTCGCCGCGGGTGTGCAGCTGCCGGGGCAGGTAGCGGTCCTGGGCGAGGATCGAGCCGAGCACCGGGAAACCGGTGAAGGCCGTGTTGGCGGCCACGAAGAGGATCGTGGCGGTCACTCCGCCGACCAGGAACAACAGCACCGAACCGGAGCCGAAGATCGTCTCGCCGAGCTGGGCGGTGACGGTCTTCTGCACGTACCCCTCGGGGCCGGAGAGGATCTGCAGCCGCGGGTTCTCGACGAACTGCAACCCGGTGAGCCGGGCCAGCCAGACGATGCCGACCAGCATGCTCACCGAGACCAGGCCGAGCAGCAGCAGCGTGGTGGCGGCGTTGCGGCTCTTCGGCGCCTTGAACGCCGGCACACCGTTGGAGATGGCCTCCACGCCGGTGAGCGCGGCGCAGCCGGAGGAGAAGCTGCGCAACAGCAGAAAGGCCATGGCCCAACCGGTGGTGTCGTGCCACTCGGCCGCGATCGTCAGGTCGGCGCTGGGGGCGCGCAGGTCCTCGCCGAGCACGACGATCCGGACCAGCCCGGTGAGGATCATGCCGATGACGACGATCAGGAAGCCGTACGTGGGGATGGCGAACACGATGCCGGAGTCCTTCAGGCCGCGCAGGTTGACCGTGGTCAGCAGGGCCACGGCGATCACCGCGATGAGCACCTTGTGGTCGGCCACGAAGGGGATCACCGAGCCGAGGTTCGCCACCCCGGAGGAGACCGACACGGCGACCGTCAGCACATAGTCGACCAGCAACGCGCTGGCCACCCCGACGCCGAAGCGGGGGCCCAGGTTGACGGTGGCCACCTCGTAGTCCCCACCGCCGGAGGGGTAGGCGTGCACGTTCTGCCGGTAGCTGGCCACCACGGTCAGCATCACCACGACGACCGCCAGGGCGATCCACGGCGAGAAGACGAAGGCCGAGGCGCCCGCGACGGAGAGCATCAGCAGGATCTCGTCCGGTGCGTACGCCACGCTGGACAGCGCGTCCGAGGCGAAGACCGGCAGGGCGATGCGCTTCGGCAGGAGGGTGTGCTTGAGCCGGTCGGACCGGAACGGTCGACCAACGAGCAGCCGCTTCAGCAGCGAGGTGGATCGGGCCACGACCGCCAAGCGTACGGCCAGCATCCGGCCGCCGACGGGGTGGCCGGCTGCCGACGGGGATGGACGGTGCCCGGCTGCCGACGGGGATGGACGGTGCCCGGCTGCCGACGGGGGTGGCTGGGTGGCCGGCTGCCGACGGACGGGCGCCCGCAGTAGCGTCGGTCCCCGTCAGCGGTCCGGACGTGGCAGGCTCGCAGACAACGAGGCGCAGCGGCAGGCAGCCTGGGAGGCGAGCGTGCATATCGTGATCATGGGATGTGGCCGGGTCGGCTCGACCCTGGCGCACAACCTGGAGGCCCGAGGGCACTCGGTGGCGGTCATCGACCAGGAGGCCGACGCCTTCCGCCGGCTGGGCCCGGACTTCGCCGGGATCACGGTGACCGGTGCCGGTTACGACGGTGACGTGCTCCGCCGGGCCGGCATCGAGCGGGCGGACGCCTTCGCCGCCGTCTCCAGCGGTGACAACTCCAACATCATTTCCGCCCGGCTGGCCCGCGAGACGTTCGGCGTGTCCCGGGTGGCGGCCCGCATCTACGACCCGCGCCGGGCGCAGGTCTATGAGCGGCTGGGGATCCCCACCGTGGCCACCGTCCGGTGGGCGGCCGACCGGATGCTGCGACACCTGCTGCCCGAGGGCAACGTGGAGATCTTCCGGGACTCGACCAGCACCGTCTCCATCATCGAGGTAGCGGTGCACAAGGACTGGATCGGCCACCCGGTGCGGGCCCTGGAGCAGACGGCCGGAGCCCGGGTGGCGTACCTGATCCGCTTCGGCATCGGCACACTGCCCACCGCCTCCGCTGTGGTGCAGGAGGGCGACCAGGTTTTCATGCTGGTCACCGACGACATGGTGGACGCGGTGACCACGGTGGTGGCAGCGCCGCCGGAAGGGGGGCAGTGATCGTGCGGGTCGCCATCGCCGGCGCGGGCAACGTGGGTCGGTCCATCGCCCAGGAGCTGATCGTGAACGGCCATCAGGTACTGCTGATCGAGCGGCAGCCGCGGATGCTGCGACCCGACCGGGTGCCGGAGGCCCGCTGGGTGCTGGCCGACGCCTGCGAGCTGACCAGCCTCGAGGAGGCCGAACTCGCCGACTGCGACGTGGTGGTGGCCGCCACCGGCGACGACAAGGTCAACCTGGTGGTGTCGCTGCTGGCCAAGACCGAGTTCGCGGTACCCCGGGTGGTCGCCCGGGTCAACCGGGCCGAGAACGAATGGCTGTTCACCGAGCAGTGGGGGGTCGACGTGGCGGTCAGCAAGCCACGGGTGATGGCTGCGCTGGTCGAGGAAGCCGTGACCGTCGGCGACCTGGTCCGCCTGATGACGTTCCGGCAGAGCGAGGCGAACCTCGTGGGGATCACGTTGCCGCCGAGCGCGCCGTACGTCGGCGAGCCGCTGCACGCGGTGCCGCTGCCCCGGGACGCCGCGCTGGTGGCGATCCTGCGCGGCAAGCGGGTGCTGGTCCCCACTCCCGACGACCCGGTCGAGGCCGGCGACGAGCTGATCTTCGTCTGCACGACCGAGATGGAGGACGCCGTACGGGCGGTCGTGCTCGGCCCGGACAGCGTGGAACGTACCCGCGAGTCGCGATGACGGCCCGGGCCGGTCAGCCGCCGGGCAGCGGCGTCGGCTGCCCGTGCGGATGCGGCTGCCGGGTGACCCGGCGCACGGTCCACACCGTGATCAACAGCAGCAGGACGTAGGGCGGGTAACCCAGCACCAGCCGCGCCACGCCGAGCGCCGTGTCCTGCTCGGCGATGTACAGCCCGGCCTGCACGCCGACCTTGGCCAGCCAGACCACCCCCCACAGCACGGTCAACCCGGTGAAGGTCCGGACCAGCTTCGGGTCGTCACGCCACTGCGCACTGCCCTTGGCCACCAGCACCGACCAGAGCCAGCCGACCAGCGGCTGCCGGATCGCCGCCGAGACCAGCAACACCACCCCGTAGCCGATGCCGTAGATGATGCCCGGCAGGTAGAAGTCGCGCGCCTCGCCGGTACGCCAGGCGATGGCGGCGCCGATGGCGATGCCGAACAGCCCGTTGACGGCGTGCCGCACCGGTCGGCGCTGGGCCAGCCGCAGTCCGCCGATCAGCAGCGCCACGGCCACCGACGCGATCACCGCGGGCCGCAGTTCGCCGACGATGTTGGCGATCACGAAGACCACCACCGGGATGCTCGACTCGAACAGCCCTCGCCAGCCGCCGAGCTGGTCGGCCATCTGTTCGGCGACGGTGGGCAGCCGTTCCTCCTCCGCCGACCCCGTCTCCGGCTGTGTAGCCGAGGGCTGTTCCGTGGTCATCGCCTGCCTTCCATCCGCCTCGCCCGCAACTTCACTTCGACGGCTCCAACTCGTAGTACGGGTTGTAGATCACTTTGCGGTCGTCCCGCACCGCGACCCGGCCCCGGGCGGTCAGGTGCCGCCCCGGTTCGATACCGATGATGTGCCGCCGCCCCAGCCAGACCAGCGTCAGCACATCGCTGCCGTCGTAGAGGTCCGCCTCCAGCGCCGGCTGGTTCATCCGCGGCGTGTAGACGACGGTACGCAGCCGACCGGTGACGGAGGCCATCTGCCCACGGCCGCATTGCCGCACCGGCACCGCGCCGCACCGGGCGCTCTCCCGTTGCAGCTGCTGTGCCTCGATCTCGGCCTCGCTCGCGGTGAACCGGCGCAGCATCCGGCGCAGCGAACCCCGCCCCTCGTCGGCGGTCATGACCTCCGCGTCACCCTCTCCACACCGGCCGGCTGGTGCCGGGGTCGGGCCGTGCCGGCGGCGCCGGGACGGCTTCCCGCCAGCGTACGCCGACCGGGGCCGCCCCGGCAGCCGACGGGAGCACCGCGATCAGCGACCGCCCGGAGTCGACGGGGCGTCTGCGGTCGCCGGGCCGGCCTGCTGACCCGCCTCACGCGGCAACCGCAGCGGCAGCGGCTCACGCACCGGCTTGGCCTCCGCCCCCCGGTCGACGACCAGCCCGTCCAGGCACCGGGCCAGCGGGCCGGCTTTGGCCGGGTTGGTGGCCGCCTCACCCTGGTACACCGCGCGGACCATCCAGCGCGGCCCGTCGATGCCGACGAACCGCAGGTCGGTCAGGCCGTCCTCGCTCCGCACCCGGGCATGCAGCTCGGTGCCGTACTCGCCGGCGACCTCCTGAACGGCGGCGCCGTCGTTCAACAGCGACTGGCGGATCTCCTCGCGCACCTCGTCCCAGATCCCCTCGCTACGCGGGGCGGCGAAGACACCGACCTGCAGGGCGCTGCGTCCGTGCACCAGGATCACCTGCCGGATCACACCCTGCTGGTCGGCCTGCACCCGCACCTCGACGTCGGGCACCGCGGGGATCTGCAGGCTACCCAGGTCGAGTCGCTGCACCCCCTCGGGCGCCTCGGTGACGTCGTACGGCCCGCGCGCCGGCGCCGCCGGGGCCTCCTCGGTGACCTCCGTGGTCTCGGGCATCTCGGCGGCTCGCTCGTCGCGGGCGTGCCGTCCCGCGGCCCGCTTTCGGGAGAAGATCACTGCGTCCACCCTCCGCTGTTCGCACCCACGGTGCCGTCTCGTCCGTCCGCGCCATCCGTCCCCGGCGACGGCACCAGGCCGTCGTGCCCGCCGGTGGAGCCGTGGCCGCCGGTCCCGCGTCCGGACGCGGGCAACTCGTCCACCGCCCGGAACGCGGCCCGTGCCACTCGCTGCACAACGAGTTGCGCGATCCGGTCGCCCCGGGAGATCTTCACCGGCTCGGCCCGATCATGGTTGATCAGGTTGACCAGGATCTCACCCCGATAGCCGGCGTCGACCGTACCGGGCGCGTTGAGCACCGTCACGCCGAGTCTCGCCGCGAGCCCCGATCGGGGATGGACCAGGCCCACGTACCCCTCGGGCAATGCGATCGCCACGCCGGTCGGCACCAGCGCCCAACCACCGGGCGGCAGCTCGACGTCGGCCGCCGCCACCAGGTCGGCACCGGCGTCACCGGGATGGGCGTACGCCGGCAGCGGCAGCTCGGGGTCGAGCTGCCGCACCAGCACGGGCACCAGGTCGGTCACGGGTTTCCCTCTCTCGTCTGTTTGGCTGGGGTGACCCTGCCATCCTGCCCGGTACCCGGGCCAGCCCGCGCCGTACCCTGGCAGAGTGAGCCAGTCACCGTCTGCTTCCTCCACCACGGCACCCGCGGCCTACGCCGAACGGCTTCGCCTGCCCTGGTGGCTGTGGCTCGCGGGGCTGGCCGTCGCCGCCCTGGTCGCCGTCGAGGTGTGGATGGGCGGCATCGGCGTACGCGCCTGGTTGCCGTTCGCGGTGCTGCTGCCGGCCGCGATCGCCGCGATGGCGTGGTTGGGCCGGATCCGGATCGCGGTCAGCGACGGCGAGCTGCGGGTCGACGACGCCCGGCTGCCGGTCCGGTTCGTCGCCGACGCCATCCCGTTGGACGCCGACGGACGGCGTGAGGTGCTCGGCGTCGGGGCCGATCCGCTGGCTTTCGTGGTCCAGCGGCCGTGGGTCCCCGGCGCGGTCCAGGTGGTTCTCGACGATCCGGCCGACCCCACCCCGTTCTGGGTGGTCAGCTCGCGGCACCCGGTCGAGCTGGCGGAGGCGATCCTGACCGCCCGGCAGGCGGCGAGCTGATCCGGCGTACGTTGCCTGCCCGGGCGACGCCGGGACGCCATCCGACGGTGGCGTCTCAGGGTGCGCTGCGGGCGACGCGGGTCAAGCGCCCGGCAGCGCAGGTGGAGCACCCGGCAGCGCACGCCGCTGCCGACGCAGATCGGCGCGGAGCTGCTCGGCCAGCGTTCGGGTCGCCCGCCGGTTCAGGTAGCTGGCCACCGCGGCACCGGTGAGGAACGGGCCCAGCGTGGTCATGTTCCGGCCGAAGCGCTTCAGCAGGGTTTCCCGCAGCTCTCGCCGCGCGGCCGTGCCCAGCACGGCGCCGACGCCCACGCCGGGCATCATCGGGTTGACCCCACGTTGGTTGGCCCAGGCCTGCACCAGGGCCACCGTCCGCTGGGTGCCCCCGGCAGGCAGCGGGGTGCGATAGACCTCGTGCAATTCTCCGGTCAGTTTCAGCTCGATCGCCACCACGGCCACCGTTTCGGCCGCGAGCAGGATCGGCGCGGACAACAGCGCCGGCGCGACCGTCCACTGCACGGCGGAGGCGCCGCCACCGGCCGCGCCGACTCCCGCGGTCGCCCGGGCCGCGTTGCGCACCAGCCGGTCGGCCAACTCCTCGCCGTCCAGATCGGGGAAATGCCGGCGCAGGGTGGCCAGGTCACGGATCGGCACGTGAGGGGCGATCTCGGCGACCGTCTCGACCATCCAGCGCAGCGCCGCCCGCGGTTTGAACAGGTCGCGCACCCCCCGGGCCCGGGCCTGGTCGACGAGCCGGCCGAGCAACTGCCGGCGGGTGGCCGGCTCGATCTCGTCGGCGGTCAGCGCCGCGATCGTCGCACCCAGTTGGTCCGCACCACGCTCGCCATCGCCCCCGCCCACGGCGGCATCACGCTCGCGCCTGCGCCGATGATTCGCTCGCTCGCGCCTACTCATGCCGGCACTCCGCTGCGCTCCATGCCGCCATGAGGCACCACCGCACTGCGCCGATGATTCGCTCGCTGGCGCTCGCTCATGCCCCGACCTCCCGGCTGGACGACCGCCGGCACGGCGGCCTGCCTACGAGTGAATCAGGTCAGTCCACGCGGTGCTCGCCGAGCCGGGCAGCGGCGGCTCCCGGATGGAGCCGCCGCATGTGCCGGTGTTGTCGATCCGTCGGTCAGACGCACTCGCGGCAGATCAGCTCGCCGTTGCGCTCGACTGCCAACTGGCTGCGGTGATGCACCAGGAAGCAGCGGGCGCAGCGGAATTCGTCCTGCTGCATCGGCAGTACCTTGACGGTGAGCTCCTCGTCGGCCAGATCGGCTCCGGGCAACTCGAAGCTCTCAGCCACTTCGGCCTCGTCGACATCCACGGCGCCCGACTGCGAGTCGACACGCCGGGCCTTGAGCTCTTCCAGGCTGTCCTCGCCGAGGTCGACCTCGTCGCGGCGCGGGGCGTCGTAGTCGGTGGCCATCGGTTTCACTCTCCCATTTCGATGTTGTCGCTTCCGGTTGTAACGCCGGACGACGCTGTTTCGGTTCCGCTGGCCGGCTACCGCTAGTGTCGGCCACCTGACCCGATGACCGCTCGGGGCAGGTCGCCGGAGGATCTTCCCCGGCGAGCGCGGAACCCTACCCCCCCTTTGGGCGAGGCATGTATACCGCCCTCGTGGCTGAGATGTACGCCCCTGGACGGGAAGTTGTTCCCAATGTGACTCAGGCGACACGAAGATAGGGGTAGTACTACCCGGTTATCGGATGGCGCGCCGGCATGTCGGACTGTTTCCACGCGACGGTCGGACAACCGCTAACCTCAGCGGCGTACCCGACGGCCGGCGGGACGCCTCACCGTCGACGGCCGCCGCCACCCATCCACTGCGGGGAGCGCACTGATGAGCTTTGCGCGAGTGCGAGCACTCGTTGCCGTCGGCCTGCTGGCGGTGCTCGCCCTGGTCTTCGTGGTCGCCGCCCTGATTCGGGACACGCAGAGCAACGCCGGCATCGCCGAAGGCTGCCCCGACGACTGGCCGCGCGCCGATGTCACGCTACGCGAACGCAAGGACGTCAAGATCAAGGTGCTGAACGGCACGGATCGCCCCGGTCTGGCCGCCGTGGTCGGCGACGATTTCCGCAACCGCGACTTCCAGGTGGAGTCGCACGCCAACTCGAAGAAGAAGATCGACGAGGTGGCGGTGCTGCGCTACGGCCCACAGGGGGTCGGGTCGGCGCACCTGCTGCAGGCGTACTTCCTGGGCCGCGCGAAGCTCGAGTACGACCCCAACTACGACGACGCGGACGTCGTCCGGGTGATGCTCGGCAACGAGTTCCAGCAGTTGGCCACCACCACCGAGGTCAACCAGTCCCTCGGCGACCTCGGTGCCCCGGTCGCCCCGCCGGGTTCCTGCCCCGTCGTGAACGAGAAGTGATCGGGCCGAGCGGTCCGCCTTGTCGGGCGACAGGACGGATCGTCCGGCCGAACGGGTCGATCTGACCGGACGAGCGGTCGCGGCGATGATCAGCCGGTCGGGTCACGGTCCGCCGGAGGCGTCCAACCGGGCCAGGTGGTCGTGCAGGGCGTCGAACAGTGCCGGCGGGGCGGCGACGACCATGTCCGGCCCGGGCGCCAGGCCCTTGAGCCCGCCGATCCGCAGTCCGGCCTCGGCGGCCACCAGCGCACCAGCCGCCTGGTCCCAGGCCGCCAGGCCCTTCTCGTAGTAGGCGTCGGCCCGCCCTTCGGCGACCAGGCAGAGGTCGACGGCTGCCGCACCGAGCCGACGGATGTCCCGCACGTGCGCGATCAACTCGGCCACCACCCGGGCCTGGTGGGCCCGGCGTCGCGGGTCGTAGCCGAACCCGGTGACCACCAGCGCCTGGGCGAGGTCGGTCTCGGTGGAGCAGCGCAGTCGCTGACCGGCCCGCCAGGCGCCGCCGCCGACGGTAGCGGTCCACTCCTCGCCGGTGTGGATGTTGCGCACCACACCCGCCACCACCTGGCCGTCCACCTCCGCAGCGATCGACACCGCACAGTGCGGGAGCCCGTAGAGGTAGTTGACCGTGCCGTCGATGGGATCGACGATCCACCGCACCCGCGCCGGCGGCTGATTGCCGCGCTCCGCCGTGCCGTACTCCTCGCCCAGCACGGCGTCGGCCGGCCGCAGCTGGCGCAACGCGGCGGTGATCTGGCGCTCCACAGCCCGGTCGGCCGCGGTCACCACATCGGTGATGGTGCTCTTGGTAGCCGCGACCGAGACACCCTCGGCCCGCATCCGGTACGCGGTGCCCGCCGCGTCCCGCGCCACCCCGATCGCGATCTCCAGTAGCTCTGACGAGGGGGGTGTCGAGTGCTCCATCATCCGTCCCCTTCCCACGCGGCCGGGTTTCCGGGTTCCACGCGGGTATCATCCTTACAAAGTCCACAGAAACACCGGATCGGCGGCCTCGGCCACCGATCAGCCGTGCGGCGCGGGATGATCGCCGCAGACGGCGTTACAATTCAGCCCTGCCCACGCGCCACGGGCGGCCAAGTGACCGGCCGACCGGGGACACGGGGTCCTCAATCACATCGCCCGGCGCGGTGCCCCGCGCTGCGCCGGACGATCCGGCCGTGCTCGCTCTTCGCCTCCGGAAGGTCATTCGTGACAGAACCCCGCCAGACCGGCGCCGACGTTCGCTCGCTCACCGACACCTTGATCGCCCACGCCCAGAGCGCCGGCGGCCAGCTCACGTCGGCCCAGCTCGCGCGCACCGTCGAGTCCGCCGAGGTGACTCCGGCCCAGGCCAAGAAAATCCTGCGAGCGCTCTCCGAGGCCGGGGTGACCGTGGTGGTCGACGGCTCGGCCAGCACCCGCCGCCGGGTTGCCGCCGCCCGCTCCGCGACCCCCGCGTCGCGGGCCACCACCGCCAAGACCACCAAGAAGGCCGCGCCCGCTCCGAAGCAGGCGCCCGCGGCCGAGGAGACCTCGGCAGCCCCGGCGCCGCGGAAGGCGACCTCGCGCAAGGCCGCCGGCACCACCGCCGAGGTGGCCGCCAAGGCTGCCGGGCCGGCCAAGAAGACCACCCGGGCCACCAAGGCGACGGTGGCCGCCGCGGCGAGCGCGACCAAGCCCGCCAAGGCCGCCGGCAAGGCCGCCAAGGGTGAAGGCACCCCCGAGGGCGAGGTGGACCCGGAGGAACTCGCCGCCGAGATCGAGGACGTGGTGGTCGAGGAGCCGGCCGAGCTGGCCCAGGCGGCCGAGGCCGACGCCGCGAACTCCGCCAGCGACAACGACTTCGAGTGGGACGACGAGGAGTCCGAGGCGCTCAAGCAGGCGCGCCGGGACGCCGAGCTGACCGCCTCCGCGGACTCGGTCCGGGCGTACCTCAAGCAGATCGGCAAGGTCCCGCTGCTCAACGCCGAGCAGGAGGTGGAGCTGGCCAAGCGGATCGAGGCCGGGCTCTACGCGGCCGAGCGGCTGCGCGCGGCCGACGAGGGCGAGGAGAAGCTCGTCCGCGAGATGCAACGCGACCTGCTCTGGATCTCGCGCGACGGTGAGCGGGCCAAGAACCACCTGCTGGAGGCCAACCTCCGGCTGGTCGTCTCGCTGGCCAAGCGGTACACCGGCCGTGGCATGGCCTTCCTCGACCTCATCCAGGAAGGCAACCTCGGCCTCATCCGCGCCGTCGAAAAGTTCGACTACACCAAGGGCTACAAGTTCTCCACCTACGCCACCTGGTGGATCCGCCAAGCCATCACCCGCGCCATGGCCGACCAGGCCCGCACCATCCGCATCCCGGTGCACATGGTCGAGGTGATCAACAAGCTGGGCCGGATACAGCGCGAGCTGCTCCAGGACCTGGGCCGCGAGCCCACTCCGGAGGAACTGGCCAAGGAGATGGACATCACACCGGAGAAGGTGCTGGAGATCCAGCAGTACGCCCGGGAGCCCATCTCGCTCGACCAGACCATCGGCGACGAGGGCGACAGCCAGCTCGGCGACTTCATCGAGGACTCGGAAGCCGTCGTGGCGGTCGACGCGGTCTCGTTCTCGCTGTTGCAGGACCAGCTCCAGCAGGTGCTCCAGACGCTGTCCGAACGTGAGGCGGGCGTGGTACGCCTGCGGTTCGGCCTGACCGACGGCCAGCCGCGTACTCTTGACGAGATCGGCCAGGTCTACGGCGTGACCCGCGAGCGGATCCGGCAGATCGAGTCCAAGACCATGTCCAAGCTGCGGCACCCGTCGCGCTCCCAGGTGCTGCGGGATTACCTCGATTGATCAGCATCCGTCAACAGATCGTGTCGTTTTGATCACCTGACGACAACGCCGGATGGTGATCAGGCGATTGCCCGAATGTGATCGTTGACGTGGCACCCTGGGTGCACGGCACACTGTCCGTGCCAGGTGTGACCTCGGTCCCCTGAGGGCACACAGGGAAGGCGAGGCCCGCCAAGGGTGTTGCACGATAGGTGACCAAGACCGAAGAGAGTGTTCATCGGTGACGACCAGAGGAGGAAGGCGATGACCCCGACCCTCACGCCGCCGCCCGAGACGGTGAGCCCCCCGGCCGCCGATGAACGGTGCGACCGCTGCAATGCCGCCGGCAAGCTCCGGATCACCCTCGCGGGTGGTAGTGAGCTCGTGTTCTGCGGACACCACGCGAACAAGTACGCCGAGGATCTCGTGAAGATCACTGTGCGGTATGCGACGGACCCGGAATTCACGTGGCGCGGCGCCGACCTGATGGCGAACTGAATCACAGCTCGACCTAGCGGCCGGAGACATCCACGATGTCTCCGGCCGCCCCTTTCTCCCTGCCGGCCTCCCCCTCCCCCCCCCCCC
>NZ_BOPC01000057.1 GCF_016863555.1 Micromonospora qiuiae | reverse complement strand
TCCCCCTCCCCCCTCCCCCTCCCCCCGGCCATTTCCCGGGGTTGATCATGAAGTTGTTGCCTCGGAAAGCGCTTACCCGCACCAATAACTTCATGATCAACCGCCCTGGGAGGGGGCGGGGCGAGGGACGGGCGAGGTCAGAGAGTTTGGACGGTGGCTATGCGTTCTTCGAGTTGTTCGATGGTGGCCTGAGCGCTGGGTGGACCACCGCAGAGGCGGCGCAACTCGGCGTGGATCTTGCCGTGCGGTTGGCCGGTGCGGTGGTGCTGGGCGGCCACCAGGGCGTTGAGTTGACGGCGCAGCGCCACTCGGCGCTGGGCGGCGCTCATCGGCGCCGGTGCGGTCGTCGCCGGAGACGGCTCGGACTGCCGCTCGGCCGCCCGACGCCGCTGGGCGGCCAACTGCTCGGCCTGCCGCTTGGACAGCAGCGCCGCCACCTGCTCGGGGGTGAGCAGCCCGGGCAGGCCCAGGTACTCCTCCTCCTCGGGGGTGCCCGCCTGGGCCGCCGTGCCGAAGGAGGCACCGTCGAAGATCACCTGATCCAGCTCGGCGGTGGCGGAGAGCGCGGCGAAGCGCTTCTCCAACTCGCCGCTGGCCTGATCGTCGCGCTGGGCCCGCTCCAGCAGGTCGTCGTCGAAGCCCTCCCGGTCGGACGGCTTGCCCAACACGTGGTCCCGCTCGGTCTCCATCTCGCTGGCCAGCACGAGCAGATGCGGCACGCTGGGCAGGAAGACCGACGCGGTCTCCCCGGGTCGGCGGGCCCGGACGAACCGCCCGATCGCCTGCGCGAAGTACAGCGGGGTGCTGGCACTGGTCGCATAGACGCCGACGGCCAGCCGGGGAATGTCGACGCCCTCGGACACCATCCGCACCGCGACCAGCCAGCGTTGCTCGGATGCCGCGAACGTCGCGATCCGGGCCGAGGCGCCCACGTCGTCGGAGAGCACCACCGCGGCTCTCTCCCCGGTGACCTGCTCGATGAGCTTGGCGTACGAACGGGCCGACTGCTGGTCGGTGGCGATGACCAGACCACCCGCGTCGGGCATGCCTGCCCCGCGTAGCACCGTCAGCCGGGCGTCGGCGGCCCGGAGCACCTGCGGCATCCAGTCGCCCGCCGGGTCCAGGGCGGTACGCCAGGCCTGCGCGACCAGATCCTGCGTCATCGGCTCGCCCAGCCGGGCCGCCAACTCCTCCCCGGCGTTGGTACGCCACCGGGTCTCCCCCGAGTACGCCAGGAACAGCACCGGCCGCACGACGCCGTCGCGCAGCGCGTCCGAGTAGCCGTAGACCGAGTCGGCACGCGACCGCAGCAGACCGTCGTCGCCGCGCTCGTAGGTGACGAACGGGATGGGATTGTCGTCGGAGCGGAACGGGGTACCGGTCAGCATCAGCCGGCGTACCGCGGGCTCGAAGGCCGACTTCACCCCGTCGCCCCAGGTACGCGAGTCACCGGCGTGGTGGATCTCGTCCAGGATGACCAGGGTCCGCCGGGTCATGGTGCGCCGCCGATGCACCTGCGGTGCCACCCCGACCTGGGCGTAGGTGACCACGGCACCGTGGAAGTCGGCCGAGGAGTGCAGGTCGGCGTTGCGGAACGCCGCGTCGAGTTGGATGCCGACCCGGGCCGCCGCGGCCGCCCACTGGTTCTTCAGGTGCTCGGTCGGCGCGACCACGGTGACCGCCTCGACGGTACCGTCGGCGAGCAGCTCGGCGGCGATCCGCAGGGCGAAGGTGGTCTTGCCGGCGCCAGGCGTGGCGACCGCGGTGAAATCCTCGCTACGACGGCGCAGATACTCCACCATCGCCTTGCGCTGCCATGCCCGTAGAGGCGGAAACGTCTCGAGCGCCGGCGTCCGGGCTGCCACGCGTTGGCTCCTCTCCGAGGCGCACGATGGCCCGGCCGCAGGCCGGCGACCGGGCCGAAGAACTGTGCCGCCCCCATGAAAACGCCTCCGCGCATCCCTAGCCGCGAAGGCCGACTCAGCATAACCAGCGGCGGCCGTCGCCCCCACTCGACGCCACTCCGGTCGGGCCGTGCTGTTCACCACTGCGCCGGCGCACCGCCGGTTCGGCGCGGGCAACGCACCACGCCCCACTCGATCGCGGGGTAAATCACTGCGGTGGCGGCCCGGGGGCGCCGGTGGGTGGCGGTCGCAGCGGCGGCACCGGCGCCGACCAACGCCGGCGCAGGGCCAGCAGACGTACGCCGAAGACCAGCACCGCCGCAGCGGTGAGCGGGATCGGCCCGGTGTGCCCCAGGCCCTCCAGGAGCACCACCAGGATCGCGCCGGCCAGTGCCGCGAGGGCGTAGATCTCCCGCCGCAGCACCACCGGGATCTCACCGGTCAGCAGGTCCCGGACGAGCCCGCCGCCGATCCCGGTGATCATGCCGATCAGGCCGGCGCCCACCGGCGGCACCTGGGCCTCGAGCGCCTTGACGGTGCCGGTCACGGTGAACAGGCTGAGCCCGGCCGCGTCCAGCACCAGCACGGTGGTACGCAACCGGGCGAACTGCGGATGCAGCCAGAAGATCGCCGCCGCGGTCACTGCGGCGGTGCCCGCGTACCGCCAGTCGGCGAAGGCCAGCGGCGGAACCTCGGCGATCACGAGGTCCCGGACGATCCCGCCGCCGAGGGCTGCGACGAAACCCACGAAGACGACACCGAACAGGTCGAGCCGCTTCGCCACCGCCGCGGAGGCACCCGAGGCGGCGAAGACCGCGACCCCGGCCAGGTCGGCCAGGAGCAGGGCGGTGGAGGTGGTCACCGCCGCAGGCTACGCGCCCGACGCGGGCTCACTCGGCGTACGAGTCGTAAATTTCTTTGCACTTCGGGCAGACCGGCGAACCTGGCTTGGGTGACTTGGTCACCGGGAAGACCTCCCCGCACAGCGCCACGACGAAGGTGCCCATGACGGCACTCTCGGCGATTTTCTCCTTCCGGACGTAGTGGAACATCTCCGGACCGGTGTCGGCGTCCTTCAACTCCGGACGTTCGAGAACCTCTGTGCTCACGTCTGCACCTCCGACGGACAAGTCTGGCAGGTCACCGGGACCCCGGTCCAGCTGAGCGGGCCGGGACGGCACGCTACGGTGGGCGATTGTGACCCACTTTCCCCTTCGTCTCGGTGCCGAGGTGGCCCAGGCGCTGCACGAGCGCCGTCCCGTGGTCGCCCTGGAGAGCACCATCGTCTCGCACGGCCTGCCCCGCCCCGACAACCTCCGGGTGGCCCGGCAGATCGAACAGGCCGTCCGGGACGCAGGTGCGGTACCGGCCACCATCGGCATGGTCGGCGGTGAACTCGTGGTGGGCCTCGACGACGCCCAGCTGACCCGGCTGGCCACCGCCGACGGGGTCGCCAAACTCTCCGTACGCGATCTCGCAGTGGCGGCCGCGACCGGCGCGGACGGCGCCACGACCGTGGCCGCGACCAGCGCGGTGGCCGCCGCCGCCGGGATCGGTGTCTTCGCCACCGGCGGCCTGGGCGGGGTACACCGCGAGGCCGCGCAGACCTTCGACGAATCGGCCGACCTGACCACCCTGGCCCGGACGCCCATCGCGGTGGTCTGCGCCGGGGTCAAGTCGATCCTCGACGTGGGGGCGACCCTGGAACGCCTGGAAACCCTGGGAGTGACCGTGGTGGGCTACCGCACCCGCCGGTTCCCGGGCTTCTTCATCACCGACGGCGGCTTCGACCTGGACTGGTCGGTCGACTCGCCGGAACTGGTCGCCGACGTGCTGGCCGCCCGTGAGCGGCACGGCGTGCAGCACGGCGGCCTGATCGTCGCCAACCCGCTGCCCGTCGACGAACAGCTCGACCCGGAACTGCACGACCGTACGCTCGCCGAAGGGCTGGCCCGGCTGGAGCGTGACGCGGTGAGCGGCAAGGCCGTGACGCCGTACCTGCTGGCCCACTTCCACTCCGCCACCGAGGGCGCGAGCCTGGCGGTCAACGTACGGATCATCCTGCGCAACGCCGACCTCGCCGCCCGGATCGCGGTCGCCGCCGCCACCCGACGGGCCGACACGCCGACGTGAGCGGGCGCACCGGTCCGCGCAGCAGCGGCCGGGTCCTGGTCGTCGGTGACGTGATCACCGACGTGGTGGCGGTGCTGGACGGCCCGCCGGCGACCGGCTCGGACACCCCGGCGACGATCCGCTCCACCGGGGGCGGGCAGGCCGCCAACACCGCCTGCTGGCTCGCCGCCCAGCAGGTGCCGGTGACCCTGGTCGGCGCGGTCGGTGACGACCCCGCCGGCCGGGAGCGGACGGCGGAGCTGGTTGCCAGCGGCGTCGACTGCGCGGTGGACCGGATCGCCGGCTGCGGCACCGGCACGGTGATCGTGCTGGCCGTCGATGACGAACGCACCATGCTCACCGAGCGTGGCGCGAACCTTCGACTGCGTCCGGAGCAGGTCGACGCCGCGCTCGACAGCGCGCCGGAGGCCACGCACCTGCACCTGTCCGGGTACACCCTGCTGGACGCCGGCTCCCGCCCGGCCGGCCTGCGCGCGTTGGCCGGAGCCCACGAGCGCGGCCTCACCACCAGCGTCGACGCCGCCTCGGCAGCGCCGTTGCGGGCGGTCGGTGCGGCAGCCTTCCTCTCCTGGATACGCGAGGTCGACCTGCTGCTGGTGAACACGGACGAGGCGGCCGTGCTGGCCGGCGGGCTCGATCCGGCGGCTCAGGGCCGGGCGCTGGCCGCGTCGGCGCGGCGGGTCGTGGTCAAGCAGGGTGCCGCCGGCGCGACCTGGGTCGACCGGGACGGCACGGTCGCCGTGGCGGCGGCCCACCGGGTGGCCGCGGTCGACGTGACCGGGGCGGGAGACGCGTTCGCCGCCGGGCTCCTGGCCGCCTGGCTCTCCGGGGCGGGGCCGGACGCCGCCCTGGGCCGGGGCACCGATCTGGGCGCCGCGGCCGTCTCTCAACTCGGCGCCCGCCCGGCCCACTGACCCCAGCCGGCCACCGTGCCGTCGGTGCCGGTCAGGGCTCGGCGTCGATGACTTTGTGTGGCCGTTCCTCGGCGGTGAGGCTCATCGGCGGAACGTCCTTCGCCGCGCCGGACCGCAGCCGGGTGGCCAGCCGGTGCTGCTCCTTCGGCGGCCGGTCGTTGGCCAGCATCACCGCGAGCCACGGGACGATGACCATGCCCAACGCGACCAGCGGGAGCCAGAGCCAGAGCAGTGGCGCCTTCGCGCCCACCAGGATCGCGCCGACGATCACGCAGGCCACCCGGACGGCCATCATCATGACGTACCGCCGCTGCCGCGTGGTGAGCTGGTCGTCCTGGCTGCGGGCAGCGTCGGTGATGAGGATCGGTCGGTACGCCTGACGCTTCACCGTGTGCCTCCTCAGGGGTCGCTCCCATCCTGTCACCACGAGTGAGCGAGCGGCGAGAATCCTCGACGGTGGCTGCCTGTCACGTGCGTGGCACGTTCGTCCGGCGGGCAGCAGATCCAGCTCCTGCCGCCTTCGCCACTGCCTTCATCTGCTGTTTGTACTCGCGAACCAGGCGCAGCGATTCGGCGTCGGTGACGTCGGCGACGGACCGGTGGACGTCCGGGTCGCCGTAGTCGCCGGCCGCCTCCCGCCACCCCTGCGGTCGCACACCGAACCGCTTGCCGAGCAGGGCGAGGAAGATCTGTGCCTTCTGCCGGCCGAATCCGGGCAGGGCGGCGATCCGGGCGAGCAACTCACTGCCGTCGGCCGGGTCGGCCCAGAGCCGGGCGGCGTCGCCGTCGTAGCGCTCGACGAGCAGCCGGCACACCTCCTGGACCCGGGCGGCCATCGCCTTGGGGAAACGGTGCAGCGCCGGCGGCTGGGCGAAAAGCGCCACCAGGGCCTGCGGGTCGTACTCGGCGAGTTTCCGGGCGTCCAGGTCGTGGCCGAGCCGCTGAGTCAGCACGTACGGCGAGGAGAACGCCTTCTCCATCGGGACCTGCTGGTCAAGGACCATCCCGGTCAGCAGGGCCAGCGGGCTGCGAAGCAGCAACTGGTTGGCCTCCGGGTCGATGGGCAGCACGAGCGTCATGCCCACCATCCTGCCCTTTGATCGCGGGCTTACGTGATTCACCACTCACTCCGATTCTCGAGTGAGGTTAGGCTGTGCTAACTTCGCCCCGTCGGTCATCATGGCCGGGAGAAGGGGCTCACTGTGCGACTGCACCGCCGCACCACCACCGCACTGCTCGCCGTCGGCGTGCTCACCCTCGGCCTGGCCGCCTGCGGATCCGGCGGGAAGGACAGCACCGACCCGGGCAAACCGGACGACGGGCAGATCACCGTCTACAGCGGCCGCAACGAGCAGCTGGTCAAGCCGTTGCTGGAGAAGTTCACCGAGCAGACCGGCATCACCGTGCGGCCGCGCTACGCCAGCACCGCGCAGCTCGCCGCCCAACTCGTCGAGGAGGGCGACAAGTCCCCGGCCGACGTGTTCTTCGCCCAGGACGCCGGCGCGTTGGGCACCGTCGCCAAGCGGGGCATGTTCAGCACGCTGCCCGAGGCGACCATGGCGAAGGTGCCGCAGACCTACCGCGCCGGCAGCGGTCAGTGGGTCGGCGTGAGCGCGCGGGCCCGGGTGCTGGCCTACAACCCGGATCTGGTTCCGGCCGACCAGCTGCCGAAGTCGGTCTTCGACCTGACCGGCCCGCAGTGGAAGGGCAAGGTCGCCCTCGCCCCGACCAACGCCTCGTTCCAGGCGTTCGTCACCGCGATCCGGGTGCAGCACGGCGACGCCAAGGCCGAGGAGTTCCTGGCCGGGCTCAAGGCCAACGACCCGCAGATCCGCGACGGCAACGTCAAGATCGTCGAGGACGTGAACAGCGGCACCGTCCCGGTCGGCCTGGTCAACCACTACTATCTGGGCGAGGTCGCCAAGGAGCAGGGCAGCACCCCGGACGGGCTCAAGGTCAAGCTGCACTTCTTCCCCGGCGGTGACACCGGCGCCCTGGTGAACGTGGCCGGCGTGGGGGTGCTCAACCGCTCCGCCAGCGATCCGGACGTACAGAAGTTCGTGGACTTCCTGCTCGGCACCGAGGCCCAGACCTACTTCGCCGAGCAGACCTTCGAGTACCCGGTGGTCGCCGGCGTGCACGGCCCGGCGTACGTGCCGCCGCTGGCCGAGCTGGCGGTGCCGGAGATCGACCTGAACGACCTGGACACGCTGGACGCCACGGTGACCATGATCAAGAATTCGGGGCTCGTTCCCTGACCGCCACGCCGACCATCGCAGGGCCGACCCGCACCGGGTCGGCCCGGTCCGGCGTTCCCGGACGGTTGCGGCGACTGGCACCGCGGCCCGCACTGCTCGCGGCTTCCACCGCCGCGGTGGCGGTCGCCCTGATCCCGCTCGCCTACCTCGCGGTACGCACCGCCGAGGCGGGTTGGGACCGGATCGTCGCCGAACTGTGGACCGAACGCGTCGGACTGCTCGCCCTGCGCAGCCTCGGGCTGGCCGGCGTGGTCACCGCGGCCTGCGTGCTGCTCGGCGTCGGCACCGCGTTCCTGGTCACCCGCACCGACCTGCCCGGCCGTCGGGCCTTCGCCGTGCTGGCGGCGCTGCCGCTGGCCGTACCCACCTACATCGCCGCCTTCGCCTGGGTCTCCGCGATGCCCCGGCTGGAGGGTTTCTGGCCGGCGGCGCTGGTGCTCACGCTCTGCTCCTACCCGTACGTGCTGCTGCCGGTGGCAGCCGCGCTGCGTGGCGCGGACCCGGCCCAGGAGGAGGTCTCCCGATCGCTGGGACGCAGCGGCTGGCAGACCTTCACCGCGGTGACGCTGCGGCAGATCCGCCCGGCCACCGCCGCCGGGGCGTTGCTGGTCGCCCTCTACGTGCTCTCCGACTTCGGTGCGGTGTCCATCCTGCGCGCCGACACCTTCACCCGGGCCATCTTCGTCGCCTTCGACCTGGGCTTCGATCGCACCGGAGCACTGGTGCTCTCCTGCGTGCTGGTGGTGCTGACCGTGCTGCTGCTGGCCGGCGAGACCGCCACCCGCCGGCGCGGGGCCCGTTACGCCCGCCTCGGCGGTGCCCGGCGGGCCGCGCCGCGACTGCCGCTCGGGGCGGCCCGCTGGCCGGTCACGGTGGCGCTGCTCGGGGTCGCCGGGCTCGCGCTCGGCGTGCCGGCGGTCAGCCTGGGCCAACGGCTCGCCGCCGGGGTGTCCCGCCCGGGGGCGCTGCCGGAGGTGCTCGCCGCGGCCGGGAACTCCCTGACCGTCTCGCTCGCCGGCACCGCGCTGACCATGCTGCTGGCGCTGCCCCTGGGCCTGCTCGCGGCCCGCGCGCCGGGTCCGCTGACCACCGTGGTGGACCGGCTGGCGTACCTGGCCCATGCCCTGCCCGGCGTGGTGATCGGTCTCTCGCTGATCTTCTTCGGCATCAACGTGGCGTACCCGCTCTACCAGACGCGGTGGCTGCTGGCGCTGGCGTACGCCACGCTGTTCCTGCCGCTGGCGGTCGGTGCGGTGGCCGGCGCCGCCGCCCAGTCCCCCACCGGGCTGGAGGAGGTGGCCCGCTCGCTCGGCCGCGGGCCCTGGGCCGTGCTGCGGACGGTGACCCTGCCGCTGACCCTGCCCGGCATCGGCGCGGGCGCCGCGCTGGTCTTCCTGACCGGCATGAAGGAGCTTCCCGCTACCCTGCTGCTGCGACCCACCGGGACGGACACCCTGGCCACCGAGCTGTGGACCAGTACGGCCGTCGGTGCGTACGCCGCAGCGGCCCCCTACGCCGCGCTGCTGGTGGCGATCTCGGCACTGCCCACCTGGTTGCTGGTCGCCCGCAGCGGCCTGCTCGACAAGGAAGATGGAGTCTCGGCATGAGCGAGCGCCAGCGCGCGAATCATGACGGCACGCAGCGAAGCGGAGTGCTGGCATGAGCAACGTGGTGTTCGGTGGCGTGGTCAAGCGGTACGGGCGGGTCACTGCCCTGGCCGGTGTGGATCTCGGCGTGCCGTCCGGCCAGCTGACCGCCGTGCTCGGCCCGTCCGGATGCGGCAAGACCACGCTGCTGCGCTGCCTGGCCGGCTTCGAGCGGCTGGACGCCGGCGAGATCCGCATCGACGGCACGCGAGTGGCGGGCGGCGGCAAGCACCTGCCGGCGCACCGGCGCAGCATCGCGGTGGTGCCGCAGGAAGGCGCGCTCTTTCCGCACCTGAGCGTGGCGGACAATGTCGGCTACGGCCTCGACCGGGCCACCCGGCGCTCCGACCGGGTGGAGGAGGTGTTGGCGCTGGTCGGGCTCGCCGGATACGGCGGCCGGATGCCGCATCAGCTCTCCGGCGGGCAGCAGCAGCGGGTGGCGGTGGCCCGCGCGCTGGCGCCCCGACCGTCGGTGGTGTTGCTGGACGAGCCGTTCAGCGCTCTCGACGCGGGCCTGCGCGCCGGGCTGCGGCACGACGTACGCGAGGCGCTGCGCGCCGACGGCGCGACCGGCGTGCTGGTCACCCACGACCAAGGCGAGGCGCTGTCGGTGGCCGACCAGGTGGCGGTGCTGCGCGACGGACGAGTGATCCAGGCCGGCACGCCGACCACCATCTACCGCGAGCCGGCCGACCCGTGGGTGGCCGGATTCGTCGGCGACGCGGTGCTGCTGCCGGCGGTCGTCGAGCACGGATCGGCGCGGACCGCTCTCGGTGTCGTCCCGGTCGCCGGCGCGGTGGCGGACGGCCCGGTCACCGTGCTGGTCCGGCCCGAGCAGGTACGCTTCGCCGCCGGTCCGGGCGCGGTCACCGCGACCGTCCTGCGGCACGAATTCCACGGCCACGACGCGCTGGTCGGGCTCCGGTTGGCCGACGGCACCCGGATCACCGCCCGGATCCTGGACGGCGACGTCGCCGTGTCCCTCGGCGGCGAGGTGACGGTGCACGTGGACGGCGCGGCGCGGGTCTTCCCTGGCGCGAAGCGGCCCGGCGGACAGGTCGAGCCGTCCGCCGGGCCGGTTCACGTGCCGGTCAGTTGACCACGAACAGCAGGCGGTTCGGCGAGCCGCTGCCGGGGCTGGTCACCACGCCGGTGGTGGCGTTGCTGGTCAGGTAGCTGCTGACCTGCGACGGCGACCAGGACGGGTTGGCGCCCAACACGAGAGCGGCGGCGCCGGCCACGTGCGGCGAGGCCATCGAGGTACCGCTGATCGTGTTGGTGGCCGTGTTGCTGGTGTGCCAGGCCGCCGTGATGCTCGACCCGGGCGCGAACAGGTCGAGGCAGGTGCCGTAGTTGGAGAAGGACGAGCGGGCGTCGGTGCTGGTGGTCGAGCCGACGGTCAACGCGGCCGGGGTGCGGGCCGGGGACGTGTTGCAGGCGTTGGCGTTGGAGTTGCCCGCGGCCAACGCGTAGGTGATTCCCGAGTTGATGGAGTTGGCCACCGCGTTGTCGAGAGCGGTGCTGGCGCCGCCGCCCAGGCTCATGTTCGCCACCGCGGGCTTGACCGCGTTGGCGGTCACCCAGTTGACGCCGTTGATCACACCGGTGGTGCTGCCGCTGCCGGAGCAGTTGAGCACCTTCACCGCCACCAGGCGCACCTGCTTGGCCACCCCGTAGGTGTTGCCGCCGACGGTGCCGGCGACGTGGGTGCCGTGGCCGTTGCAGTCGGTGTTGTTGCTGTCCACCGTGTTGGTGCCCCAGGTGGCCCGGCCACCGAAGTCGTTGTGGGTGGTCCGGATGCCGGTGTCGATGATGTACGCCCGCACGTTCGAGGCGGTGTTCGGGTAGGTGAAGCTGTTGCTCAGTGGCCGGTTCCGCTGGTCGATGCGGTCCAGACCCCACGTCGGGTTGCTCTGGGTCGCCTGCACCGTGAGGATCTGGTCCTGCTCGACGTACGCGACGGCGGGGTCGGCGGCGAGCCGGCGGGCCTGCGACTCGGTCATCTTGGCGGCGAAGCCGGTCAGCGCGGCGCTGTACACGTCGGCGATGCTGCCGCCGTACCGTTTGGTCAGCGCGCCGGCCCGGGTCGGCACGGAGGTGCGGGCGGCGAAGGTGCCGGCGGCGCCGACCGCGTCGGCGCGAAGGACGACGAGGTAGCTGCCGCTGATCGCGTTCGGCGCACCGGCGCCCTGGATCTCGCCGGTGGGCGCGGCCAACGCTGGGGTGGTGCTGGCCGCCGAGATGGCCGCCGCGGCGGTGACGACGGCGAACGCCCGGATGAGGCGCCGTCGCGCGGTGAACCCTGATGGCATCTGCTGCCTCCCTTACCGATGCGACCCGCCGGGCTCTTGGCGGGCGGGTCACACCATCGACTGAGTTGGAGGAGATGCTAGCGCTTGATCGATGGATATGACAGAGATGCTCGTCGATACTTTGTGAATGTCACGGGTGGACCCGCCGCGGCCGGCGCCACCAGGCAGGATTGCGGCGTGGACGAACACGACATGCTGCTCTCCCCGGCCGGGGTCGAGGCCCTGCGGATCGCCCTGGTCAGGGCGAACTTCACCGCGAACGGCATCGCCACCCGGCTCGGCTCACAGGCCACCGGCGGAGTCGCCCGTAACGACTTCCGGGCCGCGCTGCGCGCCACCACCGACCGTGACCCACTCGCCACTCTGATCCGGGTGTTCATCTGCGAACAGACCGAGCCGGAGAACGCCGTGGCCGCCGCGCTGGCACCGCTGTCCATCGCCGACGCGCTCTCGGCGGGGATCATCGAGCGGCACGGCGACGGGATGCGGATGGGCCTGGATCTGGAACCGTACGGCGACGACTGGTGGGTGCTCGCGGACGTGCCGGCGAGTGCCCGCCCGGGCCGACCACTGCACGCCGAGCACGTGCTGGGCATCGGCGGGGCGACGCAGACGATGATCGGCGCGGCGGTCCGCCGACCGGTACAGACCGCACTCGACCTCGGCACCGGATCGGGCGTACAGGCGCTGCACCTGAGCACCCACGCCCAGCGGGTCACCGCCACCGACGTCTCGCGGCGTGCGTTGCGGTTCGCCGCCACCACCGCCGCGCTCAACGGCCAGGACTGGGAGCTGCTGCACGGCGACCTGGTGGCGCCGGTCGCCGGCCGCCGTTTCGACCTGGTGGTGAGCAACCCGCCCTTCGTGGTCGGGCCGGGAACCACCACGCACGTCTACCGGGACTCCGGCCGGGTCGGCGACGCGATCGGCGCCGAACTGGCCGCCGCCGCACCGGGGCTGCTCACCGAAGGTGGCACCATGCAGTACCTGGCAAACTGGGTCCACGTCACCGGCGAGGACTGGGGCGAGCGGGTGGCCGGCTGGTTCGCCGGCTCCGGGTTGGACGCCTGGGTGATCCAGCGCGAGGTCGCCGACCCGATGGCGTACGTCAACCTGTGGCTGACGGACGTCGGCGAGGCGGCCGACCCGCAGCGGATGGCCAACTGGCTGGACTGGTTCGACGCACACAAGGTGGAGGCGATCGGCTTCGGCATCGTCTCACTGCGCCGCAGCGGACATCACGACCCGGTGCTGCGGGTGGAGGACCTGCGCCAGCGGGTGCAGGCGCCGATGGGCGACCAGATCGCCGCCTGGTTCGACCGGCAGGACTGGCTGCGCGGACGGGACACCGACGGGCTGTTGGACACGCGGTACCGTGCCGCCGACGGGCTCCGACTGCACCAGGAGGCGACCATGGGCGAAGACGGGTGGGGGGTGGACCGCCAGGTGCTCACCATGCCGCACGGACTGCGCTGGACCGAGGAGGTCGACCCGTTGGTGCTGGCGCTGGTCGGCGGGGCCGACGGCCGGCTGCCGCTGCGCGACCAGCTCGCGTTGCTCGCCGTCGCGCACGACGTGGCCGTCGAGGAACTGGCCGAGACGGCCGGCCCCATCGTGGCGCACCTGGTCGAACGCGGCCTCATCGAGCCGGTGGGGCGCCCTGATGTCTGACGGTGGTGCTCTGATGCGGACGGTGGTGCTCTGATGCGGACGGTGGTGCTCTGATGCGGACGGTGGTGCTCTGATGCGGGCTGTGGTGCAGACTGTTGGCCGGGCCAGCGTCACGGTCGACGGCGAGGTGGTCGGTGCGATCTCCGACGGGCTGCTGGTGCTGCTCGGGGTGACCCACAGCGACACTGCCGAGACCGCCCGGACGATGGCCCGCAAGGTGCACGAGCTGCGGATCCTGGACGACGAGCGGTCCGCTGCGGAGATCGGCGCCCCGATCCTGGTGGTCAGCCAGTTCACCCTCTACGGCGACGCCCGCAAGGGACGCCGCCCGAGCTGGACCATGGCGGCCCCCGCCGAGGTGGCCGAACCGCTGATCGAGGCGGTGGTCGCGGAGCTGCGTCAGCGTGGCGCCAAGGTCGAGACCGGCCGCTTCCGCGCCCACATGCTGGTGGAAAGCGTCAACGTCGGCCCCCGCACAGTGCTGCTCGATCTCTGACCGCACGCCTCTGGCCTGGCAGGGCTCGCTGCCGAGGCAACAACTTCATGATCGACCAGGGGTGGGGGTCAGCCGAACAGGCCGCGACGACGCAGGGACTGGCGCAGCCAGCCGTCGAGCTGGGAGGCCCAGTCGACCTGGTCGACCGTCGCCTGGTCGACAGTGAACCGGCCGAAGACGTCCCGGCCCTCGGTGAACAGGCCACCGCGCTTGTCCAGCTCCAGCACCACCTCCATCTGCCGAGGGCCGGCGACGAAAGTGACCTCCAGCTGGTTCATCGCGCCGGCGTACTGCGGAGCCGGGTAGAACTCGATCTCCTGGTAAAACGGCAGCATCTGGTGCACGCCGTAGATGTGTCCCCGTTCCACATCGGCCCGGGCGAACCGGAAACCGAGCCGCAGCAGCGCCTCCAGCAGACGTTCCTGGGCAGGTAGCGGGTGGACCGCCACCGCGTCCAGGTCACCCTTGTCGACCGCGCGGGCCACCTCCAACTCCGTACGCAGTCCCATCGTCATCCCGTGCAGGTGCTGCCCGTACAGCTCGGTGACCGGGGTCTCCCAGGGCACGTCGAACTGGAACGAGATGTCGTACCGCTGCCCCGTCTCCAGCCGGAACGGTCCGGTCACCTGCTGCCGGTGGAACTCCTGGTTGGTCGTGTACTCGTTGTCGCCGCTCTCCACCTCGACTCTGGTGAGCAGGCCGAGCGCGACGTACGAGACATCGACCGGGTGGTCGCCGCCGGTCACCGCGATGCTGCCCGTCAACTGCCCGCCGGGACGGCAGTTCGGGTTCGCCAACACCGTCTCCACGGACGGGCCGCCAACCCCCACCGCCTGCATGAGCCGCCTGAAGACCACGATCGCCTCCGTCGCTTGATGGTCGTCGCGCCCGTTCGAGGCGCGGCCACGCCGCCTTCCGGCGGGCCGGTGGCACGGTAACCGGCGCTGACAAGCCCGGCCGCCCGAACGGCCGAACCGAGCGGGCCGGCGAAGATTTCCCTGTCGGGTCTCCGATCGCCTCACTCCCGTTTTACGCCCCACCCGCCAAGCTGTTCGTCACCGGCAGAACTCTGCCGCAGCGACACGGCACGGACGTGGAACGGGGAGACAACAGATGGCCCTGCAGATGACGGAGCACCGCACGCGCGCCAGCAACGACGTCGAGCCCGGCCTCGACACCCTCACCGACCTGGACGCCACCGACGAGCGTGGCGTCTCCACCGACCTGGTCCGGGCGTACCTCAACGGAATCGGCCGGCGGAAGCTGCTGACCGCGGCCGAGGAGGTCGACCTCGCGAAGCGCGTCGAGGCCGGCCTGTTCGCCGACGAGAAACTGGCCACCTGCACTCCGGTCTCGGCGGAGTTGCGCGCCGACCTGGAACTGGTCGCCCAGGAGGGCCGGGCGGCCAAAGACCATCTGCTGGAGGCCAACCTCCGGCTGGTGGTGAGCATCGCGAAGCGGTACACCGGCCGC
>NZ_BOPC01000056.1 GCF_016863555.1 Micromonospora qiuiae | reverse complement strand
TGCCCCAGACATCGCAAAGCTCACCGTGGCCTCCCAGCCCTGAACCACAGCACGGGCCAACCGACGCGCGTCCAAGACCCGCTTCGTCAAAGGTCTCGTTACCGCCTAACCAAGGGCGACCCGCTCAAGCCGCGGCCTGTTCGCTCCGGACAGGCCGATAGCATCCGCGATGTCCTGGACGAGCTTCAGCTCGTCGGGAACGTCCGCCGGGGGGAGTGTGGATCTAACGACACACTCCCGGGGGTCCCGTATGCCGACATCAGCGATGCGTGCGCTGGCGGTCAGGGCTTTTCGCCGCCAATGTGGCGCTTTGGGCCTCGTCGACGCCGACGGCGGTGAGGCGCCTGCGGTACCGGTCAGCCAGATCGGCGGCGGCGGTGTGTTCGCCCAGGGTGTTGAGAATGGCGACGGTTCGTTGGTGCAGGTCGGCGTTGTACGGGTCGACTCGGATGCCGGCCTGAAGATGGGCCAGTGCCCGCCGGGGATCGGTTTCGGCGTCGGCCAAGGCTGCGTAGGCGTCGAGGACAGTGCGGCGGATCATCTCGCGGTGGTGGTCGAGCCATGGCCAGGTGCGTCCAGTGGCAAGGTCTCCGGTGTAGGCGTCGATGACTGTTTGCCATGCGGCGCTGGTGTCGGTGAGGGTGGAGGTGGCGTGGGCGATGGCGGCGCGGAGTTGCCACAGGTCGACGTGTACCAGTGCGGGGTTGAGGCGGTAGCGGTCGTCGGTGCGGTCGATGAGGGTGCCGTGTGTGGTGGTGCGGGTGGCGGTGCGTAGTTCGCTGAGGGTGGTGTAGAGGCGTCCGGTGAGTCGGTGTGCGGGCAGGCCTGGCCACAGTGCTTCGGCCAGGTGTCGGCTGTCGGCGCCGTCGGTGTGCACGGCGAGGAAGACCAGGGCTTGCTGGGCGGCGGTGCGCTGTAGCCGCACGGGTGTGCCGTCGATGAGGAGTTCCGGTTCCCCGAGTACCCGTAGCTGCAGCTGGGTGGTGGTGTCTTCGGGAGCCTGGTGCGCTGGCTTCGGACGTGGCATCTGTGTCGGCGGCGTGGGGTCTGATGGTGGGTCCGGTGGGTGGAGGTGTCCGGTGACGGTGAGCAGGTCTGCCGTGGCGGTGGGGTCCAGCACGCACACTCGGGGTCCGGCTATGGATGGGTCGCGGGGGTTGTGGGTGTGGCCTTCGGTGTTCACGTGCCAGGTTGGCGCGGCGGGCCAGGGGGTCAGGACGATCGGGGTGGTGGTGCCGGCGGTGAGGGCGTCGGCGAGACGCCCTGTTGGTGCCGTCTCGGTGATGAGTAATGCCTGTGTCGGCGGTCCGCCCGTGTGCTGGTCCGTTGGTTTGGATGAGTTGGCGGGTGGGGGTAGCAGCGCCGCGGCGTGCTCGTTGTCGTCGGCGATCCGTAGGTCCGGGCTGGGCTGAAGATGGTGGGCGGCCGGGCCGAGTAGCTCTTCGACGGCGCGGCGGGTGATGACCAGCTGTGGGGTGTGGTGGCGCAGGGCGGACAGGAGGACGGTCACGCGCAGGCCGCGGGCGGCGGCCAGGGCTCCGGGTCCGGCGAGGCCTGCACCTGCGGGGAGGAGAGCGGGCGGTAGGAGGGCTCCGGGTGCCAGCGGGCCGGCCGGTGCGGGTGCCTGGTGGCTGGTGGTGGCCGCTTGGATAGCGGTGACGGTGGCCGGTAGCGGCGTCAGGTCGGTGTCGGTGCGGATGGTCTGCGGGGTGGGGTTGGGCCGGTAGGCGCGGCGCCGTCGTAGCCATGTCAGCCCGGCCGCGGCGGCTATTTCGTCGGCGATCTTGCGGGGCAGCCATCCGCCGGGCACGCTGATTCCGTCGGCGCTGGTGGCCTGGTCGGTGTCGTCACGGTGGTGGGTGTCGCTGGTGCCGGTCGCTGTGGCGAGGTGGCCGGTTTCGGCGGTGGGTGTGGTGGGGGTGGCGATGGTCAGGGCGGCGGCGCCGGCCATGCCGGTGGCGGTGGCCTGCCACGGGGTGGGTAGCGGCATGCGGCGCAGCCATCGCACACCCGCCCACAGGCGTAGGGCGGCCCGGACGGTGACGAGGTAGGCGACGAACGCCCACAGCAGCCAGGCCAACACCACCAGCATCAGCATCAGGTTCTGTTCGGTGAGCGGTTCGCGGACCCACTGCCATAGCGCCACCCGCGGTGTGTCGACCGACGGCCAACCCACCACCTGCACCAGCAGGATCGGGGGGCCGGCCAGCAGCGCGGCGGCTAGTAGCAGCGATGCGACGTGCCGCGGCCACCGCATCAGCGCTCACCCCCTACCGGCGCCCGTGTCACGAGCGAGGTGGGCCCGGTGGAAGAAGGCTGCGTCGAGGGTGGGTGGACGCCGGTGCCGAGTAGAGGATGCGGGTCCATAGGCGAGCCAGCCACCACACGGTGGCGACGACGTAGAGGCCGGCGACGGTGCCGGTGTTGTGTCTGTGGACCAGCGTGGCGGTGAGGATTGCGAACGGTACGCCCATCACCAGCCGCATCCACAGCCCGGACACCAACGCCGTGATCACTCCGATGCCGATCAGCAGGCCACCGACGCGAGCCCCGAGGTTCATCCACGTGATCATGTGTGGTGGGTATGACGCGGGCAGCGACCATTGGACCAGCATCATTCCCGCGGCGGCCGTCATCACCGACGAGATAGGGAAGGCGAGGAACTCCGACCAGCCGCGCCGCGGGGTACGCCACTGACGGAACGCGATCAGCGCCAGCACCATCGCGACCAGCAGGGTCGGTATGACCGGGACCAGGGTCCAGCGCAGGAACGCGCCCAGTTCGGTGCCGATGTACTGGCTGCCCACCACCGCGTACATACCGACGACGGCGACACCGAGCCATGCGGAGGTGAGGATGCCGGTGGCGACCTGCGCTCCCGGGGACAACGGCACCCCGCTGTCGGTACGGGCGGCCAGCGCCGAACCGAGGACGGTGCCGGCGGCCAGGCAGGCGAGCACGGCGAACACCGACGCCATCGCCAACTCACCCCAGTTCAGAAACGCCCACCGGGTGTAGCCCGCGATCTCCCACTCCGCGGTGAAGAGCATGTGCGAGACCAGCGCCAGCGACGCGAACCCGGGCACCGCGATCGCGAGCGCCCGCCACAGCGTCGGCACCGGCTCCCCCGCCGGCGTCGCCTGGCCGGCGTCGAAGCCACCGGCGTCCGCTGCGCCGCGGGCCGCCGCGAGCAGCGGATCCGGCACCAACATCGGCCGCAACCCGGACTCGGCCACCATGACGTCGGCGACCAGCGGCATCTGCGCGGTGCCCCCTACGCACCACAACCCGGCGACGGTGGCCGGGTCGACCTCGGCGGCGGCGACCGCGTCACGCACCAGGCCCGCCGCCCGCACCAGGACCGGACGGGCGGCCTGCTCCACCACCAGATGGTTGAGTACCACCGCCGGCCCCGACGGCACCGGCACTGTCACCGCCGGATGCCCCGCCAGGGCGTGCTTCGCCGTACGCAGGCTCGCCGCCAACGCCCAACCCTCCCCCACCGGCATCCCCTCTGGGACCAGCGCGGCGGTCAACGCGGCGTCGATGGCGTCACCGCCGGCGTCCGGATCGGCGAGGGTGGACAGCACCTCGAAACCGACCGGGCTACGCCGCAGCACGCTCACTTCGGCGCCGCCGCCCAGGTCACACACCACCACCACCACCGAACCCACCGGCACCTGCACACCCCCGGCGAGCGCATGCGAGGCCACCGCCACCGGCGCCTCCACCAACCGTGGCTGCGGCAGACCGGCCCGGTGCGCGGCGTGCCGCAGCCACGTGCGGCGCCGCGGGCCCCACCCCGCCGGCACGACCAACCGCACATCCTCTACCGCGTCGCCGGCCACCCGATAAGCCTCGTCGACGACCCGCCGCAGCGTCGCCGCCACCAGATCCGCCGGAGCGACCTGCTCACCGGCCACGCTCACCTGCTCGTCGGCGGGACGCCGGGGGCGGGGAACGAACCGCTGCGGATCAGCGGCAGCCGCCTGCCATGCCCGCTGCCCCGTCACCACCGACTTATCAGCGGCGACAAGCACAGCACTGGGCAGCCCAGGCTCACCGTCGAACAACAGCGGCGACCACGACCCGTCCGGCCACGCCAGCACCGCCGTCGTCGTGGCGCTTCCACAGTCGATCGCCAGCCGCGCCTGCCCCGATCGCATACATGACAGTCAAACATGAGGATCACATTCACGTCACTCCTCAACTACACCCCGCAGCAGGCGAGCGGAAGCGTGATGATGGCCGATGCCGGGTACGTGTGCCCATCATTTGGGCGCCGTTTCCTGGCATGCCAAGGCATCTCGTCTGTCCACGAGATCGTCCTGATCTTGAACGTGGCGATTGCCGGACTGCGCCACGAAGGTGGTGGCGCCAGCGCTCCAGGCACCTCCCCCGTCACTGGAGGGGCCGGGCGGCTCGACTCCGCACGTGGTGTTGCTGTCCCTCACCTCCACCGTGCCGACGGGGGCCCAGGGCGACTCCTACGCACTTCACCGCAGTCCTAGTCCATCAGTGGGGCGCGGGCGGGATGTAGCGCCGTCCCAGACCCGCGCCGAGTTAATCGGCGTGGTCGAATAGGCGAACCGCTGCACCGGACGATTCATGAACGCGAGCGGCAGCGGGGGGGCGCGCCCACGCCAGCGGTAGTCCCACATCAACGCTGGTGGGGCGAGCTAATCGTTGGCAGCAGCCACGTTCGGCGGTCTGCCGCCGGTCTTGAGGAAGGTGCGTGCAATCTGTGTGGCCATGTCGGGCCGCAGTCGGAGGTGCTTGGCGGGATATTCGGTGGGTACTCCACCGAAGTCGAAGTGGAGTCCCTGGTCCGGAGGCTGAACGGTGGGATCAGAAAGGTAGCCGCCGTCGTCGGCGATGTGCACGGCGAAGGCGTGGGTGGGGTGGCCGAGCCCGATCTGGAGGCCGGGTGGCAGGTCGTCAGGGTCGTCGGTGATGTCGCTGACGATCGTGACGACGACGGGCTCGCCGGCCTGGTGAATCTCACACAGGAGGGCTTCCAGGGCGTCCGAGTCGGTCAGGTCGACCTCGTGGTTGTCGCGGTGGTCGCCCCGGTCGTAGGTCCAGGTCACCTTCATGCGATCGCCTTTCCGTTGCCGGTGTAGGTCCGCCAGTGGCGTACCTGTCCGTCATCGTCGCGTACGTAGACGTCCAGCTGCGCGCCGGCTGGCAGCAGCCGGGAGAGGATCTTCTCGCAGCCGTAGGGGGTGTAGTCGCAGGGCGGGTTGTTCGTGACCACAGCCGCGTGGGTGACGTGTTCGCGGCGCATCCGGGCGGCGAGTTTGGCCTCCAGATGGTCGGTCGTGGTGGCGATGAGCTGGTATGCCGGTTTCAGGTCGGCGGCGGCTGCCGGGTCGCGGCCCGACTTCATGGGTATCCGCTGACCATTGATCAGCGCCACGCCGGAGGTAGGGTCCTTCGCTTGGCGTCGAGGCAGCTCGCGGGCGGCGTCGGTCAACCATTCGGGGAGTCGTCCGGAAGAACCCGTTGGTGGGGTTGCGCTCGTAAAGGTGTCGGGTGGGGTGGGCGGTTGGCTGATGTCGCTACCACCGCCCGTGGTCAGTTTCCCAGTTCACCGACCCGCCGGGCCTGCGCCAGCGCCGCATCGACGTGACGTCGGGCCTCAGACCCACGAGTACGGACAGCCGCGAGGATCTGCATCACCTGCTGCAGACGCCCCAGCGTCGGACCGGGCTGACCTCCCTGCAGCGTCGCCCCGACGAGCCGCCGCGCCTCGTCGACTGCGGACGCCGCCCCAGCAACGCTGCCCTCCACCGCGGTCAGCGCCGCGACCACCGGTGTAAGCGCGGCAATGGTCTCCTGCGGCGACGGCTGTTGCGCCACAGCACCTACGGACCGCGATGCCTCACCCAGAACACCCGAGGCATCGTTCAACCGGGATCGGGCCTGCCCCAGCACGTCACGCACCCGCGCAAGACCGGCCGTGATGCCGACAAAACCGGAAGCCGCCGCACGGGCAGCGATCTGCTCGACGGCACGAACGACCGCCGCAACCTCCTGCTGTGACCGGTCCACACCCGCCGCCATCGCCTGCAAGTCGGCACCAATGGTGTCGGTCAGCGACATCGCCTCATCACCCCGCCCGAACACTCGCACCGACTACCCGACCGTGGCAGCCTAGAGACGCCCATCGACCGAACACAACGTATTCAGCAAGAGCTGCCGACGCGGTCTCCACGCCCGGGTTCTCGTCTCCTCAGACGGCAGTCAAACCAGCCGCCAAGCCGAACAACCGACGTGACCACGACCCGGCTGCTTGGCCGTTCAACAGGACCACCGCTGGTGCGGCGCCGCAGCGACGCCCGTCGAAGCAGACCGGACAGCGGAGTTGGCCCCAGTGGGCCTGGCAGGTCGGCGGCCTCCGGGACGGGTGGCGATATGGCTACCGGTACCCATGCCCGAAGCCTGTGCCCCCGGATACTGCGGCGACCCGACGGGTGCCAGCGCCTAGGCACCGCCGGACCAGCCTCATCTCGTTGCTGTGCTGTGATCCTCCGGGCAACTTCATGCCTCTATCGATAGCTCACATCAGTCCTGGCTGAGGTTCACGATCACGCCCTGATCCGCGCAGGCCGTCTGCAATCCCGAGATGTGTGTGCCCATCGGCGCCAGGAACGCCAGCGCCCCGAACTCCTGATCCTCCGGAAGCTGGTCGACCTGCCACACGATGTCCATCAACGCCGTGCCGTGTTCCCGGATCTTGTCATGGCGGGAGTCCTCGAACACCTTCCGCACCTCGCGGTACTCGGCCTCGGTCAGCTTGTCGTCATCGCTGGTCTTGGCGCTGCCGTCGGCCTGCTTGCCGTCGGCCATGGCCTTACAAGCGGCCACACCAGGGTCTTCGCGGATGAACCCGTCCCAGACGGCGTATCCGATGGCGCCGACGGCCAGTACCGCCACGGCGGCGAGGACAGCGACGATGATCGGCTTGCGGCTGGGCTTGGCCGGTGTGGTCACGGACCCCGTCGGCTGTAGCGGCTGTCCGTAAGGGCTGGGTTGTGTCGGGACAGGCGTGGGGTGGTGGCCGTCGCCCGAGTGGGGCGGCTGTGGCATGGTCAAGAGTGTCCTCCTCTGGCGATCGAGATCATGATGGTTGCCAACGTGCTGCCGGTCGGGGCTGCTGTCGGCTAGGCGACCAGGGATGTGGCTCGTCGGACACGGGTGTACGCCGTGTGTTGCCGGTCAGTGGTCCGTCCCGGTGACGAAATCCGACGACCGCCCGACGACGATCGCTACACGACCCCCTTACGATCCGGCCTCGACGGGCCGCATCGCGGTCGGCACGGCGGGCTGGCACGACCCGCGACATGCCGCAGGGTGTCCAATCGTTGTTCCTCAGATGGACCACCGACGGCCCCATCTTCGGACTGTCTTTGCCCCAGCGTCCGGCAGCGTCGCATGGGACTGAAGACTGCGGCGGGAGACGACAGCAGGTCGCAGCGCACGGGCTGCACCAGAATGACAATAATGGTGCTGGTCGCCCTGCATCTGGCTCGTAGCCCGCGTGTCTCGATGGGCGAGTGTCGGGCTATGTAGACGTTGGTCAACTCTCAGATGCTAGGCAGGGTCTGTCAATCGGCACCTGCTGCGGGTATTCGAGCTCCCAGCATGTTGCAGGATGACGTTCTCGGCACCGGCAACACACAGGGCCAGCTCTGGAGCCATTGGGAACGTGAGCGCGTGATAGCTCTTGACGGCATCTCCCGCCCTGACTACTCTCTTGAGCGTCAATGGGCGCGTGAGCGCGTGACGGAGAGATGGTCTTGGACGCGAACACCTACCTCAGCAGCCTCGGGATCGACGTCACCGACGCCGCACAGCCGGTCATCGGGCGGCTGGCTCTCGCTGGGGAGTTCATGCTCGGCGGCGAGCGCGGTGTGCTGCTTCGTCCCAAGCGCGGTGATGTGTCCGACCGCTACCTCGAGCTCCTCGCGGGCGAGGGCTATGCATTCGTGATCGTCGACGGCGGCAGCTATCCGTCGTTCTACGCTCGTGAGCAGGAGGGGCTCGTCCCCGTGCGAGCACTGCCCGTAGCCGACCGCAGCCACTTCCCGTCGGCAGGAGTCCTCGGAGCCTGGGGGCAGTTGATTTGCACGGCCGCCCGTCACGGTGATGCGGCGAAGCTGGGCGTCGCGCAGCTGGTCGCTCGCCTGGATGGCGATGAGGTGTTCGGACCGGGCCTCGTCCGCCCCACGGGCGACGTGCCCGTCTCGCGTCTCGGTGGTGACGAGTCGGTCGCAGTTGAACCGCTCCGCACGGCGGCTGCGCTCCTGGCCGGCTTTCGACTCCGCCCGAACGCGCCCGATGAGTTGGTCCGTCTCGTCGTCACGCTGTCCTCACTGCTTCCCGACAAGGGCCAGTTCTCCGGGCTGACCGAGAGCGTGGCACCCTTGGTGCGCGCACATCAGCTCGGCGCTCGTCGTCTCCTGGTCTCGGGCGGAGCGGGCGCGGAGATCGCCGCGCTCCTCGGCGCGGAGGGCACGATCTTTCTTCCGGCCGAGCTTCGCCTGCTCGAGCCGCTGCTGGAGCGCCTGCTTCCGAGCGTCGAGCGCGTGTTCGCTGACTTCCTGCAGTCGAACCTCGACGGGTCCTACGACGGCGTGATCGTCGTTCCGCCGTTCGGCCTCCAGCTGAGCGGAGCCCAGCTGGGCCGGTTCGAGCTGTCGAAGCGCGGGGGCAAGGCGCGCAGCCGCGTGCCTGCAGAGCTGCTGTTCATCGAGCACGCACTTGCGGCGATGGCCGATGGCGCTCTCCTCGTCACCGTCTTGCCCGAAGGCCTGCTCTCGAGCGCCGGGCATGCGGACTTCCGCGAGTGGCTGCTCGAACACGCACGTCTGCTGGCGGTCGTCAGCCTGCCTGCCGGAACCTGCTTCCGCGGCACGGGGGTGAAGTGCTCCGTCGTGATGCTCCGCAAGCCGGCGCCCGCCGACGACTACCCGATCCTCATGGTCGACGTGGAGGCACACGACCTCCGCGGCGACATCGGCGCGGCGCGGTCGAAGCTCGACGACTTCCTCGAACGGGAGGTGGCCGAATGCGCGTAGCCGCGCTCTCCCGCACCGACCTCGGCAAGCGGCACGTTCGCCTCGACCCGGCCTTCTACCTCGGGCGCGAGCTGGTGCGGTCGACGATGAGCTCGAAGGGCAGTCGACACGTCAGCCTCGAGGACATCGTCGAGTCCATTCACGACGGGGCTCGACTGCCTTCGGCTGCATCGGGGATCCCGATGCTCCGCTTGAACAACGTGCGGCCCTGCGAGCTGGACTTGAGCGGCATGACCCACGTCGACGGCACCGCCGCCAAGTGGATCAATGTCCAGGAGAGCGACGTCCTGTTCACGCGGGCAGCCCAGCCGTTTCGCGCGGCCGCGGTCCAGTCGGGGATGCCTGCAGAGCTCGCCGTATCGTCGGAGCTAACCATCATCCGGCCCCGGCCGGCGGTCTTGCCCGAGTACCTGGCCGCCGTGTTCTGCACGCCCACGCTGAACCGGATCCTGCGTGACCTCGCGTACCGCGGTGGCTCGTCGGCGCTGCCGCGCCTTCGCCTCTCGGACATCGCGCGCCTCCCGATCCCGCTACCCCCGCGCAGCCTGCAGGAGTCGCTCGGGCTGCGGTACCAGCAGGCCGTCGACCTGACCGCGAGCGCCCGCGCCGAGTTCAACGCGGTGGTGACGGCGATCCACGCCGAGATCGACCACCGTGTCTCCGGGGTCAAGCCCCCCAGCAGCGCCATCGAGGTTCTCCGATCACAGCTGGCAGACCGGTGGGATGTCCCGTTCAACCGCGGGCGCGTGTTCCGCCATTCGGCAGCAGCGTCGGCCATGCGGTCGCTGCTCCAGCTGGCGAAGCCCGCCAGCACCAGCCTTCGTGGCCTCGCCGATGACGAGGAGGTCTTCGCCGTTCAGGCCGACGACGTGAACGAGAGCACCTTCCTCGTCGAGGGCGGTGAGGTTCGGCCCCACTCCGATCTGTCCTCTCGCATGCGGCAGCGGCTCGAGGTGGGCGCTGTCCTGCTGTGCACGACGGGCGCGGGCGACCAGGTCGCTTACCTCGACGAGGAGCTCGGACGGGAGGAGCAGCCGCTCCTCGGGAGCGCCACCTTCACCGCCCTCCGCTTCCACGAAACGCCCCGCGTCTTCGCCGTCGCGCTCGCTCATCCCCTCGTTCGCACGCAGCTCCGGCTGCTCTCGTCCGGGTCCGTGCAACGCTTCGTCAACAAGCGCGACCTCGACGAGTTGCTCGTCCCGGTGCTGGGTCAAGTCTGGCGAGAGGACTTCGAGACCCGGCTCACCCGAGCGATGCAGCGTCGCCGCGAGGCGTTGCTGGCCCGGACCGCGCTCATCGAAGCTGCCGACGACTACCTCCGGGAGGCGACGCCGTGAACGCCGTGGCGACCAGCCTCGGGCGCCGCTACGTCAGCTCTCGCTTCGAGCCTCGCGTGATCCTCGAAGGGGTTCGCGGCTGCGCGCTCTTTGAGGAGGTCATGCGCGTGAGCGGCGACGACTCGCCGACTCCGGACGTCGTCGCTAGCGTCCTGCGGCGTTGGAGCTTCCGCTACAGCAAGGGCACGGTTACGCGACCCGCCCGCGACTTCTGCACGCTCTTCGGCCGCATCATCGATGTGGCCGCGAGTCCGAAGGAGCGCCAGCTCATGGTTCACTCAGCGTGGGTGGAGCCGCAGGACCTCCTGGCCGTCGACGGCGTCGCGGCGATCTGGCCGGCCCTGTCGCTCACGCCGGTCAAGGGCATCCGGCGTTCGAAGAATACTTCGCGGGACGAGGCGACCGACGCCCAGCTGCGCCTCCCGCTCGAGGAGGACGCATGACGGGCCTCATCACCTCGAAGATCCGAGACTTCCTGGTCGGCCAGGGTCCCGCGACGCCCGAGCGCGTTTCGGAGGCCGTCCTCGAGCTCACGGAAGCGGGTGGTGCCGAGCGGGCCCTCTTGCTGATGCGTCTCGACCCGACCCTGGAGCGCACCGGAAGCGAGATGTGGGCGGCGCGAGGGACCGCCATCACCGACGACCGCCGCGTTCGGAAGGCGGCCGAGGCGTTCTTCGATGGACGCCGGGGCGCTCCGTTGGCGAGCGTCGTGCGCGCGGTGGCAAGCGAGACCGGTCTGCCCGAGCACCAGGCGCGTGAGCTCCTCACCGCGCAGTTCGTCGTGGCGGGCACCAACATTTTCAACCGGCGACGGTAGCGAGAGGACCCCGATGGCGAAGAAGAAGAGCACTACAGACGCACTGCGCGATGGCGCGCGGGAGAAGCTCTCGCAGCTCGGCTACCAGCAGATCAAGGACGACTTCGCGCTCTTCGATCCGCTCGGCGACGGATCCATGTCGGCGACCGCCGAGCTCGTCGCGCTCGACGAGGACGAGCCCGTCATCCTCTTCGCCAGCGGCGAGCCCGGCGATGCCTCGCGGCCTCCCGTGCAGGACGACGCGAAGTTCAAGGCCGGCCTCGGCGCCGCCGCCGGTAAGCCGTTTCGCTTCGTCTGGGTGTGGGACGGCGAGAACGACTTCATCTTCGACGTCGAGAAGGACGCGCAGGTCTCGGCGCTGCCGGCCCAGGACGAGTGGAAGACCGTCGCCCGGCCGATCTCCGACACCCGCACCCGGCTCGTGCAGGAGGTCTCGGCCGAGTACCACCGTGGCGACTTCCGGGCGATCCAGCGCAAGTTCGATGAGCTGCATGAGGCCATCTACTCGCGCGGCGGCGTCAAGCCCACCAACGCCGCCATCGACGAGCTCGGCAAGCTGCTCTTCCTCAAGGTCCACCTCGAGAAGGCGCCCGGCTACGTGCTCACGAGCGGCGCCGCGAAGGGCAAGCGGTTCGCCGACATCTACTCGGCCGACTACGTGCGGAAGCACAACAAGGACGCGGTCATCCAGCTCAAGGACGCCTTCCGCGAGATCAACAACCTCCCGCAGTACAAGGCGACCGACATCACCGGCGAGGTGCACACGATCTTCTCGTACGACGAGCCGCTGCGTCTCGAGAATCCTGAAGTCCTCGCGCGCGCCATCGACGTCCTCGAGCTGCGCGACCGGGAGGGCAAGCCCATCCGGCTCTCCGTGCCGGACCGCGAGCTCCTCGGCAACAGCGAGAAGGCCCGCGAGATGCGGGCGCACCTCATCCACGAGGACCTGCTGGGCTGGGCCTTCGACGTGTTCCTTCGCGGCAAGTACGCGAGCGACGAGGGGCTCGCGACCTACCTGACGCCGAGCCAGGTCGTGGAGTGCATGGCCCGCATGGTCTTCCACGACATCCCCGACGCGGACCTCTGGGCCCGACGGGGTGACGACGGGCAGCGCGAGCGCTGGAAGCCCCAGACCGACGAGGAAGCCGCGCTTCCCGCCTTCCTCTGCGGCGACATCTGTTGCGGTACTGGGCGCTTCCCCATAGGCGCGCTGCGCGAGGTGAAGCGGCGTGTGCTCGACGACCGGCACGTCGGCCACTCTGACGACGACAAGCTGCAGTGGCTCGGCCAAATGAAACGGCACAGCTTCTTCGGCGCCGACCAGGCCGCGGGCTCGATTCAGAAGGCTCGCATCAACATGCTGCTGTACGGCGAGGACCACAGCCAGCTGCTGAAGGTCGACGACTCGCTCGCGGACCCGCACCTCGACCGGCTCATCGGGAAGTTCGACGTCATCCTGACCAACCCGCCGTTCGGCTCCGGCAAGTACGACGATCCCCGCGGGCTGGCGCGCATGCGCGACGAGGAGCGCGGCCTCGAGCTCGGCTGGTCATGGCCCCCCGGGAACCGGGCAAAGCGGAAGGAGCTCGCCAAGGCCGACCCGGCCTCGCTGTTCATCGACCGCAACCTTCAGCTTCTGAAGCCGGGCGGGCGGCTCTTGATCGTCGTGCCTGACGGCATCCTCTGCAACTCGGGGGACGCCTACATCCGCGAGTACTTCATGGGGACTCAGGATGAGGAGACGGGCGAGTTCCTCGGCGGCAAGGCAATCGTGCGCGCGGTCGTGAGCTTGCCCACCGAGACCTTCTCCATCGCTGGCACGGGCGCCAAGACCAGCTTTCTTTACCTGCAGAAGAAGCGGCACCCGGCCGAGAAGCAGGGGCCGGTCTTCATGGCTGTAGCCGAACACGTCGGGTACCTGAAGAAGGGCAAGACGGAGGTCCCGGATCCAAGCGGGAACGACCTCGTCTCGATCTCGTCGACGTACGTGACGACTGTGGGAGGGGGGCGATGACGACAGCCCCCTCTGCTGTGTGGGTCGGCCCCGCACAGCTTCGTCCGTCTCGACTGGCCGCCGAGTTCTACCGGCAGGAGTACACCGAGCTCGAGGACCAGCTGGACCGTTCCGGCCACGAGCTTGTTGTGCTCGGCAAGCTGGGGCGGCTCTTCACGGGCCCGTTCGGCTCGAAGCTACCCGCATCCCTGTACGACACCCCCAACGGCGTACCGCTCCTCCGGGTGCAGAACATCGGGGACCTCTTTCTAGACGAGACGGACCTCGCGCGGATCCCGCTCGAAGTACACGAGGACATCCACCGTTCGAAGCTTGAGCCGGGGGACCTCGCCCTCGCGAAAGCAGGCCGCTTGGGCGCACTGGCTAAGATTCCTGCACACATTCAAGAGTGCAACATTACGCAACACATCATTGGCGTGAGGGTGCGCGCCGACAAGGTGCGGGGAAGCTACCTAGCTGCCTTCTTCCTATCTCGCTTCGGAAATTTTCAGCTCAAGCGTCAAGGTATCGGGACTCTGATTAAGTACCTCGGGATCGAGGAGACGCGCGCTGCGAAGGTAGCCGTTCCCGGGCGAGGCGTCCAAGACTACATCGGGGCGAAGGTCGAGCTCGCGGAGCGCTGCCGGGCCGTCTCCTCGCGGAGCTGGCTGGCAGCCACGGAACTCCTGGAAGCCGCGCTCGGAGCGCCCCTGACGTCCGAGACGTTCGAGGTGAAGTCCGCGAGTAACGTCTCGGGGTCGGGCTACGAGGTCACTTCGATCCGCCCGGTCGCTGCGCTGGTGTCCCCCGCACGACTCGTAGGAGCCATCGGCGCGCAGTTCTTCACGCCGCGGCGAGCGAAGGCGATCCTGGTCATCGAGCAGAGTGGACTTCGTGCAAAACGGCTTTCCATGCTCGCCGACCGCTTCACGAAGCGCGTGAGCGCCGATGAAGTGCAGGCCCGCGGTCTGTCCTACATCGGACTCGCGCAGGTCGATTCCTCCACGGGTTACGTGTCGACCGCGATTGACGAGCAGCCTTCCAGCTCGTCGGTATGCTTTGGCGCGCGCGACATCCTGTTCTCGAAGCTGCGTCCTTACCTCAACAAGGTTGCCATTTGCCCGGAGCACTTGGAGGAGGCGGCAGGATCGACCGAGCTCGTGACCTACCGTACCAAGCCCGGTGTCGATCCCTACTACCTCTTCTTTGTCCTGAGGTCTCCCCTGGTTCTGAACCAGGTCATTGACATCACATCGGGGTCTACGCATCCGCGCGTCGCCCCCGATCTCATCGACCACGTGCTGGTGCCACTGGCCGAGGAGCCCGTGCAGAAGAGGATCGGCCGGCTGGCGCGCGCCGCGTTGGAGTTGATGCGGCGGGCATCCCTGTTGGTCGAGGACGCCAAGGCCGACGTCGAAGCGTTGGTCGAAGGCACCCTCGACGTGCAGGCGATCCTATCGGGGTCAGTCAAGGCGCCGGCCGCAGACGACATCCCGGAGCTGGCGAAGGATGGTACATGAAGGTCCTCGGCATCGCTCCCAGCTCGACCGACTTCAAGTGGGCGCTCCTCGATGGCACCCGGGCCCAACCCCGGATTCTGCCGCTTCCGTCCACGTCGCAGAAGCTACCCGCCGATGCGTGCGAGGGGCACGCGCTGCTGAGCCTTCGGCGGCTGCTCTCGACCTTCCTGGCTGAGCAGGGAGTCGAGCGCATCTGCGTGCTGCAGGCCGGCTCCTCGCAGTTCCGAGGGCCGTCGGCCTCGCGCGTCAAAGCAGAGGGAATCGTCCAGCTGGTGGGCGCGGAGCTCGAGCTGACCGTCGACCTCGTCGCGCCGCAGTCCCTCCGCGCGCAGGAGAAGGGCTTCGCCTCCATCGCGTTCGGCTCTCCCGAGACCGTGTTGAACGGCGGCGCGGACTTCAAGCCGAAGACCTGGCGAGACGCGGTGCTCGTCGCGTGGTGGGGACTCGACGAATGAGCACGACCCTTCAGGACGTCCAGCAGCTCATCGCTGCGACCGGGAAGTACAGGCTCGAGGCGGAGAACACCGAGGGCGCGAACGCGTACGCCTTCCGTGCGCATCACGTACCCCTCGACCTGCCGGTGTTCCTGAAGGTCCTCTACCCCGATCCGAGCGGCGACCTCTTCGCGGAGCCGCGCCTGCTCGTGAGGGCGACCAGGACCGAGGGTAACGGGAGCAACCTCGTGCGCGTCCACGACGCGCAGCGCCTCGGCGACAACTTCGTCCTCGTTGCCATGGAGTATGTCGACGGCGGCAGCATCCTCTCGCGGCTGAGCGGCGGGCCGCTCCCGATGATGGAGGCCGTTTGCGCGGCGATCGGCATCCTCCACGGGCTCGCGCAGCTTCACCAGGCACTCCTCGTTCACCGGGACATCAAGCCCGCGAACGTGCTGATCTCGCAGCGACACGGGCGCATCTGGCCGAAGATTACGGACTTCGGCTCGGTCGCCCGACTCGCTCATGCGAGCGCGAGCGTGACCGCCTCGCGCCACAGCGCGCTCTACGTGCCGGCCGAGGGATGGGCGACACCGAGCCGCTACGACCTGCGTTCGGACCTCTACCAGGTGGGCCTGGTGCTCTTCGAGATGGTGCACGGCGCTCTGCCGTACAACGACGACGCCTACCTGGACCGCGAGGCGAGGAAGGAGCTTCGCGAGCTGGCGGAGGCGTCGGGCTGCGGTGTCGACGATTTCGACAGGCAGAAGGTGGTCGACCGTGCGCTGGCTCGGGCCGCGTCCGGCAAGGGCGTGATCTCCTTCGGGCAGATGCAGCCGTACGTGCCCAAGAGCCTGGCGCGCATCGTCAACAAGGCTGTCTCGCCCGACCCCGCCGTCCGCTACCAGACGCCGTCCGAGATGATCGGCGATCTCGAGGCGCTCCGGCTACCCGACTGGAGGCTGGCTCCCTGCGGTGAGCAGTACGCCGCCAACGGATGGTCGGGCTGGGACTGGAGCATCGGGAAGGACCCGAAGAAGCCGGAGCAGTGGGTCGTCCTGCGTTCCCGTCAGGCGGCGACGAACTTCCGCCGGTGGGCCGCGGCCGAGAGCGCGCGAGCGGCCTGTGGACTCGTCATGGAGGCTGCGGCATGAGTCTCCCCGCCCGCCCGAGCGACGCGGTCGCGCTCTTCGAGCATCTTGCCCAGTGGGGCGAGGTGTCGGTCTACGAGGCCGAGGACCTCGGCGCTGGGCCGTGGGTCTCGGTGTTCGAGAACGCAGGCGCCCTCGAGGCGGTTCACGACGAGCACGGTCTTCCGGTGGCCTGGCACCTGACGCCGCCCTTCGTGCACCTGGTCGAGTGCGACGCGCAGCAGGCCGGCCGTCGTCTGTGCTTCGCGGTGCCCGAGTACCGCGCCTACCTGCTCAGCATCCTTGTCGAGGGGCTGATCGATGCCGGCCGCGCGGGCATGACCGTGGAGCTCGAGGAGTGGACGAAGGGCGAGCTCGCGCCGCTGCTGGCCGAGCTCAACGCCTTCCTCGCGCAGCTGGAGGGCGGCAAGCGCCTGGTCGATCTCGCGCCGGCCGAGCTCGAGGCTCGCATGGCCGACCTCCCCGAGCGCTCGCGGCCGTTCGCTGCCTGGGACAGCTACGCACTCGGGCACTCCGCGCGTCCGAAGGGGCTATTCGAGTTCGCGCTGCGGCGCTTCGGACCCGCCTGCGTGGCGCTGCCCGTCGCCGTCGAGACCGCTGCGGTGCTGCGCCCGCTGCCGCTCAATCGAGAGGACGGCTTCGGCCTTGGCAGCGCGTCTGTGCCCCGGCCATGGAACATGCAGCGCTTCGGCGTGCTGAGCGGCGCCCCGATCGTCGATGCCCGTGGCCAGCGCATGTTCGACGAGGACGCGCCGCTCAACGAAGTGCTCGTCGAACATCTGCGCGACGCCGTGGTGGAGCACCCGTTCTACGCCGCGGTGATCCACCTGGGCATCTGCGCCTGGCGATCGCCGGCGTCGACGATGCCCACCGTGGAGCTCTACGTGCCCACGTCGGGCGGCCTGCACGATGTCTCGGTGCTCGTGGGCTCCCGCGCCGTAGGCCGCGTTGCCGAGCTGCTCGGCGACCTCGTTCGCGCTCAGGGGTACGCGCCCTTCGGCCTCGTCGACGGCCGAGTCCCCAACGAGCTCATGGGCAACCTACTCCGCAACCTCCTCGAGCTTCGAATCCTGCGCCACCAGGACGAGCTCCTGGTGCTCGACGACGACTACCAGTCGTCGCTGATGGCGGCGCGCCTGCGCACAGTGTTCCGGCCGGGCAAGGAGCTGCAGAAGCGAATGGTCGAAGAGCTTGCGCTGCGGGCGTCGGAGGGAGGTGCCGCATGAGGCCTCGCAAGGTCGACCTGGCATTCGACTGGATGCGCAGCCAGCCGCGGCGGGCCTTCCACTACCGCGACGAGGTGTGGGCGGCGCTGGCGGAGCTCCATCCGGACGAGTTCGCCGTGAGCGACGATCGCAAGACGCCGTGGTTCTCGCTGCACCGAGACATGACGCAGGACGCCCGTTTCCTTCGTGGTGACAAGGGGATGTTCGAGCTCGTCGATGGCGCCGCCCTCGATGATTCCCTCCCGGCCGAGGTCGTTGCCGTGGTCGACGTGAAGGAACCACGGGTCTGGATCTTCCAGGCCAACCCCAAGTTGTACCGGATCCTCGAGGCGCTCCAGCATCTCGACCGGATGCAGTTCCTGACCAACCGATACAAGGACCGCATCCAGGTCGGCGACATCGTCCTGCTCTGGATGTCCGGCAACCACGCGGGCATCTACGCCCAGGCTCGTGTCGTGGAGGGCGTCGCGGATCGGAAGTCCGATGGCGACGATGCGACATTCTGGGTGGACCCGAGCAGCGGAGCCACGACCAAGCCCCGCGTCGTGCTCGCGATCGAGAAGCGGTTCCTCGGCAACCCGCTCCTCAAGACCACCATCGCGGCCACAGAGGGGCTGGGTAACCTGATGATCCTCCGGCAGCCGAACGGCACCAACTTCCCCGTCGACGCTGACGCGTGGGAGCTGTTGCAACCGCTCCTGCCCACCGACGAGACTCGCGAGCCGGCGCGCGAGGTCCTCACGTGGGCGATGAAGCGGGCCAGGGGCGGCAAAATCTACGACGAGAGCTGCAACGAGCTACTCGAGCGCTTCGTCGCCGAGACGTTCGCCGATGGGGAGGAGCACTCCCGAGACGAGATCACGAGCTGGTTCGCAGCGAACTACCCGCTCTTCAAGCCGATCACCGTCCAGTGCCACATCGAGAAGTACACGACCAACTTCCGCAGTCGCGTCCACTACAACGCGACGCCAGAGCACGACCTCCTCTTCCGCGTCGACGACGACTGGGCGCGGCTTCGCCTCTACCGACCCGGCGACGATCCCGCGCCGATCCACGACAAGCCTGACGCGCCGAAGGGCTCGAAGGCCAAGACGTCGACGAAGGCGAAGCAAGTCTCGCCCCTCGATCGCAATCGCCGGCTGCTCGCGCATCTCGCCACCCTTGGCGAGCTGACGCCGGGGGATCTCGAAGACCTCGGGCTGGAGGAGGCGCACCTGAGCGACTGGCTCGACTCGATGCTGGCACGTCGCCCCGAGGCGCACGTGGTCACCCCGCTCTTCCTTCACCTCGTCGATGGAGACGCGGGCCCGTCCGCGTTCACCACCCGGCTCGCGGCACGTTTCATGGGCGAGCACCTGCGGCGACACGCCCCGGAGCCGATCCCGGAGCTCGAGGAGCCCGTCTGGGCTCGGTTCGGACGCTGGCACCTGACGCAGCCCCATGGCGGCGATGAGAAGACGCACGCCTACCTGAGCGTGCCCATCCGCGAGCCGCGCGACGTGGCGGCCTCGGAGCGACTCGACCTGTTCGCCCAGCTTCCGTCGAAGGTGATCGGGAACCTGATTCGAGAGCCCGAGTTCCTCTCGGAGCAGCAGTCCTGGAGCGCCGACGCGGCGTCGAAATCGTCGGAGGGTCCGCTCAGCACACAGCTCCGTCGAAGCTGGAAGCGCCCGTTGCTTCTCAGCACCGTAGAACTGCTCGTGGCCGACGACGGCCAGGTGCTGATCGGCAAGATGGAGCGCACCGACGTGATGGAGCGGAGCTACATCGTCGCCGGCCTACCGCTCTGTCGCCACGGCGAGTGGGAGCGTGCCGCCACGCTCGAACCCGAGGCTGCCGCAGAGCGACTCTTCCAGCACCCGGTCGCGGCGGTGCTCCTGCAGTTCGAGGTTCACCGCCTCTTCGCCGGCCTGTCGGGCGACGTGGCGGCGCTGATCCACGTCGGTGGGGGTCTGGCGCAGCTCGAGCTCGATGGCACCGGGCGAGGCCCTCTGTGGCGCCACGTCCGCTCGATGCTCGAGCAGGTCGGCTACAGGCCGGTGGGGGCCAGCACCCAGGATTCGCTCTGGGCGAGCGCCGTCCACGTGATGCTGAAGAACCTCGAGCTGCTCGGTGTGTTCGAGCGCGACGGCGACGTGCTGCATCTGACCGACGACTACCAATCCAAGATCAAGGCTCATCCGGGACACCTGCAGAACCGGGGCGAAAAGCCCTACCGCGTTCGCCTGTCGCAGTTCCTGGCGGCTCTCCACCGAGGACAGGCATGAACACGCCTTCGGTGCGCATCGCGCTCCCCAAGCTGTTCCTATGGAGCGAGGCGGCTCGCATCCAGGAGTACCCGGAGGCGGCGTCCCGTGCCGAGCCGGGCCGCGTCTATTCACGGGCCGACCTCGAGCGCGTGGTCTTCGACATCGCTCCCACGATGGAGTTCAAGGGCGGGGCGCCGCGCGGCAAGGGGACCGACGGCGTCATCAACACGTACGGGATGGAGCGCAGCGGCGCCCGCTACCGCATCAACGGGATTAGCCTCTTCGAGCGGGTCGACAAGGGCCTCCGGGCCACCGCGGAAGGCGTCGCGCTGGGGAAGGCGTTTCGCGAGGCGGACGCTGACGTCGACTGGGCTCGTGCCCTCGCGAAGCAGCTGCTTCGACGTGACCCTCGCACGCGCTTGGTGATCGGGCTTTGCCTTGCGGGCTGGCAGCTGGGAGTCGAGGCGCCGGGCGGTATCCCCACGGGCGCGTTGTCGCTCACGTCGCCCGAGGGCGATGTCCTCGAGATCGCACAGCGCAACTGCGACGGCTTCAACACGCTGCTGCGCGACAACGCAGAGCTCGCCCTCGGGCCGCGTTGGCGCGCTGACCTTTCGGCTCTGGGCGAAACCGCGGCGGTCGTGTGGGAGGGCGTCCAGGGTGGAACACCCTCGACGAACGACCTCCCGACCGCGCTCAAGAAGGCCCTGGCCGTGTTCTTCCACATCCGAGCCTTCGATGGTGGTCCCTCGACCTGGGGCCTGGACGCCGGTGGACTCGCTGGTGCGCTGGCGGTGGAGAACCTCGTCGAGCTCGGATTCGAGGGAGCAGCGCCTGTGCGGCTGACCGACGACGAGGCGTTCGCGCGGGCGCTTCGCGATTGCACGGACGCCGAGGGCTTTCTCATCGTGAGTCAGCTCGGCGAGCGCTTCGGCGAGCTCCTTCAGGTGCCGGACGAGGATCGAGCCGCCGTCCTCGACAGCTACATCCGGACGGTGATGTACCACGACCAGCTGCGATTGCTCGACCGCCACCCAGGACAGCCCCGCATGGGACGAGGCCTGTTCGGCGAACCCGGCGCACGTCGCGTCCGCATCGAGTTCACGCCCATCCACAAGACCATGAACGTCGACACTGCGGAGCAGACCCCCGCGGGTTCCTCCAAGGAGATGCAGGGAGAAGACCGATGACTACTACCAAGCCGTGGGCCGCCAAGGGGGTCGCACTCTATCCGCCTTCCTTCTCCATGGTGGGCCAGAACCAGGTGTTCAACGCACTCCACCAGTTCCGCCGGTCCTTCTGGGACGGTGCGGCGAACGACATCGCTGGCTTCTTCATCGCGTTCGGCGACTGGGGTCTGGGCAAGACGCGGCTTGGATACGAGCTCATTGCGGAAGCGACGGGTCGCGTCGACCGGTGGCTGCTCAACAAGAACGAGTACGTCATCCCGCCCTTCCATCAGGCCGACAAGAAGCCGCGTGTGCTCGAGCCGGCGCTGCAGGATGGGGTCCTGCCGCTCTACATCCGCTACAGCACCGTGTGCGACGACGCGCTCGACGCTGCGACGTGGGTGGCTCGCCTGGCGGTCGAAGCCCTGCGGCACACGTTGCACGCCGACCCCGCGGCTGGCGGTCCGCGGGATCTCTACGAGGACCTCAAGGCGGCGATGCAGGCCAAGGGCGTGAACCTGAAGGCGCTCTCGCTCGTCGACGACGACACCCGATCGTTCGAGGACCGGCTCCACGATGCAAAGAAGGTCTTGCGTGATGCTGGCCTGAACCACCTCTGGATCGTCGTCGACGAGGTCGAGACGCCCGGTGACCTGAAGCGGGGCCTGCGTGAGGACACGCAGACCAAGGTCGACGACGAGTACCTCCTGATGGTCTCGGAGGTCATCAAGCACGAGAACTGGCGAAACCAGCATCCGGACGTGAACTTCCTGCTGCTGTGCAGCGTGGGCATGCGCGACCAAATCCACATCGGTCCGAACCTGCGGCGAGCGAGCTCGGTCACGATCGAGCCGAACCAACTGACCGACGTGCAGAGCTACGTCGATCACATCAAGGGCAGCCTGGTCGACCCGCACGCCGTCGAGTATCCGGTGGGCACGCTTGAGGGCGCGTTTCTTTCGGCCAACCGGAACTTCGGCTGGCTGAACGTGATCATGGCGTCCATCCACGAGACGCACGCCCGGCACAGGGAGCGCGGCGACGGCTCGAGTGCGTGGGAGCTCCTGAAGGACTTCGCCAAGACCGATGCCCGGGCCACGCACATATTCAACGACGACGCCGTCCTGCCCCTGCTCGGCAAGGTGACCGGGGTCCCCAAGCAGGAGGTGGAGCGGCTCGTGTATGGCCAGCTGCCGGCTCCAATCGGCGGAGCGGCGAAGGCGGCGTTGACCGAGGAGATGGCCGATGCGCTGCTCGCCCACGAGGTCGCGGGCCGAGGGCACGCCTTCGCGGAGCTCTTCCAGGTTCACATCGACGAGCGCGCGCTCGCGAACGAGCTGACCCGCCCCGAGTTCGGCTTCAAGGCGAAGGAAGGGAAGACCGACACGTACTTCACCCCGAACTGCGAGGTGTCCGTCGTCGGACTGCTCGAGGCCTTGCGCGCCTTCTCCGTTGCGGTCGGGGGAGCCCCGGGCGCGGCTGGTGACTTCGTCGTCTACACCGACCTCGAGCAGTGGGGCGAGCAGCTCGCGGCGCTCTACCCGCGCGAGGGCATCGAGTTCGCGGCCGAGTCGCTCCACCGCATCTTCTCGAAGCCCGGGTACCGGGTCGACGGTACCCGGTTCATCGGGATGTCGTTCCGGCTGTGGCGCGAGTTCAACAAGCTCCTGGTCTCGGCAGCCGAGAGCGTTCGCTTCTTCAAGGACGGCAAGCACGAGGCTCCCCTCGACCAGTACGTTCGCGGCGTCAGCCAGACGAAGGCGAAGCGCGGGACGGCTATCTGCCTCGGCCTCGCGAAGCTCCTCGACGACCACCTCAAGGACGACGACACCAAGCAGGTCTCGGGGCTCAAAGACGTTCCGCACAAGGCGCTCAACTCCGCGTTCGGCTCGCCGTCGATCGACGGACTTCGGGTCACGCCGGATGGTCGGTGCACGATCGTGTACTGCCTGGACGCGCAGGAGACCCTCGACAAGGTACGCGCCTACATCGGCCTCGAGCGGGTCCACCCGATCCTCGTCCTGTTCCCGGCAAGCGCGGACGTGGCCTCGTTCGAGCAGCAGCTCGATGCGTCGCCGGCCCTCCGCCGCTGCGTCCTGACGCGGCGCCTCGTGTCGCAGGAGGAGGAGTTCCTTCTCAAGTACTCGGGCCGGGGCTCCGCCTACAACGCCCACGAGGCACGCCTGAGCAAAGTCGCGAAGGGGCTCGAGGGTTCCTACCGCGACGAGTGGCAAGCGAAGAGCCGGGAGTGGGCGAACGGCCTCCGCAAGACCGGGTACCTCCTCGCGCCCATCTGGAGCCGCAAGACCGGCAGCAACACGGCCGATTTCGCGAAGGGCTACCGCTACATGTTGGCGAAGGACTGCTCGCTCGATGCAGCCGTAGACACGGCCGGCGGACCTCTGAACAACGTGGAGTTCGAAAACTGCCGGCAGGCGGCGAAGAAGAACATCGATGCACCTGCCGCATGGAAGTACGGCGACCTCCTCGGCGTGCTGACGACCGACGGCAGCCTGCTTCCGAAGGTGCCCCGGTGCTTCTTCGCGCTCCTTGAGGAGCTCAAGACGCAGTCGGCCGTGAGCAAGCTCGCCAACCGCTTCTTCTTCGCGGTGCCCGACAGCGAGATGAAGGCGCCGCAGCAGCTCGAGCAGATCCTCGAGGTGCTCATCGGCATCGGGCTCGTCCGCAGGAAGAACGACCTCTACAAGGCTGTCAACCGGACGATGCTCGAGAGCCGCCGCCAGTCGGCGTCGACCTGGCTCGAGGGGGAGTGCAAGGACTCGATCAAGAAGCTCACTGACCTGTTCCCCACCCAGGCCAGCATTCTGCTGAACAACAACTACCCCACGGCCAAGCAGCAGCTGGTGACGGCGGAAAAGCAGGTCCAGCAGGTGAGCTCGGACCACCTGACCGCCGATATCGACAGCCTGACCGAGGGATCGCTCAAGACGGTCGTCGCTCAGGTCCTCGACATCGAGGAGCGCATCCTCGGGGTGTGCCCGCTTGAGATCGGCGAGACGACGCTCGACTTCGACTGCTCACCGGCGCGAATCCTGTCTTACGAGACCCGGTATTCGACGCTCTCGCTGTGGGAGCGCGTCGCCTTCCTGGCGTGGCTGAAGAAGACGTTCCTGAAGACTCGGGACGAGATGATCGAGGAGATCGACCATCTGCTGGGCGAGGCGGCCACGCTCGATGAGGCCGAGGGCCACCCGTTCCCCGTCGCCCCGGTCACGCTGCCACTCAAGGCCATCAAGTCCGAGCTCGAGAACGCGGTGAAAGGGCCCGCCGCGGCAGGCACGCAGACGCGGATGGCGACGATCCCGGTCGCGCCGTACACACTGATGATCGACCAGTACCTGGTCAACTCGCAGTACGAGCATGCGTGGAAGCGCATGGACGCGCTGAAGGACCTGATCAGCCAGGAGCGGCCCGGTAGCTTCTTCGCGCGGTTCAAGAGGCTCCATGAGCAGTGGGCGAAGGCGGTCAAGGACTACAAGGCCGCCGCCTCCGCGTGGCAGTCGCTGGGCGACTTCGCGGCCGACGCTCCGCAATCGGTGCAGGCCTCGCTCAACCCGCTCAAGCTCGAGGTCCAGAAGTTCCGCGGCCTCGTGGAGGGAGGCCTGAAGCAGCAGGTGCAATCGCAGATCGACGAAGTGGCGGAGACCGAGCTCTTGAAGAGCCTGGAGACCGAGGTTGTCGCGACCGCGCAAGCGGTCCAGGGGCTCCCGCAGCAGGTCACCGAGAAGCTCGACGAGCTCAAGGCGGGACTCCGGCAGGTGATCCGGCAGAAGGAACTGCGCGCGCTCAACCGGGTCCTGAAGTCGAACGGGAAGCCGGCCAAGGCGGAGCCAACACCAGCTGCGACCTTCGGGACCACGAAGGCGCGCTACGAGGCGTTTAACGGCCAGGTCTCCCAGGAGGGCGCAGGCTTCTTCGAGGGCGCTGGCACGGACGTCCACTTCGGTCTTTGGGTCGACATCTCCGGCGACCTGGAGGCCGGCTCCTACGACGAAGACCAGCACCCGGACCACGCCGACGCGATTCGCGAGCTCAAGGAGATGAAGCTCATCCGCTCGAGGCTGGAGCTCCGATGAAAGCGCGCATCGTCGAAGCACAGGCTGACCTGTTCGAGGTCGGCGTCCTCTCGCAGACGGCAGAGGTCGAGAGCGTTCCCATGGATCGGCTCCTGGCTGACCCGTCGGGACCTCCGCTCGTCGTCATTGGTGGGCTGCTGGATGCCGAGCGCCTCGTCGAGATGCGCAAACTGTCGTCCGCACTCGCGCGGGCGCGGGTCGCCGTCATCGTCGTGCCGCCGTTCACAGGTCTAGACCTCGGCCGCTACTTCGAGACGCCGGTCCAGCTGGGAGTCCGACGCCGCGCCGCGTATTCGGCTGCTCGCATCACCGACGGTGCGCTCGAGGAGGTCCTCGGCGGAGAGGTGAAGGTCCGGTCGGACCACTTCTTCGACACGGCGCTCGGCGGAGGCATGCTCGCCGTGGATGCCCAGAGCAAGCCCGTGCTCCTCCGGTACCAGGCGACCAACACCGCGGGTCCGGTGTTCTTCTCCACGCTCCAGCTGCTTACCTACACGGCGCTGACCGACGAGGCGCATCGCCAGAGCCTGCTTTGGCACCTCTTGTCGTGGACTCCGACGGTCACGGCGGAGGCCAGGGAGATCGCACGGCAGCCGCCGAGCCCGCCGAAGGCCGAGGCAGTCGGCGAAGGGTTGCTCGTCCCCGTTGTGCTGCTCCTTGCGGCCGGCGGCCCGCAGACAGCAGAGCTTCTGCGATCTCGAGCCGGGGCGCTCCTTGGCGTGGACCTGAGCGCGAACGACGTCGGTCGAGCCCTCGAGGAGCTCACGCGTCAGGGGCTCGCGGCCTCCGACGCGTCGGCAGTGAGCGATCGCGGGGCTCTCGTCCGGTTTCTCGAGCAGCGCGGGATGCACCCGTACCTGCGTGAGCTTGGGGCCCTGCTCGCCTCAGAGGAGACGATCACATGAAGAGCATCGAGCTGGCTCGCGCGCTCGCCGCGGCGATGAGCCTGCGGCTTCCCGGCACTGCCGGGAAGATCGCCAACAAGATGCGGTACATCGACTCGAAGGCCCCGCTCTTCGTGCGTGGCGGCATCATCCGCAGCATCGAGTCGCGCCGGTTCGATCGTGTCTACGCCGTCGGAGTTTCCTCCAAGAGCCGGAGCATGCCCGCCCTGGGCGGCATCCTCTATGGAGCCGCGGCGCTCCGCCACGACATCGTCGTGTCTGGCAACCAGGTGACGGAGGGCTTCCAGGACAGCCGCGTCGACATCAACGACATGAACTTCCTGGACGCGTCCGAGCGACTTGCATGGAAGGAGTACATCCTCGTCTACCAGCTCCTGACGGACCTCCTGGATTCGGACACGAAACCGGATGTCATCTTCGTTGACATCCCGCTCCTTGTCCCGCGTGCCGAGCAGAGTCTCAGCCTCGCCGAGCCCGACGTCGAGGAGGAGTGGCGCGAGCTGATCGAGGTGATGGAGGCGTTCTGGCAGCGGTTCCTGCCGTCCATCTACCCGAACGACCCGAACGGTCCGTTCCTCGTCTCGCTTCAGTCGCGCCGCGACCTCAACGCCGCCGTCTTGAACGCGCTCCGTGAGAAGGGACCGGCGGGTTCCCCCGAGGCGATCAGCAGCGAAACGCTGGACCTCGTGCAAAGCGAGTGGGTGCAGCTGCGGCGGGTCGGTGTTCTCCGCTTCCTCCGTGGTGCCCTGCGCGCAGGGCATCGGACGGCCGCCTACTACTACGAAGCGCTGGGGCGCCAGATGAAGCGCTTCGAGCCTCGGACGGTCGCGAACCACGGGCTCATCGGCTTCCACATCCAGGTCGGCCTCCGAACGCCGATCTGGAAGATCGAGACCGTCGGTGCTCCGGGGCAGTGGGACTCCGAGGCCCTCGACAGGCTGGCCAGCATCACCGCCTTCCTGACGCTGAACGACAACCCGCGGATGAAGCCGCTGCCGCTCTGGTACGCCGAGCAGCTCGTGATGATGCCGCGCGAGGTCCTGTCCAACTACCTTCGTTCGACCCTGGGCATGCTCAAGGACCGTGCCGTTGATCGAGCCTGGCTCGAGGGCGTCGACACCATGGATGAGGAGTGAGCATGTTCCGAGACGACGACAACTACATTGGCAAGCTGGTCGGCAACACCGGGGAGCCCAACAAGCTGACGATCGCACTGCGTACGAGCTTCTCGGCGCGGCGTGGGGAGTTCGTGCGGGTCGCGCACCAGGAGCGCGAGTCGGAATCGCAGCTCGACGTGCTGGGCCGCATCGTGGGGCTCTCGCGGTCGAACATCCTGTTCAGCCCAGCGCTCGGCGAGGGGATCAGTGAAGTCGAGCTGCTGCCGCAGTCGCGGCTCTCGGGCGAGACCGTGTACGCGACGCTCGAGCTGGTCGGCTACAAGGATCCGTTCACCGGTGAGATCCGGATACCGCGACGTCCCCTTACGCCGGGGACGAAGGTCTACGGAGTCGACTACGCGTTCCTCACGAGCTTCTACGAGTTCTCGGAGGACACCAGCATTCATCTCGGCAACCTCGTCGGCTACGAGAAGGGCGAGAACATCGTCCCGGTCTTCCTCGACGCGAATACCTTGGTGACCGAGCACCTCGCCGTGCTTGCGATGACCGGCTCGGGGAAGAGCTACACCGTCGGGCGCGTCATCGAGCGGCTGGTCTCGCAGCTCAACGCGTCGGTCGTGGTCTTCGACCCGCACGGGGAGTACGGCAAGGCCTTCCGAGCCGGCAAGCTCAACTTCAACGACCGCCTCGATAAGGTCGAGGATCCTCGGGACCGGCAGAAGCTCGCGGAGATCCAAGATGCCCTCCAGCAGCTGCAGGACCGCGGGGGTGGCATCAAGGTCTACACGCCGCAGCTGCGGAGCTTCGACGAGAAGTACGCGGGGAAGAACATGCGCCTCGCTCTTCAGCTTGACCACTTCGACGTGGACGAGTTCTCCGGTGTGCTCCCTGGTCTGACGGAGCCGCAGCAGCGCGTGCTCGACGTCGCGCTCCGCTACTGGAAGGAGAACATCGACGAGCCTCGCGACATCCAGGAGCTCTTCGCGGTCCTCGATGATCTCGACCGTCTGAAGGAGTGGGTGACGGAGTCCGGCAGCCAGGGCGAGGCCAACGCGCTCCGCGGAGGGAGCGCCAACATCGCCGCCATCCGCCTTCGGCGCATGATCAACGAGGCCCAGAGCTTCTATTCACGCGCGGCCGGTGAGCCGTTCGACGTCTACGAGATGGTCGGCGACGACAATGCCGAGGCCGGACGGGTCTGCATCATCGACCTCCAAGGGCTCTCGAACACGGCGCGGCAGGTCATCGTCGCGCTCATCTCGAGCGAGCTGATGAAGGCGGCGGCCGACAAGCAGCGCCCGACCCGGCCGGTGTTCATTGTCTACGAGGAGGGGCACAACTTCGCGCCCGCCGGCGAGGCTGCGATCTCGAAGAACATCATCAAGCGCATCGCGGCCGAGGGCCGGAAGTTCGGCGTGGGCTTCGCCATCGTCAGCCAGCGCCCGAGCAAGCTCGACTCCGACGTGACGAGTCAGTGCAACACTATCGTCGCGATGCGCATCAAGAACCCGGACGACCAGCGGTTCATCCAGAAGACCTCCGACTACTTCTCTGCAGCGGACCTGGCGGAGCTCCCGACGCTGTCGACCGGTGAGGCGCTGATCTGCGGACGGGCGATCATCGCGCCGCTCGTCGTCAAGGTCGGCACCAAGGCGCTCATCCACGGCGGTGAGTCACCGCGCGTGTGCGAGCGCTGGGGGAGGTCGGGAGGATGATGGGTGACCGCTCGACATCACCGGCGGACCTGGTGTTTGACGGGCTCACCAACCGCGAACTGATGGTCGAGCACTTCCCGATGCTGCTGTCGTCGGGGATCCCGGACATCGGGCTCACGGTGCACTCGCACTTCCTCACGGTCCTGGCCACCGCAGGGCAGTCGCAGGGCTATTCTGCCGTGGCGGAGTGCCCGATCTGGTGGGCCCGCGACAACGGTCTTGGGGACGTGCGCGCTGACTCCGTGTGGTTCGACAAGCACTCGGGCGAAGCCTCGCTCGCGTTCGAATTCGAGAGGTTCGAGCGCGGTGACGAGGGGAAGCTGCGGGGCAAGGTCGAGAACCTCGCGGTCGCGTCGACCGCTTCCCCGGGCTTGAAGCTGTGTGTCCTGATCTACTGGGTGCGCAGCGGCTCGGCTCCACGCAGCATGGACGCCACCATCGCAACTTACCGCGAAGGGTTCAGGCGTCGTGGCAGTGACGTGGACCCGGCACGGACACCGTTGATGATCATCAAGTGCGTGATGCGCCCCGCTCCCGATTCCGAACGTCTCGTGTTCGGCGAGTTCTTGCGCGACGAGCGCAATGAGCGGCTCGCCCTGGGGAGGGCGCAGGCATGGCGCTGATCGTGTTTCGCGGCAAACCCGGCGAGGAGCTGGGCGATCGGTTTCGCTTGCTAGCCGAGCTCGGGAAGGGGAGCTTCGGCGAGGTGTGGCAGGCGCGGAGGCTGAAGGATGGTGCCACGGTCGCGATCAAGATTCCGAAAGACCAGGAGAAGGGCGAGGAGGTGCTTCGCAAGGAGCCCGACATAATCAGGGACATCCATCATCCGAACATCGTTCGAGTCCACGGCTTCCACAACATCAGCGAGCTCTTCGTAATCGAGATGGAGTTCGTCGATGGCTACGACCTGGCGAAGGTCCTCGACAGCGTCAGTACGCGAGCGCCGCTCACCTTCGAACAGATCCTGGAGTGGACGCTGCAGATCCTCCACGGCCTTGCTGCCGTCCACGCCGCGAACATCTCGCACAACGACCTGAAGCCGCAGAACATCCTCGTCGACAAGGCGTCTGGCGCAGCGAAGATCACCGACTTCGGGTCGAGCCGCCGGCTCGAGGATGTGTGGGTCTGGACCAAGCGCCAAGGCACGGAGGCGTACATGGCCCCGGAGGTGGCGCTCGAGGGGAAGCGTGCCCGGGACGTCAGCGACATCTACTCGATCGGCGTTCTCCTTTACGAGATGGCCACGGGACGGTTGCCCTACTCGAGCCCGCATCAGCTGCTGACCGGCGTGCAGATCGCCAAGCCTCGCGAGGTCAACCGCGATGTGCGTGCCGATCTCGAGGACGTGATCCTTCGCGCGATGGCGCGGCGGCCCGAGAACCGTTTTCCGAACTGCGGGTCGATGCGCGCCGCCGTGCAGGCATGCCTTGACCGGTTGCGCGCCGAGGCCGCGACAGCAGCCATGCCGGCTCGCTCGGAGCCCAGCCAGCTCGGCTTCCGGCCGCCCTCGTCGAGTCCGCTCTACTACCTCGAACTGGCCAAGCAGCGGCTCGCCGAGGACGACGCTCAAGGTGCCCTGGAGGCGGCGGAGGCCGCTGTCGATCGGAGCGACGGCCATCCTCAGTACCTGCGGATGCTCGGCGGCATCTGTATGCGCCTGGGGTACCACCGCAAAGCGGCCGAAGCGTACGAGCAGCTGCTCGCCGCCTTCGATCGTGGCTACCCGGTCGAGGGTCATCAGCGACGCGAGGTGCTCGAGCGACTCGGTCAGCTGTACACCAACCTCCAGCGGTACGGCGACGCGGTGGCGATCCACGAGCGCCTCGTGCACGCCGTCGACCGGCCGTACTCGCGGTTCCGGCTTGCCGTCGCGGCGGGACTTGATGGCGATTACGGGCGCGCGATCCAGTTGCTCGAGACCGTTCGAGCGGAGCGGCCGGATGCCGTCGTCGTCTACTCCAAGCTCGGGTGGGCGCACGCCCTCAACGGGAACGATCGCCTCGCCCTCAGCTTCTACAACCAGGCCCTGGCGCTCGACGCCTTCGACCTGTTCAGCCTCTTCGAGCTCGGGAAGTACTACTTCATGGTCGGTGATCGGCGACGCGCCCGGGAGTACTGCGAGCGAGTCATGGACGCGGACAAGCAGGGCTTCTACAGCGACCGCGTCCGCGAGCTCACGAGCCCGACAGCCTAAGCTCCACCCACAGCGCCCGCATGGTCTTCCCAGACCAGGCTCTCGAGCAGGCGCCGCAGCGTCCGATCGGTGATCGGTCGCGGCCGACGGGGTACTTGAGGGCGAGGATCTCCCAGATCAAATGCTTTCGACCTGGGGCTGGGCGGGTAACGACGACCATGGTGTTCCGACGGTGAGCCCGTGTCGAATCCGGTCAGACGGCTCGTGCCGCTGGTGCGTTTCTCCAGGCCGCTCGCCGAAACCGCGGAGCGCGTCTCCGCGCAATGGACTCTCGTCTTCAGGCGTTGTCGGGTGTGGGCAAGGGGTTGGGGATCGTGTGTTGCCGGTAGCGGGTCACCGGGTGGCGGCAATAGAGGCGATTTGGCGCCTTCAACGCCGACGCGTCCGCGTTTCAGGTACTTGAGCATCGGCTGGGTCGAAAGATCAGCATTCGACCAACGGTGATGCCCTTGAACCGCAACTCGGCCAGAACCCGAAGCACTAGCCGAGGGCCGCACCGCGTGTGCCATGGCCTCGTAGACATCCCGACACTGAAGTCCACCACGTTGACGACCACATCGGTCACCGTGAACCCTCGGGGATCCGCGCAGCGCCACCGCCCTCCCAGCTCAGCCTCTCGGCTTCGGGCGGTGCCGGCGGCTGCGGTCACCACGACGTCGAGTTCGCTCAACGGTTCAATCTCGACGGAACCTGCGCATACCGCGCCGAGTGACGCGTCTACCGCAGCAGCCGGAAGGTGAACATGATCCGCATCATCGCAGCCGTATGGTACCTACCAAGGCGACGTACCCTCGCGAAGGGCGGTTGACCCGTTGTCGACGTTGATCCAGCTGACGGCCGAGCAAGTCGAGCTCGTCCGCCACGGTGTCCTGTCCGATGCCACTTTTCAGCCGATGCCGATGGCGGCGGTCAAGTCGTTCGAGTCGGCACGAGAAGGAACGCGGCGCGCTCGCCGTGCACCGGTTCGGAAAGCGGCTGAGCCTCGCCGGCGCATTGACTCCCTAGACCGCGAGGTCGCCGCCGAGTACTGGAAGCACCAAAAGATCGAGCTGGCCCTGCTGATCGGCAACGTCGACCTGCCCGGCTCGCCGGGTTCCGGATGGGCGGTGGTGGCGCTGGCCCGGGCGCACGCGCTCGGCAGGCTCGGCAGCGGGACGACCGGCGTACGCAATTTAGAGATCCGGAATTGGACTGTGCTGGCCACACCAATCCCGGTGGACGCCATCATCAGCGGGCTGCCGGTCAACGAGGCCCACTGGTGGCGGCGGAATCTGCACGCGTCGGCGAGGCCCATCCCGCCCAGCACTGACGAGGCGACTCTTCGCCAGCTGCGGCAACGGATCACCGGCTTCGACGAGATAGTCCGGTCCGTGCTGCTCCCACCCGCACCGGCCGGTGGCGCCGCGGTCGCAGGGCGGCCCGCTCTGCAGGAAGCCCGGGACGCCAACATGACCGCGGCTCGCCTGTTCTCCCCGGACTGGCGTGACCTCGAGCCGGTCCCGCTATCCGACGAGCCGTCAGCCGAGGTGGCGGCTTTCGTCGCGGAGCTGAGGCCGGACGAGAACGACCTGATCCAGGACGACATCATTCCCTTCGAGGGCTGGGAGCAGCATCGGTCGCAGGGCGGCTGGGTGGAGTTTCAGTCCGAGGGGCGCCGGCTGCTGGTCAAGAACATCAACTTCAAGTCGGCTGAAACGCAGACCGGCGCGGACCTGGTCTACTGGCGCAGCGAGCCGGACGCCTTCGTTATCGTGCAGTACAAGGTGCTGGACCGTGACAGTAAAGGACTGATCCACCGGATCAATGGCAACGATCGCCTGCTCGGCCAACTCGAGGCGATGCTGGCCTGCACCCGGCCGGACGGCGTCCCTCCCGCGAAGGTCGCTGACTTTCGGCTGGCCGGTACCAGCGCGTTCGTCAAGTTCGCCCATCCGATGACCAAGCTGCATACCGATCATCAGCTGATCGACGGGCATTATCTTCCCGCAGAGCTGGTCCAGCTGATGTATGCGGATGCGGATCCGGATCTGGGGCGCGACGGCGGCAAGATGCTGCGCTTCCCACCGGAGCGCAGCATCGACCCTGAGACGTTCTCCCGGCTGGTCCGCGACTGCTGGATCGGCACCTCGGGCAAGGCCAGCGCTGCCCTCCACCGGTTTCTACCGGGCCTGCGTGCGATGCCTCCCGCGCACTTGGTCATCGCCTACGATGAACGTCGCCGCTGACGATGCTCTTGCCTCGGGTTCGCGCAGCAGGCCGGGATGTCGGCCGACCGCTCGTCGTAGTCGCCGCGGGCTCGCAGGCTGCCCCGCGAGTCACTCTTGAGGCATAGCCCAGTACGCAGCCGTCCGGACTCCCCGAGTAGCTCAGCCTCAGCCGGAATTTGGCGGTGGCACTAACTCGGGAGCCGCCCCCGGTGCCGAAGGGAGGAGCCGTAGCTCCAGCAATCCGCCGATCGGTTGGGCGCCTCACAGGTACTCGTCCGCTAGCGAGCAGAGGTGCAGAACGCCCGGATATTTGGTGGCCTGGTCGGTGTGGGCATGTGCTCTACGCAGCAGTGACACCAGAGTGGCGAGGGCTGCCGGATCGTCGTTGGGCCGTTGGTGGGCGACGCAGATCTCCAGGGGCACCGGGTTCGACGCCTGCACGGAGAAGTTGGTGTGGATGTCGGGGTCGAGCTTCGTGCGGCCGTGTGGAGTTTGCATCTGGTCGGACTTGGGGTTGACGGAGTAGTAGACGCGTTCGCTAGCGCGGAACAATCCGCTGACCCTGGGGTGGTGCTTGTCGAGGTCGTTGGCGAAACCGCGGGGGACTTCCATGGTGCTGGAGCGGTCTCGGACGCGGACGATGCGCAGGCCTGGTGTCTTGTCCGGTCCGTTGGTCTCGGGGAGGTCGGCGTCGTCTTCGATGTCGACGCCGGGCAGGATCAGCTGGTCGGGGCGCAGGTGCTTGTCCTGCATCCAGTCCCAGCCCCAGTTCCGGAATCCGGCGGCTCTGACCATGATGATGCGGTCGTGGGTTGCCGAGTCGGCGGTGCCGCCGATGCCCAGGACGTTGACGAGGAAGCCGGCGAGGATCTTCTTCTGTTGCCTGCCAGGGCCGATCCGTCCTTTGCCATCGGCGAGAAGGGCGGGTAGGTCGGCGTAAGGGACGGTGTGAGAAGGGCTGCCATCTGCGCCGGGGAGGTAGGCGGTTGCGGTGCCGTCGGGTTGTTGGCGGATGACGATCGGGATGCAGGTGGGGCCGTCGTGGTGTAGCCAGATCCCGACCTGCTCGATGTCGGGCAGTCCGACGGGCATGTGGTAGGGACCGAAACGGCCGAGCTGGCGCAGGCAGTCGTTGATGGCGGACGCCACGCGCAGGATGGTGCCGGCCCCGAACCGGGTGCCGGGGTAGGGCTCGGGCTTCTTCCGTTTGGCGTTCTCGGGCCAGGTCTTCGGCTCGGTGAACAGCTGGGCTGGTCGCAGGCACTGCAGGCGCCGATTGGTGCGGGCGAAGGCCTTCTTCAGGCCGGGTTTCGGGTCGATGAGCCGGGCGCGTTGGAAGAAGGCAGCGTCCTGCAGTTCGACGATGGCCCCCAGGCGGTCGGTGCTCCCGCCGAGCACCTCCCTTGCAAGCCGGTTGGTGTGCAGCTGGAGCATGGCGTCGTCGGTCTTCTTCTTGTCCGGGTCGGGTTGGACGCCGACGCCGACCTCGGCACCGTTGCGCAGGCGGACGGTGATGTTGAGGTCGCCGTGAAAGTGGGCCACGCTGTTGTCGGCCGGGTCGGACTCGCGTGCGAGGCCGAAGTGGTGCTCCAGGGTCGCAAGTACGGCCTCGCGGGTGATGTCGCTCTGCGTCCAGAGTTCGATGGTGTACGTGGTGTTCGGGTCGAACGCGGCTTTGATCTTTCGGGTGGCGCGGGAGCCGACACGCTCGAGGTCAGGCAGTGGCCGGATTCCGCGCCGGGTGAAGAGGCCGCGCAGCCTGTCATGAACGTCGACGTGGTCTCCTGGCACCAGGCCGGTGTTGGCGGCGTGGACGAGCGTCTTGGCTCGTCTGGTTTCGTTGCCGTCGGCGTCCACGCTGGGTGCGGCGTCGGCCTCCACCGCTTGGCTTTTGGTGCCTCCGCTGTACAGGAAGTAGGCGCGGATGGCCCGTTCGTCGAGCAGGTCGGCGGCTGCCGCCGGGTCGGCGAGGGTCTTGTGCGGGTCGGGGAACGAGAGTTGGGTGAGCTTCGCGAGGGCGCGGGCGAGGCCGGGGCTCCACTGCCACTGCCAGCCGCCGCCGGGGATCCGCATCTGCCGTGCCGGCGCGGACAGCAGGGTGTGGGGTTCGTCATCGCGGCCGAGGAAGCCTTGAGGTCCGTGGAGCCAGATGGTGGCCGAGGTGGGGCCTTTGCCGCGCGACGGCACGTAGGCCACCGGCATAAGGGGGAAGCGGCTGATGCTGACATCGGCGTGGATGCGCGGTACGGCGAAGTTGGGTGCCGTCTCCATGTGAAAGTCGATCTTGGCGGTGACGAGTCCGGGGCCGGCGCGGTCGTCGTCGGTCCGCTGGGGCGGCCAGAGGACGGCGCTGCGCCGGCCGTCGCTTCTCGGTGGCCCGAGGATGAAGTCGCGCCGGGCCTTGCCGAGCAGGTCGAGTTTGTTGTCGACGACCTCTTTGGCGAGGAACGAGGGCAGCATCTGGTAGACGTGCGGGGCCACTGCGGCGGTGCCGTTGGCGCGGACCGCGTATTCGAGGAGATTGAAACAGCGGCGGTCGAAGACGAGGTCGGCCGGTTTGAGTATTTGGTACCAGTCGACCTGGTCGGTGATCTCGGTGGTGGCCCAGCTGGCGATCGCGTCGGTGACCACGTACGTGTCGATGCCGGGGAACGCGACGATGAAGTCGTTCGACCTCAGGTCCCAGTTGACGTACATGATCGCCGGGTCGATGCCGCAGAGGAGCTCTTTGAGGCTGCTGGTGGGCAGCGAGTGCCCGGGGCGGCCGAACGGCCTCGTGCGCCATTGCCTGTCGAGTTCGGTGAGCCAGGCGGCGGGCATCGCCGCGACGTCGCACTCCACGTCCCAGCGGGCGCCTGGCTCGATGTCGAACGCGAGCAGCCGCAAGTGGTCGCCGGTGGTTTTGCGGGGCGGCTTGGCCGTGTTCTCGCTGGTGTCGGTGTCGGTCACCGGGGAGTCCTCCTCGATCCGAAGGGGTCGTTGGTGCGGACCAGGTGGCCCATCAGGCCCCATACGGCGGTGTTGACGGCGTGCTCTCGCAGGCGGTGCTGGCTCGCGCCGTCGGCGGGCGTGGCCAGCAGTTGTCCAAGGTACTGGTCGGTGGCCACGACGATGCTGGTACGCGCCGTGTCCGCGGTTTTCTCTTCGGGGTCGGCGAGTCGCTCGGCGAAGGCCGCGTCGCACAGCAGCACGGTGGTCGGCTGGTTGCCCCGGATGCTGCGTCCGATGGTCTGGCTCATGGGGACGAGGTTGTTGGCGACGAAGACGCGCCGGTCCTGCGGGTCGAGGGCGCGGAACTGGATGGGGCGGCCGATGGCGTCGAACCAGACCTTGCGGGCAGTGGAGCGGAGCTGCTTCACGAGGCTGCCGACTTCGCCGGGGGCGGCGGCCGGCGGCCGTTGGAGGTGGTCCATCGCCAGTTGGCTCACCAGTGACAGGGGGAAGGCCAGGTCGAAGGGCGGCGGGTGGGAGCGGGTCAGGTAGATGACGGCGCCGAGGGCGGCGGTGTCGTTGGCGTTGAGGATGTTGTAGCCGCGCTGGATCGACATCTCGGCGGCGACGAGAATGTCTTCCTCGCCGGTGCCGAAGCGCCCGACGAGACGGCGTTGGATGCCGCCGACGCCGGGGTCGGCGGCGTCGGGTACGACGATCCGCGCGCTGAGCTGGGGCACTCGGGCGTTGATGTGGTCGCCGACAGTGCGTGCCTCGTCGCCGGACAGGACCACGAACAGGATCTTGCGCCGGTTCTCGGGCAGCTTCGCCCGCAGCTCGTCGACGAGGCTGCGCGGCCGGCCGTCGACGGGCTGGCACAGCGCGGTGACCAGCAGCCGCAGGGCGTCGTGGCGCCGGCTGCCGGTCTTGCCAGACACGAAGATCGGATCGGCGCCGGCCCTCTGCGCCTTGACCGCCATGTGTGACGTTCGCAGGGCGGTCTCGTCCTCGGGGGGTGGGCGCAGCACGGCGGTGGGCTCGATGGGGATGTGGTAGAACGACGATCCGGGCGCCCAGCTGGTGGCAGAGGTGAGCACCACGTGGGGGCCCTGCACGCCCTCGCAGGCGAGGAGGTCGTGCGCGTGGTGCAGCAGCCACCGGCCGACTCCGTGAACCCACAGCAGCTGTAGCGACGCTCCGCCGTTGCGGCTGTCGGCCCACCGCAGAGCGAGGATGTTGCCCATCGGAGCCTCCGGAACGAGTGGCCGGTAGTCGCGTGGCGGCTGGTCGGCCCAGAAGGTTTCCTCGTCGGGCAGTTGCAGGTGCTCCCGCACCGATGGGTACATCGTCGTCATCGCGAAGAAGGTCGTGGTGATGCGGCCGGCGCAAATCGCTGCCTCGACGACCAGGCGCAGCAGGCCGCGACGCTGGTCGAACCATTCGCGGCGCACGTGTCCTGCCTCGATGTTCGGTTCCAGCCACCGGTCGAGCCAGTCGTCAATGGCCAGCGCCACCGCGGCGTCCGTCCGCGGCTGGCGGGTCACCTGCGCGACTACCTCGTCGAGGCTGTGCGGCTGCTCGCTCAGCGGGCTCTCCGCGAATTCCTGCAGCTCCTGGCGGTAGAAGTCGTCGGCGAGGTCCTCGACGCGCTTGTCCCCGTCACCGCGCGAGGGCAGACCGAACAGGGCCCGGGCGACGCGGCGCAACAGCGAGTGCGCCGTGAACGGCGCGTCGCCGAGCAACTCCTTCAGCCGCTGCCCGGACGGCGACAAAGCCAGCCGGTTCAGGACGAAGACTGCGTTCTGGTGGATCTGCAGCTGCGTGTGCCAGCGGTCCACCTCGTCATCAGCCGCCGGCGCCATGCTCTGGTTGTCCAGGGCGGCGTTGGTGTACTGGACCATCCGGTGCGTCCAGCCCTTGCCCGCAGCCACCAAGGGCTCGGTCTGCACGAACCGGGAGTCCAGCACCTGCTGGACCGCGTCCGCCTCGTCGATGACGAGCAGGTCGGTGTGCGGCTGGAAGGCCTCGAACCAGCGCATGGACGCGTCAGCCGGTTCCGCGCGGCTGGCGATGAGGCACTGCGCGGTGGTGACCCAGACCTGCGCGTTGGCGATCTCGCGGTGAGCCTTCTGCGCCGGGCAGATCGACAGCAGCGGACAGTCGTAGGCGGCCGGCTCGTCTGCCTCGGCATCGCGGAGCTTGCCGTGGCACGGAAACTCGTTCGGCTCCAGCGGCTTCCAGTCCGGGTTGGCCGACCGCCGGAAGGGTTCCAGCAGGCAGGAGGCGTTGGCGTAGGCGGCAGCCGGGTCGGCAGGGTTGTCGTCGTCGGGAACGAGGACGGGAGCTTCCTCGATCGCGGAGCGCCAGTACCGTGCGGCGTGCTCGGCTCGGTTGCTGCGCCCGATCAGGGGCACGGCGTCGATGCCGATCGACCGGAGAAACGACACCTTGGCGTAGACGTCACCGACCGAACCCAGGACCATCCCGACCCGGTTGCCGTGCTTCAGCACCCGGTTGACCGCCAACACGTCGGTGAGCGTGGTCTTGCCCGAGTTCATGAGCCCGACAATGTGGGACACGCCGTCGAGCACGAACGTCTCGGGTCTGTCGACCAGGCCGGGACCGTTGCGGTCGACGGAGCTGAAGCGCATGTTCTCCGTCAGGCGCTTGTGCCAGTTCCGGTTCGTGATGTGGGGCTTGCCGACAAGCCTGCGGTCGATCTCCTTCGCCGTCTCCAACAGCTCCTTCTCGAACGACACCGTCCAGGGTTCCCGAGAGCGGCGGGGCACGAGGGAAAGCCGCGCGACGGGCGGGGCCGGCGGCAGCGTCGACGGCAGGTGCACCACCTCGACGCCGTCTCCGACGCGGAACTCGTACCGCCGCCCGGCCGGCGCCGGCGGCCGGGGCGGGGTCAACCTGTACTGCAGCGGGTCAGCCAGCGCCGCGTCGTACGTCGCCACGCGGTCCTGGCACAACGCCGAACCTGCGACGGTGAACACCGTGTTGTCGTTGACCTGCCCGTCCGCGGCGTCGGTGCGGGCGAAGCGCCGCCATTCCTGCGGCACCCGCAGGTAGTGGTTGAGCAGCCTGCGCCAGTAGCCGCGCCGGGCCACGTCACCCATGCGGTGCCGCACCCGCCGGCACGTCGCTACGAGCTCGGGCGGTAGGTCGACGTACCCGGACAGCAGCGGCTGCAGCGCCCCCACCGGCTCGCCCGGGAAGTGCTTCGTCAGGAAGTGCAGCCCCATCTCGACTCGGCAGAACGCGTCCCGAGCCATCACCGCTTCCGGGAACTGCTCCCGGCGCATCTGCTTCATCAAGCTGTCTCGCCACGACGAGGTCTCTCTCACCCGGCCAACTCCTTCACCCGCTCCTTGACCCGAGCCACCAGATGGTTCTCGTCGATCACGCGCACGCCCGAGACCCGCCCGTCCAGTTCGGCTTCCAGGTCGCTGATGTAGCCCGGCTGCACCGCCCGGTGAGCTGGAAGCGCCAGGTACCGCCGGTCGCACGCCGGTGCCTGCGGCCAGGTGAATCCCCGGCCCAACAGTCGCGCGCTGACCTGGTCCTTTGCGTCCACGCCCCAGGTCTCGGCAACCTCCGGCACGCCACTCGCGCCTGGGCGCAGGAACTCGATCAACACGTCCAGCGCGTCGACTCCCGGATATGGCGTAACCCTGACCACCGGCGCCAGCGAGTCGACCGACAGCGCGTCGATGATCCGCGCCTCCACCAGGCCCGGATCATGGATGTACTTGCGGGTCGCCCGGTGCTGCTCGTAGACCACCGCCATCGGCACGGCCGTCCACGTCTGCGGTGCACCCCCGGGGCAACCCGCGGTCGCGCAGCACGCCGATGGATCGACCAGCACGTTGCGGCACGAAGGGCACAGGAGGAACTCCTGCGGCGCCCGGGCGGGCCTCGGGTGGTAAGCGAGGCTGATCAGCCGGTGGACGTGCGTCTGGCCGCTGTTGTCCTTCGCCGGAAAACGCCGCTCAAGGCCGCGGACCTCCCGGTCAGCGACCACCGCGTGGTCGATGAGGTAGCGCCGCAGCACCGCGTACGCGTCCCCGATCTCCTCGTCCGAGGAGCCATTCGCGGCCGCGGCTTCCCGCAGGGCCAGGTGCACCTGGTTCTCGGTCCACTCGGCCTCCACGTCGTGCCGCGCGAGCCGAGAGCCCTGCACCGCGAACTCGGTCAGGTCACCGTCGGCCAGCAGACAGTTCTGCAGGTCATTGAACGATAGGTCGAGCTGCACAGGCCACGTCGCCAGCGGCTGCGCACAGAGCTCCAGCAGGGCGAGGTCGCTGTCGAGCGGCTGCAGCCCCTGGTCGGCGAAACGCCACCACAGACGCGAGAAGCCCACCCGCCACGGGGCCGGCAACAACCCCGCCTCCTTCGCCGACCCGTCCGCCGCCTGTTTCCTCCGCTGAACGATGCCGGCCAGTCCGGCGGACAACATCATTACCGTCAGGTAGTCGTCATCCGGGGTCCGATCTCGTCCGAGATGCTCGCCAACGATTGGCACTTGAGCGAGAACGTCCATTGGCGCCGTTCCTCACAGCTAAGTTTGACCCGGTCCGCCCCGCGCAAGGGGCGGCTCCAGTAGACACCCCGCCCCTGACACTTTCGGGGGCCACACGCCCGCGGCTCCCGGGTTAGGGACCGCCCTCGACGGCACCGGGAAACCTCAAGCCGTTCGACGGCTGGCTCCATGTCGGACCCTGTTGGTTCACTTGGTCGCGAGTGACTGACGAAAGAGGCGTGGAGTGACCAATCAGCCGGACGAACCGTGGCGGCAGCACCCGAGCCTGTTGCGGGTGGCCGCGTGGATCCCTGACGTCGACGAGAATCTGCAGCGCTGGGAGGAGCTCGAGCAGATTGTGGTGCAGTGGATCGAGGATCAGGCTGCCGCCGACGGGGTGACTCCGGTGGTGTTCTACAACGCCGCGAAGGCGCACGGGGGCCCTGGCCCAGTCCACCGACTGGCAAACCGCTACCGGTTCAGCTACCCGCTCGACCGAAACCGGCCACGTGGCGCTGTGGTGGCGTTCCACCCGGACGCCCGGTCGCTGCGCCAAGCGGCTGACTTGGCGCGCGGATCGGCGCTGGTGGTCCTGGAAAGTGCCATGACCCCGCTGGCCGGCTGGGCTGCCGGGACCCAGGCAGAGGACCTGTCTGGGGTGTATCCCCAGGTGCCGGCGCTGGACCCCGACGCGCAGAAGGCCCTCGACCGGGCCGTGTTCTTCGGCGGGCACAACAACTGGACCGGAAGTCACGAGCGTGAGCACGCCCGCAAGGTATTGGACGCCGTGGTGCGCGGCGGGCTGCTCGACGTCGACACTGCCGTGGGATATGCCCTGGCGCACGCCGGGGTCTCGGAGGTGGGCGCGAAGAACCTCCGCAGCAGCCTGGAACGCAAGAGGCGGTAGTTCCACTCCGGGGAGACAGCCAATGGAAGGTACCGAGCCGGCTTCACGCGCCGAGGCCGACGCGCAGCTGCGTGACGGAGCCGAGCGCCTCGTCCAGGCCCATTTGATGACCCGGGAGGATCAGGACTTCGCGCGCAGCCAGAAGAGCATGATCGGCCAGACGATGCGGGAGTACGGCGGCCGCTTCCTGTTCGAGCTGATTCAAAACGGGTACGACGCGCAGCCGCCGGACGCCGGCAGCGGGCGCATCGCAGTGGTGCTGGCACGCGACGAGGGCACACACGGCACTCTCTATGTCGCCAACACTGGGCGCGGGTTCACCGCCAGCAACGCCCGGCGGATCCGCTCACTCGGGCTGAGCGACAAGCCGATTGGCGAGGGCATCGGCAACAAGGGCGTCGGCTTCAAGAGCGTGCTCCAGATATGCGCGACTCCGGAGGTCTACAGCGCGCTGGACAACGGAGAGCCGGGGTTCTGCTTCCGGTTTGCTACCGAGGACGACGTGCCAGGGCTGGTCGGCGGAGATCCAGTGCTCACTCGGCAGATCATCGACGAGGTTTCGCTCTACAGCATCACGTTGCCGGCCGACGGAACGCCCGCTCGGGTGGCCACGCTCTGGGCCGACGGCTATGCCACCGTGGTGCGGCTGCCGCTCGACGAGGGCGCCGTCGATGCGGTGGCCGAGCGCCTCGACGAGCTCGAAGCGTCAGAGGTGCCGCTCATGCTGTTCCTGAAGCGGCTGGAAAGTGTCACTGTCCGGAGAGAGGGCGGTTCCGCCAGCGAAGAGCGAGTGCTGACCCGGGTACGCAGCAGCGCGCCGGTGGTGGCCGGTGACTTCACCTGCGACCTTGTGACGTTGGACGAGAACGGCACATATCTGGTGCTGTCTCGGCCGGTCGAGCCGGCCGCCTACCGGCGAGCGGTGCAGGACGCAATCGACCGGCGCCAACTCGACCCCAGGTATGCCGAGTCGACGGCGACGATCGAAGTCTCGGTCGCGGTGCCATACGCGGCCGCGGACGCGCACGTCGGCCGGTGTTACACCTTCCTGCCGATGGGCCGCAAGGCGCCGTCGCCGTTCGCGGGGCACCTCAACGCGCCGTTCTTCACCGACCTGTCCCGCACGGACATCGACGAGACGAACCCGCTGAACCGGCTGCTGCTCACCTCGGCGGCGCAACTCTGCCTCGACGCGGCAGAGGCTCTCACCGGCTGGCCGGACAACGCGGTCCCCACCGCTGTACTCGATCTTCTGTGTTGGGACGACGAACGTCTGGGGCTCCTCACCTCTCGCGCCGAGGAGCAGGGCCGACCGCTGGACGAGCGTCCACTGCTGCCCGCACAGGCGCCCGGCCGCTGGCTCACACCAGCCGCGGCATGGCGCTGGCCCGTACCCGACACAGGCATGCTGACCGCAGCGTTCGCGACAGCAGCCAGCGGCGCCGAGTTCCTGCGGGAATTGCCGACGCGCCGGCAGGCGCGGCTGAGGAGCCTGCTGTCGCGGCTCGGACTTGACGTGACGCCAGAGCCGGAGCGCCTGGCCGGCTGGGTCGAGCAGATGATGGCGGTGATGCAGCGCGACCGCCGCCCGATCAGCGACTGGGACCAGGCCTACGCGGACATCGCGCGCCTCTTCGAAAAGACGCCCGAGGCGTTGCGGGCGCGGCGCATTCTGCTGACCGACTCGAACGAGCTCGCGCCGTGCGCCGGCCGGCGGACCGGCGAGACATCCGCGAGCCGGGAGGCCGCGCCGTTCTTCCCGCCGACGACCCAGCGGATCGCCGACGAGGACGACATCGACTCCGGCGCCGACCTGTCGCTGCCGGCAAGCCTGTCCAACCGGCTGTTCTACCTGCACGGCGATCTGACCTGGCACGTCAACCGGCAACAGACCCCGGCGCGTAAGTTCCTGCAGGAGAACCGGCTCGTGCGCGGCTTCGAGACGCGGGGCATCCTCGAACACATCCGTGCCGTGCTCGCGGACAGCCGCGCGCAGCGGGTCGCCCGGGACGCGCTGACGTTCGTCTTCAACCTGAGCCGCAGCGGTGCCCGCATCAAAACCGACCTAGCCACCCTGGGCCTGCGACTGCCTACCGCGAGCGGCACTTGGATGGCCGCCGGCGACTGCCTGTTCTCGTCCGACTGGCCGGGTACCACCAGCAAGGAACTGTCCGCGATCGCGGCCACTCCAGAGGACCGGTCGGCCGAGCTGTACTCGCTCGCGGGCCGGTTGCTGGCACCCCCGGCGCAGGTTATGCCAGCCGGCGACCGCGTCACCGACTGGGTGGTTTTCCTGCGGCGCATCGGCGTACGCGAGGTGCTTCCGCTCTCATCGGTACGCGACAGCCGCGAGATCAACGGCCGCGAGCTGACCCGTGATCGGCTCACGGCCGTACGCGGGCTGCCCGATCCGGTCCGCGAGCAGTGGGCGAACGTCCTGCCGACCACATCGCTCACGTGGTCACCAAAAACCCCCTATGTGGCTAAAAGCCCGCTCTGGTGGATGCCGGGACAGGCCGACTGGGAACGGCTGACCGACCGAGTGCGCCAGCACCTGGCACGGCAAATCCTGCGCGGACTCAAGGGCGCCTGGGCGGCTGACGCCTTGACGACCGTCTGGGAACGCGACCGGCCCGGCGACAAGGACCCGCAACAGCGATGCACGCCGCTCGGTGCGTTTCTAAGTACGGTGGCCTGGTTGCCGACGCAACGGCCCGGCCAGAGCGGCGGGGCTTTCGCGAGGCCGGCCGACTGCTGGACGTTCCCGGTTCGCAGTGACGACCTGCCGCCGCGGTTCGCGATGCTGCTCACCAAGCCGATGCGGGACCTGCTCGACGACGACACGATGGCTCTGCGGCGGCTGACCGAGCTGGGTTTGGGCGTGTGGGGCCGGGACGGCGATGCCCCGCGCCTGGTGCGTCACCTGGGCGCGCTCTTTCACACCGGCGCGGTTACCGAGATGCATGCGGCACAGTTCCACAACACGTACCGGGCGGCGTGGGCGGCCTGCGCCGGCCGTGGCACCGAGGCTGAGCCGTTCCCGCCGGACACCCAGGGCTACCTCGTTGTCAACATCGGCGGCTCGTCAACAGCCCTGCCGATCGAGCCGGACGGTGGCGACCAGGAACCGCCCGACGTAGTAGTCGCATCGCGGGACGACGATCAGAGCCTGCTCAGGCTGATGGCCGACTTCGGGTGGCGGGTCCTCGAGGTGGACGCGCATCCCGAGACGGTGACCGCCATCTTGCGCCGTCGCCTCGGCGACCGAGTTTCACGCGCCAACGGCGTCACGCCGATCGTGCTGCTGGACGGCGACGAGTTCGGCCTGCCGGCCGCCACCGGCGCCCGTCCGATCGTCGGCATCCTGCCGTGGCTGACGCTGTTCGTGGCGACGCTGCTCGAACACCAGCGCAGCCAGTTCAGCCGCCTCGGCCAGCGGGCGTTCGACGACACGCTCGACGCCTTGCGGCGGGTGCGGGTCACCTTCGCTCACACGGTTGAGGTGCGTCTCGGCGAGGAGACAAGGCGGCTCCCGGACCGACTGCACGGCGTGCTGCCGGTCCCGCACCCCGAGCACCCGACCCTGATCGTCGAGGGTGCGGAGTCGGAGCTGGACTGGAACAATCTTGAGGCGATGGCGGAGCCGCTGTCATACCTCATCGGCCGGCGCGACTACGCCCGCACCTTCCGATGGGCCGCAGAGCGGACGCGGCGGGTCGGCGTCCCCGTCGCCCAACTCGCCGACGACGACGTGGCCGAGATTTGCGACGTCACGGCCGAGGACGTCCGGACGATGTCGCGGCGAATCCAGTCTTCCCTGCGACCTGTACTACAGCGGCTCTATCCAGTCGTCGCGCATTACCTGGGCGCCGAGGCGGCCGCGCCGTTCGACCCCGACTCGCCGTCGGTGGAAAGCGAGCAGGAGGCCCGAGACCGGCTTACTGAGCTGGCCGACCGACTCGACCACGGGCCGGACAAGCTGTTCGGTGCCGCGCTTGACGCGCCGACGCTCGCGGTGCTCCATCAACAGCTCAAGATCCCGGTACGCGAACTCAACGACACCCTGTCCAGCATGGGTGGGCGCTATCCGCCAATTGACCACAGCGCGCAACACGCCGAGGACTTCGCCGACCACCTACGCCACCATCGCGACTCGCTGCTCGACCGGCTGCGCTGGCATAGGTGGGACCGCTTCGCCGCCGGCGACCCCCAGCCAGACTGGCCGCAACTCCGGCGGGTTGAGTCGCTCACGCCGGACCCGGAGTGGGGCACCACCGTCGACGTGCTTTCGACCGATCTCATGGCGACGCGCGTCGAGGAGGAACTCACGGCGCGGCTGGGCGCACAGGCACCGACCAGCGGCCCGCCCCTGTCGCGGCGAAGCAACTGCGCCAAGGCCAACGCCGAGCTGGTCGATACCGCCGCCAGCCGCTTAGCCAAACTCGTGCGCGCCTGGCTCGAACGGCACCGCCGCCCGGTCCCCGCTCCGTGGACGGACGAGGCGTTGGTAGGCCCGGCGGTGCGCGCAACACTCGACTCGGCCGGCGCGCTCGACTTCGGCATGCTAACGCTTCCGGACGTGCTCCGCTGGCTGCAAACGCTCGGCGTCTGGCCGGCGGACATGCCCGCGACCGACGACGTTGACGCGCTTGGTCTCACCCCCGACGACCTCGACCGCCAAAAAGCCGAGGAGCGGCAGCAACGCGCCGAACGGGAACGGCAGCGGCGGATCGTAAACATCGACGACAAGCCATTCGACCTAAACGACGGCTTCACCTCGCTACGCGCGGCTCTCGACAATTCGCTGGACGGAACACCCGCGTTCCTGGCCACTCCGCGCAGGTTCACCGGCCTCAAGGAAACCGACGCCCGGTCCGGCCCCGGCAGCCGGCTCGCCGGTGGCGGCTTCGGCGGCGGTGGGTTCGAGTCCGAGCTGTCAAGCCTGCAGAAGTTGGGGGTGGGTTTTGCTGGCGAGTGGTTCGCTTATCGATGGCTGGAGCGGCACTATGGCACCGACTTCAGCCCGGAGTGCTGGGTGTCGGGATACCGTGAGCGGGTCTTCCCCGGCACCGGTGACGACAGCCTGGGCTGGGACTTTGAAGTCCCCGGCCGGCGCCGCACCTGGTACTACGAGGTCAAGACCACCCTCGCCGAGGGCGGTCGAATCGAGTTGGGCGAGACTCAGGTTATCGCGGCGCAGGAGAACGCCCGAAACCGGCAGTGGCGGCTGATAGTGATCACCAACGTCATGAAGGAGAACCGCCAAATCCGTATGCTGCCAAACCCGTTCGACCCGGCGAGCCGCGGCCGGTATCGCTTCGTCGGACAGGGTCTACGTCTGGAGTACCGTTGGTCGTGACCGTCGGCATCTCTGCAGCCGCCTGATCATGGCCGGCGCAGCGGCACGCTGGCCCGGCCGACGCCAACGTCAGCCAGCTACTGTAGCCAAGCTGGCCTAGCTGAGCCGGCCTGGAACGGTGCCGATCGTGGTGGCCGTGGCCCGAAGCATGGGACAACTGGAATCCGGCTTCATGGGCCAGGGACGCGGCGACGTGCCGCAGGCCGTGCGACCTATCGCGGCCCGCCGGAGGTGGCAAGTTCTTCGGCCAGCGTCTCGAGTAATTCGAGATTCGGTCTGGCCTGGTCCACGGTCTGCAGGCTCCGGATCCCGGCCTCCTCCAACTGCCGCAGTCGTTGGTCCAGCTTTTTCTGCGCGCGGGCCTGACTTACCGCGTTGACCGCGGCGGTTCCAACCGTGAACACCGCGCCGCCGACAGCGGCGGCTTCCGCCACCGGGATCGGGAATGAGACACCGGGGATGCGGAAGGTTTTGCTTCTCGCGACCTGGCGTGCCGTCGTGTAGGCAGAAGCGGTCACGGCTGCGCCAGCCTTCTGCGTCCGTCCGAGCGCATGTTTTAGGGCTGGCCGGAACAGGGCACGGATGCTCGCGTCCAGTCGGCCGAGCCGGCCACATACGTCTTCGATCTGAGTGCGAAGTTGGTCCTGAGCCTTCGTGGTGCTGGCGCTCCAGGTCCTGGCGACGTCGGCCTTCCCGGAGTGGTAGTAGAACGCGACCTGCGCGAGCTCGAACTGCACGCTGTCGAGATGAATTTTCCCGAGCAGGTCGAGGTACAATATTACCTTTTGCGCGGTGTCGATGTGCATGTTCTTCTGCGCCTCACCTGGAGACCCATAATCGGCGTCTTCCAAGGTGGTGACCGCATCTTGAAGGTGGCGTAGGCATTTGTTTCTTGTGTCGCCCAGGCTGTTGCGGATGACTGGGAACTCGCTCGGGTCGACGCCGTCGGTGCCATGTTCGCGAAGCCGCAGCACCAGACCGTCGACCTGTTCGGCGATATTCGCGGCAGCACCGATCTGGTCGTTTTGCAAGTGCTGGTAGAGCGAATCCATACGTCGCCGGATGACGCGGATGTCGCGGGCCATCTGGGCTGTTTGTGCCTGGGCCGCAACCGCACTCAGGATGGCAGCCCCGCCGACGAGGGAGGCGACACCGGTGCCGGGACGAATCCGCATCACCCGCGAGAACTTTCCTTCGTCGTTGCGGAGAGTGGCCTGGATCCAGCCGTCTTCCTCGACGATCTTCCGGGCGGTCGGCAACATCGACCGGGAGACCTCGTCAAGTTCGACCAGTGAGCCGGCCCAGCGCTGCGACTCAACGAACGCGCGGGTCACCGGGTCCAGCGTCCGTAGCACGGACGCCCATTCACCGGCAGCGAGATTGGCGACTCGGCGTCCCCACCGCGGCTCCTCCGTTTCGGCATCGGGGCCGATCACTACTGCTCGACCGCCGGGTATGTGGATAATTATCTCTTCAGGCTCGTCCGGCACCGACACGGCGCGTCCCCCTTCAGCGGGCTCGATGTCGGGCCGATGGTACGAAAACCCCACCATCAGCTTCGGGACACGTAGTGCGGCCCGCGCGGCAGGTGGCTCCGCCAACGGCCAACTCTCTGGCTCTCGCGCGTGTTGGCGCCGGGACGTGATCCGACCGCCGTGCGATCCCGCCCGGCCCGAGCGCTAGCTAGGTTATTAGGGCCGCAGTAAAGATGAGAGGCGGCAGTGAGGTTGTAGTGAGTTTGGCTCGCCCCTGACCATGCTGCACTGACCAGTTCGCTGGCACCTGGTCAACCTGAATGTGACCTGGGCTCCCGGCGCCGGGGCGACGGAAATCGGTGGCGGCGTTGAGGATGCTTGACTTGTGAACGATGGATGGCGTGACGTCGAGGCAGGCCGCCGTGAGCTCGACTGGTCCATCGCGGTCGGTGATCCGGCAGAGGCTGCTTACCTGACACCACTGGGTCGTCAGACGGCGTCTCGCATGATCAATGATCTCGAAGCGTTTTTCGGGCAGGGTTGGCTGCACAAGGCCGTGCGTCCCGCCAACGGTGTAGCGGGCCCGACCATGGGGCCATACTTCGCCTCGCTGGCGGGCATCGGCGCCTTCGGGACCGTGGTGGGGTTGTGGGCGCGTCTGCAGTACCTGGTTGATGCCGCGACGCCGGGCGTCGGCCATCTACGCCGAAACCTCCGAGCGAACCCTGTCGCCGACGAATTTCGCCATCACCTTGCCTTGGCGAGGCTCGCGGTGCAGGCGAAGGTAGCCGGCGCCAGGGTAGTGCTGGAGCCCAGCAAGCCCGAGGGCGGCCCGGGAGACCTGCGGGCGGTCCGCGCCGGCAGCGACGTATTCCTTGAGTTGCGGACGCTCGGACCGGACAAGAAGTTCCTGGAGTACAACCAGCAGGTGGACCAGGCGCAAGCGTTTCTCCGGCAACTTGAGCATCGGCACGGGGTGCACTGGGACGGCGAACTGCCCCACGAGCCAACTGATCAGTGGCGGGAAGCTTTGGGCTCCGCCGCGCAGAAGTCCGCGGCGGACAGGGCGACCGTCGAGGTTGCGCTGGAAGATGCGACGCTCACCGTGCGACCCGGCCCGGCACCGGCCGGGACGGTGGTCTCCGGCCCGGTATGGGCGGCGGATCAAGGCCCTCGTCTGTTGCGTGCGCTTGTGGCGAAAGCCGTCAAGACGGAGTCAGCTGGAGCAGCCTGGCTGTGGTTGGAGGACGCTGGCGCCCTGTGGCCGCTCTCTACGTTTACCCAGGACTCTCTGCCGCGTAAAGAGGAGGCACTTCGCCAGGCCCTGGACCCGTTGTTCGACGCCCATCCGCATGTCCTGGGTGTGGTCCTCACCTCCGGCCAACAGCGAGTCGGTACTCCCGGTGACGACATCGATCATGTCGGCCACCGTGGCGTAGCTTTTCGGCGGACGCTGCCAGGTGGGCTGATGCGCGAGAGCGTCGTCGTTCACCGTCGCCTGGCCGTGCCGGGGCAGTACCGCCTGATGGCTGAAATGTGCGCCGATGAACCGGCATGGCTTGACCGTGCGCTCGACGCCCTCGGCGTGCCCGGCGGCCTCACGGCCCTAACCATCCGGCCTGCTGCGCCCATCCAGCGATTGTCACCCGGAGCGCCGCGGCCATCGGGCCTCTATCTGCCTTCGTAGGCCAGAGTGCGCCCATCGCCGGTCCCTAACCGGAGGAATCCTCGCTGGGCGACGAAGGGGGTCGACAGAGGTGGTTACGAGTGAGCGCGATAGCCGTAGTTGATCGCCGGGTGATCTGTGGGTGATCGGATGCTCCCGACCGTTGCAGCACAACGGCGGCTAAATCAGCACGACCGCGGTCCGCCACGTTATCGCGGTGACCGCGTAGTCGTGCGCCGCAAGCGGGGACTATCCGAGACATGGGGCTACCCTCCCCAGAGTTCCGCCTCAGCGCCGACAGGAATCCTGATCACGATGCGCCGCAACAGGAAGGGCGCCGGCGGCCATAGTGTGGTGTGACGCATCAGGTACGGCCGTCGGACGAGGAGCTGTGGCCCTCGATCATCGCTGGTGACGAGACGGCCTTTGGTTGGCTCTTCGACAGGTACTCCCGCACGGTCTACAACCATGCGTTCCGGCTGACCGGGTCGTGGTCGACGGCAGAGGACGTAACGCAGGCGACGTTCCTGGTCGCGTGGCGCCGCCGGGACGATGTTCGCCTAGTGGACGGTTCGGCGTTGCCGTGGTTGCTCGTGGTGACGACCAACTCGGTGCGTTCGGAATGGCGGTCGGCCCGACGGTGGCTGGCGTTGCTGCGACGATTGCCATCGGAGCGGCATGCGGATGGTGATCTTGCCGATGAGGTGGCCGCGCGGCTGGACGACGAGCGGCGGATGGCCGAAATCCTGGCAATGATGCGCCGGCTTTCGCCAGCCGAGCGGGCGGCGGTGGCGTTGTGCCTGTGGTCGGGCGTTTCGTACTCGGATGCGGCGGCTGTTCTTGGAATCAGCGAGGTGGCGGTGCGATCCCGGGTCAGTCGTGCCCGCAGCCGCCTGGCCCGCCTGATGCCTAACGAGATCCAGGAGGGGAAGCGGTGAACGAGATCCTTGACCCGCCCATGGAGCGGGACCTGCCGCCAATGGCGGCGCGGAAGATGCGAGCCCATCTCCTACAGGCGGCGGGCCGTCGCCCAGCTCGTACATTGCGGCTGAGGGCCGCCGTGGTTGGAGCCGTGCTGCTGGTCGTGACGTCCGGCGTGGCGAGTGTGTGGGACGGGCCGGACGGCCAGACCGTCCAGGTACTGGCGATGGGGTCTGGCGAGTTGTCGCCGACGCTGCGCGACGCGGCCGAGCAATGCCTCAGGTGGTGGAACGTCCGTAAGGAGAAGACTGGGTTGCCTGGGGGTGTGCGAGGGGTCTCGCTGTCCCTGGCCGACCTATCAGTGGCGACAGAGCGCGGTGGCCACGCATTGGTGTTGTTTATGAACGACGTCGGCTACTCGACGTGTGACCTGCAGTCCGCCGGATCGAACCAGGTGCCGTACATCGGAGGCACAACCGATCCCTGGCCGCACGGCGAATGGCTGCCCGGCCCCGTGCAAAGACTCCTGCTGACGTCCACCGAGCATCACGGCGGGGACGTCAGCGTCAGTGGGCGGGTCAGCGGGCGCGTTGACCGGCTGGTGCTTGACCACGGAGACGGCCGTACCACCGTCGCGCGCCTCTCCGGCGGGGCGTTCGGCCTGATGACGACCGGTGCGCGGCTCAAGGCCGACGATGACCCGCAGTTGGTCAGCTACGACGGCCAGGGAGTGGAGATCGACAGGCGCCCGCTATTTCAAGCCGAGGACCAACTCGATCGCTGCTACACCACACCGTCCGGGAGGCTGATCTACGGCAAGCCCGCCACCAACTGCCTACCCGCAGAAGCGTGGAAGCGGTAGGTGTCCGCCACCATCCACGGGCCATGGGGTGGTGTCACGAGAGGCCAAACGAGGCGACCGCCGGCCAAGCCGACAAGGGGAAACGCCGAGTTCTGACCCGATCTTGTCCAATTCCCAAGCTGCGAGTGGCCTACGCTGCCCGACATGAAGGAGCGCGAGGTAGTCGTCCGGCTGAGCCATGACGAGGCGCTGGTTCTGTTCGAGTGGCTGAGCCGCACCGATGAGCGCACCAGTGACTTCGCAGACGTCATCGAGGACCAGGCCGAACAGCGGGCGCTCTGGAACCTCACCGCTCTCCTCGAACGCGAACTTTTCGACCCGGTGCAAGCGGAGTACCGGACGCTGGTCGACGAAGCGCGAAACCGTCTACGCGACGAACAGTGAGGCACGGCCGTCCCGCCATGGCAGCAACGATTGACAGCAACAGCGCCGGACGGGTCGAAACCACGGAGGACCGGCGAGCGGGTAGAACCAGAGCTACCAGCCGACGCCGCACCGCACTGGACAGCCTCTCCGAGGCTACGGATCAGAAGGTTTCGAGTAAGGGGCTCCCTCGGATGGGAGGGCAACGAGACGCTGTCCACCGCGGTCCCTCCTCTCACCGTTGGACCATGACGAACGCGCCTGGCTGATCTTCAGCAGGCGACCACAGCAACGCCCGGTGCAACCGGCACACGCAGGCAGAAAAAGGGAAAGCCGCAGGTCATCGGCCTGCGGACACAAGCGGATCCTCGGGTTAGGAAAAACTCTACAAGATCCGGGGCGGTTCACTGTTCCCTGAGTTACGGGGTGTGAGGCACCCGTTCTCGCAGCCCGCGAGTTGGCCCCGGTGGGTCGCAGGGCAGCCTCGATCACCTACGTTGTTCCGGCCAGTGGATCCGGCAATGCGTCCTCTGATCGTGTCGCGGGGCTTGACGGCGTAGGTCACAGAAACCGTAGCGGCAAACTCTCCCGTCAGAGTCTGGCCACGACCTCGGCGGCGCAGCCCCAGGAGAGCGTGATGCCGGCGCCGCCGTGGCCATAGTTGTGGATCAGCGTGACGCTTTCGAGCCGCTGCCCTTCGACTCGGACGCACAGCCGCGTGGGGCGTAACCCCACGCGGTGCCCAAGCACCCGTGCGCCAAGAAGCCGTGGTTCGACGTCGCTGCAGCGGGTGATGATCGCTGCAGCAGTGTCCTGATCAGGCTCCCGACTCCAGTCGCCAGGCTGGGCGGCGCCACCGAGGATGACGGTCTCGCCTTGCGGATAGAAGTGCACCAGGTCAGGAGACAGCCCGGTGTCTTCGGAGAAGAACTCGGTGATGCCGGGGTTCTCGACGACGACGAGTTGCCCACGGATCGGGGTCAGCTCGGGATCCGGTACGAGGTCCCGCGCACCGATGCCGGCACAGTTGACGACAACAGGCGCGACGCCCACAGCCTGGTCGAGCGAGTCGATTCGCCGGATCTCAATTCGGCCGCCGCCCGCAGCCAGCCGTTGTTCGAGGTAGCCGAGGTAGGTAGGCATGTCGACGATTGGCGCGGTGTAGCGCCATCCAGCGGCAAAACCCTCCGGCAGCTCGTCCGCCTCGCACAGCCGGAATCCGTCGAGCTGGCTGCCCCACTCGGGCGGGTTGACCGGCTTGCGGGAGGCTTCGATGCCGGAGACGAGCCGTACCCCGGTCTGCGGGTCGGTGGCGAGTTGCCGCAGGACATCCAGGGTCTGGGCGCTCCAGACGCCTACCCGATCGACGGGTTCGACGAGGTACGGGCCCCACATCGCGCCGGCGGCGTAGGAGGTGGTCTGCTGTGGTGGCTCAGCGGTCCAGATGGTGACGCGTAGGCCGGCTTCGGCGAGGCAGATGGCGGTGGTGAGGCCGGATACGCCAGCGCCGATGACGAGGGCGTCGATGTCGCGGCGGCTCATTTGCTCGACCGTAGTGTCAGGTTGGCTGGCGCGCGAGGGCGTTCTCCAGGTCGGGCAGGAGGTCGGCGACGGCCTGGTGGCGTTTGCGTCGGCGTAGCTCCTGGGCGAGGGTGTTGAGCAGGGCGGTGCTGCGGGGTGAGCGGACCTGTTCGAGGCGGGGTAGGGCCATCCGGGTGACGGCGCAGGCGTCGTCGAGTTTGCCGTGGGCGGTGTAGCCGAGGGCCAGCCACGCACCTTCGTAGAGGGCTCGTCGCTGGTAGGGCACGTCTGGTCGGCGAGCGTAGGCGCCGGTGCGTAGGAGTGCTTCGCCCTTGCGGAGTAGGGCGCGTCCGTCGCTGCCTCGACCGTTGGCGATGGTTTGCCGGCCGGCGAGGATTATTGCGTAGCCGGCCTGGCAGTCGAGGTGGTTCGGGGTGAGGTAGTACATCCATTCGGGGTCGCGGTCGGGTTGCCGGGCGGCGAGCCGGTCGCGGGATTCCGTCCAGGTGCGTTCGCAGTCATTGACGCGGCCGGCGGCGGCGTGGGCGTACGCGAGGCGGGACAGCACGGACGCTTGGACGCTCGCGGCGGATCGGCCGGCGATCCGGCGGGCGGCGATGCCGAGGCGCAGGCCGTCGTCGGCGTCACCGAGGGAGGCGGCCTGGAAGGACAGGTCGGCGAGGATGTGTGCCTCCATCGAGCGGTAGCCAGCGTCGTGGGCGGCGCGCAGGCCGGTGAAGAAGTAGCGCTGGGCCAGGCCGTGCTGGTCGGCGTCGAAGGCTTTCCAGCCAGCGAGTTGGGCGAGGTCGGCAAGGGCGACCAGGAGGCGGCGGGTGGTGGCGTCGGTGTGACCGCCGTCGCGCAGAACCAGGAGGACGGCGCGGACCTGGGCGCCGACGTAGCCGAGGCCGGCGGCTCCTCCTCGTTCGTCGTCGAGGAGTTGGAGGCGTGGCACGCTGGCTTCGATCTGCTCCACGAGTGGGTCGTCGGGGGCTGCGGCCGGTGGCGCGGTGCCGGCGGGTAGCTGGGTGTCCAGGTAGATGTTCACCGCCTGGGCGAGGGCGGCCCCGGATACGGAGAGGAACATCCTCCGGTCCACCAGTCCTCCCAGCAGCCAGTCCTCGGCGACCAGCATGGTGCTCGCGCGGGTCCACGGGCCGTCCATGCCGGTGCTGGCCGTCATCACCAGGGTGCCATCTACCGCGTCGGGTCGCCCGTGCCAAAGGTCCCCGGCGGTCACAATGCGCCCGAGTCTGCGGGAGAGCACGTACGCGGTCAGCGCCGGCAACGGTGGGCGCGGCACTCCGCCGGCGTCGCGCCAGTGGTAGGGCGCGGTCTCGGCGAGGGTGCCGGCACCGAACAGCCGGTTGATCTCCCGGGCGAGAGTACGCGGGGTGAGCCCGGCCTCGGCCATCAGTGTGGCGAGGGCGTGGTTGGTGCGGTCGGGACGCGAAACCATCGGCTCCTCAGCAGGGTCGACCGACAGTATCGCGAACGTATCGAATCGTGTTGGTGCTCTCGGTCAATGAATTGACGGTGTTGACGGTTCTATCCCCTGCCTGGGTCGGGCTGGTCCGGGGTCTGCTGGACGTGGCCCCCGCCGACGTACCGCCATCAATGGCTTTCGGCGGGTGATCCGACCGTCGAGCGGAGGACCGATGCGCACCTCAGCGATGACCCAGGCGAAGCCGCCGTGGGAGTGGGAGTTCGACTGGCACCTGACGAACCGCTGCAACTTCTTCTGCGAGTACTGCCACCCGCAGATCCGGTACGTGCTCAACCGCAAGCATCTCGACGAACCGGCACCCGAGCTGGTGGTACGGCGGTTCGACGAGTTGGGCAAGGTCTGCCTGGTGCACATGTCCGGCGGCGAGCCGTTCATGTACCCCGGCTTCGTCGAACTGTGCGCGGGGCTGACCAACAACCACTTCATCAGCATCAACACCAATCTCGCCTCCGACGACGTGCAGAGCTTCGCCGACAGCGTGCCGGCCGAGCGGGTGGCGAAGATCGTGGCTGCGATCCACCAGCCGGAGCGTGAGCTGCGCGGGCTGGAGCTGGACTCGTACGCCCGTAACTACCTGGTCCTGCGGCGGGCCGGGTTCGACGTGACGGCGCTGTACGTGCTGTACCCGCCGCTGCTGCCCCGGCTGGCCGGCGACCTGACCCGCCTGCGGGAGCTGGGTGTGGATCACGTGCGGGCGAAGGTGTTCAAGGGCGTTCACCAGGGCGTGCGCTATCCGGAGGGCTACACCGAGGAGCAGAAGGCGCTGATCCTAGACAACTCCGGTGAGTACGTGTTCAACCGGCCGTACCTCGACGGCCTGCTCTCCTTCCGCGGCCAGCCGTGTACGGCCGGAGTCACCTCATTCAAGGTGACCGTCACCGGCGATGTTCGCCGGTGCGCCTCCGTGCCGACCGGCTACGGAAACCTCTACGACGGCACCTTCCGGCCCGCCGACCTCAACGAGCCGTGCCCGGCCAAGCGGGTTCTGGTCCTGTCGCAATGCCTGTCCTATCTGGTCGATCCGCCGGTCCAAGCGGACACCGACACCGACGACCTCTGAGCCCGAGGGACCTCTTCACATGCAGATCTCGATTCGTCATGCCTGCGTAGCGCCCGATGACCAGCCGTTCGATGTGGCCGAGCGCAAGGGTGTCGGCCATCCGGACAGCCTGGCCGACCTGGTCGCCGACGCCTTCTCTCAGCGGTACTCGTCGTGGTGCCTGCGGGAGTTCGGGGCGATCCCGAACCACTGGGTCGACAAGGTGAACCTGGTCGGTGCCGCCGCCGACGTTCGCTTCGGTGGCTTCGACATTCGCAAGCCAGCCGACTGCTACCTGTTCGGAAAGATCACCGACCGGGTTGGCGAGGTCCAGGTGCCGGTCGAGGAACTCTTCCGCGAGGTGGTCCTGGATGTCCTGCCGGCCGCGCTCGGCGACGGTCGGATCCTCGAACACCTGCGCCTGCACATCAACAACACCCGAGGTAGCGCGGTCGACCACGACCCGAGGTTCTATCGCCCGGGCACGGCGCGAGACATCCGCGCGGTGCTTGAGGTCGAGTCGGTGGCCAACGACACCGTCGTCTGTGTCGGCACCAGCCGGCGCGGGCTCGCCGCCGACCTCGCGGTCGAACTGGAACGTCGGCTCACCAGCGCCGCGTTCCGGCTGGACGTGCCCGCTGCCGGCACGGACGTGAAGGTCATGGTGGTCCGGGTCGGCTCGACGCTCGAGGTCACCGCAGCGCTACCGCTGCACCCAGAGCGGGTCGGCTCGTGGGCGGCGTACCGGGTCGCTCTCGGTGAGGCGCAGGAGGTCGTCGCAGCCGAGTTGAAGGCGCTGCTCGACCGCGATCCGCGAGCGCGGAACATCACTGCCCTGGCGTTGCACCTCAACACCAAGGACGTGCCGGGACGCGGCTACCTGGCGCCGTTCGGCACTTCGCTGGGCAAGGGTGACTGTGGGGCGGTCGGCCGGGGCAACCGGTACAGCGGGGTCATCGAGCCGCTGCGGCCGGCCAGTGGCGAGGCACCTGCCGGAAAGAACCCGGTGCACCACGGCGGGAAGATCTACACAGCCGTCGCCGCCGAGGCCGCGCGGCGGGTGCTGGCGGAGCTCTCGGTGTACGCCGAGGTCACCATCGTCGCCCGCAACGGCGGCGACCTCGACGCCCCGGCTCACGTCCTGGTCTCCGTGGACCGCGCCCTCGACACCGCCACCACGGCCCGCATCGAGAAGGTGGTCCGTCGGGCGATTGCCACCACCCCGACCTTCGCCAGCCGGTTCCTCGACGTCGATCCACTGGCCCGGTTCCGCGACGGAGACTGGCTGTGAGCCCGCCCGTGCTGTCCGAGGTACACCGGCGGCACATCGCCCACCTGCGCGCCCAGCCCGCCACGGTCGATGCCGAAGGTCTGCGCATCGGGACGCAGTACGTGATGTTCTTCGCCGAGGCGGACCTGATGCGCGAACACGCGCGCCTGCTCATTGAGGGGTGCGACCGGCCACGTGTGCTGGAGGTCGGCCTCGGCCTGGGTGTCTTCGCCACCCAGCTGGGCCGGGTCGGCTCGTACACCGCGATCGAACCGCACCCGGGCGTGGCCCTGATGGCCCGTGACCATGTGCTCGACCACGTCACCGCACCCGTACGGGTACACACCGAACCGTGGCAGTTGGTGCCCCTGCCCGCCGAGGCGTTCGACGCGATCATGTACGACACCTGGCCGCCGGACGGGCACGCCGACGCCGACTTTGCGCAGTTCGTCGCCCAGGTGGCGATCCCCTGCCTGCGACCGGGCGGCCGGTTCAGCTTCTTCCACAGCGGCACCTCGATCAGCCCCGCCCGCCGGCAGGTCCTCGACCGTCACTTCGCCGAGTGGACCGCCCACCCCTACACGATGCCGGCCGAGCAGACCCCATCGCACTGGACCAAACCCACCCGTGACTTCCTCATCCCCATCGCCACGAAAGGCGGTAGCGCATGACCACGCCGATCGCGCCGGTCGTCTCCGCGCAGCAGATCGACCACTTCGCCACCCACGGATACCTCGTCCTACCCGACCTGGTCCCCGCCGCCACCATCCAGAAACTGCGCGTCGAGGCCGACGACCTCCTCGACCAGCGGCTCGCCCAGATGATCGCCACCAGGTCCGCCGACCCGAGGGTGACCTGGTGGCGCCTTCCCGACGGCAAGCCGTACGTCCTCAAGGTCAAGCCAGTGGTCGACCTGTCCCCGACCGCCGCCGCCTTGGCCGACGACTCCCGGCTGTGCGGGGTGGTCACGGACCTGCTCGGCGCTCCGGATCCGACGCTGATGGACAACAAGCTCATGTACAAGCGGACCATCGACATCGCCGCCGGATGGGCGACGTTGCCGGTCCTCGGCGAGGAGGTCCGCAAGCACACAGACGCCGCCTACTACGCCGCCCGCGGCTACCCACGGGTACTCACCGTCGCCGTCTGCCTCGACCCCTGCACCGCGGCCGCCGGCGCACTGCGGATCTGGCCCGGCAGCCACCGGCGAACCATCGAGATGGTCCCGACCCTGAACCAGGGACCCGTCGTACCCGACCAGGACGCCCCCGATGAGGCGGCCGTGACCCTGGTCGCCGCCCCCGGCACCGTACTGATCTGGGACGCCGCACTGGTCCACGCCAGCGGACCCAACACCTCCGGCCACCCCCGCCGCCTCCTCGTGCTCGGCTACAGCCCCACACCCGCCGGCGGGCCACGATGAGCAAGATCCTCATCCTCGGCGGTACCCGGTTCATCGGCCGTCACATCGTCGAGCAGTGCATCACCCGCGACGACGACATCACTCTGCTCTACCGGGGCCGATCCCCCTCACCATTCAGCGGCATCGTCCGACACATCCTGACCGACCGCCGGGCACCCACCCCCGAGGCCGCCGCGATCCTGGCCGAACCATGGGACACGGTCATCGACACCAGCGCCCACGACCTCGACGACCTCCGCCCCGTGCTGCCCCTTCTCACCGACATCCGCCGGTACGTCCTCATCTCCAGCTGCGGCGTATACCGTCGCGACCCCGGCAGCCATGGCCTCACCGAACGTTCGCCCACCATCCCCGCCGACGCCTCCCACCCGGTACGCGCCTCCGCCACCCGCAAACTGCGCTGCGAGCGCTACCTCGAACGACGCCTCGCCCGCCAGGACGTACCGCTGCTCATCGTCCGCCTCGGCCTGGTCATCGGCCGGTACGACGACAGCGAGCGCCTCGCCTACTGGCTCGAACGCGCCCTACGCGGCGGCGACGTCCTCGTCCCCATGTCCGACGACCAGGCCCTGCAACTCATCGACGCCACCGACGTCGCACGGTTCATCCGCACCGCAGTGGACCGGCAGGTGACCGGGATCGTCAACGTCGCTGGCCCCACCACCAACGCCCACACCCTGGTCGACACCATCCTTACCCACGCCGGCCGGGCCGCCACCGCCTGCCATGTCGGCGAAGAGTTCGCCCTCGCCCACGGCATCCGCCCCTGGACCGAGATCCGCTCTGGCTCCCCGCCACCAGCCCTGAACTCGCCCTCATGACGGTCAACACCAGCCGCGCGGCCAACGCTGGCCTGACCCACCGCTCCCTCAGCAACACCATCGCCGAAGCGCTCACCTGGCAGGCGCTACGCCGTCGCTGGTCCCAACGCTGGCTCGACCGCACCCGCGAACAACTCCTGCTGTGGAAGTGGCACGGGTGAACGCCATGCTCCCCTACACCCAACCCCCGCCCTACCACTCCCAATGGGGCGAAGACCGTTGGATCGCCGAGAACCTGCACCTATCCACCCACGGTGTCTTCGTCGACATCGGCGCGGGCGACGGCGTACGAGGCAGCAACACCCTCTACGTCGAAAACCTCGGTTGGCGCGGCCTCTGCGTCGACGCCGACCCCCGCAACCACCAGCGCCTACGCCAACGCTGCTGCGCCGTCGACACCTGCGCCGTCTCCGCCACCCCCGGCCTGTGGCCGTTCGGCATGTACCGCCACAAGCCCTCCTGGTCCGGCCTACACCGCACCGGCACCGACTATCAAGAAATCGTCGTCACCTGCCGAACCCTCGAAGACCTCCTCGACCAGTGGTGCATCAACCACATCGACCTGCTCAGCATCGACGTCGAAGGCACCGAACTCGACGTCTGGAACTCCTTCGACCCCGACAAACACCAACCCAAAATCGTCATCATCGAGTACGACGACAGCCACCCCGACCGACACCGCCGTTCAATTCATGACCGGCTGGGACAGGAGACCTACGAACTCGTCCACGTCACCCCGGCGAACCTCGTCCTGCACCGCACGGATCCCTCCGGGCGGCATCGCCGATGAACGTCGGAGCGCACGTGACCGAACTGCTGCCGCCCGGTGGCCGCGTCATCGTGATCTGCGGCCGAGCCGACGACGCGCAGGCGTGGCAAAAACTGCTCGGCGCACACAGATGCCTCGCCCTCGCGCTGGACGACGCTCCGCCGAAGGTACGCACCCGGCCGATACGCGGTGCCTCTGACCAGCTCGCCTGGCAGCACGACGCCATCGCGGGCCTGGAGGGCTCGGGTTGGCTCGCCGCTCTGGCCGATGCCTTCGACCCGGATCACAGCGCCTCGCTCCTGCTACCCGACCCGCTCGACCCGCCCCGAGCCGGGGACCGGCGGCGCATCGGCGCGCGGCAGCCCCCGTGGCGCATGTTCGAGGACAAGACGACAGTGGACGCGCTCTGGGACTCCGCCGGCATCCCACGCGCACCCTCGATCATCACCAACAATCCCGCCGACATCGGGGTGCTCGGGCATCTGGTCGACCAGGGTGCCGGTGTCGTCTGCTCCTACCAACCCACCGGCACCGGCCCGACAGCGGGCGGAGATGGCATCTGGTGGTGGCGCAGCGGAATCCCACCAGCACGAATGCCCACCGCCAAGGCCGGATCATGGCGCATCCGACTCATGCCCCTGCTCGAAGGCACCCCGGTACGCCTGCACGGCATGGTCCTCGGCAGCACCGTGCTCCCATTTCCGCCCATGGAACTCGTCACGCTACCCCGCCCCGAGCACGGAACCTTTCTCTGCGCCGGTGCCGTACCCACCCTCGGCGACGCTGCCGACCTCGTCGCCCAGACCGCCCGCCTCGGAGCTGGTTTACGGGAGCATCTCGGCTACCGCGGCGGGTTCTCCGTCGACGGCATCCTCACCGCCAACGGGTTCCTCCCCACAGACCTCAACGCGCGGCTGACCTCCGCCATGGAAGCGGCACCGTCCGAGCTTCGCGTCCAACTGCACACGATCAACATGCTTGCGCGCGAGCGCATCGAGCCCGACACCGGTGCCGTTCGGCAATTGGCGGAGAAAGCTTTCACCGCT
>NZ_BOPC01000055.1 GCF_016863555.1 Micromonospora qiuiae | reverse complement strand
TGGTCGCGAGTGTCCTGGGTGCTGGGCCGCGAGTTGCGGTGTCTTGTGCGACGGTGCGGTCGCGGACGTGATCTCATCGGTCGGCCGCCTGACGTGCCAGGACCCGCCTGCGCCGCCACCGCCATATTCCCGGCCGCTCTTACATGCCCTTCTGGGAAGCTGGTGGGTATGGAGCTGGGGTATCTGCGGGAGCATCCGGAGCAGTTGCCGACGTTTCTGACGCATCAGCGGATCCGGGAGACGCCGGTGCCGGGCGGCGACATCTGTCTGGCGTCCCGGCTGACCCTGGACGACGGGCACTCGATTTTCGCCAAGACCTGGCCGGAGCGGGCCGGGCGGCCGGTGCCCGAGGGGTTCTTCGCCACCGAGGCGGCCGGGCTGCGCTGGCTGCGCGAGGCCGGCACGGTGGCCGTGCCGGAGGTGCTGGTGGCGCTGCCCGACCTGCTCGCGCTGGAGTGGGTCGAGCCGGGCGAGCCCGGCCCGGAGGCGGCCGAGCGCTTCGGGCGCGAGCTGGCGGGCCTGCACCGGGCCGGCGCGTCGGCCTTCGGGGCACCGTGGACCGGGTTCATCGGTGCGCTGCCAGCGGACAACACGCCGCACCAGGGGCCGTGGGCGGAATGGTTCGCCCAGGCGCGGCTGCTGCCGTACCTGCGCGGCTCGGTCGACAATGGTGCCTTGGAGGACGCCGACGCCGCGCTGGTCGAGCAGGTGGTGGCCCGGATCGGCGAGGTCGGCGGGGAGGAGCCGCCGGCCCGGATCCATGGCGACCTCTGGCCGGGCAACCTGCTCTGGGACGCCGACGACCGGGTCTGGCTGGTCGACCCGGCCGCGCACGGCGGGCACCGGGAAACCGACCTCGCGCAGCTCACGCTCTTCGGCGGCCCGCCGCACGCCGATCGGATCCTGGCCGCGTATCAGGAGACCTGGCCGTTGGCCGACGGCTGGCGGGACCGGGTGCCGCTGCACCAGCTGCATCTGCTGCTGGTGCACACCGCCCTGTTCGGTGGGGCGTACCGGGATTCGGTCCGCGACCGCGCCCGCGCTGCCCTGGCCGGGATCGGGCGCGCTACGGTCAACGGGTGAGCGTGGCCCCGCCGACCGGCGGCGTCCTCGTCGACCGGTACGGCCGCGTCGCCCGGGACCTGCGGGTCTCTCTGACCGACAAGTGCAATCTGCGCTGCACGTACTGCATGCCCGCCGAAGGTCTGCCCTGGCTGGCCGGGCCACAACTGCTCACCGACGACGAGGTGATCCGGCTGATCCGCGTCGCGGTGTGCCGGCTCGGCGTGGCCGAGGTGCGGTTCACCGGCGGTGAGCCACTGATCCGTCCCGGTCTGGTGGGCATCGTGGCCGCCGTCGCCGCGCTCGATCCCCGCCCTCGACTCTCGCTCACCACCAACGGCATCGGTCTGCAACGGCTCGCCCCGGCGCTGCGCGACGCCGGCCTCGACCGGGTCAACGTCTCGCTGGACACCCTGAACCGGGAACGGTTCACCCGGCTCACCCGGCGGGATCGACTGCCCGACGTGCTGGCCGGCCTCGCCGGCGCGGCTACCGCCGGCCTCACCCCAGTGAAGATCAACAGCGTGCTGATGCGCGGCGTCAACGACGACGAGGCACCGGCGCTGCTCCGCTTCGCCCTCGAACACGACTACCAACTGCGTTTCATCGAGCAGATGCCGTTGGACGCCCAGCACGGCTGGGACCGCGCGGCCATGGTCACCGCCGAGGAGATCCTGACCGGGCTGCGCACCGCGTACGAGCTCAGCCCGGACCCGGCCGAGCGCGGCGCGGCACCGGCCGAGACCTGGTTGGTCGACGGCGGCCCGGCCCGGGTGGGTGTGATCGGCACGGTCACCCGCCCCTTCTGCGGCGACTGCGACCGGACCCGGCTCACCGCCGACGGGCAGGTACGCAACTGCCTGTTCGCCAACGAGGAGTCCGATCTGCGCAGCGCGTTGCGGGCCGGCGCGGACGACGACGAACTGGCCCGGCTCTGGTCGGCGGCGACCTGGGGCAAGCGGGCCGGACACGGCATCGACGATCCGACCTTCCTGCAGCCCACCCGGCCGATGTCAGCCATCGGAGGTTGATCATGACCACTGTCACCGTCCGCTACTTCGCCGGTGCACGAGCCGCCGCCGGCCGCGCCGAGGAGGCCGTACCCGCCGGCCGTTCGCTGGACGACCTGGTGGCGGAGCTGGCCGAGCGGCACGGCGAGCGGCTGGTGCCCATCCTGGCCGTGGCGAGTTATCTGGTCGACGGAGTGACCTGTCATGATCGGAGAGAACCGCTGCCGGCCGGAGTGACGATCGACGTCCTTCCTCCCTTCGCTGGCGGCTGAGGGGGAGCCACACGTGTTCGCGGTACTCGGCTTCGTGACCACCCTTGCCCTGATCACCGGGCTGATCCATCTCTACCTGTGGAAGCGGCTGGTCAAGGACACCACCACGGCGGGACGGTGGCGGCGGGGCGGCACGATCGCGGCGGTCGTGTTGGCGGTGCTGATACCGGTGACGCTGGTCGGCACCAACGTGGGGATGTACTGGCTCGCCTGGCCGGGCTACGTCTGGCTCGCGCTGATGTTCTACCTGATGGTGCTGCTCGCCGCGCTGGAGGTCCCGATGCTCGTGGCGCGGCTGGTGCTGCGCCGCCAGGCGGCCGCCGCCGTGCCCGAGCCGGTGCTGGTCGGCCCGGCCGCCCCCGGTCCGTTGGCCCCGGCGCCAGCGGCCGACCCGCTGGCGCCGGCCGCCGCGCTGCCGTCGAGCGACGAGCCGGCCGAACCCCCGGCCGCCGGAGCGGTCGGGCCGGACCACGACCCGGGCCGACGACTCCTGCTCGCCCGGGGTGCCGCGATCTTCGCCGGGATCACCGCCGCCGGCCTGGTGGGTTCCGGCGTACGCACCGCCATGGGCCCGCCGCAGCTGGACCGGGTGCAGATCCCGCTGGCCAAACTGCCTCGGAGCATGGACGGCCTGCGTATCGCCACCGTCTCCGACATCCACATCGGACCGCTGCGCGGCCGCAAGCACACCGAACAGATCGTCGCCGCGATCAACCGCCTGGATGCCGACATCGTCGCCGTGGTCGGTGACCTGGTCGACGGGTCGGTGGCCGAGCTGGGTGAGGCGGCGGCCCCGCTGCGGGGGCTGCGCTCCCGCTACGGCAGCTACTTCGTCACCGGCAACCACGAGTACTACTCAGGCGTCGAGGAGTGGGTGACCGAGGTCGACCGGCTCGGGCTGCGGGTGTTGCAGAACCAGCGGCTGGAGATCGCCGCCCGGGGCGGCGTACTCGATCTGGCCGGGGTCAACGACGTCAGCGCGGCGGGCACCGGCCTGTCCGCGCCCGCCGACTACGCCGCCGCGCTCGGCGACCGGGACCCGTCGCGGCCGGTGGTGCTGCTGGCCCACCAGCCGGTGGCGGCGGTCGAGGCGGCGAAGTACGGGGTCGACCTGCAACTCTCCGGTCACACCCACGGTGGTCAGATCGTGCCCTTCAACCTACTGGTCGCGCTCGAACAGCCGGTCGTGTCCGGCCTGGGCGAGGTGGATGGCACGAAGGTCTACGTCACCAACGGCGCCGGCTTCTGGGGGCCGCCGGTGCGGGTCGGTGCGGAGCCTCAGATCACCCTCGTCGAGCTCCGCTCGCAATAGCGCACCTCACCTCTGAGCGTGGCGCCGCGCGCGGGCCCGGCCGGTCGTGGCAGGATGCGGCGTGCCTCCGTTCAACGTCGTACCCCCCGGTGGCCGCCCGCCCTTCGTCGCGGACCTGCACATCCACTCGAAGTACTCGCGGGCCTGTAGCCGTGATTTGACCCTGCCGAACCTCGGCTGGTGGGCCAGGCGCAAGGGCATCGGGGTGCTCGGCACCGGCGATTTCACCCACCCCGCCTGGTACGACCACCTGCGCGAGACGCTGCGTCCGGCCGAGCCCGGCCTGTACCGGCTGGCTCCGGAGGCGGAGCGGGACATCGCCCGCCGACTGCCGCCGAAGCTGGCCAGCGAGGCGGAGACCGCCCCGGTCCGGTTCATGCTCAGCGTGGAGATCTCCACGATCTACAAGCGGGACGACCGGACGCGGAAGGTGCACCACCTGATCTACCTGCCGGATCTGGACGCGGTGGGCCGGTTCAACGCCGCGCTGGGCCGGATCGGCAACCTGGGCTCGGACGGCCGGCCGATCCTCGGTCTGGACTCCCGCGACCTGCTGGAGATCACCCTGGAGGCGAGCGACGACGGCTACCTCGTCCCGGCGCACATCTGGACCCCGTGGTTCTCCGCGCTGGGCTCGAAGTCCGGCTTCGACGCGATCGCCGACTGCTACGCCGACCTCGCCGGGCACGTCTTCGCCGTGGAGACCGGGCTCTCCTCGGATCCGGAGATGAACTGGCGGGTCGGCAGCCTGGACAACTACCGGCTGGTCTCCAACTCGGACGCACACTCACCACCCGCGCTGGCCCGTGAGGCGACGGTCTTCGCCTCGGCTCGGGACTACTTCGGCATCCGAGAGGCGCTGCGCACCGGCGACGGGCTGGCCGGCACGATCGAGTTCTTCCCCGAGGAGGGCAAGTACCACGCGGACGGCCACCGGTTGTGCGGGGTGAACTGGTCGCCCGAGCGCACCCGCAAGGCCGGCGGGCAGTGCCCGGAGTGCGGCAAGCCGCTGACGGTGGGCGTACTGAGCCGGGTGGAGGACCTGGCCGACCGGCCCGAGGGGTACCGACCGGAACACGCGCCCGAGGTGACCCACCTGATCCAGCTCGCCGAGATCCTCGGCGAGATCAACAAGGTTGGTCCGCGCTCGAAGAAGGTCGAGGGGAAGCTCACCGAGTTGGTCGCCGCGCTCGGCCCGGAGCTGGAGATCCTGACCCGCGCCCCGCTGGACGAGATCGGCCGGGTCGGCGGGGAACTGCTCGCCGAGGGCATCGGCCGGCTGCGCCGCGGCGAGGTCCGGCGGGTGCCCGGCTACGACGGCGAGTACGGCGTGATCACGCTCTTCGACCCGACCGAGCTGGGTGCCGCCGGCAGGTCGGCGGGGCAGGAGACACTGTTCGACGTACCGGTGCCGGCGCAGCGGCGGCCCGCGGAGCCGCCGGCCAGGGCGGAGGCCAAGGCGAAGCGGCCGGCGGCGAAGGCCGAGCCGAAGCGCAGGCCGGCACCGCCGGCGCCGCCGATCGCGCCGCAGCCCTCCCCGCACGAGCCGTTCGAGCCGATGCTCGCCGGGATGGAGGAGGTCGGCACCGGGCTGCTCGACCGGCTCGACGCGATGCAACGGGTGGCCGCCTCGGCGCCCGGTGGGCCGCTGCTGATCGTGGCCGGACCGGGCACCGGCAAGACCCGTACGCTGACCCACCGGATCGCCTACCTCTGCGCGGAGCTGAACGTCTTCCCCGAGCGCTGCCTGGCGATCACCTTCACCCGGCGGGCCGCCGAGGAGCTGCGGCACCGCCTCGACGGCCTGCTCGGCCCGGTCGCCGAGGACGTCACCGTGGGCACCTTCCACTCGCTCGGGCTGACCATCCTGCGCGAGAACGCCGGAGCCGCGGGCCTGCCGGAGGACTTCCGGATCGCCGACGACGCGGACCGGGCGGCGGCGCGGACCGAGGCCGGTGACGACCCGGCCCGCTACCTGGCGCTGCTGCGCAAGCAGGGCATGGTCGACCTGGACGAGCTGCTCACCCTGCCGGTGGCGCTGCTGCGCGAGGACCGGAAACTGGTCGAGCGGTACCGGGACCGATGGCAGTGGATTTTCGTGGACGAATACCAGGACGTCGACGCGGTGCAGTACGAACTGCTACGCCTGCTCAGCCCCGCCGACGGCAACCTGTGCGCGATCGGCGACCCCGACCAGGCGATCTACTCGTTCCGGGGCGCCGACGTCGGGTACTTCCTGCGCTTCTCGCAGGACTTCACCGACGCCCGGCTGGTCCGGTTGAACCGCAACTACCGGTCCTCGGCGCCGATCCTGGCTGCCGCGGTGCAGGCCATCGCGCCGTCGTCGCTGGTCCGGGGCCGGCGGCTGGACCCGGCCCGGCTCGACCCGGAGGCCCCGCTGGTCGGCCGGTACGCTGCGGCCTCCGTCGCCGACGAGGCCGACTTCGTGGTACGCACCATCGACGAGCTGGTCGGCGGCCTTTCCCACCGGTCGCTGGACTCGGGGCGCATCGACGGCCGGTCGACCACGCTGTCCTTCTCGGACATCGCCGTGCTCTACCGGACCGACTCGCAGGCCGCGCCGATCGTGGACGCCCTGTCCCGGGCCAACGTCCCGGTGCAGAAGCGCTCGCACGACCGGCTACGGGACCGCCCCGGCGTGGCGGCCATCGCCCGTGAGCTGCGGCACGCCACGGGGCTCGACGGCGCGCTACCCGCCCGGGTACGCCTCGCCGGCCAGCTGCTCGCCGAGCGGTTCGCCGTCCCCACCCTCGACGGCACCGGCGGGGTGCGCCCATCCGACGTCCGGACCGCCGTCGACCTGCTGACGCCGCTGGCCCGCCGCTGCGGCGACGACCTGGAGATGTTCCTGTCCCAGCTCGCCACCGGCGCCGAGGTGGACGCGCTCGACCCGCGCGCCGAGGCGGTCACCCTGCTGACCCTGCACGCTGCCAAGGGCCTGGAGTTCCCGGTGGTCTTCCTGGTCGGTGCCGAGGACGGGCTGCTGCCGCTGCGTTGGCCCGGCACCACACCCGACGAGGAGGCGGTGGCCGAGGAGCGGCGGTTGTTCTTCGTCGGGTTGACCCGTGCGCAGGACCGCCTCTACGTCAGTCACGCCGCTCGCCGGACCCGGCACGGGTCGGAACGCGAGTGCCGGCCGTCGCCGTTCCTCGACGTGATCGACCCAGGTCTGTTCGAGCGCCTCGGCGACCGCGGCGAAACCCGCCGGCCGAAGGACCGCCAGCTGCGGCTGATCTGACCAGTATCGTCAACCGTTGGCGCAGGAGGGGTGCATGGCGAACTACCGATCACCGGGTGGCGGCCGACACCCGTGGCACGAGCCGCACCCCGGTGAGGCGTACGGCTCGGGACAGGTCTACGGCTCGGGGCAGGTCTACGGCGGGGCACCGCACCGGCCCGCCGAGCCGACGTACGACGGCGGCCAGCAGGGGCCGGCGTACCACGGCGGCCAGCAGCAGTCGGTGTACCACGACGGCCAGCGGCGGGCCGAATACGATGTCAGGACCGCGTATGCCGGGCAGCCGACGCCACCGCCGAGCAGGCGCGGGCGAGGGCCGCTGCTCGCCGCACTGGGCGCGGTCCTGATGCTTGTCCTGGGCGGTGGGGCGGCGTTCTACCTGCTCGGGCGCGACGACGAGCCGTCGACGGCGGTGGCCGCGCCGACCGAGGAGCCGGTGGCCCCGACCGACGCCCCGGAGGATGACGACGAAAAGCCGACGCCGAGTGCCCGGGCCGCCAACTCGTCCACCGATCCCCGGTTCGTCGAAGCGGGCCAGTGCGTCCGCAACGACGCATCAAACGGCGGCAAGCCGAAGCTGGCGATCAGCGACTGCGTCCCGAAGTCGTACGAGGTGCTGCGCCGCTTCGACGGCAAGACCGGCGGGGCGAGGGACGCCGAGACGAAGTGCGCCCAGGTGGACGGCTACACGAACTGGTACTTCTACGACAGCGAGTTGGACTCGTTGGACTTCGTGCTCTGCCTCAAGCAGCGCGACTGACCGATCGATTACCAAAACTAGTGCTGTCTAGCGTGGAAGCTAGACAGCACTAGTTTTATGTCGAGAGCCGACACGCCGTAGCTCCGTCTATCCATGTCTAGCCCCTCAGCTAGATGGGCCGATACTCTGCGATTCGTGGATCCGGTCCGCAACCCGTACGCGCCGGGCGCCGGTCAGCGCCCACCCGAGTTGGCCGGGCGAGGGCGGGAACTGGACGTCTTCGACATCGTGCTGGAACGGATCGCCAGGGGCCGCCCGGAGCGCAGCCTGATGCTCACCGGGCTGCGCGGTGTCGGCAAGACCGTCCTGCTCAACACCCTGCGCTCACAGGCGATCAACCGCCTCTGGGGCAGCGGAAAAATCGAAGCTCGGCCCGAGCAGTCGCTGCGCCGGCCGATCGCCGCAGCCCTGCACATGGCCGTCCGGGAACTCGCGCCCCGGCACCGGGCACCGGACCGGATCGACGCCTTTCTCGGGGTGCTGAAGGCGTTCGCCCAGCGGAGCACCCCGACCGGACGCGGCGTCCCGAAACTGCGCGACCGGTGGCAGCCCGGCATCGACGTACCGGCCGCCGCCGGACGCGCCGACTCCGGCGACATCGAGATCGACCTGGTGGAACTGCTCACCGACGCCGCCTCGGTCGCCAGCGACGTGGGCACCGGCATCGCCATCTTCATCGACGAGATGCAGGATCTCGGGCCGGAGGACGTCTCCGCGCTCTGCGCCGCGTGCCACGAACTCTCCCAACTCGGCGCACCGCTGATCGTGGTCGGTGCCGGCTTGCCGCACCTACCGGCGGTGCTGAGCGCGGCCAAGTCGTACTCCGAGCGGTTGTTCCGCTACCAGCGCATCGATCGGCTCGACCGGCTCGCCGCCGACCAGGCACTCTGCGCGCCGGCGGAGCGAGAGGACGTGGAGTACGAGGTCAAGGCGCTGGATCTGCTCTACGAGAAGTCCGGCGGATATCCGTACTTCGTCCAGGCGTACGGGAAGGCCACCTGGGACCATGCCCCACGGTCACCGATCACGGTGGCCGACGTCCGGGTCGCCGCCCCGGAAGCCGAGGCCGAACTGGCCGTCGGCTTCTTCGGCTCCCGGTTCGAGCGGGCCACCCCGGCCGAACGCGAGTACATGCGCGCGATGGCGACGCTCTCCCTGGTCGAGAGCGCGGCCGAGGGCGTCGGCCGGGACGACATGGATGCGGCGGTGCCGACCGCGGAGATCGCCCGCGCCCTGGGCCGCAAGCCCGCCAGCCTCTCCCCAGCCCGGGACGCGCTGATCAAGAAAGGGCTGATCTACTCCGGAGAACGCGGCACGGTCGCCTTCACCGTCCCGCACTTCGGCCGCTACCTGCGCACCCAACCGGCCTGAGCCGGCCGGATCCTCCTCAGGGCTGGCGGCGGATCCGCTTGGCGATCGCGCGGCTGCGACGCAGCGCGGACTGTACGGGTACGGGCAGGCGCCGTACGGCGGACGTCTTTTCTCCGCCCACCAGCCTTTCGCGCTGGGCGCTGGTGTGCGGGAACGGGAACTGCGGCTTGTGTGCCTTGCGCAGCGCGCGGAACCCGCCCAGCGAGTACAGCTCCGCAATCCGGGCGGTGATCCGCTCGCGGTCCTCGGGATCGGTGGTCATCAGCGTGGTGACCGGCGGCGGCAGCCCGGCGGCGTCCAGCCGCGCATCGTAGCCGGGGTTGGCTTTGCCCGGCTGGAAGATGTGCTCGATGCCGTTGCGCTCCAGGAAGCTGGCGAAGTGGTCCCAGCGCTGCGCCTGCCCGGCGTTGAAGGCGGTGTAGTCGGCCTCGGCGTAGAGGTCGGCGGCGTCCACCTCGGGGGTCAGGTCGGGCACCAGGCTGTGCGGGATGTCGTGGTACCGGGCCAGCTCCAGGGTGCGGCTGTCGTGCGCCAGGACGTAGGCGGGGGTGCCGGCGGCCAGTGCTGCGATGTTGCCGTGGATCCGGGTGCCGAAGGAGAACTCCCGCTCGGCGAGGTAGCGCCTCCAGGTCGAGGCGTCGACGAAGAACCGGATGCGGTCCTCCCGGTAGAGCTGGTGGCCGGTGTGGTGCGGCAGTTTCAGCCGGACCTTCTCCGGGTTGGTGCCCCACAGCAGCAGCTCGAGGTCCTTGTCGTCCTGCGGCACGTAGACCATGTTCGGGTAGCGCTCGGCGTGCCGGGTCCCGACCTCGTCCATCAGGGGCACGTACGGGGAGATGTTGATCGTGAAGCGGCTCTCCCGCATGAGTGCGGGGACCCGCTTGGTGATCTGAAGGTTCGGGCCGTCGCGGAACAGTGACGGACAGCCGACAACGTCGACCACGTCGTCGCCGAAGCCCAGCTCGGCGAGGTAGGCCCGGGTGAACTCGCCGCGTACGCCGATCGTCGCCGACTTGTCCAGCACCGCGCGCACGAACCGGCGCACCGCCACGCGCAGCTCGTCGGTCGGTGGCGGGAACGGGTTGTCGAGGCTACCGCTGCCACCCGAGACGCCGACGCCGACCACCACGACCGGAATTCGCAGCTGCTCGATCACCCAGGTGAGGCGCTTGAGGTTCGCCAGGAAGCTGAGCCGGAACGCGTTGGCCAGCGGCACCACGAACAGGTCGAACTGCTCGTTGATCCGGTCCACGTACGCCTGGTCCACGCCGGGCCGTTCGCTGAGGAAGGAGTTGGAGACCACCTCGTAATTCGGCACGCTGATCAGCTTGTGCACCGCTTCGGTGAAGACCAGGTTGCCGACGTTCCGCCCGAAAATGCCGTTCTTGTACAGCGCGAGGGAGAGCTCCGGGCTGACCGGGGTGAACGGGTCCTTGGCAGAACGCAACAGGACGCGGGTCATCGGGTTGGAGCCTCCATGGGCGAATGTGCGATTGATCCCCGTGAGTGGTTCGATGCTAGCGGTCTGGCCACCGGCGCCACCACCTGCTGCTGAGCGGGTCAAGTGCCGGCGATCAGACCTTCGACCAGGGCGGCGCAAAGATCACGTCGCCCTGCGGCGGGGGCAGCTCGCCGCTGATCGACGGCGGCAGCACCAGGGCCTGCCACGGCTCGCCCAGCCCGGACCAGGGGCTGGTCAGGCCCATCCGGTCGGCCCGGCTGAACCCGAACCGTCGGTAGTACCCGGGATCACCGAGCACCACGACCAGCCGCTCACCGAGTTCCGTGGCCGCATCGAGGGCGGCCTGCACCACGGCGGTGCCGAGCCCGATCCGCTGGCGATGCGGTGCCACCGCCACCGGGCCGAGAGCGAGCGCCTGCCGGTTGCCCTCGGCGGAGCGGACCAACACCCGGGTGAGCAGGGCGTAACCGACGATCTCACCGCCGTACTCGGCGACCATCGCCAGTGCCGGCAGCCAGGCGTCGCTGGCGCGCAGCTCGTCGACGAGCCGTACCTCGGGTGGCGTGGCCACGTCGGGACGGGCGAAGGCGGCGGCCAGCACCCGGCGGATCGCCCCGGTGTCGGCCGGATCCTCGGGGCGTAGTCGCAGCGTCGCCACGCGGCGAGGTTACCCGGTGTGGCGCGTCCATCGGCGGTGGTCCCTGGAACTGGCGTACGCCACCCGGTCGATCGACATCAGACGTTGCGGGGCATGGCGCCGCCCGAGACAGGGTATGACTGGTTCATGACGCCCGTACGGTCCCTGGCCCGCGCCATGTTGAGCGGCATCTTCGTGGTCAGCGGCGCGAAGAGCTTCGCCAACCCCGACCGCCTGGTGCCCGCCGCGAAACCGGTCACCGACCGGGTGACCCCGCTGCTGGAGCGGGCAGACCGGCGCATCCCCACCGACACCGAGACGCTGATCCGGGCCCACTCGGCGGTGCAGTTCGGTGCCGGGCTGATGCTGGCGACCGGCAGGTTCAGCCGGCCGGCCGCCCTGGTGCTCGCCGGCACCCTGATCCCGGTGACCCTCGCCGGGCATCCCTTCTGGAAGCAGGACGATCCCGCGCAGCGGATCAACAACCAGATCCATTTCCTGAAGAACCTCGGTCTCTTCGGCGGGTTGCTGCTGGCTGCGGCCGACACGGAGGGCAAGCCAGGACTCCGTTGGCGGGCCGGGCACCGTATCGGCCATTCCCGACGGTCCGTGCGCCGTGCCGTCCGGACCGCCCGCCGGGAGGCTCGCATCGCCGTCCGCTCGGCTGCCACCGCTCGTCGGCTCCCAGGCTGAGCTGCGATTATCCATCCCTCACCCCCGCCAACGCCACGAATCACCCGAACCGCCCGCTAGGCGTTAACGCGGTGGAAATGTCAAGAGAGTGTGTGGGATCGGACACGGTCGCATAACGCGGGAGGCATGACGTGAGGCGCGGCTCTAGGCTCCCTACCGGACCTGGACGGGTAGGACGACCTTGGTACGGGGGTGGCCACGCCATGCCGGCGAGTGTCGGTGGAGGGCTGGACCGCCTCGCCGCAGTCCGCCGCGTAACCGGTGGGATCGATCGAAGGACAGTCGTACGGATCGGCATCGTGGCCGCCGTCGCCTACGCCGCATGGCTTGCCATCGGTGTTTTCGGGCGGCCGTACAACTTCTTCGACATGAAGATCTATCACGGCGCGGTGGTCTGGTGGGCGAGCGGCCACGAGCTGTACGAATTCGTTGCGCCCGACACCACCCTGGGCTTCACCTACCCGCCCTTCGCCGGGCTGGCCATGCTGCCCATGGCGCACCTTCCGGTGGCGGCGGCCGGTCTGGTGAACGCCGCGGTCAGCATCGCCGCGCTGGCTCTGGTGCTGGCCGCGCTGCTGCGCCCGATCGTCGACCGGTTGGGCTGGCCGCTCTGGTACACGGTGGCCATCGCCACGCCGCTCGCCGTGGCCATCGAGCCGACCCGGGAGACCCTCGGCTACGGACAGGTGAACCTGCTGCTGTTCGCTCTGGTGATGGCCGACCTGATCGCCCTGCGCTGGCGTTCGCGCCGGGGCACGCACTACACCGAGGGCGACGGCCCGCTGCTGCGGTTCGTCTACAGCGGCGCCTGGGCTGGCGTGGGCATCGGTCTGGCCACCGCCATCAAGCTGACCCCCGCCCTGTTCATCCTCTACCTGATGATCACCCGGCAGTGGCGGGTCGCCAGCACCGCGATCGGCACCGCCATTGGTGTCACGCTCGGCAGCTTCGGCATCGTCGGCGCCGAGTCCCGGGCCTACTTCGGCGGTGTGCTGTGGCAGACCGAGCGGGTGGGCGCCGCCGACATGACGCCCAACCAGTCCCTGGCCGGACTCCTCGCGCGGCTCTACGACTCGATCGAAACTCCCGGCCTGCTCTGGCTCGCGTTCTCCGTGCTGGTGCTGGCGCTCGGCCTGTCCCGGGCCGCCGACGCCCACTCCGACGGCGACGAACTGACCGCCTTCACCCTGGTCGGCCTGACCGCCAACGTGATCAGCCCGATCTCCTGGACGCACCACCTCGTCTGGGTGATCCCGGCCATCATCGTGCTGGTCGATCACGCGGTACGCCGCCGTGACGCCAGCCGCGGGCTGGTCCCGCGTACCGCACCCGGCCCACAGGGCGGATCGTCGGTGTGGTCTGTGCTCCGCCCGCCGATCGGGTATCCGACGCTCACCGGCCTCCGGCACGGTGTCGCCGCCGTCGGGCTCTACCTGATCTTCCTGATCTCCCCGATCTGGCCGTACGAACACCAACTGCCGGAAGTCTCGCACTACCAGGACGGCCTGTTCGGCGCGCTGATGGAGAACTCCCTGGCGCTGGCCCTGATCGTGCTGGTCGCCGCACTGCCCTGGCGTCCCGGCGCCGAACCGGCCTTCCACACCGACCGGATGGCGCGGGCCGCGCTACTGTACGCCCGCAGGTGAACGGCGTCAGGGGCAGTTGACCCATTCCTCGGTGCCGTCGGCGAACACCTGCCGCTTCCAGATCGGCAGCCGAGCCTTCACCTCGTCGACCAGCCGCGCGCAGGCGGCGAACGCGGCGGCCCGGTGCGCGGTGCTGACCGCCGCCACCAGGGCCATGTCGCCGATGGCGAGGGGACCGATCCGGTGCGACACGGCCACGGCGTACACCTCGGGATCGGCGGCGATCTCGTCGGCGACCTCGCGGAGCACTCGTTCGGCGCTCGGATGCCCCTCGTATTCCAAGCTGGTCACCGGGCGACCGTGGTCGTGGTCGCGGACCACGCCGGCGAACGAGACCACGGCGCCGGCCCGGCGATCGGCGACCGCCGTCTCGTGCGCGGCCAGATCCAGCGGCTGGTCGGTGACCCCACCGAGCACCATCACCATGCCCGGTCTTCCGGGAGCAGCGGCAGGGGCACGACCGGCACCTCGTCCCCGACCTTGCCGGCGGTGCCGGGCCGGATCACCGCGAACCCGTCGGCGACCGAGAGCCCGCGCAGCATCGCCGAGCCGACGTGACGCACCGGGTGCGCCGTACCGGTCACCGGATCGCGGCGGACCAGAGCCAGGTGAGTGTGGTCACCGCGCCCCGCGACAGGCTCGGCGAGCGTGGCGTGGGGCAGAACCGGCATCGTTCGGCCGGCGAGCCCGGCCAGCAGCGGGGCGACCAGCGAGACCAGGGCGACGACGGCGGACTGTGGGTTGCCGGGCAGGCCGGCGACGAACCGGACCCGACCATCGGTGCCAACCAACCGGGCCAGCAGCATGGGGAAGCCGGGACGCACCGCGACCGTGTTGACCACGTAGTCCGCACCCAGCGCCGCCAGCGCGGGGTGCAGGTGGTCGACCGGACCGTGCATCGTGCCACCGGTGGTGCAGACCAGGTCGGCCCCGGTCAGCGCGGTGCGCAGGGCGGCCACGTGGGCGGGCAGCGTGTCGGCGACCGGTCCGACCACGTCGGTCGGGCGGATCTGGCAGCCGTACCGGCGAAGCCAGGCCGGCAGCGCCGGACCCAACGCGTCGCGGACCCGGCCCGCACCGGGTGGGCCGGCGGTCAGCAGTTCGTCGCCGAAGACCAGCAGCGCGGCGCGGGGTTGCCGGCGTACCCGCAGGGTGTCGTGCCCACAGGACGCGGCCAGGCCGATCACCGCCGGGTCCACCAAGGCCCCGGCGGGCAGCAGTTCCTCACCGGCGGCTGCCTCCTCGCCGGGTCGGCGCCACTCCGGCGCGGCGCGCGGCACACCGTCGACCAACCCGTCGGGGGTACGCGTCGACTCCTCCACCCGCAGCACCGCGGAGGTGCCCTCCGGCACCATCGCCCCGGTGGCGATCTCGACGGTCGTACCGTCCTGGGTCAACGGCGCCGGTGCCGAACCGGCCAGCACCCGGCCGACCACCCGCCACGGGCCGGCGCCGCGCACCGCCCAGCCGTCCACACTGGACGTCGGGAAGGCAGGCAGATCGGTACGCGTGGTGAGCGGTTCGGCGAGGGTGTGCCCGTCGGTCTCGGCGAGCGGTCGCTCGACGGCGGGCAGTGCGGCGGCCAGGCCGACCGCGTACACCCGGGAGCGCGCCTCCGCCCAACCGGCCGGCGGTGGCGCGGTGATCCGGTCGTCGCCGGAGGGCAGTTCCGTTCTCACTGAACCCACCGGCCGAGCCTATCCGGTCCCCTGATGGTCGCCACCGCGCAACTGGTCGACGGTGTGCGCGAGGATCGGCCCTAGTACGGCGAGGCCGTCGCGGGCCCCGCCGGTCGAGCCGGGAAGGTTCACCACCAGCGTGCGGCCGACCACCCCGGCCACGCCCCGGGACAGCGCTGCGGTGGGCACCGTGTCTCGGCTGTGCGCGCGGATCGCCTCCGCGATGCCGGGAATCTCGTAGTCGAGCAGGTCGCGCGTCACGTCCGGGGTGCGGTCGGTGGGACTGACCCCGGTGCCACCGCTGGTCAGCACCACGTCGACGGTGTCCGCCACGGCTGCCCGCACCGCCTCGCCGACCGGCTCACCGTCGGGCACCACCACCGGCTCCTCCACCGCGCAGCCCAGCTCGCGCAGGCCGGCGACGAGCAGTGGACCGCTGGTGTCGGCGTAGACACCGGCGGCGGCCCGATTGGAGGCGACCACCACCCGGGCGCGGATCACGGCCGGCTCTCCGGACGCTCCCACCGGCCGGTCTTGCCGCCCTCCTTGCTCAGCACCCGGACCGCGTCGACGCTGGCCGCCGGGTCGACCGCCTTGACCATGTCGACCAGGGCCAGGCCGGCGACAGCGACCGCGGTCAACGCCTCCATCTCGACCCCGGTGCGGTCGGCCGTGCGGGCGGTCGCGCTGATCTCGACGGTGTCGGCGGTCAGCGCCAGATCGACCGTGACGCCGTGCAGCGCGATCGGGTGACAGAGCGGGATCAGGTCGGGGGTGCGCTTGGCGCCCATGATGCCGGCGAGTCGACCGACCGCGAGCGCGTCGCCCTTGGGCAGCCCGTCGCGGCGCAGCAGCTCGATCACCTCGCGGGTGGTGCGTAGTCGGCCGGCGGCGGTCGCCGAGCGGCCGGTGACCTGCTTGGCGGAGACATCCACCATGCGCGCTGCGCCGGCCGCGTCGACGTGGGTGAGCTGGGCGGGTTCGGTCACGGTCGGCAGCCTATCTCTCCGGTACGACGAGGCCGGTCCTGGTGTTTTGGAGGGAACGACACGAAGATGCCGCTCCCTCCTCACCAGTCTGCTGTCGGACTCTGGGGAAATCCGACGGCAGATGCCCCGACGAGACCCGCCAGCTGGCCGATCTCCCCCCGTCAGCGAACGCCACCGACGGTACCGACACCGCCGATAAGAACTCGATAAGAAGCGCGCGTGGTCGTGATCAGTAGTCACACTCTGCTGTGGCCGAGCTCAGCCAGGCGACGCTCGACCTCGGACCGCTCCGGCACTCCCATCCGCCGGAAAATCGCCAACGCCCGCTCCCAGTGTCGGCGGGCTTCCACGGCATCGGTGGCGACCAGGTGCTCGGCCAGCCCGGCCAGTGCCCGCCCCTGCTCGTACGGATGGGCGATCCGGGCGGCCACCCGCAACGCCTCACGGTGCAGGTCGATCGCCCGGCTGACGTCCGAGCTGACCAGGGTCACCGCCAGGTCATTGATCGCCGCCGCTTCCACGTGTGGCTCACCCGACTCGACCGCCAACTGTCTGGCCGCCTCGTGGTGGAGCACCGCTTCGTCCAGGCGACCCAGACCTCGAAGCGCGATGCCGAGGTCGTTCTCTACCTCCGCCTCCGCATAGCGGTGGCCCGTGCGCCTGCGCAGCACCAGTGCGGCGCGCAGCGCCCGAATCGCCTCCTCGTAGCGTCCCACGCGGCACTTCACGGCACCGATGTGACCCAGCGCGTTGAGCAGGTGAAACCGGTTACCGGCCTGGCGGGCCAGGTAGAGGTGCAGGCGGTGCAGGTGCAGAGCCTCGTCGTTGCGACCGAGCAGCATCAGGGCAAGCCCCACATTCGGCAGAAAGGTCGGCACCTCGTCGAGATCCTGTCCGTTCCGCAGCCCTTCGAGCCCGACCCGCACCGCTTCGGAGAGTTCGCCACGAATCCAGTGGACAGCAACCAGGTTGACTCGGTATCGCCCGATGCGCTCCACGTCGCCACGTCGCTCGGCGATGCTCACCGCAGCACTGACGTGCTTCAGCGCATCCCCGAAGTTGCCCGTACGCAGATGGGCGGATGCGACGTAGTTGTGCATGATGCCAGCCGCGGCCTCGTCCTGGGCGGCCTCTGCTGAGGCAAGCCCGGCGAGGTGCGTTCGGATGATGTCGTCGAAGTAACCCCGCACATAGAGGAAACGCCACAACATTCTCGCCAGGCGCCAGACCTGATCGTGGTGTCCCCATTCACGGGCCCGTACGACGAGCGCCACCAGATTGGATCTTTCGTCCTCCACCCACTCTTCCGTCGACGGTGCGGCGATGTCCAGGAGATCCGGCCGGCGCGGCGGACCGAGGGTCACATATTTCCGCACGGCCCTGGACTCAAGATTGTCGGCCACGGGGAAGGACCGATGCAGCATGACGTCGATCAGATCCGACAGCGCCTGATCCCGCGCGTGCGCGGCGTCGTGTCGGAGCGACAACTCGTGGGCGTACTGCCCCATGAGATCGTGCATCCGGTAGCGCCCCGGCTCCACCTCCTCGATCAGATGACAATCGAGGAGACTGTCCAGAGCGTCGATGGTGCCGTCGTGGGGCAGCCCGGAGAGCGCACTGGCGACAATCACGTCGAACTCGTCACCCGGATGAACGCTGAGCAGCCGGAACAAACGTTTCGTGCATTCCTCCAGGGGTTCGTAGGAAGCCGCGAACGCCCCCGCCACGCTCCGGTCACCCGACGCGAGATGGTCGAGCCGGGAAGCGTTGTCCGCCAGCAGGGCCGAGAGATCAGCCACCCGCCAGGTCGGGCGGTGCGCCAGCCGAGATCCGGCGAGCCGGATCGCCAGCGGCAGGTGGCCGCACTGCTCCACCACGGCCGCCGCGGCTTCGGGCTCCACCGCCACGCGATCGGCGCCCACGGTCGACGCGAGCAGCGCTGTGCCCTCCGCCAACTCCATCACGGGCAGCGACACCGGCGGCCCGACGTCCAAGCCGGTGATCCGCCGCCGCGACGTCACGATCACCGCGCTTCCTGCGCTGGTGGGCAGCAACGGAATAATCTGCTCGGCGTCCGCCGCGTTGTCCAGCACAATGATCACCCGGCGGCTGGCCAACTCTCGGCGCCAGAACAAGAGGCGATCTCCGGGTTCCGACGGTATCCGGCCGCCCGGCACGCCGAGCTGGCGCAGCAATGTCGCCAGCGCGATCGCCGAGTCCATCTTCTCGGCTCGGTTGTGGCCCTTGAGATCGATGAACAACTGGGCATCCGGATAACGTTCCACGAGCCGCTGGGCGACATGTACGGCCAATGAGGTCTTCCCACTGCCGGCCATCCCGTCGATCAGGTGCACGGCGGGGCCGTACTCACCGGCCCGCCGATTCTCGGACACCAGATGCTCGATAGCGGTCGCCCGGCCGACGAAGCCCGAGACCATTCGGGGGAAGAAAAGATACGACTGATCCGTTCGCTCGGCCATTTCCACAGGTGCCCGAGTGGACGACGCAGGAGCGTCGATATGCAATTCCCGCGGAATCGTCCTTTTCTGCTCGACGATACGGAGATACAACTCCTGCAATTCCACGCCCGGTTCGATGTTCAGTTGTTCGCGCAGCGCCCGCCGAGCGGCCGTGTACGCTGCGATCGCCCCGGCGTGGTCATTGCGCAGGTGGAGCGCCCGCATGAGAAGCAGGTGGGCCGGCTCTCGCAACGGCTGAATGATCAACATTTCCCGCAGCACCGGCAGAGCGTCGTCGTAGCGGCCGAGTTCGATGCTCAGCTCGGCGAACAACTCGGCTGCCAGCATCCGGTCCTCGGTCGCGGCGGCCACGTGCGCGGCGAGCGCCGGACCGAGCGAGACGCCGGTGAGCATGGGCCCCCGCCAGGCCGGCAGTGCCCGGGACAGCAGGGCGGCCGCCGCTGCGTCGTCCGAGCCGGCGAGCCGGCGAGCCTCGGCGACCTCCGCCTGGAAGGCGAAGACGTCCACCCGGGCAGGATCGACATCGAGACGGTAACCGCCCCGGTCTCTGATCAACACCTTTCGATCCGGCGCCATTGTCTCCAGCGCACGGCGCAGATTAGCGGCATAAGTACGCACATTGGGCACGGCCGAGTACGGCGGCGCCTCGGGCCACAGCTCATCGACAAGTTGCTCGACCGAGACCAGTCGGCTCGCGTGGCAGGCAAGCATGGCCAGAACTGTCCGCTGTTTCGGCGTTCCCGGAGGCAGTACCCCCGAGGCAAGGCGCACCACGAGACCGCCGAGGACTTGAATCTGCACCGGCCCCTCTGACTGCATTCAAAGGATCACTGTACGCAGCTTAGCGGCGGCCCCACTTGGCGTGACCGGGCAGCATCCGGCAAGCTCAGCCGAAGCGGCGATCAAGCGAGCATTGTGATCTGGTCAAGGTTGTTTGGACCAGAAGAATCCGGCAGGTTGCGGGTTGCCCACTGGAAGGCGACAACCCGATCGACCACTCGAATAGACCCTCCGTCAGCGAGTTGGGACAGATCGTGACAAACAGCCACGGCATTGGCCTATTATGCGCAAACCGACATTTTTTATAGCGAAACGGTCGCGGATGCTCCTATGGTTTTGGCTACCGAAGCAAAACCAAACCATCTGGGGGCGAAATGAACTCGCACGAATGGAACTGAGCTGGCTTCTGAGTCAGCGCCAGTAGAAGTACGCTTGCGGAGCGCAGCCCCTCGGTGACGAATGGGGACAACGGTTGGCTCCACAGCAACGACAGACCGAGACCGATCGACGGCTACGGCCGGCAGTCGGTCTCGTCGTCGTATCAGCCGCACTCGTCGGAGCCGTGTCCATCGCCCACCTGCCGAGCTACGGCGTACGGGAGGCCACGGTCATCTGGGCGGCGCTGATCTCGCTGGTCGCGATCGGCTTCCGGGTCAAGGTAGGGGTCCGGATCCGCGCCACCAATCACGACATCGCCTGGACCGAGACGGCAATCGTGATCGGCCTCGCCGCGGCACCCGTGCCGGTGGTGGTCCTGGCTACCGGGATCGGCGTAGCGATCGCCACCCTCCTGGCTCGGGGAACCCCACTCAAGCGAGCCTTCGGCATCGGCAAGAACATGCTTGTCGCCGCCGCCGCAGGGCTCGTCCTGCAACTGCTCGAGTGGTCGGCGGAGAACCACGACATCGGCCAAGCCATGATCGCGTTGGGTGCCGCCTACCTCGCCGCGGTGCTGATCGACGAACTCATCACACTGCCGGTCATCGCCATGGCCACCGGCACGTCCCTGCGCAAGCTGTTCCGCGACGACTGGGACCTCCGCGTGACCGCCGCCCTGACCCGGCTCGTCGTCATCGTCGGCACCGTACTGATCATCAGATTCGATGCCCGGCTGCTGCTGGCCGTACCGCCGCTGGTGCTCAGCCTTCACCTGCTCTACCTGTCGAGAGTCCGCGCCCGCACCGAGCAGCAGGTGTGGCAACGGCTCGCGCAGACCACCGACGCGCTCAACGTCGTCGATCTCGACGAGGTCCTCACCACCGCGATCACCCGGGCCGCCGAACTCTTCTCCGCCGACGAAGTGGAGATCGAACTGCGCGACGCCGGCCGCATCGCGCGAGGCGGAACCACCGGCATCACCTACGACGGGCCGGCCGACGAGCGCACCATGCAGGGCGCGGTGGCTTCGGTGCCGCTCGAGGGACACGACAAGTCCATCGACGTGGGCGTGCTACGGCTGCGCTTCCAGGGCCCGGTGCAACTCAACGAGCGGGAGCGCTACACGCTGCACACTTTCGCCTCGGCGCTCTGCACGGCGGTACGCAACGCCCAGGCGTACGCCGAACTCGCCCGGGTGGCCCAGGCCCACGCGCACGCCGCAGCGCACGACGCGCTGACCGGCCTGGCGAACCGGCGCCACCTGCTCGACGAGGGCAACGAGCAGTTGCACAACCGGCACGCCGACGGCGTCACCGCGCTGGTGCTGATCGACCTGAACCACTTCAAGGAGGTCAACGACACCCTCGGCCACGCCGCCGGCGACCAGACACTGGTGCGGGTCGCCGAGCGGTTGCGCGGCGCCGCCCGCGCCGACGACCTGGTGGCCCGGCTCGGCGGCGACGAGTTCGCCGTACTCCTGCGGGCCCTGCCCGCCCCCGCGGTGGCCGCGCACCGGGCCGAAACCCTGCTGGCGACGCTGCACGAGCCCTTCGACATCGACGGCATGCGGATCAGTGTCGAGGCCAGCGGCGGCATAGCCATCGCGCCGGCCACCGGCGGCGTGGTCGAACTGCTGCGCCGCGCCGACGTCGCGATGTACCAGGCCAAACGCACCGGGCAACGGATCGCCACCTACGCACCGGCCCGCGACACCGCCGACCTCGGCCGGCTCACGCTCAGCGGCGAGTTGCCCCGCGCGGTCGCCGACCAGGAGTTCACGGTGAACTTCCAGCCGATCGTCGACCTCGGCACGGGAGAGGTCATCGCGGCCGAGGCGCTGGCCCGCTGGCGTCACCCCACCCACGGCATGATCGATCCGCTGCGCTTCCTCGACGCGGTCGAGCGCTCCGGGCTGCTCCCCGCGTTCGCCGAGGCGATCCTCGACCAGGCGCTGATCGCCGCCGGCATGTGGCGGGATGCCGGCTTCGGCGTCCCGGTTGCGGTGAACGTCTCCCCACGCAGCCTGCTCGACGCCCGGTTCCCCAGCGCGGTGCTGGCCCGCCTACGCGCCCACGACCTGCCTCCCGACCGGCTGATGTTGGAGCTGACCGAGACCCTCACGCTCAGCCAGCTCGACGTCGTCGACCAGGTGCTCACCCGGCTACGCGACTCCGGCGTCCGGCTCGCGCTGGACGACTTCGGCACCGGCTACTCCTCGCTGTCCCTGCTCTCCCGGGTTCCGGTGCACGAGCTGAAAATCGACCGAAGTTTCGTCACTGCGATGGAGTCCTCCGCCGAAGCCGCCGCCATCGTCCGCTCCACCCTCGATCTCGGCCGCAGCCTCGACCTGGCGGTGGTGGCCGAGGGGGTGGAACGGGAGGCGCAGCGCCATGCCCTCTGGGAACTCGGCTGCACCGCCGGTCAGGGCCACCTCTTCGCCCGACCGCTACCCGCCGGGACGCTGCTCGCGGCGCTCCGCCGGGGCACCGGCGGCCGACCAGGCGCCCTCGCCACCGCACTGCACGACGCCGGCGCGGTGGTCCGGCTACCACCGGGTCGCCGGCCGGGGGCCCGCGGCCGCCATCAGCCGGCCTGACACACTGGACCCGATGCGCACCGCCACCACGACCGGCCGCCGCCCCCGGTGGTGGCACCGCCTCGACTCGGCCATCGGTGGCCTCCCGCTCGACCTCGGCCTCTACGCCGCCTCGGCCGCCTTCGCGGCGGTCACCGCCGCCACCTCCACCCTCACCCCGCACCGCGCCTGGGGCTCGATCGCCGCGCTGGGCTACCTCGCCGCCACGCTCGCCGGGGCCGGTCAACTCCTCGTTCGTCGCCACCGGCCGGCCTCCCCGCTCGTCGGGGTGCCGGCCCGCTGGCTGGTCACCACCCTCGCCTTCGCCGGCTCCGTCGCGCTGCCCCTGATCACGCAGAGCGCGCAACGCGCCGCCGGACGGACCGACCGGGCGCAGGAGGAGGTGCTGGTCGTCGAGGAGTCCGGGCGACGCCTGCTGGAGACCGGCACCCCCTATCTCGGACCGGACGCCATCGCCGCGCTGCACCCGGACGACCAACTGCTCGGCTACACCCCGTACCAGCCCGGAATGGCGCTGTTCGGGCTGCCCCGCGCGCTCTCCGACACATGGTGGACCGATGCCCGGGTGTGGTTCGCCGTCGGCACCACGCTGGCTCTCCTGCTCGCCCTCCGCGTCCTGCGGCGACCCGCGCCCGGAGCCCGGCACGACGCACTCCTGCTGCGCGGTGCCCAGGCCGCCACCGTACTGCCGATCTGCGCGCTCACCCTGGCCACCGGCGGCGACGACCTACCCGTACTCGCGCTCTGCCTGCTGGCCCTCGCCTTCGCCGCCACCGCACGTCCCGGCTCCGCCGGCATCGCCGTCGGGCTTGCCGGGGCGCTCAAGCTCTTCGCCTGGCCGGTCGCCGCAGTGCTGATCATCTGGGGATTCACCCGCGGGGCCGGGCCACGGGTCGCGGCCGGCGCGTTGGGGCTACCCGCCGCCGCGCTGCTGCCCGCCCTGCTGGTCGACCACGAAGCGCTGGTGGAGAACGTGCTGCGGTTCCCCCTCGGGCACGGCCTGGTCACCAGCCCGGCGCAGTCACCGTTCCCCGGGCACCTGATCGCGGGCGCGCTGCCCGCCGGCCGGGCGATCGCCGCCGCGCTGCTGATCGGCACCGGGCTGGCGATCGCCTTCCGGCTCGCCCGCCGCCCGCCCCACACCGCCCACGCCGCGGCACTGATCTGCGGGTACGGACTCCTCGCGGCCATCCTCCTGATGCCCGCCACCCGCTTCGGTTACCTGCTGTACCCGATCGCGTTCCTGCTCTGGGCACCCGCGCTGGCCCACCCCTCGGATCCGGCAACCACCGGGCGAAGCGGGCCCGCGGGGCGTAGACCTGAAGGCATGACCAGATACCGCGACCGCGCCGAGGCGGGCCGGGTGCTCGCCGACCGGCTGACCGCCCTGATCGGCGAACCGGATGTCGTCGTACTCGGCCTCGTGCGCGGCGGCGTGCCCGTGGCCCGAGTCATCGCCGAACGCCTCGGCGCGCCGCTGGACGTGCTGGTGGTCCGCAAGCTCGGCATGCCGATGGCTCCCGAGGTCGCCTTCGGGGCGCTGGGCCCCGGTGGCGTACGCGTGCTCAACGACATGGTCGCCAACCACCTCGGCCCGGACGACATCGCCGAGGTCCAACGCCGCGAGCAGGCGGAACTCGACCGGCGGGAGCAGCTCTACCGGGCCGATCGGCCACCGCTGGACCTCACCGGCCGCATCGCCGTCATCGTCGACGACGGCCTGGCCACCGGAGCGAGCGCCCGCGCAGCCGTCCAGGTCGCCCGCCAACTCGGGGCCCGCCGCGTGGTGGTCGCCGTCCCGGTCAGCTCCGAGGAGGCGTACGAGATGCTCGCCGCCGAGGCCGACGAGGTGATCTGCGCCCAGCGCCCACCCGCCTTCGGTGCGGTCGGGGCGTACTACGACGACTTCCACGAGGTCTCCGACGAGGAGGTGACGACGACGCTGACGGCTACCGGATGAGCCGACCAGGTACCTTCGGGTAATGAGCCTGACCTGTCCCAAGTGTCACGGAGAAATGCGCCAGTACGAGCGCAGCGGCGTCGTCATCGACCAATGTGGCGAATGCCGGGGCATCTTCCTCGACCGCGGCGAGCTGGAGAAGCTGTTCGAGGCCGAGGCCAACTGGAGCGCGCAGCAGTCCCCGCCCGCCCTCCAACGCCCCGCCGGCTACCAGGCACCCCCGCCGCCCGCACCCGCCCCGCATCAGCCCGGCTACGGTGCCGTGCCGCCCCCGCCGCCCGGCTACCCGGCACCGGCCCCGATGTACGGCCACGGACAGCAGCACTACGGCTACCACGGCCACTACCGGCGCAAGAAGCGCAAGAGCTTCCTGGACGAGATGTTCGGCTGATTCCCACAGCCGCTGCTCCCGGCTGATTCCCACGGCGTTTCGCAGCCAGTTGATCGACTCCGTTGCGTCCGTATGGCGGTGTCTGATCGATCGGGACACCGCCATTACGGCGAAACGGCGATCGGCGTTGCACCGGCCGCCGAGTGGGTCAAACGATCGCCATGTCCACGAATCTCGACAGGTGCAACTGTGCCGCCACGGTCACCGTGTCGGTCGGGCCATTCCTGTGCTTGGCAATGATGAAATCCGCTTCCCCGGCCCGCGGTGACTCCTTGTCGTAGTAGTCGTCGCGGTGCAGAAGTATGACAACGTCCGCATCTTGCTCGATTGATCCAGACTCGCGCAAATCGGACAATTGGGGGCGCTTGTCGGTGCGCTGTTCGGGGCCACGGTTCAGCTGGCTGACCGCGATGACCGGGCACTCGACCTCCTTGGCCAGCAGCTTGAGGCCACGGGACAGGTCCGCCACCTCCTGCTGCCGGCTCTCGGTGCGCTTCGGCGAAGTCATCAGCTGCAGGTAGTCGACCACGATCAACTTGAGGTCGTGCCGCTGCTTGAGCCGGCGGGCCTTGGCCCGGATCTCCATCAAGTTCATGCTCGGCGTGTCGTCGACGAAGAGCGGGGCTTCGCTGATCTCGCCCATGCAGCGGGCGAGCTTCGTCCAGTCGTCGTCGGAGAGCTGCCCGCTGCGCAACACGTGCAGGGGCACGCGGGCCTCGGCCGAGAGCAGTCGCATGACGATCTCGACCTTGCTCATTTCCAGCGAGAAGATGGCCGCCGCCTGATTCGCCCGAATTGCCGCATTTCTTGCAAAGTCCATACTTGCAGTTGATTTGCCTAATCCAGGTCGGCCGGCCACGATGATCAACTGGCCGGCGTGCAGGCCGTTGAGCAGGCGGTCCAGATCGGTGAATCCGGTGGGCACACCGGTCATCACGCCGCCCTGGGCACCGACCGCCTCGATCTCGTCGAGGGTCGGTTGGAGCATGTCGGCGAGCACGGCGAAGTCCTCGCTGACCCGGCGTTCGGTCACGTCGTAGACGGCCTGCTGGGCCAGGTCGACGATGTCGTCGACGTCGCGGCTGCCACCGCCGCCGGTCCCGTAGCCGAGCTGGACGATCCTGGTGCCGGCCTCGACCAGCCGCCGCAGCACCGCCCGCTCGCTGACGATGCGCGCGTAGTAGGCCGCATTCGCGGCGGTCGGCACGCTCGCGATCAGGGTGTGCAGATAGGGCGCGCCGCCGATCCGGGCCAGGTCACCGGAGTCCGCCAGGGCCGCCGCGACGGTGATCGCGTCGGCCGGTTCACCCCGGCCGTAGATCTCCAGAATGGTGTCGAAGATCGTCGCGTGCACCGGCCGGTAGAAGTCGTTGCTCTTGAGGATCTCTACGACGTCGGCGATGGCGTCCTTGGACAGCAGCATGCCCCCCAGAACGCACTGCTCGGCGGCGACGTCCTGGGGTGGCGTCTTGTCGAACTGGCCGTCGCGGGATGCCGGGCCGGCCGGTGCCCCGCCGCCAGGGAACGACTCCGTCCGCATGTCGTCGGTGACCGACACTCGGGGCCCCCCTCCACTGCGTCGGATCGGTTCCAGGCTTATCGCCCGGGTGCGACAAGTCGACCGTCCGCGTCGATCGGGGGCCATCGGGCGGCCGGTCGGGGGCTAACCATACGGAACCCGAGGTCAGCCACTCAACCAGGGCGGTGGACGAGCCTCGGGACAACCTGTGGATGCCGGCGGACAGGGTTGTGCGCAGCCTGTGCACAGGGTGTGGATAACGGGTGGGGAAGATCCGCCCGCATGCCGCTGACCTGGGCAGCTAATATCCCCAGGCTGTGGACGAAACTTTCGGGTAGGGCTTTGTCCTGATAGTCCCGTAGGATCGGTGCTCTACGGCTACACCTGGACAGCGGATTGCGCTTTCGGTTGAGAAGGGTCACGCTCCGGCCGTGAGTTACCGGGACTGGGGACGCGGAGAGGATGGCCCGCGCGAGCGAGGGCCGGCCGCTTCGTGGGCCGATCCCGTCGACCGGTCCCCGGCCGAACGATACGACTCGCCCAGCGAGCGGTACCGCACCCCGAGCCGCCGCCGAGCCATCGAACGTGGCCAGCAGGAGCCGGAGGAGTCGTACCTTCCTCGCTGGGCGCTGGAGTCGGGCGTACACAGCGTCGACGGTGGCGGCCGGCATGCCGCCCCGGACGACGATGACGACGCCGACGGGCCACGCTACGCCAGCTGGCGCTCGACCGAGACGACCCGGGGCCGGCGGGCCGCCGATACGGAGACCGACCGCGGCCGGCGGGCGGCCGAGTCGAGTTGGCGCGACTCCGCCACTGAACCGGTGTCCGAACACACCCGGGAGTGGACCTTCGACCGCCCGCAGGAAGAGGGGTACGTCGGCAGCCGCCGAGCCGAGGAGGACGATCCGGTCTCCGGGGTGGCGCCGAGAAGCCGCCCCCGCCGCGCGCAGTCACGACGCCGCCAGGTGATCTGGTCGGGCCTGGAGGATGAAGGCCAGCAGACGACCAACTCGGAACCGGTCGCCGAGTCGCCCACACGGCGCCGGCGGCGCGCGGTGGAGCCGGCTGCCGAGCCGGGGGCGGATCCATGGGACCGAGGGTCGGAGTCCTGGGAACGGACGGCGGAGCGCCGAAGGCGGAGGGCTCAGCCGGAAGATCCGCCGGCGGTGGATCCGTGGGACGCTTCTGGCCTGTACGCCTGGCAGCAGCCCGCCGGTGTCGACCGTCGTCTGGACCAGTCCGATCCATGGGATGCCGACAGCACGAGTCAGTGGCTCCAGACAGCCGATGCGGACCGGTGGCTCGAGCCCGACCGGACCAGCCAGTGGCTCCAGCCCGACACCACCGGGCAGTGGGACCGCGACGCCGAGGCGGAGCGGCGGGAGCCGCAGCGGACGCCCGACGGGTGGGACGCTTACTCCGACCCGGCTCGGTCGGACCGTACGGGTGCATCCCGCTCGGGTGCGACGTCCGGTGCGGGGCAGTGGTCCTGGGCTGAGCCGGCTGGATCGGAAGCGGTGCAGGAGGGCTTCTGGCCAGGGACCCGGCTGGCGGGGGACGATCCTCGCTGGGTCGATGCGAGTGCGTCGGCACCGCGGTCCCCGGTGGTCGGTTACACCGCGCCTCGCCCTCGCCCTGCACCACGGCGGCGTGCATCCCCGGCGCCTTCCGCCCGGCCGGTCGGCATGGCGGCCGTACGGCGGGGAATCGAGGCGGTCGGCGCCGGTAGCTGGAACCGGCGCCTGGAGAACGACCTGCTCGACCCGGATCCGGGTGGTCCGTGGCTGCCGCTGCTCTACACGGCGGCGTGCTATCTCCTGCCGGCGATGGTGATCTTCGTGTGGCTGTTGACGCTCGACGGCACGCCGCCGGCGGGGTGTGTGACCGATATCAGCGGTGGTGGGTGCGACTCGCAGCGGGCCCGGGCCTTCGGCGCGATGGTGTCCGGGATGCCGCGCTTCGGGTTGGCACTGGCCAGCAGCCTGGTGGTCGCGATGCTGCTCCGGAGGGTGGGTACGACCTGGAAGTCGACCACGATCGCCCTCGCTGCCGCGGTGGTCGGCGGCGGTCTCTCCACCGTCATGATCAGCGCGTTGACCGGTCAGCCCATCGGCGGCTGACATCGGTTGGGCGAGGTCGTATCGCGTCGAGCACGTCGGACACCGGGATCGCAACGCCCAGGTGAGCGGGACCGAGGCTCGGACGTGAGCGGGCCCGCACCGATGGACGGTGCGGGCCCGGTCAGGTAGGTCGGCGAGGTCAGCCCTGCACGACGTTGAGGTTGAGGGTGGCGCTCACCTCGGGGTGCAGCTTGATCCGCACCGGGTGCGACCCGATCGACTTGATGTGGCCGCCCAACTCCAGCCGGCGGCGGTCCAGCGGCGGACCACCGGCGGCCCGGACGGCGTCGACGATCTCGGCCGCAGTGACCGAGCCGAAGAGCCGACCACCTTCGCCGGCGCGAGCCTTCAGGCTCACCTTGAGGCCCTCGAGCTGGCCCTTCACCTCGTTGGCGTGGTCGAGGTCGCGGATCTCACGGGCCGCGCGGGCCCGCTTGATGAGCGTGACCTGCTTTTCCGCGCCCTTGGTCCAGGCGATCGCGAAGCCCTGCGGGAGCAGGTAGTTACGGCCGTAGCCGTTCTTGACCTCCACGATGTCGCCCGGGGCACCGAGGCCGGACACCTCCTGAGTCAGGATGATCTTCATGTCGGTGCCTCCTGTCAGCGGGCCGTCGCAGTGTACGGCAGGAGCGCCATCTCACGGGCGTTCTTGACCGCACGAGCGATCTGCCGCTGCTGCTGCGAGGTGACGCCGGTCACCCGCCGAGCGCGGATCTTGCCGCGGTCGGAGATGAACTTGCGCAGCAGCGCGGTGTCCTTGTAGTCGATGTAGGTGATCCCGTCCTTGTCGAGCGGGTTCACCTTCTTCTTCGGCTTGCGCAGTGCCGCAGCCTTCGCCATTGCTCTTGCTCCTGGTTTACGATCACGGGCGCTCGGCGCCATCAGAACGGAGGCTCCTCGTCGAAGTTGCCGCCGCCGGAACGAGCGGGGGCTGGTGCGGCCGAAGCCCAGGGATCGTCGAAGTTTCCTCCGCCGCCCTGGCCACCACCACCACCGAAGCCGCCGCCACCACCGGAGCGGGACATCTTCTGCACCTTCGCCGTGGCGTAGCGCAGCGACGGGCCGATCTCGTCGACCTCCAGCTCGATGACGGTGCGCTTCTCACCCTCGCGAGTCTCGTAGGACCGCTGGCGCAGCCGGCCCGACACGATCACGCGGGTGCCGCGCTGTAGCGACTCCGCAACGTGCTCCGCGGCCTGCCGCCAGACGGTGCACGAGAGGAACAGCGGTTCGCCGTCCTTCCATTCGCCGGACGCCCTGTCCATGTACCGGGGCGTCGAAGCGACCCGGAACTTGGCGACCGCAGCCCCGGAGGGGGTGAACCGCAACTCGGGGTCATCGGTCAGGTTGCCGATGACCGTGATGGTGGTGTCTCCTGCCATGACCATCTCCTCGCGCACTCATCCGTACGTCGTACAGGTTCCCAGAACCCTCCGACAGCACAGATGAGGCTCATCCCGGTGGGGCGGGGGGTGGAATGCTTAGCGCATCTCCGGCCGGATGACCTTGGTGCGCAGCACGGACTCGTTGAGCCGCAGCTGGCGGTCCAGCTCGGCCACGGCCTCCGGCGTCGCCTGGAGGTCGATGACGGCGTAGATGCCCTCAGCCTTTTTGTTGATCTCGTACGCGAGGCGCCGGCGGCCCCACACGTCGGTCTTCTCCACCGAGCCACCCGCGGTCCTGATCACGTTCAGGTACGTGTCGAGCGACGGTGCGACGGTGCGCTCCTCGAGGCTGGGGTCGAGGATCACCATGATTTCGTAATGACGCAAGACGTGCTCACCTCCTGTGGGCTAAGCGGCCACGGTCCTTCCGTGGCAGGAGGTCGTGCGTCGCGGTCCGTCCCGATCCGGAGGACCCGGCCCCGGGAGCGGACGACCGGCCCAGGATACCCGGCCCGGACGATCACCAGCACCGAGGCCACGGGCGCAGCGGTCCGGGGGTCCGTGCCGACCTCAGTGTCGACACGGACCCCCGGACTGACGTGACCGCGGGGCGCCTCGTCCGCATTCCTTGGGTGGGACCTGGGGAGGAACGACCACACCGATGAGATTGGACCGGAGACGCCCCGCGGAGCTTTATCACGTTGTTACCTGCACGTTATCGCGGAAGCGGGTGACAGGTGGGGCAAACACCAAAATTACTGACATTTTGTCCGTCGACCCCGGACCCGCCGAGCCGGAGGGCCCTCCCGTCGGCCGGCTGCAACGCCGGGCCGGGCACATACCTGTTTGTCGAATCCACCGGTATCAACGACTCCAGCCGTACGCGGTGACGCGACCGGCGCGATGGGCGTGACCCCGACTGTCGTCCGCCCGACGTAGGCTCGCCTGCATGCGTATCGGAGCCCACGTCGATCCCACGGACCCGCTCGCGGAAGCGGCCGCCCGTGCAGCCGACGCCGTGCAGTTCTTCCTCTCCGACCCGCAGGGTTGGAAGGCGCCGCAGCCCCGCGCGGACGCGGAGCACCTGCGCACCAGCAGCGTGGACATCTACGTGCACGCGCCGTACGTGGTCAACGTCGCCACCGGGAACAACCGCATCCGGATCCCCAGTCGCAAGCTGCTGCTCGCGCACGCAAGGGCCGCTGCGGCGATCGGCGCGAAGGGGCTGGTGGTGCACGGCGGGCACATCAGTTCCGGCGACGACCCCGCAAGCGGGTTCGACAACTGGCGCAAGGCCCTGGCGTACGCGGAGGAGTCGGGTGGCTTCGGGCTGCCGGTGCTCATCGAGAACACTGCTGGCGGTGAGAACGCCTGCGCGCGCCGGCTGGACGCGCTCGCCCGGCTCTGGGACGCCATCGGTGACCATCAGGTCGGTTTCTGTCTCGACACCTGCCACGCCCACGCCGGCGGTGAGGAACTCCTCGGCCTGGTCGACCGGGTGAAGGCGATCACCGGGCGGATCAACCTGGTGCACGCCAACAACTCCAAGGACGGGTTCGGGTCGGGCCGCGACCGCCACGACAACCTGCGCGGCGGAACCATCGACCCGGAGCTGGTGGTGGCGGTGATCCGGGCGGCCGGAGCCCCGGTCATCGTCGAGACGCCGGGCGGCGCCGAGGGCCAGGCCAGCGACATCGCCTTCCTGCGGGAACAGCTCGGCGGGGAGACTCCGGCGCGATGACGACGGGCGGAACCGGCGGCGACCACAACGCCACGGGCGCGATCAGCAAGGACGAATCAGACAGGAGCGGCCACGGCATCGACGAGCGGCCAGAGCCCGGCCAGGACGATCCGAAGAAGGCCACCGCCGACAAGGAGGCCGGCCTCGCCGACAGGAAGGCCGGCACGGCCGACAAGAAGGGCGACGGCAAGGACGCCGCGGGCACGACAGACAAGGACGACGCCAAGGCCGACGAGGGCACAGCCGAGCGGGACGGGAAGGGCCACGAGGGCCGGGCGGACGGGGACAGCAAGGATCCCTGGGCCTCCTTCGGGCCGGCCCCCGACCCGGTGCCGACCTGGTACGGCCGCTTCGGCCGTCGATTCGGCCGGATTCTGATCCACGAGTGGACCCTGGCCGCTTTCGGCTCTCTCGCGTTGGCCGTGCTGATGACCTGGCCGACGCTGCGCTACCCCCGATACACGCTGCCCCAGGACTACTGGGACCCGAGCCTCCAGGCCTGGCAGATGGCCTGGTCCGGGCACATCCTGCTGACCGACCCCGCCCAACTGTGGCACGCGAACGTCTTCTTTCCGGAGCGCTGGAGCTTCGCGTTCTCCGACACGCTGCTCGGCTATGCGCCAGCCGGCATGATCGGCACCGGGCCGGAGGCCGCCCTCGTTCGCTACAACATCATGTTCGTGCTGGCGCACGCGCTCGCCACGTTCGGCGCGTACGTGCTGGCCCGGCAGCTCGGGGCGGGACGGATCGGGTCCGCCGTGGCCGGAGTCAGCTACACCTACGCGCCGTGGCTGCTGGCCCAGGCCGGTCACCTGCACGTGATCTCCAACGGCGGCATCCCGCTGGCGCTGGCCATGCTCGCCCGGGGGCACGGCTGGTCGCTGCGGCACGGCTACCGGCCCGAGCGCCGGCGCGAGGGCTGGGTCTACGGCGGTTGGCTGGTGGCCACCTGGCAGCTGAGCCTCGGCTTCGGCGTCGGCCTGCCGTTCGCGTACTTCCTCGCCGGCACGGTGATCGTGAGCGTCGTCGTCTGGTACGCGAAGCGGATCTTCTGGCGGGTGAAACGACCCTTCGGCCAACGCCTGTTCGCCGCCGACGTGATCGGTGGTCTGATCTTCGCCGGGGTCGGCGTGCTGCTGGCCATCCCGTACTTCACCGTCACCCACCTGCACCCGCACGCCGAACGAACCCTCCGCGACATCGCCGCCTTCTCGCCCCCGCTGAGCGGCTTCGTGACCGCTCCGACGGAGTCCCGCATCTGGGGCGGGTTACACGAGGGCGCTCGATCGATCCTGCCCTGGCATCCGGAGATGACCCTGCTGCCCGGCTTCGTGCTCTACGCGCTGGCCGCCGGTGGCCTGTTCTTCTCGATCTGGAAGGTCCGCCACCGCCTCCTGCTGCTCGCCGGGGCGCTGGTGGCGATGACACTGTCGATGGGCACCGAGTTCTTCGGCGGCCGATTCACCTACGCTCCGCTCTTCGACCACCTGCCGGGCTGGGCCGGCATCCGTACGCCGGGGCGGCTCATGCTGTGGGCCACCCTCCTGCTCGGACTGCTCGCCGCCGGCGCGGTCGGCGCCTTCGCCGAGCGGGTCCGGGAGATCTCCGCTGAACGGATCCCCTCCTGGCCGAGCCCGTGGCTGCGCCTGGCCACCCTGCTCCCGCTGGTGCTGGTCATCGCCGAGGGCACCAATACCACGCCGCACCCGGTGGTGCCACCACAGCCGGCTGCCATGCGTACCATCGACGGCCCGTTGCTGGTGCTGCCCAGCGGGCAGAACCACGACCAGCCGGTGATGCTCTGGTCGACGACGCGGTTCCAGAAGATCGTCAACGGGGGCAGTGGCTTCACGCCGCGCCAACTGGACGACGTCCGCCGGGTCACGATGGCCTTCCCCGACCAGGTCAGCGTCGACTACCTGCGCACCCTCGGCGTACACAACGTGCTGGTGCTGCGCGACCGGATCGCCGGCACGCCGTGGGAGATCAGCATCGACGCGCCGGTCGACGGGCTGGGCGTCACCCGCGAGGAGATCGGCTCGGTCGTCGTGTTCCGTCTCTAGAGCCGGTCCGGGTGGGGATTTGCGGGAAGCCTGCCCGGCTCCGGGCGGTCAGGCTTGATCCCTGCGCCGGGCAGGCTTCCCGCAAATCCTGACGGTGGCCGGCGCCGTCTGGGACTTGCGCGGCTGACAAGTCGACGGCCAGCGTCAGGCGGCGGCTGGGGTCGGGGTCGGGGCGGCGGTTGCGCGGCTTGCTCGCCATCGTTGCAGCCAGGGGGCGTCGGGAGCGCCGTCGAAGAGGCCGCCGTCCGGGTCGTCGGCGTAGCTGTTGCGGACCGCGTCGCGCTCGGGGTGCAGGATCTCCTGTACGACCAGCACGCACAGCGCCACCACCGTGGCCAGTCGCAGGGTCGAGGCGAGCACGAACACGCCCTCCGGGAAGACCGGGGTGCCGGTCGACGTGCCGAGCAGTTCGCCGTAGAACGCGACGAAGTAGCCGACCTCGGCCGCCTGCCAGGCGAGGAAGGCCCCCCACTTGGGCCGGGCGAGCACCAGCAGCGGCAGCAGCCAGAGCACGAACTGCTGCGACCAGACCTTGCTGAAGATCAGGAAGGCGGCGACCACGAGGAAGGCGAGCTGGGCGAGCCGGGGCCGGCGCGGCGCGAGCAGCGCGAGCAGGCCGATGCCGAGGCAGGCCAGCCCGAACAGGGCGTACGACACCCAGTTGAGGGTGGGAATGTTGGCGTCGAGCCACTGGAACGGGCCCTGGCTTGCCGGGTCACCGATCTTGCCGTCCAGGTAGCGGCCGATGTACCAGAGAGTTCCCCAGTCGATCGGGCGAGTGGTGTTGAGTTCGAAGAACCGCCCCCAGTTCTCCCGCGAAGCTTCCGGGAGGGCCACCGGTAGGTTCACCGCGACCACCGTCACCGCGGCGGTGATGATCGGCAGGATGCCGGCCCAGACTCGGCCGGTACGGATCGCCAACACCAGGATCGGGCCGAGGATGAACAGCGGCCACATCTTCGCCGCACCGCCGAGCCCGATCAGCACCCCGGCCAGGGCGATCATCAGCAACCCGCCGTTCCAATGCCCTGGCGGCGATCCGCCGGGCAGGCTGCCCCCCAACCCTCGGCCGGTACGCGCCCAGGCCAGCAAGCCGAAGGCGGCCAGCCCGATGGCGAGCAGGTCCCAGTTGACGGTGGCGGTGAGCAGCAGCGCGGGGGACAGGGCGAAGAGCGCGGCGTCCCACGGTCGGCGGCGACGCAGTGCCAGCAGCACGGCCACGGTGGCCACCGCCAGCGCCCCGAGCACGAGGGCATTGAGGTTGTAGAACCACTGCCCCTGGTTCATGTCGGGATTACCCTCGCCAGCCGCGTGCACCGGCAGGCCGAGCGCCCCCATGAAGTACCCGGTCAGCACCGGGTACTCAACCGGATGGTCCCGGTAGGGCACCGCACCCTGGTGAAGGTTCTCGGCGTAGTAGAGCGCCAGCACGTCGGTGTAGCAGAACCGGGTGTACTGCTTGTTGTCCGTCCAGGCACCGTCCTGGCAGGGCGACTTCTGCACCCAGTGCAGGACCAGGGTCAGGCAGGCCAGCGCCAGCACGATCCGCGCAGCCGTCCACAACCGGCGGGCCGTGCCGCTCGGCGAGTCGCGGGCGACGGCGTGGTCGCCGAGCGGGCCACCGATCAGGCCGGAGAGTCCGCGGATGAAGCCGTCGGACCGGGACGGGTGATCGGGGACATCCGGTCCATCGATGCCGGGCGTCGACTGGGTGCTCATGACCGTGCATCCTGCCGTATCAAATGACCGGGCAGAAGTCGAAACCGCGACGAAGGCCATGGATCGTCGCGACCACCTGCGTTGGGGTACGCCAAAAGCCGCAGGCGGTCGGACCCGCTGTCCGGCCGCCTGCGGCATCGATGGCTATTACTCCCGGTTGGTTGTTCTCGGTGGCAGCAGGCCACCGCCACCACCACCGCGGCCGTCGCCGCCCGTCGGCGGGTTGAACGGGAAGCCGTCGGCGGGGTTACCGGGGCCGGAGCCGTTGTTGTCGCGGCCGCCGCGGTTGTTTCCGCGGTTGTTGTTTCCGCCGGTGAGCTGGCAGATCAGATCGGTCGGCTCGCACTGCCCGTTCTCCGGCGGCGGAGGAGCCGGCGGTACGCCGTTGCCGGCGCTCTCGTCCCCGATGCCGGTGACGTTGGGCAGGTCAGAGGGCTTGGAGTTCTTGAGCGCCTCGTCCATGTACCGCTTCCACAGCTGGGCCGCCAGACCACCACCGCTGATGTTGCTGCCGCCCCGGTCGAGGATGGCCCGCTTCTTCACGTCGCGGCTACCGATCCACACCGCCGTGGCGAGATTCTCGTCGTAGCCGACCATCCAGGCGTCCTGGTTCTTGCCGGTGTCGCCGAGCTGCCAGGTGCCCGTCTTGCCGGCCAGCGGGCGGCCGGCCACGCTGGCGTTGTTCTTGCCCGGGATCTCCTTAAGGACAGCGGTCACCTCGTCGGCGACCTCCGGCCGGATTACCTGCTTCGGCTCGAGCTTCTCGCCCGTGCCGCGGACCTTGTCCCACTTGCCGGTTGCCTTGTTCTGCTTCTCCACCTTCAGCACGAAGTGCGCCTTGTTGTACTTGCCGCCATTGGCGAGCGTGGCCAGGCCGTTGGCGTGGTCGAGCACGGTGACCGGGTACTGACCATAGGCGGCCACTCGGTCGAACTGGCTCGGCGCGAGATCCTTCGGCTTGTTCTTGAGCAGGTCGAACGGCTTCTGATCGTCGTTCCACATGGTGCGGATGCCGGCCCGCCGGGCCATGTCGATCACCTTGTCCGTGCCGATCTGGTCGGCAATGTGAAAGAACGGCACGTTGTACGACAGCACGGTCGACTCCTGCAGAGTGCAGGACTTGTTACAACTCTGTCGCACGTCCCGGCCGGCGTTCACGATCGGATCCTTGAAGCCCTCCGGCTTGAACGGAGTGGCGTCCCAATACGACTTCACAGAGATGCCGGCATCGATGGCAGCGGCGAGGGTGTAAACCTTGAAGGTCGAACCGGCCGGGTGACCACCGACGAGGGCACCCTTGGAGTCGGTGTTGAGGCCCGCGTAGTCGTAGTCGGCGCCGCTGTTGCCGCCGTAGTAGGCCAGCACGCGGCCGGTCTTCGGCTCCACGGACACCACCGCCGGCATCAGGTTCTTCGGCTGGTCCGCCAGGAATGCGCCCTTGCGATCGACCTGGGCAATTTCTTCCAGCGACTTCTGCATCTTCGGGTCGATGCTGGTGGTGATCCGGTAACCGCCTTCCCGCAGCTCGCTCACGCAGCTTGGCTTGTCCGGCTCACCGGTCTCGGTGCAGATGCCCCATTCGGCCATCTCCTTGCGGACGTAGTTGATCACGTTGCCGCGCGGGGTGGCGACACCGAAGCCGTTGTCCTTCTTGACCTTCTCGACCTTCGGGTACTCGGTCGGGCGATCCGGCTTGCCAGGAGCGTTCAGCCAGCCCTCCTCGACCATGCCGTTGATGACGTACTCCCACCGGATCTTGGCGTCGACCTCGTTCTCCGCCGGGTCGTACCCCTTGTGCGTGGCACTGGCGACCGGTTGCTTGATCAGGGCGGCGAGCACCGCCCCCTGCGCCGGAGTGAGATTCTTGGTGCTGGTCTTGAAGTACGTCTGTGCCGCCGCCTCGATGCCGTGCGCGCCCCGACCGAAGTAGATCACGTTGAGGTAGTTCTCCATGATCTGCTTCTTGGTGAATTTGTCGTTCAGCTTGGAGGCGAGGATCGCCTCCTTCACCTTCCGGCCGTAGCTGTCGTCCTGGAGGTTCTCGTAGGCGTTGCGGGCGTACTGCTGGGTGATGGTCGAGGCACCCTGCTTGTCGCCACCGGAGAGGTTGTTCCAGGCGGCCCGGGCGATGCCCTTGTAGTCGACGCCCGAGTGCCGGTAGAAGTTACGGTCCTCGGCGGCGGCGACCGCGTCCTGCACGTGCTGCGGGATGCTGTCGATGGTGACGAAGATGCGGTTCTCGTTGCCGAGCTTGGCCACCGTGGTCTTGCCGTCCTTCATGTAGACGGTGGTGGAGAGCGGCAGCGGGATCTCCTTGGGCAGCACCACGTTGGTCGAGTAGTAGGTGAACCCGACCACGCCGATGCCGGCCAGCATGATGAAGACCGCGAAACCGGCGATCAGCATGTTGATCCGCTTGCGCTTACGGGCCCGGGCCACCGCGTCCGGGTCGCGTCCACCGCGACCGCGTCCGCCCGGTCCACCGCGTCCGCCCGGTCCACCGGGTCCGCCCGGTCCACCGGGTCCGCCCGGTCCACCGACGCTCGCGCGGGCCACCGCGGCCCGGCCGCCCACGGACGCCGAGCCGACGCTCGCCCGACCGCCCGAGGCCGCGCTGACGGAGGCGGCACCGACGGAAGCCCGGCCCGGCGCCGGGCTCACCGGCACCGACGCGCGACCGGCTCGCCCCGGCGCGGGGGACACCGGCACCGAGGCGCGGCCCGGCCCGGCCGGGGAGACCGGCACCGAGGCGCGACCCGGCCCGGCCCGGCCCACTGACCCGGCGCCGGCCGAGGCAGAGCCAGCGGCGGGCCCGCCACGCGGCGGAACGCTCGCCGAGCCACCGACCGAGGCGCGCCCGCCAACCGATGCACGGGCTACCGAACCCGCGTCCGCCGGTCCGGCTGACCAGTTGACTGCGCGCGGATCACCACCCGGGCGGCGGTACGCGTCGTCCGCCGGCCCGTCGTCCTGGCCCGGAATGCGGGCCCGGCCGCGCGAGGAGCTGGGATCACCGTACGAGTTCATTCCTCACACCCTGCCGTCGCGGTGGGGCCCTGTCGCGCCGCCACCGGTTTGCCGTGAGTTGCGACACCCGTCGCCTCGGCACGGGGGTGCCGCATCGACGAGTTCAGATCAGAATCATTCGGACTATTCGCCCGTGTGAGCCATCGGTTGCCCCGGCCGCGTACACCACGGCCAGGGCTGGCCGATCGAGCTCGACTCACCGTTGCGCCTCTCGCCTTCGTCGGGCACCTGGTCCACCGGCGGCGGCCACACTCGCCGCCTGCTGCTCCGACTCGCCCTCGACGCCACCGGTCAGCCCGTCCCGCCCGAGCAGGTACTGCTCGACAAGATGGTTCCAGTCGCAGCCGAGGCACACCTCCACCACGAAGACCTGGAACTCACGCAGCGTCATCGCCAGCACGGACAACTCGGCCATCGTACGGGCCTGGCCGGCGGACTGCTTGAGCTCGTCCCCGTAAATGTAGTGGACGTGAGTGAGGTTCTCACTCCGGCAGATCGGACACCGCTGATCGGTGGGCTCACCATGGAAGCGAGCCGCGTTCTTCAGGTACGGAGAAGCGTCGCACAGGTCGTAGGTGCCGACGCGCCCGGCGAGGAGTTCACGCAGCGCCGCTCGCTTCCGGAGCGAGTAGTCCACTACCTGGCGCTGCGTACGCATGCGGCAAAGGGTACGCGCTCTCGTCAGACGAGGCGACCACCGTGACGATCAGTGACTGTTGAACGCCCGGAGTGGGGGTTTGCCCCGACCAGGGTGAGACGCTACGGTGCGATGTATCGGTCCGATACATCGTGGTGGTTAGCGCTCCACCCACAGGGTAAGGGAAGGGTGGCCGTGCTCGAACTCGCCATCCTCGGCCTGTTGCAGGACGCCCCCATGCACGGCTACCAGCTGCGCAAGGAGCTGACCGCCAAGCTCGGGGCAATCCGGGCAGCAATCAGCTACGGCTCGCTCTACCCGACTCTGCGCCGCCTGCAAGCGGCGGGCTGGATCGCCGAGGCCGCCGAGACACCCGCCACCACCGAGGAGGTCCCCGCGCTGACCAGCCGGCGAGGTCGGGTGGTCTACACCATCACCGCAGAGGGCAAGGAACGCTTCGCCGAGCTCATCGCACAAACCGGGCCGGAGACGTACGGCGACAACGCTTTCGGTGTTCACTTCGCGTTCTTTTCCCGAACCGACCAGGCGACCCGCCTTCGGATCCTGGAAGGTCGCCGCCGCACCATCGAGGAACGCCGCGAAGGCCTTCGCGACATGCTGGGCCGGGCGGCCGAACGCCTCGACGCGTACACACTGGAGCTGCAGCGCCACGGCCTGGAGGCCTGTGAGCGTGAGGTCCGCTGGCTGGAGGAGCTCATCGCCAACGAGCGCTCCGGCCGTGCCCCGACGGTCCCGCAGGAAGGGACGGCCGGCGGCCGACGAGAAGACAACAGCCCGCCTCCGCCTGGAGAGTCCAGGAAAGAGCGGCCGTGATGATGAAGAAGGAGGCACACGCGATGGGCTCCGTCCGCGTCGCCATCGTCGGTGTGGGTAACTGCGCCTCGTCCCTGGTACAGGGCGTCGAGTATTACCGAAATGCCGACCCGAACGATCGCGTCCCGGGTCTCATGCACGTCACCTTCGGCGACTACCACGTCTCGGACGTGAAGTTCGTCGCGGCGTTCGATGTCGACGCCAAGAAGGTGGGCATGGACCTCGCGGAGGCGATGGTCGCCAGCGAGAACAACACCATCAAGCTCTGCGACGTGCCGCCGACCGGCGTCACCGTGCAACGCGGCCCGACCTTCGACGGTCTCGGCCAGTACTACCGCGAGATCATCGAGGAGTCGGACGTCGAGCCGGTCGACGTGGCCAAGGCGCTGCGCGACGCGCAGGTCGACGTCGTCGTCTCCTACCTGCCGGTGGGCTCCGATGAGGCCGACAAGTTCTACGCCCAGGCTGCGATCGACGCCGGCTGCGCGTTCGTCAACGCCCTCCCGGTCTTCATCGCCTCGGACCCGGAGTGGGCGCAGAAGTTCACCGACGCCGGCCTGCCGATCGTCGGCGACGACATCAAGAGCCAGGTCGGCGCGACCATCGTGCACCGGGCGCTGGCCAAGCTCTTCGAGGACCGCGGTGTCGAGCTGCTGCGCACGTACCAGCTGAACTTCGGCGGCAACATGGACTTCATGAACATGCTGGAGCGCAACCGCCTGGTCTCGAAGAAGATCTCGAAGACCCAGTCGGTGACCTCCCAGGTGCCGCACGAGATGGCCAAGAGCGACGTGCACATCGGCCCGTCCGACCACGTGCCGTGGCTGGACGACCGCAAGTGGGCCTACATCCGCCTGGAGGGCCGCTCGTTCGGTGACACCCCACTCAACGCCGAGCTCAAGCTCGAGGTGTGGGACTCGCCAAACTCGGCGGGCGTCATCATCGACGCCGTCCGGGCCGCGAAGATCGCCCTGGACCGCAAGATCGGCGGCCCGATCCTGTCGGCCTCGTCGTACTTCATGAAGTCCCCGCCCGTGCAGTACGCCGACCACGACGCACACGCCGCCGTCGAGGCGTTCATCGCCGGCGAGATCGAGCGCTGACCCGCTGACGTAGCAGCGGCTGTGGGGTCGGGTCCGTGCGGATCCGGCCCCACAGCCGTCTCACCGGTCGCCCAGCATCGCCATCACCTGGTCAACCGCCCGCCGCCCTGACGGGTTGTTGACACGACCCGGCCGGCAGTTCCGGTGACGCGCTTGTCGATGAGGCGGAGGCCAACCGGCTGGACGAAAATCGAGCGGCGGTCGACCGCGTCGCCCTTCTGGTTCAACTGGTAGACGTCGAGCCAGCACCAGCCGTGGTAGGTGATCAGGTCGTCACGGACCCGGATCACCCGGGCAACGAAGGGTCGCCTGGCGAACTGGACGCTGGCTGCTCGGGTCACCCAGACCAGGTCGCCGGGGCCGATCTCGACAGTCATGACCCGTACCGCCGCCACGCCCTGATCCGGGCCCGCGCCACCTCGACGGCAGGACACCGTCCCCCGTCTCCGCACACCCGACAGCGGTGGTGGCGGTGAAACTCCAACACCCGCCAGGCAATTCGTACCAGTGCCGGCAACCGCCTCCCGGTCACGATCCGAGCCGGCTCTCGTGCGGTCTCATCAGTGCGTACCCCCTGAGAAGGGGCGGACGCGCGGTCCGGCGCCGCCGCGAGGGGGATTCGCAGCGGGGTCCGCGCGCCCGCCCGGCTCGACGCCGAGGAATGCGCTGTCGGGTCAGCACACCCCCGGCCTGAAACCGAAGCGGTACGCACAACGCAGGCGCGCCGATGCCCGCACACGGCGGGTACGGCGTGCTAGACAGTCGGGGAGTCGTACCCCCGGGACGCCATCCATCGCGATGTGTCTCCCGTTCGGCTCGTTCCCGGACCGGGGTGGGCATGCCGCCAAGCCGACCCACTCCGGTCCGTCCCATCTCGACCGTCGATCACCTTCGGTAACCACAGCCACACGCAGCATGCATGATGGATCGCAGCCATGCAAGCTTGCAACTGTGGAATCTCTTCGCCATGCTGTCCGGAGACGAATGGAGAGGCGATGCCGAACGAACATGCCTTCACGCTTCGCGCCCAATGGCTCGGCCAGCAGCTCCGCGAGATGCGCGAAGGTGCCGGGCGCACCCTGCGGGACGTGGGCGAGTGCCTGAACCGCAACGCCAGCACCGTCAGTCGAATTGAGTCCGGCATGCTGCCGGCCCGGGTTCCCGAGGTGCTGACCTACCTCGACGTCTGCGGGATCGACGACCCGAAAAGACGCGACGACCTCAAGACGATGGCACAGGATGTCTGGCAAAAAGGCTGGTGGGAAGGCCTCACCGCCAACGTCGCCGCGTCTTTGATCGACTGGATCTGGCTGGAGAGCCGGGCCACCGCTATCAACTCCTTTCAGGACTCGGTGATCCCCGGTCTTCTTCAGACCAGGGAATACGCCGAGGCCGTCATCCGGGCTGCGGACGACCACCTCCCCGACGAACAGCTCGAACGCTTCGTCAACCTGCGCATGAACCGGCAGCAGCGCTTGAGTCAGCCCGAGCCGATTCGACTCTCCGCGATCATCGACGAGGGCGCGCTGCGCCGGATGATCGGCGGCCCCGAGGTGATGCGCGCCCAGCTTGCCCGCCTCCGCGAGATGGCCGGCTGGCCGAACGTCGAGATCATGATCCTGCCGCTCACCGCGGGTGCCCATGCCAGTCCGAATGGTGCCTTCGATGTCTTCCGGATGCGTCGGCCCTATCCACCCGCCGGCTGCATCTCCACGGTCGTCGGGACAGTCGTGGTCGAAGGAGAGAAGGCCGCTTCGCTGCACCAGCGCTACGATCGGCTACGCCGGGCGGCGCTGCGCAACGGCGCCGTGCAGCGAATCCTCTTCGATCTCGAAGCGCGTCTGGAGTGAGCCGATGGCGACCGCCGACCGATCCACCAGCACCGGGTTGCCGGTGGCCTGGCATGTCAGCACCCGCAGCGGCAACGGCGACGGCAACTGTGTAGAGGCCGGGCCGGTGCTCGACGGAAGCCGGCGGTACGCCGTACGCGACAGCAAAGACCGCACCGGCCCCATCCTGATCTATCCCGACACCACCTGGAGCCGTTTCCTTGTCGAACTTCGGGCAGGGCGATTCGACGCGCCCACCGCCTGACGCCGAGCACGCTTGGCCGGGTAAGAGCAAGCGGCAGTAGGCAGGGCGACGGGGCGGGTCCTGGCACGTCCAGGCGGCCGGGCGATGAGACCACGTCCGCAACCGGCCCCTCGCATAGGGCACCGCAATTCGCGCCCCTGCCAACAGGACACGCGGCCCTGCCAAGGGGGCCGCAACTCGCGGCCCTGCCAATGGATGCCGCAACTCGCGGCCCTGCCCACAGGATGCCGCAACTCGCGGTCTCGACCGGCCCGGAAGCCCCAACATGCCGCAACCCGCGCCACCCAAGGGGCCGGAAACCCCGAGATGCCGCAACCCGCGCCCGCCCCGAGCACCCGAACACCCCGAGATGCCGCAATCCGCGCCGTCCACATCCCCACGCACAGCGGCCACCACCCCTGGACGTCGCTATTACCACCCATTGCCGGTCTCTGAGCCCTATGATCAACTCCGTTACGCCGCAATGGCGCGATCGTTCGCGTGGTGATACCGCCAATCCCCCGTTCTGGCGGTCCAGGAGGGACCGGGCGCAGATGGGGCGGACGCTAGGCTGAGCAGCGTGTTGTCCATCGACGCTGCTCATGTCGTCGGGTCTGGGCATCGGGCTGCCGGGGCAGTCGTTGGCGCGATGCTGCTCTCCACCCTGGTCGCCTGCGCCCAGCCAGGGAGCGCTCCATCCGCCGACCCAGGCGAGAATGCACCACCCGCCATTCCAGTGACACCCGTGGCCGAGGCCCGCTGTGCTGTCGCCGGCACCGCGCCACCGGCGGTGGTGCCCGAGCCTGGCGGCGGCGTCACCTCTGCGGCCACCCCGCCGCCCAACGTGGTGGTCGAGCCGAGCGGCGTCGTCGCCTCCCCGATCGTGCCGGCGGTGCCCGGCACCGGTAACCCGGTGACGGACGAGCAGTTGCGCCAGGAGGAGTTTCTGCGCCAGCAGGCGGCCAACAAAGCCTTCCGGCAGCGCGGCAATCTTGACCCCGAGGCGTCCGACGGTGCCCGGGCCTGCGCGGCGGAGGTATCGCAGGGCCTCAACCTGCTGCCCGTCGGCGGCCAGGACGAGCCCGAGCAGGAGGTCGTAGAGCGGGCGCTGGCCGTCACCGGGCTGGTCGACGTCGTCGTCCGGCCGCCGGGTCGGCTCGACCTCGGCCCCGGCAATGGGCTGCTCTTCGCCGGGTGGACCGGACGGGCGTGTGTCTTCGGCAGCGTCCGCCGGGACGACATCCAGGTGGAGGTGGGTACCCGCATCGCCGACGGCGGCTGCCTGCCCGCCCCCGATTGACCGCCACCCCTGCACACTGCCTTCCGACCGCCAACACCTTGTTGGTCATGAAGTTAGCGGCGAAGTGGATCTCTTGGACTGCCGCTAACCTCATGATCGAGGTGCGCTTCGCCCTGGTCCTCGCCGCCGTCGTCAAAGCGGGTGGGGTGGGGGTGGCCGGGTTAGGACCAGGCGCGTTGGAGGGCCACGGCGGCTTCCATCTCCAGGAGCTTGACCTTGCGGGGTAGGCCGCCGCCGAAGCCGACAAGTTTTCCGCCGGCGCCGATGATGCGGTGACACGGCACGATGACCGGGATCGGGTTGCGGTTGCAGGCCACCCCGACCGCGCGGGCCGCGCCCGGATCACCCACCCGTCGGGCCATCTCGCCGTAGGTCAGCGTCTCGCCGTACGGGATGCGGGTCATCTCCTGCCACACCGCCCGCTCGAACTCCGAGCCGCGCGGCACCGTCACCGGCACCCCGAACTCGGTCAGCTCCCCGGCAAAGTACGCCCGCAGCTCCGCCACCGCCCGCCGGGACACCTCGTCGACCGGCGCGACGGCCGCGTCTTCGACCGGACCGAAGCGCGTCCCGCACACGCTGACCCCGTCCGTGGCCACGGAGAACATCCCGATCGGCGAGTCGAGCACCGTCCAACCCATCCCCCCATCCTCCCCGACCCCTCCACCCCCACATCGTCGATCATGCACTTTTGGTCAGGACAAACCCCTAGACAAAGGGCATCTCGGCGACAGAAAGTGCAAGATCGCGCTGACCGAGGTGCGGGCGCGCTCACCGAGGTGCGGGCGCGCTGGCCTCCGCAAGAGGAGGCTGCAACGGCGGCACCCGCCGGAGCTTCCCCAGGAATCGGGGTGCTCCGGCGGGTGCCGGGTGTGGTGCGGTAGGACTTCAGGCGATCGAAAAGAGGAACTTCTCGCCCTTGCCGGGCTTCGCGGAGAGGCTCTTGTTCGCGATCAGCTGCTTGTTACCGGCTTTGCCGGCGGAAACCAGCTTGTCGTCGCCGCCCAGCACGGTGACTGTGCCATCGTCGAAGTAGTCGTAGAACCCGAACAACTCCCAGTAGCCCACCGACTTCTTGTTCGCGATCAGCGGCTTCTTGCCGTAATTCGGCGTTGTCACGTACTTGCCGTTGGCGAGGGCCTTCAGGCCGAAGAGCCCGTAACCGCGGGTGACGATCTCGAATTTCGCCGACTTGGTGACCGACTTGCTGCTGGCGATCAGCGGCTTGCTGCCGGCCACGACGTACTTGCCGCTGGCCACCGACTTGATGCTGACCACCGGTGCCGGCGCTTCCATGGTGAACTTCTGGGACGTGCCGATGCTCTTCGCGCTCGCCTTGAGCGACGACTTACCGGACTTCGGCGCCGTGACGTACTTACCGTTGATCTTGGCCTTCAGGCTGATCGTACCGTCGGTGTGGTTAATGATCTTGAACTTTCCGGCGGTGACGATCTTCTTGTGGCTGGCAATCAGCGGCTTTTTGCCCTTGCTCGGCGCGACCACGTACCGACCGGTCGACTTGGAACGCAACGCGACCAGGCCGCTGCCGGCGTTGACGAAGTCGTACCGCTGCGCAGTGCCCAGGCTCTTGCCGTTGTTGAGCAGTGCCTTCTTGGTGCTGGCGGCGGTGACGAACTTGCCGTTCGACTTGGCCTTGAAGCCGTACGCCGAGCGGGCCTGGGTGACCGAGCCGACGGTCAGCAGCCGGTCCATCGAGCTCTTCGGGTCGTGGACCGCGCCGGCGATGCCGGTGGTGACGATCCGGTCGCGGACCTGCTTGGGCGTCCACTTCGGGTTGGAGTGCAGCAGCAGCGCCGCAGCGCCCGCGACGTGCGGAGCGGCCATCGAGGTGCCGCTGAGCACCCTGCTGGCCGTGTTGCTGCTGCTGTGCCACGCCGACACGATGCCCAGCCCAGGAGCGAACACGTCGACGCACTTGCCGTAGTTGGAGAAGATCGCCCGCATGTCGAACCGATCGGTGGCACCGACAGTGATCGCGTCCGGCACCCGGGCCGGCGACACGCCGCAGGCGCTAGCGGCTTCGTTGCCGGCCGAGATCGCGTACGTGATGCCGGAGTTGATGGAGCGCTTCACGGCCGCGTCGAGCGCCGTGGACACCCCAGCGCCCAGGCTCATGTTGGCAACCGCCGGCTTCTTCGCGTTGGCCGTCACCCAGTCGATGCCGGCGATCACCTGCTCGATGTCGCCGCCGCCGTCGCAGCCGAGCACCCGCACGTCAACGAGCTTGATGCCCTTGGCCACCCCGTACTTGGTGCCACCGACGGTGCCGGCTACGTGCGTGCCGTGCCCGTTGCAGTCCCCGTTCGCGCTGGTCTGCACGCTGCCGGGCTCGGTGGGCTCCGGCGTCGGAGTGGACGGGGGCGGAGGCGGCGGCGCGAACGCGTCGAAGCCGAAGCTGGCCCGACCGCCGAAGTCCTGGTGCTTGAGGTTGATGCCGGTGTCCAGGATGTACGCGGTCACCTTGCTGCCGGTGTTCGGGTACTTGTAGGACTTGTTCAGCTTGGCCGAGGCCTGGTCGATCCGGTCCAGCCCCCAGGACGGCGGCTTGCTCTGAGTACCGGTGGCGAAGACTCGCTGCACCGGCTCCACGTAGGCCACGGCGGGATTCGCCGCAAGCTTCTCCGCCTGCCGCTGGTTCATGGCGACCGAAAAGCCGCTGAGCGCGTTGCCGAACACCTGCCCGACGGTGCCGCCGTTGGCTCGGGTGAGCGCCGAGGCGGTGGCCCGGACGCTGCTGTAGCTGGCCCGCTGGTCCTTCAGGACGACGATGTAGCGGTCCGGTACCACGCTGCTGGTGCTCTCGCCGCCGCGAACCTTGGGGTGCGATCGCTCCGGCGAGGGTTCGGCGGCTGCCGCACCGGTGGCGACGGTGAGGATGGACGAGGCGGTGGCCAGGGCGAGCCCCGCCACCGCCGTGCGGCGCAATACGCCACGGCGTTTCACTAGATAATCTCCCCGCTCGTCATCGACCACGCCTTGAACGCGGCCGGACGGATAGTGGATCGTCCCGCTTCGACAGTTGAGCGCGCGAATGGACGTGCGAACATCATGACGGATCCACGCAACGAGCCGCGTCAACCTTTTGGTCGATACGTCGGCGTTTCGGCGTAGCGACCCGCACCGAATGATCATCGATGACGGGTGCGAGCCGCGTCCCTCAGCCGAGAAGGCCCTCGTCGCGGGCCCAGCGCAGCAGTTCGGCCTCGGCGGTGTCACGGTCCAGCGGCCCGCGTTCCAGGCGCAGATCCTTCAGGTGCTTCCAGGCCCGCCCCACGATCGGCCCCGGCGGTACGCCGAGCAGTTCCATGATCGCGTTGCCGTCGAGGTCGGGTCGGACCCGGGCCAGATCCTCCTCGGCGGCGATCCGGGCGATCCGCTCCTCCAGGGCGTCGTAGTCCGCCGCCAGTTGCGCCGCCTTGCGGCGGTTTCGGGTGGTGCAGTCCGAGCGGGTCAGCTTGTGCAGCCGAGGCAGCAGGTCACCGGCGTCGGTGACGTACCGGCGCACCGCCGAGTCGGTCCACTCGCCCCGGCCGTAGCCGTAGAAGCGCAGGTGCAGCGCGACCAGCGTGGCGACCTTGCTGGTCACGTCCTTCGGGTAGCGCAGCGCCTTCATCCGCGCCTTGGTCAACCGGGCACCCACCACCTCGTGGTGGTGGAAACTGACCCGCCCGTCGGGGCCCGCCGCCTTGGTGGCTGGCTTGCCGACATCGTGCATCAGGGCGGCCATCCGGAGAATGAAGTCCGGCCCGTCATCCTCGTACGAGATCGCGTTGCGCACCACGGTGAGGGTGTGCTCGTAGACATCCTTGTGCTGGGCGTGCTCGTCGATCTCCAGCTTGAGCCCGGTCAGCTCGGGCAGGAAACGCTCGGCCAGCCCGGTCTCCACCAGCAGCCGCAGCCCGGCGATCGGATCCGCGCCGCAGAGTAGTTTGGTGAACTCGTCGCGGATCCGCTCGGCGGTGATCCGATCCAGGTCTGGCGCCATCCGGCTCATCGCCGCCCGTACGTCCGGGTGCACCGTGAAACGCAACTGCGCGGCGAAACGAGCCGACCGCAGCATCCGCAGCGGGTCGTCACCGAACGACTCGGCGGGCGTGCCCGGGGTACGCACCACCTTCGCGGCCAGGTCGGCCAGGCCGCCGTACGGGTCGGTGAAACGGTGCTCGGGCAGACTCACCGCCATCGCGTTGACGGTGAAGTCCCGCCGCCGCAGGTCCTCGATCAGGCTGGTGCCGTACTCGACCACCGGGTTGCGGCTGACCTGGTCGTACGACTCCGCGCGGAAGGTGGTGATCTCCAGCCGCAGCCCGTCCCGCTGGCAGCCGATGGTGCCGAACTCGCGGCCGGTCTCCCAGATCGCCTCGGCCCAGCCGCGTACGACGTTCAGCGTCTGGTCCGGGTGGGCGTCGGTGCAGAAGTCGAGGTCCTCGCCGAGGCGGCCGAGCAGGGCGTCACGGACCGAACCGCCCACGAGGTGCAGCTCGTGACCGGCGGCGGCGAACCGGCGGCCCAACTCGTCGGCGACCGGGGAGACCCGGAGCAGTTCGGCGACGGCGTTGCGCTGCGCCGAGGTGAGTTCGCGGCGGTCGATGGCGTGGGATGCGGCGGCTTCGGACATGGGAGCGCCAGCCTATCGGTCCTGACCGGCATCTCCTCCGCCGGGCGCGGTATACGGACGCGAGTTGACTAAGGTCTGTGGCGTGCGGGCCGGTGCCGGCTCCGGCGTACCCCTTGGAGGCACAGATGAGCGGCGGGCTCTACCGCAGCGCGAACGCCCAGCAGGGCGGCGCGCCCGGCGGACGGCCCGGTGACGGCGCGACGTTCATCTCCGCCGAGCCGCTGAACCAGCCGGCGGCCGAGTCGGTCGCGCCACCCCAGGAGCAGGTGGCGGAGGGCAGCGCCGCGGCCAACAGCGCGGTCATGGCGATCGGCAGCCTGGTCAGCCGGGGTACGGGCTTCCTCCGTAATCTCATGATCGGTGCGGCTCTCGGCAACCTGATCGGCAACGTCTTCACCACTGCCATGTTCCTGCCGCAACAGGTGTACGAGTTCCTGCTCGGCGGCATCCTGACGAGCGTGCTGATCCCGGTGCTGGTCCGCCGGAGCAAGATCGACTCTGACCGGGGGCAGGCGTACGCACAGCGACTGCTGACCCTGGCGGTGGTCGCGCTCGCCGCAACCGTGCTGATCGCGGTGATCGCGGCACCGGTGCTCACGAGCCTGTACGCCAGTGGCAAGGACGACGACTACACCGGCCTGGTCACCAAGCTGTCGTACCTGATGCTGCCGATGCTCTTCTTCACCGGCATCAGCGCACTGATCGCGGCCATCCTGAACACGCGGGGCCACTTCGCGGCACCGATGTGGGCACCCATCCTGAACAACCTGGTCGCCATCGCCACCTTCGGCACCTACATCCTCGTTTTCGGTGCCCAGGCGCGTCAGCCCGCCGACGTGGGGCTGAACCAGATTCTCCTGATCGGTGGCGGCACGCTGCTCGGCGTGGCGGTCCAGGCCGCCGGCCTGCTGCCGGCGCTACGCAAGGTCGGGTTCCGGTGGAAGCCGCGGTTCGACTTCCGGGCGCTGGGGTTGCGCGAGTTGGGCCAGCTCGGCGGCTGGATGTTCTGCTACGTGGCGGTCAACCAGCTCGGCCTCTTCGTGGTGGTCAATCTGCTGACCCGGGCGGCCGGCGAGGACAATGCCGGCCTCCTGATCTACAACAACGTGTTCCTGTTGCTGATGATGGCGCACGGCATCATCGCCGTTTCGATCATCACCGCGCTGATGCCCCGGATGAGCGCCGCCGCGGCGGACGGTCGGTTCCACGAGTTCACCAGCGATCTGAGCCGGGGCACCCGGACCGTCAGCGCGGTGCTCGCACCGATCGCGGTCTGCTATGCGGTGCTGGCCGCACCGATCTCGGTGGTGGTCTTCCGTTACGGAGCCTTCAGCGCGGACAACGCGGTGGCCACGTCGACCGTGCTGCTGGTCGCCGCGATCGGACTGGTTCCGTTCGCGATCAGCCAGCTGTTCACCTTCGCCTTCTACGCGCTGCCGGACACCCGCACCCCGGCACTGATCAACATTCCGGTGGTTGCGCTGCGGGTCGGCGTACAGGTCGTACTCTTCCTGCTCTTCTCGGCGAGTTTCGCCGGGGCCGGGATGATGATCGGCAACACGGTCTCGTACCTGGCCGCCGCCATCGGCTCCGCCTGGCTGCTGCGCCCCCGGGTGGGCCGGATCGGGCTGGGCGCGATCCTGCGTACGCTCGGTCGGGTGGCCCTTGCCGCGCTCGGCGCCGCCGTGGCCGGCCTGCTGGTCGTGGCCGTGCTCCCCGGCGACGACACGCCGACCCGCCTGCAGGCGATCGTGCAGCTGGTGGTGGGCGGTGCGGTGATCGGCGGCAGCTACCTGGGCCTGGCCATGGTGTTGCGGATCTCGGAAATCACCGAGGTGGTCGGCATGGTTCGCCGCCGCCTCGGCCGCTGATCGCCATAGATGCACGCACAGTGATCGCGGATCACCATCCTGTGGACCGGCCTGTGGATAACCGGGCGCGTCGCCGCTCAACTGACGAATCGGCCTGTGGATAACCAGCCGGAAGTCCGAGCATGGTCAGCCGATCGACGGGAACCCCGCAGGCGTGGCGATCCACCCCACGTCCCCGCACCGCCCGTGCGGAGGGCAATTGTGGGCAGCCTCTAGATTGGCTGGTACATCTGCCAGCAACGGGGCTGACAGCGGTCGTAACAGGACGAGACCGCCCGAGGCGTGAGTTTCCCAGCGGTGGCGGCGGGAAGATGACATGTCGGGGAGACGGCGAACCCAGGTAAGGTCGCTCTCGACGGGACAGACAGGCACCGGCGCTCGCCGTGCCGGGATCAGGTCGCCCGGTGCGACACGAAGGCGGAGCGGGAATCAGATGCCCAGCAACTCGGGTCCATCGATCGACACGATCACCGAGGGAGGACGGGTGACCCAGGTCGGCGAGGGTCAGGACGCGGACGAGACCACTCCGCCGGTCATGACCTTCGGTGCTCCGCAGACCGGTGAGATCCTCGCCGAACGGTACGAACTGGTCGAGCACATCAACAACGACAGCGCGGGCCGGCTGGTCTGGCGCGGCGTCGATGTCGTGCTGCGTCGGCCCGTCGCGGTCGTCATGCGCTACCCGGGCGGTGACTCCGCCACCGAGATGCTCCAGGCCGCCGTCGCGGCCAGCCGGGTCGTCCATCCCAACCTCGCCGGCGTCTACGACGCGATCGACGAGGCCGAGCGCGCCTACGTGGTGCGCGAGTGGGTCGACGGACAGTCGCTGCGGGAGCTCGTCGCAGACGGCCCGCTGGACACGTGGCGGGCGACCGCCGTCGGCAACGCCGTCGCCAGTGCGCTGGCCGCCGTGCACGCCACCGGCATGGTGCACGGCAACGTGCACCCCGGCACGGTGATGATCAGCGACGACGGTCGGGTGGTGCTGGCCGACGCCCGCACCGATGGTGCCGACACCCAGGAGACCGACGTCCGGGCGGTCGGCGGGATCCTCTACTACGCCCTGACCGGGCACTGGCCCCACACTGAGGCACCACTGCTGGGCGCCACACCCGGGCACGGGCGGGCAGCCATCGCCGACGCGGTGCGCGACGCGAACGGTGTCCTGGCGGCTCCGCGCCAGATCCGGGCCGGCGTGCCGGCCTACCTTGACGATCTCACGATGGATCTGCTCGACGCCAACGTCGCGCCTCCCTCGTCGGACGTGCTGGCGGCGGAACTGGCCCGGCTCGACGTGCCCGCCGAGGACGACTACCTCGACAACAGCGGCCCGCTGCGCTTCGCCGCCGAGCCCGGCGAGGTGCCCTCGCCGCTGGCCGCCGCAGGTGGGCGCAAGGTCGCCCTGGGCATCGCCGGCCTGCTGGCGGTGGCCCTGATCGGCCTGATCATCGGCATCACCACGCTGGGCGACAACGACGAGGATCCGCAGACCGACCCGGTGGCCGGGCCCACGGCCAGTGCGCCGGTGAGCACGGAACCGCCGACGCCCAAGGCCCGTAACCTGAAGATCAGCGACGCCCGGATCATCGACCCCGACAGCCGCAACCGCAGCGAGGTCCGCGACGCCGAGAAGGTCTTCGACGGCGACCGGGACGAGGGCTGGTCGACGGAGACCTACCCGCGTAGCAACTTCGGCGGCCTCAAGCGGGGCATGGGTGTCTGGATCGACCTCGGCGGTGAGCACACCGTCAAGTCCGTACAGGTCAACCTCTCCACCCCGGGTGCCTCGGCCGAGTTGCTGACCGGCACCATCGACCGCCCTTCTGACAAGGCCGGCGATGAGCAGGTCCTCACCGCGTATCTGAAGAACAGGATCGGGCAGCCGTTCGAGGAGCACGACGGGACCACCATGACCTTCAACGGCTTCGACGCCGACCAGAAGTACCGCTACCTGCTTTTCTGGATCACCGAGCTGCCCGCGAACGGCAACGGCTTCAAGGTCGGCGTCCAGGAGATCACGGTCCAGGGGTCGTGACGGAGCGGCACCCGCACCGGACTCGATGATGGACGTACGCGATGGACGTGCTGCCGCTCGGGACCGGACGGACGGAGCATTGGTGGACGAGACGGTCACCGACCTGGATCTGCTGCACGCCCACATCGCCGGCGACCGGGACGCGTTCGCCGAGCTGTTCCGCCGGCACCGGGACCGACTCTGGGCGGTGGCCCTGCGTACGCTCGCCGACCGGGAGGAGGCGGCCGACGCCCTCCAGGACGCTTTGCTGTCCGCGCACCGTGCCGCCGGGCGGTTCCGGGGCGACGCCGCTGTCACCACCTGGCTGCACCGGATCGTGGTGAACGCCTGTCTCGACCGGATTCGACGACGGCAGTCCCACCCCACGGTGCCGCTGCCCGACGGAGTCCGCGATTCAGACGACGGCACCGGCGGCGTCGAGCCGGCCGCACCGGCACGCGACCACGACACCGCAATGGTGGTCCGCGACGCCCTGGCCGCGCTTCCGGTCGAGCAGCGAGCTGCTCTCGTCCTGGTGGACGTGCAGGGGTACCCGGTCGCCGAGGTCGCCCGGATCCTCGGCGTGCCCGAGGGAACGGTCAAGAGCAGGTGCGCCCGGGGCCGGGCCCGGCTGGCGGTCGTGCTTGGGCACCTGCGGACCGGTGGCGAACAGTTGCCCGGCGACCCGTCCGACGTGCCGGCGATCACCCGCGGGAACCCGAGAGCCCGGCAGGCCGTCCGATCGAGGTCGGGCCACTCCCGACCGGATGCCGACCAGGAGGAAGCGTGAGTACCGGGGAGTTCAGCGGGGTCGACCACGACCTGCTCGCCGACTACCTCGGCGGTGCGCTGGCGGGCACCCCGGAGGAGACCGAGGTCGCTCGCCTCGTCACGGAGGACCCGGCCTGGGCGCAGGCCCACGCGTCGCTGGCCCCGGCCGTCGCCGAGGTCCGTGCGGACCTGTCCGCCTTGGGTGAGCGATCGCCGGAGATGCCGGCGGAGATCGCCGACCGGATCCTCGCCGCGATGGGCGCCGCTGCTCCGTCGGAGGCCACGCAAGATGACATCGCGGCCGTGGACCGGGCGACCGACGCCATCGACGGCCTGGCCGACGACTCCGAACCAACGCCGACCGGTGCCAGACCGGCCCTCGTGCCGGCCCAGCCGCTCGGCGGATCCCGGCGTCCGGCCCGCACGTTACGGCCGGCGCAGGACCGCGACCAGAGCCGTCCGGGTCAGCGGCGACGGCGCTGGTCCCGGCTCGCCGGCCCGGTCGCGCTCGCCGCCGTGGCCGTGTTGGGGATTGGGGTCCTGCAAGTCGCCCGGCATCAGGCCGAAAGCCAGACAGCGAGCGGCACCGCGCTGAGCGACCAGGGCACCAGCAACGCGGAACCGTACGGTCACAAGCCGCAGGACGCCCAGGAGCATGCGTCCGCGAACACTGCGAAGGAGCCGGCGCCCGCAGCGGCCGAGCCCCGGTACCGGGTCGCGGCCCCGCCGGAGCGCACCGGCACCGACTACTCCTCGGAGCAACTGGCGAAGGCAGAGCCTCTGCCGACGGTCAGAAAGTTCGCCGGCAGCCCCGAACCACAGCTCAGCGCGGCGGGCGGGCGGCCGGCCGGCCTGGGGGACCTGGCGCGGCTCGGCGACCAGATGGCGTTGAGCGCCTGCCTGGCCGAGATCGGCTCCGAGCACGGCGGTCCGGTCACCTTCGACGCCGTCGACTACGCCCGCTTCCAGGGGCGCCCGGCGCTGGTCGTGCGCTTCACCGACGATTCCGGCACCCGGTGGTCCTGGGTCAGCGGGCCCGACTGCGGTATCCCCGGGTCCGGCTCGGACAACCGTTACCGTACGCGGGTAGGGTGATTTTCACGGCCACCGGACGTTTGCCCGTCCACGTGACCTGACCCACCGGATGACCGGCTCGGGAATTCCCGCTTCGTACGATGACGTTCTGCACATCAGTTGCCGCCGCGTCGGCACTCGGATCGCCATCGGCATACGTCGATGGCGACAGTCAACACGATTGGGAGACGGCAGTGGACGAGGTCCGCAACCTGATCATCATCGGCTCCGGGCCGGCCGGTTACACCGCGGCGGTCTACGCGGCCCGCGCCAATCTCAAGCCCCTGGTCATCGAGGGCGTGCAGTCCGGCGGGGCGCTGATGACCACCACTGAGGTGGAGAACTTCCCCGGTTTCGCGGACGGCATCCTCGGCCCCGAGCTCATGGACAACATGCGCAAGCAGGCCGAGCGGTTCGGCGCCGAGTTCCTGACCGACGACGCCACCCGCGTCGAGCTGGTGGAGACCGGCCAGCCGGGCACGGCGAGCACCGTCTGGGTCGGCGAGACCGCCTACCGGGCTCGGGCGGTCATCCTCGCCACCGGTTCCGCTTGGCGTCCGCTCGGCGTGCCCGGTGAGCAGGAGTTCCTCGGCCACGGGGTTTCCTCCTGCGCCACCTGCGACGGCTTCTTCTTCCGCAACCAGCACATCGTGGTCGTCGGTGGCGGTGACTCGGCGATGGAGGAGGCCAGTTTCCTGACCCGTTTCGCCGACTCGGTCACCATCATCCACCGGCGGGACTCGTTCCGGGCCAGCAAGATCATGGCAGAGCGGGCGCTCAGTAACGACAAAATCAAGGTCGAGTGGAACACCGTGGTCGAGGAGATTCTCGGCGCCGACGGCAAGGTCTCCGGCGTACGGGTGCGCAACGTGCACACCGGCGAGACGAGGGTGCTCGACGTCACCGGCGTCTTCGTGGCGATCGGCCACGACCCGCGCAGCGAGCTGTTCCGCGGGCAGGTGGAGCTGGACGACGAGGGCTACGTGAAGGTCGACCCGCCCAGCACCCGGACCAGCATTCCCGGTGTCTTCGCCGCCGGTGACCTGGTCGACCACACCTATCGGCAGGCGATCACCGCGGCCGGTACGGGCTGTGCGGCGGCCCTGGACGCGGAACGCTTCATCGCCACGCTGCCGAGCGAGACCGGCACCAGGGCTGCGGGCTGAACCAGAAAATTTGAGGAGGAGGGTCAATAGTGGGAGCAACCAAGGCGGTCACCGACGCAAGTTTCGCCGCCGACGTACTCAAGTCGGACAAGCCGGTTCTGGTGGACTTCTGGGCCGAGTGGTGCGGACCGTGCCGCAAGGTGTCGCCGTTGCTGGAGGAGATCGCCGGCGAGATGGGTGACCAGGTCAGCATCGTCAAGCTCAACATCGACGAGAACCCGGAGACGGCCCGCGCCTACCGGGTGATGTCCGTACCGACCCTCACCGTGTTCAAGAACGGCGAGCCGGTGCAGTCGATCGCGGGCGCCAAGCCCAAGGGCGAGCTGGTCAAGCTGATCCAGTCGGCGCTCTGACCTCGGGCGACAACCGCCGTCTCGACCCCGTGCCGGGCTCACCGGTACGGGGTCGACGCGTTTTTCCGCCCCTGCGGATCGTTCAGCGCATAGCCTCGAACCCAGGGGGCGCGGGACGCCGGTGACCACCTGGTTCCCGTCGCGGCGCCTCGCCGCCGATGGGCCCGGCCAGCCATCGCCCGTGCAGAGGGGGTCGTGCGTGCGTCCGATCCGTCCCGGTGACCGAGGACCTGCGGTGACCGAGATCCGTGCCGTGCTGACCGGTCTCGACCTCCTCTCCAAGGCGACCGGCCCGCATCACGACGAGTTCGACGCGGCCACGGAACGGGCCGTCCGGGCCTTCCAGCAGTCACGGGGACTCAGCGTCGACGGCCGGGTCGGCGCCGAGACCTGGCGGGCCCTCGACGCCGCGCGCTGGCGCCTCGGCGCCCGAACGCTCTACCACGCAGTGCCGGTTCCGCTCACCGGCGAGGACGTCCGGTCGTTGCAGGAACGGCTGCTGGAAATGGGGTACGACGTCGGCCGGGCCGACGCCATCTACGGCGTACGCACCTCCCGGGCGGTGGCCCAGTTCCAACGTGAGGTCGGACTGGCCCCGGACGGCACCTGCGGTCCGCACACCATGGGGGCGCTGCGCCGCCTCGGACGCAAGGTGGTCGGCGGACGGCCGCAATGGCTGCGCGAATCCGACGCCATCAGGCAGTCCGGCCCGACGCTGGTCGGCCGGACGGTGGTCATCGACCCGGGCCACGGCGGCACCGATCCGGGCGTGGTGGTGCTTGACGGTCCGCTGCGCTGGACCGAGGCCGACCTGGTACACGACCTGGCCAACCGGCTCGAGGGAGCGCTCGCCGCGTCGGGCGTACGGGTGCAGCTCACCCGCGGGCCGGCACCGGAGACCTGCCTGCCCGACATCGACCGGGCACAACTGGCCAACTCGCTCGGCGCGGACGTCTTCATCTCGCTGCACACCGACGGGCATGCCAACCCGGACGCCGAAGGGGTCGCGACGTACCACTACGGCACCGACAACGGCGTGACCTCCGCGACCGGGGAACGGCTGGCCGGCCTGGTCCAGCGGGAAATCGTGGCGCGGACGGGACTGCGCGACTGCCGGACCCATGCCAAGGCGTGGGATCTGCTCCGGCTCACCCGCATGCCGGCGGTACGCGTCGAGGTCGGCTACCTCACCTCACCGGCGGACCGGAATCGGCTGGTCGATTCCCGCTTCCGGGACAAGGTGGTGGAGGCGATCGTGGCGGCGGTGCAGCGGATGTACCTGCCGATCGAGCGCGACGTGCCGACCGGGTCGATCGACGTGCGTGAGCTGCGGGCAGCCATCGCCGCCAGCACCGTGGTCGACTGAGTGCCGCCGGATTCACCCTGTGGTGGAGCGGGTGGCCGGCGCGGGACGGACCGGACGCAGCAGGGCCTCCGGGCTCATCGAGCCGAGCAGTTTCTCCAGCGCGTACTCGACATCCGACTTCCAGCTCAACGCCGTGCGCAGTTCCAGCCGCAGGCGGGGGAAACGGGGGTGCGGGCGGACGGTCTTGAAGCCCACCGACAGGAAGAAGTCGGCAGGTGCGACGCAGGTGCCGGCCGGATCGGCGGCGTCACCGAACTTGGCGTCACCGAACGCCTCGATCGCCTTGATGCCGCGCTTGGTCAGGTCGCGGGCCACCCCCTGCACCAGCATCCGGCCCAGCCCACCGCCGGCGAAGGCGGGCACCACGTTCGCGGTCATCAGCAGCGCCGCGTCGGCGGAGACGGGCGAGGTGGGAAAAGCCATCGACCGCGGCACGTACGCCGGCGGGGCGTACATGACGAAACCGGCGGGCATCCCGTCGACGTAGATCAACTTGCCGCAGGACCCCCACTCCAGCAGGGTCTGCGAGACCCACGCCTCCTTCTCCAGCCCGGGATCGCCGGCCGCGCAGGCCCGATCGGCCGAAACGGGATCAAGCTCCCAGTAGACGCACTGCCGGCACGGCCGGGGGAGATCCTCCAGGGTGTCGAGGGTCAGGCTGACCAGACGTCGCGACATAGGTGCTTCCCCACACTAGGTTCGGCAGCGGGGCCAGCCCGGACGGCACCGCCGCATTCCTACCCCCCGACGAGCGATCGTACGCCGCCGATCGCCACCACGGGAGAGTACGTGCGAACGCCCACCACAGGAGCGCCCCCCGTGGCCCGGCATGTGGACGCGAGGCCGTCAAGAAACGCCCAGCCGACAAGTGGCGGCTAGGATCGACATCCGGCGCGCCGTGCCGCCATGGTCGCCGGTGTCCCGGGTATCCGGGAAGGAGCCGTCCGAGCCGCCACCGAGGTGATGTGATGACCGGCACGACACTCGACGACTACACCGACCGGTACGCCCGCCGGGTGCGGGGAATGACCGCCTCGGAGATCCGGGCGCTGTTCGCGGTGGCCAGCCGGCCGGAAGTGGTCTCGCTCGCCGGAGGTGCCCCGTTCATCGCCGCGCTCCCGCTCGACGCCGTCGGCGAGATGCTCGGCCGGCTCGGCGCCGAACACGGGGCCACGACCCTGCAGTACGGCATCGGCCAGGGCACCCTGGAGCTGCGCGAGCGGATCTGCGAGGTGATGGCCCTCTCCGGCATCGACGCCGCCTGCGGTGCCTCCCCCGAGGACGTGGTGGTGACCGTCGGCGGGCAGCAGGCGCTGGACCTGGTGGCCCGGCTCTTCCTCGACCCAGGTGACGTGGTGCTCGCCGAGGGGCCGACCTACGTCGGCGCGCTCGGGGTGTTCCAGGCCGCCCAGGCGCAGGTCGTGCACGTGCCCATGGACGACGACGGCCTGATCCCGGAGGCGCTGGAGACGGCCATCACGGACCAGGCCCGGGCCGGCCGTCGGGTGAAGTTCCTCTACACCATCCCGACCTACCAGAACCCGGCCGGTGTGACGCTCACCGAAGAACGGCGTGAGCGGGTCCTGGACATCTGCGAGCGCGCCGGTCTGCTGGTGGTCGAGGACGACCCGTACGGCCAGCTGGGTTTCGAGGGAGAGGCGCCCGCGCCGCTGCGGGCGCGTCGCCGCGAGGGCGTCTTCTACCTCAGCACCTTCTCCAAGACCTTCGCTCCCGGGTTACGGGTCGGCTGGATCCTCGCCCCGCACGCCGTGCGGGACAAGCTGGTGATCGCCAGCGAGGCGCAGATCCTCTGCCCCAGCGTCTACGCGCAGTCCGCCGTCACCGCGTACCTCAGCACGATGCCCTGGCGCGAGCAGCTGAAGGTCTACCGGGAGGTCTATCGCGAGCGACGCGATGCGATGCTCGCCGCGCTGGCGGACCTGATGCCCGCCGGGACCAGATGGACCACGCCGGCCGGCGGCCTGTTCGTCTGGGCGACCCTGCCGGACGGGCTGGACGCGAAGGCGATGATGCCGCGGGCCATCGCCGCCCGGGTGGCGTACGTCCCCGGCACCGGCTTCTACGCGGACGACAGCGGCGCCGGCCACATGCGGCTCAACTTCTCCTTCCCCTCGCCCGAGCGGATTCGGGAAGGGGTCCGCCGGTTGGCCGGCGTGATGGAGCAGGACATCGCCATGCGGCGGGTGTTCGGTGCGGTCGGTGGGCCAGGCGCCCGGCGGGGCCAGGCCGGCTCGGACGCCCCGGGACCCGACTTGGCATGATGCCCGGCATGGGTGCCAACGCAACCGAAGAGTCCCTCCTGTCCGGTGCCACCGCCAGCGAACTGCACGTGCTCGTGCTCGCCGGTGGTCTGTCCTACGAGCGCGACGTGTCGCTGCGTTCCGGCCGCCGGGTGCTCGACGCGCTGCGAGCGGTCGGGATGGAGGCCGAGCTGCGCGACGCCGACGTTGCCCTGCTGCCGGCGCTGGACGCCGATCCGCCCGACGCCGTGGTGATCGCCCTGCACGGTGCCACCGGTGAGGACGGATCGCTGCGCGGAGTACTCGACCTCTGCGGCGTGCCGTACGTCGGCTGCGACGCGCGGGCCTCTCGGCTGGCCTGGGACAAACCGTCGGCCAAGGCGGTGCTCCGGGAGGCCGGCATCGCCACCCCGGACTGGGTCGCACTGCCGCACGACCGGTTCAGCGAACTGGGTGCGGTGGCCGTGCTGGACCGCATCGTCGACCGGCTGGGACTGCCGCTGATGGTCAAGCCGGCGCAGGGAGGCTCCGGGCTCGGCGCCGCCGTGGTCCGGGACACGGCGTCCCTGCCGGCCGCCATGGTCGGTTGTTTCGCGTACGACCAGACCGCGCTCGTGGAGCGCTACGTGCCCGGCATGGACGTGGCGGTCTCCGTCGTCGACCTGGGTGACGGTCCACAGGCCCTGCCGCCGGTCGAGATCGTGCCGCGTAACGGCGTCTACGACTACGCCGCCCGCTACACCGCCGGCCGGACCACCTGGCACACGCCGGCCCGGCTGGACCCGGCGGTGGCCGATTCGGTGGCCGAAATCGCGCTGGCCGCGCACACCGCGCTCGGCCTACGTGACCTCAGCCGGGTCGATCTGATCGTCGACTCGGCCGGCCAGCCGCACGTACTGGAGGTCAACGTCTCCCCGGGAATGACCGAGACGTCGCTGCTGCCGCTCGCGGTCCAGGCCGCCGGCATGGACTTCGGCCAAGTGATCGCCGCCCTGGTCACCCGCGCCACCACCCGCTGACGGCCGAGATGTAAGGAAGGGCCCCTTATTAACGCCTAGCGTTGTATAGGGGCCCCTTCTTAACACTTCCGGGGCGCTGGACAAGCCCGCGGACTCGACTGCGAGCCAGATCGTCCCGCCGTCACCACGGCCGAATCTCAGGCACCGTTTGACCTGCCGATCGAGCCGGTCACGTCGCCGGCGAACCCCGTCGCCTCCGGCTCGGAAGCCTGGCCGTGCGAAGTCGGGTACGCCTCGGTGGTCGACGCGTCCGGCGCACCTGCCGCGCCCGCCTCCCGCTCCGCGCCCGCCTCTGCCGCGCCCGCCTCTGCCGCGCCCGCCTCTGCCGCGCCGGTCTCTGCCGCGCCGGCGATGCCGGCGTGCCATTCGTGCGCGGCATCGGCAAGCCCGGCCTCCGCTTCTGGTGAAGGTCGCGCCGATCGTACGGCGGCAGCAACAGCCGTCGACGCGGCCTCGGTCGAGGCTGGCAGCGCCTCGACCTCCGGAGCATCGGGCGGCATGGCCCCGGTCGTCGGCTGCCCTCCGAGGTCCAAAGCATCGATATCCGGCGGCTCGGCCGATTCCCCGATGGCGTCCAGAAGCGAACTCCCCTGCAGTACATCCTCCTCGATCGGGTCGGACTGCACGGCGAGACTGGACGGGGCCTGCCATTGGATCCGGGGCGGCTCAGCCAGCGGCCGACCGCCGAACTCGGCGAGCCAGGCAGCCACGAGGGCGAGGTTCTCCCGCCATTTCTCCTCGGGGATGGGCGGCAGGATCGAGTCCCAGAGGGTGAGGAAGGTGCCTCTTAGTTGAAGCCGCCCGTATGGCCGGGCGAGGAACCACATGTGCAGGTGGGCGGAGCCGTCGCCCCAGCGGTTGACGTGCACCCGGGCCACTCCGTCGAGCGATCGGATGGCCCGTTCGAGCCGTACGATCATCACGCCCAACTCGGCGGCGAGCAGATTGGGTAGGTCGCCCAAGTCGAAGTGCGACCGTGATTCCAGGATGAGAACCATCGGCAGGCCGGTGGGGCGGTCCATGGCGCGTACGCGCCACCGCTCACCGACCCAGATGTAGGCATCGTCGGGCGCCTGGCACGCGGCGCATTCCCGGTCGGCCTCACCCTTGCGGGGTGGTTCGACCGGCACCGGATCGTCGAGTGGTTTGATTTGCAGCTCGCCCTCGAAGGGGAAGGACGGCCACTGTGTGAAGTCCGGGACTGAGGGAGGGGTGTCGCGCACGAGGCTGACCATAACCGAGTCCGCCACCGCTGTCCCTATCCGAATCACCTTCGGTTCCGGCCAGGATCAAGGGAAGTGGCAGCGCTACGCACGGACTGTCCCCAGAGATATCCACAGGCTAGAAGATCTCTGCGCGGTGGCCGTACGCGCGGCTCAACACGGGTTCCAGCTTGGGTTTCACGTGAAACAACGCCGGCCTGTGGATAACGGGTGTGGATAACCTTCTGGCGGCCGGCGTCCTTCATCAGGCGTACGGGGGCGTGCCGCCGGTGGGAACTTGGTGATGTCTCTGGCCGGGTCGAATGAGGAGCGAGGCTGAGCTGATCACGGTTCGTTTCACGTGAAACGTGGCCGGCCGCCGCACGGGGTTAACTCGATGTCCAGCGCCTGGAGGTAA
>NZ_BOPC01000054.1 GCF_016863555.1 Micromonospora qiuiae | reverse complement strand
ACGAGTTGCGGTGTCCCGCGCGCCGGCAGCCTGAGCCGCTTGTCGCCGCTCAGCTGATCTGGCCTCCGTCGACATGTGGCGCCGTTGACGAAGGAGGCGGCGTCGGAGGCGAGGAAGACCACCGGTGCGGCGATCTCCTCGGGCTTTCCCCACCTGCCCAGCGGGATCTCTGCACCGTAGAGGCGGCTCATGCTCTCGTCGTCCTCGTAGTGTTCGTGGGCACCCGAGTCCACCAGGCCGGGCACGACCAGGTTGCTGCGCACCCCGTGGCGTCCCCACTCCCGGGCCATCGTCCGGTTGAGCATGCTGAGGCCGGCCTTGGCCGTGCCGTAGTGCGCCGGTGAAATAAAGCACGTCCATTGTGGCGAGGCGACCCGGCACGGTGCTCGATCTGGGCTGCGGGCCTGGCCATATCACCGACTACCTTCGCTCGCCGAACCCATCGACCACACGCCGCCATTGCCGCGATCGCAACTGAAGGGTGAGCCGAGCCAGCGAGCCATCTGTAACGGCACCCACCAACGATGGCCCGCACCGTGGTCTGAACTCCGGTTCAGCCGTTCATGGAAACAGCGGAGCCTGCCCTGGTGGCGTGCGGGTGCCGGCACCCGCACGCCCCGGCGCGCTGACCGATCAGATGGGGAATCGACCGCGGCGCCAGTGCCAGTGGCGGCCGGCCTTCAGGTGGTCGACGACCGCGCGCTGGAGCGCGGTGCGGCGCGGCAGCTGGTCGAGCGGCGTGGTCAGGGTGCGGAACACGAACCGCAGCACCTCGACGTCAGCGTCCAGCCCTTCCGGCTCTTCGTAGGGCTCCAGCTCGAACCTCCGCTGGAACCGGACGATATTGGAGTCCTCGGGCAGGTATTCCCGCAGTTGCGGGTCGAGCAGCCACGACCCGCAGGAGAACTCCGTGTAGCGCTCGTCGGGAAAATGGCGCGGGAAGAAAGCACGGCCCTCGTCGAGCGACGCCGCGACCGCCTCCGGGGTCATCGGCCCCGACTCGGGGATGTGCAGGCTGATGGCACCGTCGCCGCGATGGTGCTGCAGCCGGCCAAGCTCGTAGACGGCGCCGCGCGCGTGCAGTGTCAGCCAGCTCTGCATGACCGGCCAGCCCTCGCGGTGCATCCGCCGGTCGATCGCGAGATTGCGGCCCAGGTCCGCGAGGGTTGCCCACGACACGGCATCCGGGACGCCATGGTCGCGGTGGTATCCCCTGACCACGTCGACCAGCGCCAGGTACGCGTACACGTAGAGATGCCGCCAGGCAGGGCCTCGTTCGCGCGGTAGCGCCGGGCCAGGCGGCAGCCATTCGTAACCCCCGAGGTCGGCGCGGACCAGAGCGATCGAGCGGCCGAGCAGCCAACGCAGCTCCGGAGTCCACAGTGCAGAGCCGGGGTCGGGCCAGCCTGCCATGATCTCGGCGGCGTCGTCCGGCCGCACCCCGAGCCGGTCGAGGATCGCGGGCGCGTCGGCCTTGGCGGGCAGCGGTGCCGACGGCCGGTCTCCGGCGAGCCGGTGCACGCGGTCGACGTCCTCGACGGGCACCCCGAGCCGGGCGGCGATGTCGTCCAGGTCCACGCGGACGACTCTACCGGCCGGTCGGCATTCTCCACGGCCCGTGCCGATCGGGCAGATCCCGCCTCGGCGACCGATCCGCTGACCGAGCCTGCGACCTACGCGGCGAGCCGCTGTGAACGGACCAGCCACCAGTTACATCAAGCCTCCATGTGGTAGGCGAGGTTGACGATGAGTGCGGCCAGAGCAAGTCCGAAGAAGAGTGCCCAGGCGCCGAGTCGGAAATTACCCGCCCGCACATGTGCGCCCAGCGCGCCGAGAAAGTACAAGACCAGACCGGCCGCCGCGAGCGTACCCACGACCGGCACGACGAACCCGGCCAGCAAGCCGAGCGCGCCCGCGCCCAGGAGCAGTCCCAGTGGTCGTACCCACGATCGGGGTATCCGATTGCGGTCCGCCTCCGTCTTCGGGTAGTCGTGTCCGATCACATTCGCGATGGCGGCCGCACCGTTGAGGGCTGAGGTGAGCAGGGTCACCGTGAGATAGATGGCGAGCATCGGGGCCTCCTGAGCGTGAAAGTGGTGGTTGACCAGTCGCTCATGGACGAGGGGATGACCCCGAAGTGTGACACTGCGTCAAGTGTTCTGGGTCACAGCGCTATGGCAGCTCACCGGGTGGCGCGGTTCGAGGCGTCCCGGCGACGGCGGTGGACCAGAATGGCTAGCGCGGCGGCGGCGACGAGCAGCAGTATCGCCTCGTCGGGCACGGAACCGAGGCTGTCGGTCACCCATTCCTGTGCCGTGCCCTCGACGTCGGTCAGGCCCAGGCCGCCGGCCAGCCCGGCGGTGCCGTCGAAGGCCAGGAACAACGCGCCGAGCGCGATGAACAGCAGTCCGGAGATGAGGGAGATGCTGTGTACCCGGAACCTGCCGACCGCCAGGAGCCGGCCGCGCAGCCACCGCCGCTGCCCGATGCGCCACCGGTCCCAGACCAGGGCGAGCAGCAGCAGTGGCGCAGCCATGCCGAGGGCGTAGACGGCGAGCAGTGCCCCACCGGATGCGGGCTGATCGGAGGTGGCGGCGATCGTGAGGATCGCGCCGAGGATCGGCCCGGAGCAGAACCCGGCGAGCCCGTAGACCGCGCCGAGGACGAAGACCGAGGCCGGGGAGTCTCCGGTCAGCCGGCCCAGCCAGCGCTGCGCGGGCCCGAACGCGAAACCGCGTCCGGCCAGCTGCACGACGCCCAACGTGATGATCGACCAACCGGCGACCAGGATCAGCGTGTCGCGGTGGCGGAAGAACAGGCCCGCGAGGGCGGAGGACCCGACGCCGAGGGGCACCAGGACCGCGGCAAGCCCGAGGTAGAACACGCCGGTGCGAGCCAGAAGGCGGCCGGAGCTGCCGAAGGCGTACGCGAAGAACGACGGCAGCAGCATCGCGCTGCACGGGCTCAGCAGGGCGAGCGTCCCGCCGAGCAGCGCGGCCAAGTAGCCGATGTCGCTCATCGCGCCAGCTCCAGCTCCCTGTCGATGGCGTGCTTGAACGCTTCGAACGGCTGGGCGCCGATGATCGGGGTACCGCCGACGATGAACGCCGGCGTGCCGGTGATCCCCATCGACGTGGCCTCCTGCGCGTCCCGGTCGATGGCGGCTGCGGTGACCGCGGAGGCACGATCGGCGTCGAAGCGCGCCAGGTCCAGCCCGAGCTCGCGGGCGGCGGCGCGCAGCGCCTCGTCGTCCAGAGCCCCGCTGTTGACCCGCCGCTCCTCGGCGTACAGCGCGTCGTGGTACTGCCAGAACTTGCCCTGAGCGCCAGCGGCGCGGGCGGCGGCCGCGGCGTGGCGCGACTCCGGCCCGAGGTACGGCAGGTCCCGCCACTCGATGCGGACCAGACCCCTGTCGACGTACTCACGGATCAGCCGGGGTTCGACCTGCCGTGCGTGCCGTCGACAGAACGGGCACTGGAAGTCGGAGTACTCCAGGATCACGACCGGCGCATCCGGGTCGCCCAGTGCCACCGGGTCCCCCGGGGTCCGCCGGACCAGCCCGGCGAACGGGTTCACCCGTTCCTCCCCGGAGCCCGCCGCCTGTCCGCCGGACGCGGCCGGCGTCGCGTCGGACGACGGCCGGCCGAGCACGATCAGCACCGCGACCACGGCGATGACCAGCACGGGACCGAGCCACCCGGCGGTACGCCGGATCCCATGAGGGCCACTCCCGCGCCGTACGGGCCGACGTGGAGCGATACGAGCGGAGGGCTTCATGGCAGCTCCCTGGGAACGTGTCTGCTATCTGTCCTAGTACTATGCAGCCTAGTACTAGGATGGTTCGTACAAGGGTGAGGAGGGCCACCATGCGCAGCTGGACACCGCGCCGGCTGGTCGTCGCGGTGGTCGGCGGGGTCACCATCGCGGTGATGATCGCCGTGCCAACCGACCTGCTCGACACGCCGCTGTTCGGCCGCAGCGTTCCGGTGACCTGGTGGGCCTGGCCGGTCCTGGCTGTCACTGCGGCGCTGTCGGGCCTGCTGCTGGCCACCTACGTCCGGCCTGCGAACGCGACGCCGTCCCCTCGAACGGAGCAACGGGTGGGCGCGGTGGGCGGTGTGCTGTCGCTGCTCGCGGTGGGCTGCCCGGTCTGCAACAAGCTCGTGCTGCTCGCGCTCGGGACCAGCGGCGCTATGACCTGGTTCGCGCCGGCCCAACCGCTACTGGCCGTTGCGTCGATCGTCCTGCTCGGTTGGGCGCTGCGGCGGCGGCTGCTCGGTGAGCGGCAGTGCCCGGTACCCGCGTCGGGCGGTAGGGTCGAGCGATGATCAGGCCCGGGCGCCGTGACCGTGGCGCGGAACGCTCCCTCGGCCCCTTGGAGTCGGAGGTGATGAACCGGCTCTGGGCGGCGGATGCTCCGCTCACGGTCCGACAGATGGTCGACTCGCTCACCGGCAAGGGCCTGGCCTACACGACGGTGATGACGGTCCTGGACAATCTTCACCGCAAGGGCTGGGCGCAGCGGGAGCTGGTCGGCCGCGCCTACCGCTACCGGCCCCGCATCGGCCGGGAGGAACACATCAGCCAGGTGATGGCCGACGCGCTCTCCTCCGCCGGCGACCAGCACGCCGCCCTCGCCCGATTTGTCGAGACCATGAGCCCCGAAGAGGCGGCCCTGCTACGCGCCATCCTGCACGACCGGCCGAAGCCAGCATGACCAGTCTTCTCCTGCTCGCCTGGGCAACTGCCGTCGCCGTGGCTGCGCCACGTGCCATCGCCGCCCGGCCCTGGACTCGGACCGCCCCGCGCATCGCGATCGGCCTGTGGCTCGGCGCCCTGGTCTCGGCGACCGGAGCCGTCCTGAGCGCCGGGCTGCTCGTCGCCGTGCCGCCCACCGCGCTTGCCACAGGCCTCGACGGCGTCGTCGAGGCCTGCGTCCGCGCCCTGGCACGCCTCGGCGCGCCCAACGAGACCCTCGCCGCGCTCGCCCTGGCCGCCACCGCCGTACTCGCCGCCCGCCTCACGATCAGCACGCTCGCCACCCTCCACGCAGCCCGACGGTGGCGGCGCCACCACCTGGCGGCGCTGTCCCCCGTGTCCCGACCAGGACCGGCCGTCGATTGCACCGTGGTGGACCACGCCACACCGATGGTCTATTGCCTGCCCGGCAGACCCGGACACGTAGTCGTCACCCGCGGTGCACTCGACGCGCTGACCCCGCAGCAACTCGAGGCGGTGCTGCGGCACGAACGCGCCCATCTCCGCGGTCGGCACCACCTGCTCGTGGCCATCGCGGCCGCCTTCCGCCGAGCCCTGCCCGGGCTGCCCCTGGCCCGCACCGCCGAGAACGAGATCCGCCGCCTCGTCGAGCACCTCGCCGACGACCAGGCCGGCGCACAGCACGGCCGCCACACCGTGGCCGCCGCCATCGTCCGACTCGCCGGTTCCACTCCCGGCCATGCCCTCGGCGCCGGCGGCACTGCCGCAGATCGAGTGCGCCGACTGCTCACTCCCGCCCCGCCCAGGTCGCCCGCACGAGCTCTGCTCGGTGCCGCTGTCGTCGCCGTGCTCCTGATGTTCCCCCTGGCCACGACCGCGACAGCCGCGGGGATCGCCGTGCACTCGGCCACCTGCTCGGACTCAAGCACCTCCGCCCTCGGCTGAACGTGGGAAAGATCTGCTCACACCTCACCTGCCGGCCGATGCTGTGGAGACGCCGCCAATTGAAGGGAATCCCGATGCCGTCTCACGACGGCGTGTCAGGGAGTCTCGGCCTCCTTTGACGGCGGCCAGGGGTCGATGGGCATCTCGTAGACGAGGCGGTATCGGTCGCCGGGGAAGACGATGTCGGCGGTCTCGACTGCGGTCGGCCCGGCGTAGTAGGTGCGCTCAATCGCGATTACCCACCTGCCGCTGCGCGGGTCGAGTTCGAGGGCGGTAATCTCCTCGGGCATCGCCGGTCGAGTGGTGACCTCTTCGACGAACCGGTCGATGGCTACGCCGATGAAGTCCATCCGGGCGACAACGCCGATGACCGGCCCCTGCTCGGGATACTCGACCTGCGTACCTCCGGTGACGGCGAGCGGCTCGTACGAGTCCGCAAGTTGGATGGGATCGCCGTCCGCGAGGTACCGGTACTTGGTGTGCATCACCGAGTCGCCGGGCCGGATGCCGAGTCGTCCCGCGACGTGTGGCGTCGCAGGGATCTTCTTGCTCTCCGACTCCCAGCTCGGTTGCCTCCCGGCCGCTTCGCTGTCTCGCGCGAATGGCGATGTGCTGCCGAGGCGCTTACGCATGTCTCGGGAGTGGGCGCGACGCACGAGTTGGGTCCGGTCGCGCACGTAGTTGCCGGAGCCGCGTCGGCCCTCGATGAGCCCTTCACTGCGCAGCAGGGTGAGGGCGTGCTTGACGATGGTCGTGGAGAAGCCCCATCGCTGCTGTAGCTCCTTTTCGGTGGGGAGCTTGTGACCCGGAGCCAGTTCACCAGAGAGGATCCGCGAGCGCAGGTCGTCCACGATGCGCTGGTAGTTCGGCGGTTCCTTGTTGGTCATGGACAGCCCTTCCGGGTTGGCGCAGGTATCCGGGTCAAGTCGACCATGCACCCAAGGGTGTAGCAAACAAGGGCGCCATCCGACATGAGCATAGCTCGCGCACTTACCTACTTCACGCCGCGGAGTTAGTGCGCTAACTTGCGATGAGCGGAGACAAAGAGAGCCCTCACTCACGGTCATCAGACCAAGACCCCCGGCGTGAGGGCTTGCCAGCGCCCCGAAGGGATCTGCGATGCGCGCTACTTCCTATGCACAACGCCGAACCGGCCCTGCCCTCGCTACGGGTCACCTCCCTCCGATGTGTCCATGGCTGCGGACACGGTTTCGGCTCTCGGTCTCGCAGGAAGGCGAGCGGCCGTGGGTGTCGAGGTGATGATGATGCTGCTCAGTGGCGTGCTGCTGGGGTTCCTGGCTGGGTTGTTCGCGTTTCGGGTGAAGTCGCGGTGGTGCCCACGCTGCGGCGAGCCCACCCACGCCATGCCGCCCGTGGAGGGGAACCGATGAATCGCCCGCACCGACGCGACCACAACTCGATACCCCTCGGCCGACGGGTAGCCGAACTACGCGCCAACCGGGGCATGAGCCAGCAGACCTTCGCCGACCGGCTCGGCAAATCCAAAAGCTGGGTCGACAAAATCGAACGCGGCGTGCGCAAACTCGACCGCTACTCCGTCATCCGCGACATCGCCGACGTCCTACGCCTCGACCCCGACATCCTCCTCGGCCCCCGCCAACCACCACCGACCGCCCCCAAACTCGACGGAGTCGACGCCGTCCGCGCCGCCCTCGCCCACTACCACGATCGACCCCAGCGAACCGTCACCGCAGACCAGGCGCGCCGGCAGGTCGCCCACGCCTGGATGACCTACCACCACGCCCGCTACCCCCAACTACTCGACGCCCTGCCCGCCCTGCTCGACACCACCCACGGCACCCGAAGCCTGCTCGCCGCCACCTACCGCATCACCGCCAACGTCCTGATCAAACTCGACCACCCCCACCTCGCCTGGCTCGCCGCCGACCGGGCCGTCACCACCGCCGCCGACATCCCCACCCTCACCACCACCGCCACCATCGCCGTCACCCAAGCCCTGCGCGCCCTCGGCCACCACCACCTCGCGCTCACCGCCGCCCTCACCGCCACCGGCACCGCAGACGACGACACCGTACGCGGAGCCCTCTTCCTCCAAGCCGGCCTCGCCGCCGCCGGCACCGGCGACCGCCGCAACACCCACGACCTGCTCGACCACGCCACCGGCCTGGCTGATCAGCGTGCCAACCACACCGACCCCCACCACACCGGCTTCGCACCGACCGCCGTCCAGTTGGCGCGCTCCCTCGCCGCCCACCACCTCGGCGACACCACCGAAGCCATCCACCACCACCAACACGCCATCCGCAGCGACGGCTTCCGACGCCTACCACCCGAACACCGCGCCGCCCACCTCATCGACGCCACCCGGATGCACCTCGACACCGGCAACCCCACCCAAGCTGGCCAAGCCCTGCTCCACGCCGACACCATCGCCCCCGCCGAAGTCCGCAGCCGACCGGCCGCCCGTACCCTCCTCGCCGAGATCATCCAACGCGGACCGGCACCGGCCGACGTGGCGCGACTGGCCGCCATCCTCGGCCTGACCCGACAACCCTGACCCGCACGTTCGGTCCGGTCGCGCCCTGAGGGGGCCGTCACCGCCGCCAGTTGTAGGGCGTTGTTGTCGAGACCTTGACCAGACCGGAGCGTTCGAGGATTGGGCGCGAGTACTCGGTGGAGTCGCTGTTGATGAGCGTCTTGCCCATACCGGGTGCTGAGCGGGCTCGCGCGGCCGTCAAGGCGCGGTAGATCCCGCGGCCACGCCACTCCGCACGGGTCGCGCCATCCCAGATCCCGGCGAAGTTGGTCCCGGGCACCGGTTCCAGCCGCCCGGCACTGACGATCCGCCCGTCGGCCTCGGCAACCCACAACTCCATTCCGTCATCGCAAGCCAGGCGGCGCAGAATGGCGTTCGCCATGTCATCGCCGCCAGCGTCACCGAAGGCCTCGTACTGCGTATTGGGCGAGCGCTGCGGGGACGAGTCGCCGAATCGCATCGGCGTCCGCGCCGCCGAGATCGCGATAGGCGACAATCCGCGACCACCCGCGAAGGTCACGAGCCGTGGTGGTCCGTGCCGGGTGACCGAGACCGCGCTCGGCGTCTCGGCATCGTGGGCCAATCACCTCGATCCGTTCACGCTCTCAGCTCGACAGGGCCCAGATCCAACACGACGAGCTCCGGGGCAACCGACCGCGTGTACTCCGCTCGTGGTCCCCGCAATGCCCGGATTCTTCAAAGCTCGATTCCGATGCAACCCCGGCGCAAGTTCGCTCCGTCGTGCGAGTGGAAGCGATGGGAAGGAGCAGCGTGAAGAAGTCCGAGGAGGACGACTTCCGGGCGTTCGTCGGTGCTCGCATGGACCGCTGGCGACGCGCGGCGTACCTGCTGTGTCATGACTGGCACGCCGCGGACGACCTGGTATCGATCGTTGTGGGCAAGCTCTACCGGCACTGGCGCAGGGTGATCTCGTCCGACAACCCTGACGCGTACGCCCAGCGGATGTTGACGAGGTCCTGGCTCGACGAGCGCCGCCGGCCCTGGCGGCGGGAACAGCCGGTGGAGGATCCACCGGAGACCGGCTGGACGCACCCGGACCGGGTCGACGACCGGAATCAGCTGACGGGGTTGCTGGCGCATCTGGCGCCACGGCAGCGCGCAGTCGTTGTGCTGCGCTTCTACCTCGACCACTCGGTCGAGGAAACCGCGGGACTGCTGGGAATCTCCGCGGGAACGGTCAAAAGCCAGTCGGCGCGAGGGCTCGAGACGTTGCGCACCCTGGCGTACTCATCTGGGAGCGTTTCATGAATCAGCAGATTTTCGACGAGCACATCGGCACTCCACCGCCGTCGACGGTCGACGTCGACCGGATCATTCAACGCGAGCGGCGCGGGAGCCTGCTGCGCAGCATGGCGGGGGGCGGTTTCGCTCTGGCGGCGACCGGCCTCGCAATCTCGGTCGGCGTCGCCTTGAGCGGTGGCGCCGGGCCTCAGCCTGGGCCGCCGGTGGCGGCGCCCGCCGTTGCGGCGGCGTCCCCCTCCGCGCCGGCCTCCGGTCTACGGCTGGACACCAGCGACCCGGAGGCGATCCAGCAGACCCTCGATCGGCTGCGGGTGGCACTCGAGACGGCAGTCGCCGGGGCGGCACCCGACCTCCGATGGATCTACATGCCCGACGTCCCAGGTGAGAAGCGCCTCCCGGACGGTCACCCGGCGATGTACGCCGAGCGTGATCCGGTGGGATGGGCCGCCCGCTCCGGTGTGGCCCGCCACGGCAAGAAAGCCGGCTTCTACATGTGGGTTCGACCGGACACCTGCGACTCGCAGGGCGGCGCCGGCCTTGATTCGGGCTCCGGACCGCACGTCTGTGCGCCGGTGATCGAGTGCGATGACGGCATGAAAGCCGGTACCTGCCGAACGTCGACGACCGCCGAGGGCCTCGAGGTGGTGGAGACCACCGAGACCAGCCCGGCCAAGAACGGCAAGCAGTACCGCTTCTACCGAGTGCAGGTCGAGCTTCCGCAGGGCTACCACCTGCATTTGTTGGCGGTGAACTATTTCGGAGGCGACGGCAGCGGGGTCACCAGCAAGACACCACTGCTGACCAAGGCCGAACTGCGCACGGCCGCGACGGCCATCGCCGCCCAAGTCGTCGGCTGACAGCCACACACATGATCCCGGATGGTGCCCTTCGCCCTCACAGGCGTGCGGGCACCATCCGGGACCGCCCCGATCCGGCGGCGAGCACTGGCTGTGACAGTGTGCTCATAACGTCTTTGCCCCTCGGGTCACACGGCCGTCCGGATCTGGCCGCAGACCGGGGAGAGCCTGCGCCGGCTAAACACCGACGGGATCGACTGCCGGCTCGGTGGGCCCCGACGTGAAGAAGCGGGTGATGTCGTCGGCCGCAGTGGGGGACAGCATCATCGCCTGGACTCGTGCGGACATTTCGGCGATCGGGTGGATCCTGGTGAACATCGCCTCCTCGTACCTGCAAATCGCCAGGTCGGGGTCGGCGGGATTGTTGGCGAGTTCGGCGGCGAGTTCGGCGGCGTCGAGCATGGCTTGGTTGGCGCCCTCGCCGACCGGCGGCATGAGGTGCGCGGCGTCACCGATGAGGGTGACGCCCGGCTGGTGGGTCCAGCGTGTACCGGTGGGCATCGCCTCGATCCTGCGCGGCGTGGGCGGGCTGTCGCCGGCTTCGATCAGTGCGGTGAGGCTGGGGTCCCAGCCGTCGAACATGTCCAGCACGGCGCGTTTGCTGCGGTAGGTGTCCAGGTGGCGATCGACCGCGGGTAGGGAGATCCCGACTCGAATGCTGCCGTCGCCGAGGCGTTGCGCTGCGAGGATCTGGTTCACGCCGACGCACCACAGGTTGCCGGGGCCGACCAGCTCCGCGAGATCCGGGTGGCGCCGGTCGGCGTCGCTGATGCTGAGCTCCACCAAGGTCGCCACGTGGGACAGCGCCGCGTCGGTCAGCAGCGATCGGACGACCGAACGTGCGCCGTCGGCGCCGATGAGGACGTCGCAGTCGGCGCTGTGACCACCATCGAACGCCAGCCCGAAGCCTCCGCCGCGTCGTGGCGTCGCCGCGACGAGCCGGTGCTGCCACGCCACCGCGTCGCCGGGGAGCGAGTCAAGCAGAAGATCACGTAGTGCGGTGCGGTCGATCTCAGGGCGTCCGGAGAATGCGCCGGGTTGCGGCTTGTGATGCACGAGGGTTCGTCCGGTCGGGTCGAGGATGCGATGTTCCTCGCCCTCCGGTCGTGCCTCGGACCGGAACCGGGCGGCGAGGCCCGCCTCGGCCAGGGCCTGCTGCCCGGACTCCGGGTGCAGGTCGAGCGAGCCGCCCTGTGATCGCGCAGATCGGCCTGCCTCGCGTTCGTACACCACCGCGTCGATGCCGTGCCGGTGCAGGATTCGGGCCAGCGTCAGGCCGCCGAGCCCACCACCGGCGATCGCGATTCTCGTCTTCATCCCCGTTACCGTACACTGTATTTCGTGGATACACTGCACGGTAGCGATGTGTTGTCCGTCTGGGAGCGGCCCGAGCCTCAGCCGCGGGCAGCGCCGGTGCCGCTGAGCCGCGCGAAGATCGCGGCTACGGCGATCCGCCTGGCGGACGCGCACGGCCTCGACGGAGTGTCGGTTCGCAAGATCGCAAAAGAGCTCGGTGTCGGTCCGATGCGGCTCTACGACTACGTGCTCAACAAATCTGAACTGCTCGATCTGATGGTCGACGCCGTCTATGCCCAGATCGCCGAGGCCGGCCAGCAGTCCGAGTGGCGCGCCACAGTGCTGGCCATCGTTCACCGGACCCGCGACGCCGCCCTTGAGCATGAATGGTTCGCCGACCTGCTCGGCGCACGGCCACACCTGGGACCTCACGCGCTCGCCGTGGGCGAGTCGACCGCCGCGGCGCTCAGCCAGGCCCCTGGCGTACGCGGTATCGACGACCTCCAGCGGGCCCTGGGCGCCCTCAACGCGTTCATCATCGGCGCGCTCCGCAGAGAGGTCACCGAGCGCCGCACCGCCCGTTCCACCGGCACCGACATGTCCACCTGGCAGGCCGCGCTCGGGCCCTACCTGACCCGCATGCTCGAAACAGGCCGCTACCCCACCGTCGCCCGGCTCGTCATCGACGGCACCCACCTCAACGCCGAGGAAACCTTCCACCACAACCTGACCACCGTCCTGGACGGCATCACCAGCTTTCCCGACACGTGACCTGCTGCTCGCAGGCCGGCCGTCGGCTGAACGCGTCGTGAACCGTCGGGGCGGTCCCGTCCTATATCGATCACCGCGATCCGTTCACGCTCTCAGCTCGACAGGACCCGAACCCGACACGACGACATCCGGGTCACCACCCTCCGCGTGGAGGCCGCCAGCGGCGTCTCGCTGCTCCGCGACCAGCAAGCCGCCACAAGTAACTCGGCCAGATCCGAAAACCGCCAATTGATCCTCTATAAGACCTACGTTGATTTGGGAGGGCATGACCGAAAATTGATCGTGCGGAGGACGTCGTGGCCAACAGTTCGACTCAGCACCGTGGCTCCATCGGGACAGTGTCACAGCGCGGCATTCCCGAGGAGGTGGAGGTAGCAATCGTCGGCTCCGGCGGGGCCGGGCTGATGGCGGCGCTCAGCGCCGCGAAGCAAGGGGCACAGGTCCTCGTTGTGGAGTCCCAGCCGATGCCGGCGGGACGATCTCGCTGGGGCTGGTGTTCGGCTACCTGGCGGGACAGGAGGCGGCCCGGCGGCAGAATGCTTCTTGAGCCATCAGTTGCAGCGGGCGGGCGCCGGCTCGGCCGTACGCTCGGGTTGTTCGGCCTGAAGGCGGTAGGCGCCGGCGGCCGACGCGCAGACCACGAGTTCCTCGCCAACAAGGCCGGCATATGACATCGCGGGAGATCTGGACGATCGGGCACTGGACGTGCCCGGAACCGGCGTTCCTCACCCCACTGCACGAGTACGACATCAACCTGCTCGCCGACGTACGCGCACAGCCCGGATCGCGGCGCAACCCGCAGTTCGGGCGTGACACGATGCCACACTGGCTCGCCCGGGCCGGTATCGACTACGTCCACCTGCCCGAGCTGGGCGGTCGCCGCCGCAAGCAGGACGTCGACCCGGACATCAACGCCGGGTGGCGACAGCCGAGTTTCAAAAACTACGCCGACTACACACTCGGGCCGCAGTACCGCGACGGCATCCAGCAACTGACCGACCTCGCCAGCGACCGTCGCACCGCCATCATGTGCGGCGAACCGATGCCATGGCGCTGCCACCGACTACTCATCGCCAACACGCTCACCGCGCAGGGCTGGACGGTATGGCACCTGATCAGCAACGCCAAGCCACGACGGCACGAGCCGGGCATGTGGGGCGCGGCGCCATCGATCAGCGCAGACGGACAGGTGACCTACCCGGCAATGTCGCCCTCGGTGCCTGGACGCAACTGATCGACTCCCGCGACTCACCAGTCATAGATGTGAACCTGCGGCACCACGTAGTGCCTCAGTCGAGCGCTTACGGCACAGCGCGCTACTGGTCGTTCGCGTTGGCGAGGTCTGCTTGCGCGGAGACGCCGCGAAGCATGATGCCCGCGAAGATCGATACCGCGAGCAGGATCAGGGCGGCGATTCCGCCGGTCGATGCGAGTGCGGTCGTGAACGAGTCGGTTGCGGCTGTGGCCAGTGCTACTCCGATCTCGCCGGGCAGTTCCTGGGCGTACAGTAGCGCAGCGGCGAGGGTTTCTTTCGCGGCTTCGAGCACGCTTCGGGGGAGCCCTGCGGGGGCGGCGTCGGCGAGTCCGGTGCGGTAGAAGCCGAGCAGCACCGAGCCGAGGATCGCGGTGCCGAATACGGTGCCGAGTTCGTAGGCGGTCTCGCTGATCGCAGCAGCCTGGCCCGACTGTTCGGGCCGCGCCGAGCTCATGATGAGATCGTTCGTGAGCGTCATGCCCACCCCGGCACCGAGCCCGACGAGGCACAGCGCGATGGCGATCTGCCACGGCTGAGTGTCCGGGGTGAGGGTGAGCAGCGTCACGAAGCCGCCCGCGGTGATGAGCACGCCGACGGAAACGATGAGCGAGGTGGGGATTCGTTTGACGAGTGCTGCGGCGATGAATCCGGCGGTGGCGGATACTGCGGCCTGGGGCAGCATCCACAGCGCGGACTGGATGACGCTGAGGCCCGCGACGAGCTGTAGGAACTGGGTGAGGGCGAACATCGCACCGACCAGGGAGAACACCGAAAGCAGATCGGTGACTACCGCGCCCGTGAACGCTCGCACGCGGAAGAGACGGACGTTGATCATCGGTACCGGCATACGCAGTTGCCGGATGACGAACAGCACGAGCAGCACGAGGCCCGCGAGGAACGTGAGGAACGCGACGCCCGGTTCCTCGCTCTCGGCAAAGGTCTTCACCCCGTAGACGAACGAGATCATGCCCGCGAGCGACAGCACGATGCTGGGGAGGTCAATGCGACCGGGGTCCGGGTTCTTGCTCTCGGGCACGAGGAACGGCGCCAGGACAAGCAACAGCACCATGACCGGAATGTTCATGAGGAACGCAGCGTGCCAACTGAACATCTCAATGATCCCACCGCCGACGATGGGGCCCGCGGCGGCACCGAGCGCCCCAGACGCAGACCAGACCGCCATAGCGGTACGGCGCTGATTGCGGTCGAGGAACATATTGCGGATGAGGGAGAGCGTTCCCGGCATGATCGCCGCGCCCGCAACGCCGAGCAGGGCGCGGGCCGCGATCAGCATCCACGGCTCCGTCGAGAGCGCCCCCATGACAGATGCGATCGCGAAGAACACCGCGCCGATGAGCAGCACCTTACGTCGCCCGAAGCGATCCCCGAGCGACGACATCGTGATGAGCAGGCCCGCGAGCATCAGGGCGTAGATGTCGAGCATCCACAGTTGCTGGACGCCCGACGGTTCCAGATCCGCCGTGATGTCGGCCAGCGCGAAGATCAGCACCATGCCGTCGATCGCGATGAGCAGCATGGGCAGCACGAGCACGGCCAAGCCGACCCAGGTCCGGGCTGTTGCCCGTGGAGCAGTGTCGTTCACGGGTTCGTCTCCTGTCGGATTACTTCACCAGGTAGGGTACTACACCGGAAGGTGTACTAATGATGCCGATGGGAGAACCGATGGCACGACCGAGCTCACGACCCAGGCTGATCGAGGCCGCCCTCACAGTGGTTGAGGAGGGCGGCATCACGGCGCTCACGCTCGACGCCGTCGCCGAGGAGGCCGGGGTGACCAAGCGCGGCCTCCTCTACCACTTCCCCACCAAGCACGCCCTGCTCACCGGGATCCACGAGGATCTCGCCGCTCGAATCGAGCAAGAGCTCCTCGACGCCACAGGAAAGGAACCCGAGGCGGCGAGCCTCGTGGAGCGCACACGCGGGTATGTGCGGGCTGCGCTCAAGGCTCCGAGCAACGTGGAGATGCGGCTCATCATGGAAGCCGCCAATGAACCCGAGTGGATTGCCCCCTGGGAGCGCGTCTACCGACGTTGGTTTCCCGAGGCAAGGCTGTCCATCGAAGAACTCGACGACCTCTCGCTCCGGTGCCTAGTCGCGCGGATGGCCGCAGACGGCTCCTGGGCGCACGAGAGCACCTTAGCTTCCCCGCTCAGCGAGGAGGCCCGCGAACGTCTGGCTGGGAAAATTCTCAACGTTCTCGACGGGGAGTGATCGGTGGCTCGCTGCCCACGCCGGGCATGCAGTGCCCTTTTCAAACCGGCCACCGCGAGACAGGTCGTTACACCAGCGACTGCGAGATGGTCCGGGCGACTTCGGCCGGATGGGCCAACTGGGATGGTGGGCCGGTCCGGATCGTCCCGGGCGAACCGGCGGCCGCAGTTGGCACGTCGTTATGTATGAGCGCCGGGAATCGTTCGAGATCGACGATCATCGTCTGGATATTGCCATCCGCAACGCCCCCCATCGATATCCATTGTGGCGTAACCTCATTGCCGAAGCTCGACGGCCGGCAAAGCCGCAGCCTCATCTAAGGCTGCCTTGATCACGGGAGTTGGACCTTGGGGGCCATCGTCTGGGCGTACGAGGGCAAGCGATACACGATGTATCGATTCTCGCCGGACATCGAACGAGAGATCAAAGAGCTGAACAAGAGCGACAACTGGCATGCGTTGCTGGCTTGGAGCACCGACATCATCCTGATCGTGGGATATGCGGCAGCCTGCCATCTGATCTCGTGGTGGCTCTACCCGGTGGCAGTGCTGGTGATTGGGGCACGCCAGCGAGGTCTCTCCACCATTCTGCACGACTGCGCGCACGGCGTCGGTGCGTCCGACAAGCGGCTGCAGATGGTCCTCGGCACGGTGCTGACGGCCTATCCCATCTTCCAGACGCACTACGCGTACAAGATCTCGCACGTCTTCACCCACCATCCCAAGCTCGGCAACCCCGACGGCGACCCGGACCTGCAGTTCTTCGTGGAGGAAAAGGTCTACACGCCCGCCTCCCGGGCCCGCTACATCGGCCGCGTCCTGGTCTGGCCCGCGCTCGGCCGGCAGACCGTCGCCTACCTGCGTTACCTGGTCCGGAACCGCTATCTGGTGCTCAAGGGCGAAGGCCCGAAGGAACGAGTGGCGTCGCCGGTGCAGCGCCGCAAGGAACGGCTGGACGTGGCCGCCTTCTGGATGTTCTGGGCCGCCGTCACCGGCTTCTGCTGGCACATCGGCGCCCTGGACGAACTGCTGCTGTTCTGGGTGATTCCGTTCCTGACCAGCTTCCAGATCCTCGGGTGGTACATCGAACTCTCCGAGCACACTCCGCTGGTACGGGACCACACGGTCGATCTCTACATGACCCGGAACCGGAAAAGCCGCGGCCTGGAGAAATGGCTGACCGGGATCCACAACGACAACTATCACCTCGAACATCACCTCGATCCGCGGACACCGTTCTGGAACCTGCACAAGGCCCGGGAGATCCGATTGCGCGATCCCAACTACGCGGCGCTCGACGCGATGACCGGCGGGCTGTTCACGAAGGGCCCGCAGGGGCAGCCCAGCGCCCTGGCCACCATCATCCGCATGATGAACGAGCCGGCGACGGCGGACCGCACGGCGGAGACCCACCGTGCCGCGGCCTGAGGAGGCGGGCCGGGCGTACGCCACACGGGAGAGCGCCGCAGTCCACGGTGGTTCCGACGTCCGGATGGGCTTGACCACGCCGGTCGTGACGCCCATCTTTCAGACCGCGGCGTACATGCTGCCCAGCATCGAGGGGGCGGCCGGCATCTTCGACCTGCATGAGGACGGCCACGCCTACACCCGGTTGAACAACCCGACCTGTGACGTGCTGGAAGAGCGGATGGCGCAGATCGACGGCGGGGTCGCAGCCCTCGCCGTGGCGTCCGGGCAGGCGGCCACCGCCCTGGCGGTGCTCAACCTGTGCCAGGCCGGTGACAACCTGGTCAGCTCACGGGAGCTGTACGGCGGAAGCTGGCTGCTGCTGGCCAAGACGCTGCGCCGATTCGGCATCGAGACCCGGTTCGTCAGCCCGGAGGACCCGAAGAACTTCGCCGCAGCCACCGACGAGCGCACCCGGTGCTGGTTCGGCGAGACGCTGCCCAACCCGCGGCTGCGGCTGTTCCCGATCGAGGAGGTCGCCGAGCTGGGCCACGCTCTGGGCGTGCCGCTCGTCCTGGACAACACGATGCTGCCGTACGCTTGCCGGCCGCTCGAGCACGGCGCCGATATCCTGGTCTACTCGGCCACCAAGTACATCGGCGGCCACGGCTCGACGCTGGGCGGCCTGGTGGTGGACGGCGGGCGCTTCGACTGGGACCAGCACGCCGCCCGGTTCCCGCTGTTGACCGAGCCTGACGACGCCCACGGCGGCGTGGTGTGGACCAGGGCGGGCCGGCAGCTCAGCGGTGCGCTCGGCCGCAGCGGCTACCTGCTGAAGATGCGCGAAACGCTGCTGCGCGACCTCGGGCCGTGCCTCAGCCCGTTCAACGCGTTCCTCCTGCTACAGGGCCTCGAGACACTGCCGCTACGGACCCGGGCGCACTCGGACAACGCGCTGGCCGTGGCCCGGTTCCTGGCCGGGCACCCGAAGGTGGCCGACGTGATCCACCCGAGCCTCGCCGCCGGGGCGGACGCCGACCGCGTCGCGCGCTACCTCAATGGCGGTTTCGGGCCGCTGATCTTCTTCGAGCTGGCCGGCGGCCGACCGATGGGCGTGCGGTTCATGGAGGCGCTCCGGCTGATCTCGCATGTGACGAACCTCGGTGACGTGCGCTCCTACGCCACCCATCCGGCCTCGACGACGCACGCGCAGCTTCCGGAGACCGAGCAGCTCGCGGCGGGGGTGACACCGGGCGGCGTACGGCTGGCTGTCGGCGTCGAGCACCCGGCGGATCTCATCGCCGACCTCACGCGGGCGCTGGCGAACGCATGACGTCCCGTCCGCTGGTGGGCCTGCTCGCGCACGGCGAGCATCTCGACGGGGTGGCGTACACCGCCGTGCGCGACGCCTACGTCGAGGCTCTCGCCGATGTCGCCGAGTGTCAGGTGGTGGTCCTGCCGACCCGCCATCTGGACCTCGCCCGATGTCCTGACTGGCTCGACGGCGTGGCCCTCGGCGGGCATCAGTCGAACGTTGCGCCGGAGCACTACGGCGGCCCGCGCACACCCGGCGAGGAGTACGACCCCGGCCGGGATGCCGCGGCCTTCACCCTGCTGCGCGCGGCGATCGCCGCCGGGCGGCCCGTGATCGGCATCTGCCGTGGTCTGCAGGAGCTGAACGTCGCCCTGGGTGGAACCCTGCGCACGTTGGCCGACGGCCGTCATCGGGAGGACCTCACGCTGCCGCGGGACGAGCAGTATCTCCCCGTTCACGATGTGCGGATCGCCTCCGGCGGCCTGCTGCACGATGTTCTGGGTGCCCCGGTCGTCGCGGTCAACTCGTTGCACGGTCAGGCGATCGACGTGCTCGCCAAGCCGCTGAGGGTGGAGGCGCGCGCCGCCGACGGCGTGGTGGAGGCGGCCTCGCGGCCCGGCCCGGCGTTCTGCCTGGGCGTGCAGTGGCACCCGGAGTGGTACGCGAGCACCGATGCGGTCTCCCGGCGGATCTTCGAGGCGTTCGGTGCCGCCTGCCGGGGGGAAGGAGCCGGCCGCCATGCTGGTTGAGGCGGTTCCCGACCGGGTGTTGGCCAGTTGCCTCTTCGACTCCGTCGGCTGGCTGCGGCAGTGGGCGAAGACGCCGATCGAGCAGTGCCGGCAACGGCGGTACGCGGTGGTCGAGCAAGGTCTGCCGGGCTCGTACGAGGTGCTGCCGGTCGCTCTCGTTCGGCATTCGCCGTTCTGGTTCGGCTACGAGCGGCAGACCGGGGTGGCGCCGCTGTCCGAGAGCGACATCACGTTCGCCGGCTCGACGTACTCGATGTACAGCAAGCGGGGAGCGGTGCCAGCCAGGCTGATCCGGGACGCCTACGACCAGGCGCGTATCTGGTCCGCGGCGGGCTGGACCGACCTGCTCGTGGTACCAAACATCACCTCGAGTGGGGTGGACAGCTGGATCGCCGAGGTGGGTGAGCCCGCCGGGCAGGTGCTGCTGGACCGCACCTACCACGCTGAGCTCACCGGCAGCTACGCCGACTATCTGCTCCGGCTCGACAACAAGGTGCGCCGCGACACGCAACGCCGGCTGCGCCGATCCGCCGAGCGCGGGTTGCGGATCCGGCTGTTGTCACCGGATGCCGCCCGGTTTCGGGTCCGGGCCGCGCTGCCGCTGACCGTCGGCACCACCGATGAGCACAGCTGGCCGCCGCTCTACGACGAGGAGACCCTGCACGGCCTGCTGAGCGTGCCGGGTGCCACGATGGCCGTCGCCGAGGTGGACGATCGCCTGATCGGCGTGTTCTTCGGCTTCGTGCACGGTGACGAGGTCACCTTCCTGTGCGGCGGGGTGGATTACCAGAGCCTGCGCGATTTCAGCACCTACGTGGCGCTCATGTACGGCTGTGTCGAGTGGGCGTACGCCAACGGCCTGAAACGGGTGGAGTGGGGCCGGGACAACTACCGCTTCAAGGAGCGGCACGGGCTGACCGGCGTCGACCTGTGGGCGTTGGTGTACGACTTCACGGCCGACCCGCAACGGCGCCGCAAGCTGGCCCGGATGCGGTCGGAGTTGATCGCCTACATCGACGGGCGCCCGGCGTGACAAGCCGCCTGCCCGGGCCGGCACGCTGGCGGATCTTCATGCTCCTCCTCGCCGTGAGCTCGGTGAACGCCGCCTACACGGTCCTCATCCCGCTGGTGCCACAGATCGAGCGCGACGCCGGGCTGGACAAGGCGGGCATCGCGCTGATGTTCGCCGTCTACGCCGGCGCGAAGGCGGTCGCCCAGCCCTTCGGCGGTCTCTGGGTCGATCGTTGGCGGACCGGGCAGGTGGCCCTGCTGTCGCTGCTGCTGATCGCGCTCTGCGTATACCTGCTGGCCATCGCGCGGACGCCGCTGGCCGTGCTGGCCGCGCGGACGGCCTGGGGTGTCGGCGCGGGGCTGCTCACGCCGACGCTTTACCAGGGCGTGACCGAGTTGTGCGTCCGCTACGCCGTTCCGACGAAGCGGGTGATGGCCTGGTTCGGCGGTGCGGCCGTCACCGGCCTGCTGCTGGGGCCGGCCTTCGCGGGCCTGGCCGTCGGCTTCGGACTGTACTGGTTGTGCCTGATCTGCGCGGTGGTGACGGTCGGCACCGGGTTCGGGGTGCACGCGGCGTTGCGGGAGCCGACCGCGGCGGCCGTTCCGGCCGAGGCTGGGACGGCACCGGCCGCCGAGCCGCTGCCCCGCCGGGTCTGGCTCGGCACGGTGGTGCTGTTCGGCGTGCTCGACCTGTTCACCAACCTCGCCTATTCAGCGCTGGAGCCGACCATTCCGCTGTACCTGCGGGACGCGGGCCAGATCTCACTGGTCTTCGTGCTCGGCATGGCCACCTTCGCGGTCGTTTCCTGGCAGCTGGGCCGGTCCCGGGGCGGCCCTCGGCCGGCTGGGCTGATTCTGTTGGGCTGCGCCATCGGCGCGGCCGGCTTCGCCGTGCTGTCGTTCGGCGACTCGGTCTGGGCCGTGGCGCCGGGCATGGTAGTGATCATGGTGAGTCAGCCGATGCTCTACCTCGCCGCCCGTTGGGGGACCGCCGAGTTGCGCGAGACAGGCCGGCCGATGGGGCTGGCATTCGGCATCTTCGGCGCCATCTCCGACTTCGGTTACATGCTCGGGCCGCTGCTCGGCGTCTTCCTGTTCGACCGGCTCGGCCCGCCGGGCTTCACGGTGGTCGGCCTGGTCGGTGCCCTCGGGCTGCTGTGCATCGGCCCGGTCCGCCGGTGGGAGCGCCGGGCCGCGGCAGCGGACGACCGCTGTCCGGCACCGCGCAGGGCAGAGGTACGGACGGCAGCTCTGGTCTCGCACGCTTCCCGCAGTGCGGGAACAATTGAACACGGACCGTAATCGAAGCGAGTGACTTGCTTCACATCAGTACCGCCGGGGGACGTCGCCGGGAGGCCGCACAGCGGCTCTCGCCAAAAGACCGCCCGGTGTCGTGGAAATGCGCCCTCCGGCAGATGGGCGCAATCATCACCGACCGCGCACGGGGTGGCCGGGGATCGATAGGAGTGCCTACCATGGGCCACAGGCACCTGACGCCGGGCGCTCGCAACACCGAGTGCTGATCAACGGCGTGGGACAGGGTCGGGCCGACGGGGGACGCAGGCCGACGAAGCTGCCGTTCTCCCTTCGCGCGTACCGCCACCGATGATGGCCGCAACGCTCATCCGAACCGGAGGAACCATGCAGACCACCGGCACCGAATTCCACTCGTCCGTCGCCCTACCCCGGGTGCAGGAGCTCGCCGAGAGCGTGTATCGGCACCCGGCGCTCAACAACGCGTTCTACGAGTTGTGGCGGTCGGAGGAGCTGCCCGCCGAGCAGGTGGAAATTGTGGCTCGGAACTTCTACGCCCAGGTGGCACCGACCGCGGACCGCATCGCGCTCGTCTTCCTGCGAATGGCCCCTGAGGACGTCGAGGCCCGCGCCGAGACCATCGAGAACCTGAACGACGAGCTCGGGCTCGGCGACCCCGGCAAGGTGCACACCGTCCTGCTGAAGAACTTCTTCAGTGCGCTCCTCTCCCACCTGCACGGCCGCACGGTGACGTTCGACGAGATCGACTCGACGGTCCTGCCGGCGACCCAGCGGCTGATCGAGGAAGGAGCGCGACTCTTCGGCAACGAGCGGGTCCAGGTCGGCTGCGGCGCGCTGCTGGCCCAGGAATGGCACGCCTATTCGCAGCTCGTCTACCTCTACGAGGGTGCCCGGAACTACATGCACCGCTTCAGCGGGCTCGAGGAGTTCCACGAGCACTGCGAGTACTTCTACCTCCACATCGGAGCGGCTGAGAAGGAGCACAAGTTGCACTCCGTCTCGACCGCAGCCTCGTTGTGCCGTACGCCCGAGGAACTCGAGGCGCTGACGCACGGCTTCACCGCCTACCTCGACCTGTTGGCCGACTTCTGGCAGGAGTTGCACGACGCGCTCCGGGTGCCGGCCACGGCCGGTGTGGCGTGACGGGTGAGCCCTATTCCTCGTGAGGTCGTCGTCATCGTCGATCCGGTACGGGCCGGCACCAGAATTCCCCAGCTGTTCAACGGCCAGGGGTACCGGTGCGTCAGCGTGCTGAGCGACGAGAGCGTCTCGGATTTCTGGCGCGCCTCCTTCCGCCCTCAGGATTTCCTGCACACGTTCCATGAGGCGGACGGGATCGAGAGCATCCTGGCCGGGCTCTCCGCGTACGAGGTGGCCTGTGTGCTGCCCGGCGGAGAGTCCGGCGTCAACCTCGCCAGCCGGTTGGGCGAGCGGCTGTCCGGCCAACCCAGCCTTGATCCCGCGACCGCGGCCGCCCGACGCGACAAGTACCACATGGCCGAAACCCTGCGCAGCCGCGGGTTGGCCGCGATACCGCACTGCCGTACCGCCGACATCGAGGTCGCGCTGGACTGGTTGCGTGCCCGTCCGGATCCGCACGTGGTGGTCAAGCCGCTGGCCGGCACGTCGGCCGAGGGCGTGCACTTCTGTGACTCCGCCGAGGCGGTGCGGCGGGCGTTCAGCGACCTGCAGGGCTCGGTCAGCCTGTTCGGTGAGGTCAACCAGGACGTCCTGGTGCAGCAGGACATCCTGCACGGCGGCGGCGTGGAGTACACAGTGAACTCGGCCAGCTCGCGCGGACGGCACCACATCACCGACATCTGGCGGATGCGGCGCGAGATGGTCGGCGCCACGGCGGTCTGTGTTTACTCCGATCTGGTGCACCCCGACGAGCCGGAACATCCGGCGCTGGTGGCGTACTGCGCCGACGTGCTGACCGCGCTCGGTGTCCGCGACGGCGTGGGGCACAGCGAGATCATGCTGACCCGCGACGGCCCGGTGCTCATCGAGACCGGCACCCGCATCGAGGGCGCCTGCGATCCGGCGATCGCGTTGCAGCTGACCGGCCACAGCCAGAACTCCCTGCTCGTGCCGGCGTACCTCGATCCGCAGGGTTTCGGGCATGCCATCACCCGGCCGTGGCCGCAACCGGCGCGGCAGGCACGGCACGTGTACCTGCTCTGCCCGGTCGCCGGTCCGGTGGTGAACCCGCCGGACTTCGGCCCGATTCGGCGGTTGCCGTCCTTCGCCGGCCTGGACACCACCCTGGATGCCGTGCCCGCCCTGCAGCCCACGGTCAACCTCGCCACCTGTCCCGGCAATCTGTATCTCGTCGCGGCTGACCGGGACCGCATCGAGGAGGACTACGCGGCCCTGCGCGATCTGGAGAAGGCGCTCTACGGCCGCATGCTGGGCGCGGCATGAGGCACTACCGGCAGGTGCTGGCCGTGCCCGGCCTCCGTCACACGCTGCTCTCCGGTTTCCTGGTCAAGCTGGCCGTGATCGCGATTCCGATCGTGTTCACGCTACAGGTGTCGGTGGGGCTGGGCCGGAGTCTGGCCGCGGCCGGCCTGGTGATCGGGGTCTGGCTGGCCGGCACCATGGCCGGATCGGTGGTGGCCGGTCGGGCCATCGACCGCTGGGGCCTGCGGCCCGTCGTGCTGGTGTCCGCGCTGGCGCAGGGCGCCTTCTGGAGCGTCGCCGCACTGCTGCCGTATCCGGTGCTGGTGGTCGCCGCCGTGCTCGACGGCCTGCTCCTGGTCACCGGGTCCACGGTGGTGCGACTGGCGATGGCGCGCGCGCCTGAGCCGTACCGACCGGCCGGCTTCGCGCTCGACACCCTGACCACGCAGGTGTCCTATCTGATCGGCCCGGCGTTGGCCGCGACCCTGGCCACCCAGATCTCGCCGGCGGCCGCCACCCGTGCGCTCGGCGCGTTGCTGCTCGCCGGCGGTCTCGTCCTGGCCGCGACTGCGCCCAACGCGATAATCGCAAAACCCCGGCACCGCCCGCCGCGCCTGCGCCCGAGCGCTCGCCTGTTGGCGATCCTGGCCTGCACCGTCGCCGCCGGAGTGGTGGCCTCCGGATTCGAGATATCGGTCGTAGCCACGCTGCGGGCGCAGGGCGCGATGGCCACCCTCGGCCTCCTGCTCGCCGCCTGCGGTGCCTACGCCATCGTGGGCAGTCTCCTCGCCGGTGGCACGGCTCGTCCGGTGCGTCCCTGGGCGGTCACCGCACTACTCGGGGCAGCCGCCATGCCGCTCGGTCTGGTCACCGACTGGCGCCTGCTCCTCCTCGCCGTCGCGCCCGCCGCGATGTTGTCGGCCGCCGCCTTCGCCACGACCGCAGCAGCGGCCAGCGCCGAAGCGCCCGCCGACGCAGAGGGGCAGACGCTCGGCCTGTACGGCGCCGCCCTCTCGGCTGGCAACAGCGCCGGTGCCCCGATCGCCGGGCTGGCGGGCAGCTCGCTCGGCCCCGGTTGGGGTTTCACGGCGGCCGGCTCGGTCGCGTTGGCCGTCGGACTGCTGGCGAGCCTGCCACTGCGATCTCGCGCGCCTCTCGCGCTCGCGAACGCCTCGAAAGGGATCACATGAACACGCCGTCGAACGTGGTCATCGTCGACTCGTACGCGCCGACCAGGCGGCTGGCCGAGGAGTTCGGCAGGTCCGGTGCCGGCCTGGTCCGGGTGCAGAGCACACCGGAGGTGCCGGCCGTCTATCGCGGCTCGTTCGACGTCAACGGCTACCTGGCGAACCTGGTGCACGACGGCGATCTCGCCGCCACCGCCCGAGCCGTCGCGGCCTACCACCCGGTGGCGGTCGTTCCCGGTGGGGAGGTGGGCGTCGAGCTGGCCGACGCGCTTGCCGAGCGGCTCGGCCTGCCCGGCAACGGCGTCGAGCTGAGCCCCGCCCGGCGCGACAAGTACCTGATGATCGAGACGGTCCGGCGGGCCGGCCTGGCCGCCGCCCGCCAGCGGCTCGTCACGGAGCCCGCCGAGGCCGCCGAATGGCACCGGTCGGTCGGCGGCCGGATCGTGATCAAGCCGCTGCGCAGCGCGGCCGGCAACGGCGTGCACTTCTGCGACCACCCAGACCAGTCGCGCCGCGCCGCCGAGCGCCTGCTCGGCGCCGACAACGTCTTCTCCCAGACCAACACGGCGCTGGTGGCGCAGGAGTACCTGCGAGGAACCGAGTACATGGTGAACACCGTCAGCCGCGACGGCCACCACCGGATCTGCGAGATCTGGCGGACCACCCGGATCGCCGCCAACGGGGTCCTCGACCTGTCCGACACGGTGTACCTCATGCCGCAGGCTGGCCCGGTGCAGGAGACCCTCGGCGAGTACGCGGGCCGCGTCCTGGACGCGCTCGGCATCCGGCACGGCCCGGCCCACATCGAGATCAAGCTGACCGGCGACGGGCCGGTGCTGGTAGAGGTGGGCGCCCGCATCTGCGGGGCCAACCTGCCGTACTACGCCCAGATCGCGCAGGGCGGATCGCAGCTGGACTGGACGGTGGCGGCGTACCTGCGGCCGTCCTGGTTCCTGGAGAATTACGCGAAGCCGCGGCCGCCGGGCCTCTCGTGTGCCTACGTCGGGCTGGTCAGCCCGGTCTCCGGCGTGCTGCGCGGATACCGGCACCTCGACCGGATCCGTGAGCTGGAAAGCTTCTTCGAGATGTCGGTTGTGGTGCAGCCAGGGCAGCCGATTCGGCCCACCGTCGACGACGTCTCCTATCCGGCCCTGGTCGTCCTCATGCACGAGGCCGAGGAGACCGTCCTGCGCGACGCGAACACCATCAGATATCTCGACGGGGCCGACATGTACGACGTACCCCCCGAACAGGCCGACGGATCGGAGAACTGACGATGCCGGCAGTGCACATCCACCAGGACCGGGCCTCCAGCGCACGCCGCTGGATCGAACGCTGGGACCATCAGCAGGAGGCCTTCCGGCCTGAGCGGCAGTCCCAGTTCACCGCGATGATCGACGTGGTCGAGGAGGTGGCCGGGCGGCCCGACCCGCTCGTCGTCGACCTGGGCAGCGGTCCCGGCCCGATCGGCGTACGGCTGCTCGAGCGGCTGCCGCGGGCGACCGTCGTCTCGGTGGACGCCGATCCGCTGCTGATCGACCTGGGCCGCTCGGCGTACGGCACCCTGCCGGGGCTGCGCTTCGTCGACACCGACCTGCGCGACCCGATCTGGCCGGAACGGCTGGAGCTGAGCCGTCCGGCGGATGCGATCGTCAGCGCGACCGCGCTGCACTGGCTGGATCCGGCGGTGCTCGTCGAGGTATACGCGGCCGCGGCGCGGTTGCTGCGCCCGGGCGGCATCCTGCTCAACGGAGACGAGCTGCCGCGGGACCGCAGCGCCGAGCCGGTCCTGGCCGGCATCGAGCGGGCCCTGCACGTACGCCAGCGCGCCCGGCTGTCCATGCCCGACGGCGCCGGAGCCTGGCACGAGTGGTGGGACGAGGTGAGCCGGGATCCGCTGTTCGCGACCGCCGTGGCCGACGCCCGGCGCCGCGGATACGACAGTCGCAACCACGCCGACCTGTCCGCCGACGTCGCCACCAACCTGGCGGCGTTGCGCACAGCCGGCTTCACCGAGATCGGCACCATCTGGCAGCGCGGCGAGGATCGGCTTCTCTGTGCCGTCGCCGCGCCACGTACCTCATGAGGCTGCTCGGCCCGACCCCGCAGAACAGCTGGCGGGTCACCCGGACCGAGGTCGACCTGCGCCGACCGGTGCCGCCCAGCCGGCCGGTCACCATCGCGGCCGAACCGCAGCGGCTGACTCTGGACCTGTCCCGCACCGTGTTGCTGGTCGTCGACATGCAGAACGACTTCTGTCACCCGGACGGCTGGCTCGCCACCCGGGCCGGCCTGGACGTCTCCGGCGCGCCCGCGCTCATCTCGGTCATCGCCGAGCTTCTTCCCGAGGTGCGGGCGGCGGGCGTGCCGGTGGTGTGGCTGACCTGGGCGAGCCGGCCCGACCGGATGAATCTGGCGCCGGGCGTTCTGCACGCGTACGACATCGACGCCACCGGCACGGGCATCGGCGAGCCGGCACCAGGATCCGGCCGCCCCGCACTGCAGGAGGGCGCCTGGGGCACGCAGATCGTGACCGGGCTGGTGCCGGACGCGGCGGACATTCACGTCGCCAAACACCGGATGAGTGGGTTCTTCGACACCCCGCTGGACTCGATCCTGCGGAACCTGCGTACGGACACGGTCCTGTTCGCCGGGGTCAACGCCGACCAGTGCGTCATGGCGACGCTGACCGACGCGGCCTGCCTCGGCTACGACGCGGTGCTGCTTGAGGACGCGGTCGGGACGACGTCGCCGGAGTACTGCATGCAGGCGACGCTCTACAACGTACGCCGCTGTTACGGCTTCACGGCGACGGCCGCCGGGCTCGTCACAGCGTTGCGGTCCGGTCGGCGGCCGTGAGCGTGGTGTTCATGGTGAGTGCCGTGCCCTCGGCGTCCAGGTCGAGAGTCACGGTCACCGCACCGAGCTGCCCCGTGCTGGTGACGTGTGTGCCACCGCACGGCACGGTCACCGTGCCGTCCGGCAGCGCACAGTTCCAGGTGCGCCGCGCGGACAGCTCCTCGGCGGGGGCGTCGACCCAGACCGGGAGGTCGGCCTCGGCCCAGCTCGTCATCAGGTTGTTGATCCGCTCGGTCACCTCGGGCAGACGGGCCGCCAGGTCGTCGGTGACGAAGCCCTTCTTGCGCAGCGACTTGCCGAGGCGGTAATCGTCGCGGCTGCCGTACGGGTGGATCCGCGACACCGTGAGGGCCGCCCCGTCGAAATTCGGACGGCCTCGCACGTCGGCCGGCACGGTCTTGCGCCAGCTGTCCGCGAACGCCTCGTTGATCGCCAGGGTGACCAGTTCGCACGCGGTGTGGCCGGCGGACAGGCCCCGCCGGCGCTCCTCGTCGACGGCCAGCTCGGCCGGGTCGCCGGGGCTCACGCCGTCGAGGTCGCCGGTCACCACGTGCACCACGTGCCAGTCCCAGTCCTCAGCGCCCCGGCGCACCGGGATGTCGTCGCCGAGCAGCAGCGACCCGGCGTCGTGGGCCACGGCACCGATCACGCAGTCCACCACCGGCACCGGCACCCCGCCGACGGTCAGCACGCCCAGGTCGGCGGGGTGGTCGGGCCAGGTGTGGTCCACCGGGTGGAACGGCGTCCGGTCGCAGATCACGCCCCACCGGTGGTCCGGCAGGGGCACGATCGCGCGTACCGTCGCCGTGCCGTGCACGGCCCCCTGGGGGAAGGTGATCCGAGTATCTACCACGCCGATTCCCTTTCCGATCACCTCGCCCCAGGCCGGCCGGTCTCACCCCACGTCGAGGGCGAGCAGATCGGCCACCGTCTCCCGTCGAATCAGCTCGCGCGCGACGCCGTTGGCGATGCCGATGACCGGAGGGCGAGGGGTGTGGTTGAAATTGCTCGACAAGCTGCGACAGTATGCACCGGTGGCCGCGACAACCAGCAGGTCACCCACGCGGACGTCACCGGGCAGATACGCATCGCGCACGACGATATCACCGGCGTCGCAATGCCGGCCGACGACGCGCACCAGCACCTGCTCCGCAGTGGACACCCGATTACCGACGGTGACCGTGTAGTCCGCGCCGAACAGCGCCGGACGGATGTTGTCGCTCATGCCGCCGTCGACCGCGACGTACGTCCGCAGCCCCTGTCGTGGTTTCACGGTGCCGACGCGGTAGAGCGTGCAGCCGGCCTGCCCGGTGATCGCCCGGCCCGGTTCGATCGCCAAGCGCGGCGGAGTCAGCCCGAGTCGGCTGCTCTCCTCCTGCACGGCGGCGCGGATGGCCGCCGCCAGCGCGGCCGGACCCAGCGGGTGATCCTTGCTGGTGTACGCGATACCGAAGCCACCGCCCAGGTTGAGCTCGGGGAGTTCCCGGTTGTGCTCGGCGGCGAGCTCGGCCAGCACCCCGATCGCCCGCCGGGCGGAGATCTCGAACCCGGACGAGTCGAGGATCTGCGAGCCGATGTGGCTGTGCAGGCCGCGCAGGTCGAGGACGTCGGCAGCGAGCACCCGCCGCACCGCCTCGTGCACCTCGCCTGCGCTCACCGAGAACCCGAACTTCTGGTCCTCGTGCGCGGTCGCGTTGTGGTCGTGCGCGTCCGACCGCACGCCCACGGTCGCGCGCAGGAGCACCCCCGGCCGCTTGCCGAGACGTCGGGCGAGGGCGGTGAGTCGCTCGATCTCGTCGAAGGAGTCCACGACAACGCGGCGGATGTCCAGCGTGAGCGCCAGCTCCAGCTCGCGATCGGACTTGTTGTTGCCGTGCAGCAGCATGCGTCCGGGCGGGAAGCCCGCCGCGAGCGCCACCTCCACCTCGCCCTCGGTGCAGACGTCGAGGAAGAGCCCGGTGTCGGCCACGTGCCGGACGACCGCTTTGCACAGGAAGGCTTTGGCGGCGTAGTGCACGTCGACGTCCTGGAACGCGTCCCGGAACAGCTCGCACTGCTGCCGGAACGCCTCCTCGTCGAACAGGTAGGCCGGTGTGCCGAACCGGTCGGCCAGCGCCACCACGTCGACCCCGCCGATCCGGACGACCCCGTCGTCGTCGCGGTGCACCGACGGCGCCCACAGCGAGGTCGGCAGTGCGCGGTGGTCCGGCGGGCTCAGCCATCCCGGTGCCTGCACAGTCGGTCCGGACGGGCTCGTGCGGGTGTCGATCAAATCGGGCTGTGTGGTCACGTGTCACTTCTTTCTAGCTCGTCCGAGAGGTGCTTGTCATGCGGTGGCGGCGCGGCCGCCGTGCCGGACGGACCGGCCTCCGCCCGGCTCAGCGGCCGGATCTGGGCGAGGGCGATGCCGGACAGGACGATCAGGCCGCCGACGATCTGCGGTGGCGCCAGCACCTCGTTGACCAGCAGCCAGGCGAGGACCGCGCCGATCAGGACCTCCGCGGTGCCCAGTACGCTGGCCGTGGGCGAGGCCAGATAGCGCAGTGCTGCCACCTCGGAGACCGCGGGCATCGCGGTGGAGAGCACTCCGATGACCAGCACGAGTAGCCACACCACCTGCGGGAAGCGGGGTATCCCGCCGGCCTCGGTGAGCCGCTCGAACGGAAACGTCCACACCGGTCGGATGATGGCGAACATCACAGCGGCCGAGACCGCACCCCAGGTCACCAGGCCGATCGGGTCGAACTCGTTCAGCCCGCGCTCGGCAAAAAGGTAGAAGCAGGTCAGGCACAATGCGGTGGCGGCCGCGGCGGCGAGACCGACCGGGTCGAGGCCGCTGCCGCGGGAGTCCCACACCTGACCGACGAACGCGGAACCGATCAGCACCAGGGCGGCTCCCGCCCACGTCAACCCGGGCAGGCGGGTCCCTCGGACCAGACGGACCCAGAGGGCCACCCAGACCGGCGCGGTGAACTGGATCAGCAGCGCGATGCCAATCGGAATCCGGGAGATCGCCTCGAAGTAGAACGTCTGCAGCAGCAGGTAGGACGTCACGCCGTACAGCATCAGCATCGGCAATTGCCGCAACCGGATGCGCAGCTTCTGCGGTGCCCACAACAGAACGATCAAAAGCAGCAGCGCCGCCGACACGGTCTGCCGCATCTGGGACAGCTGCATCGGCGTGAAACCGGCGGCCAGGACCGACTGCGACAGCGGTCCGCTGGTGGCGAATCCGGTCGCGCCGAGAAGTGCCAGGCCGATGCCGATGTGCCGGCCCCGGTTGGTCGCCGGGCCATTCCGCGGAATGGTCGGCGCCAACTTTTGCTCAGTCAAGTTTCTATCCTCCAGAAAAGAATTCCTGACACCGGACTCGTCTCACCAACGACGTGCCTCGCCGAAGAAGTCGGGGATCCGGTGCAGGCGGCCCTCCCGCAGGGCCAAACGGTGGACCATGTGGCCGACCGCGAGATCGAGAACGCCCAGGCCGAACGGGGAGAAAATCGTCGGCCGGTCCGTGTCGAGGATCGCCTCGCCGCGCAGCACGTCGGCGAGCACTCCGGACACGAAGTTCCGGTGCCCCAACTGCTGCTCCAGCAGGTGCGGCGACGTGTCGGCCTTGAGGCAGTGCTCGACGTCGTCCAGCACGTTGTTGCTGTCCTCAAGCACCTCGGGCGCCAGGTCCCGCAGGGAGACGTTGAGGACCACCTGACCCGGCCGGAAGGGGGTGTCGATGTACGGGCGGGCCGCAGTGGTCGCCAGCACCACCAGGTCGCTGCCGAGCGCCTCGGGCAGATCGGTCACCCGGGCTCCGCCGTCAAGCCGGTCGGTGACGTGTGCCGCGAGCGCCGACGCGGAGACGTCGTCCAGGTCGTGGCAGCGGACGTCGCCCAGTCCGATACCGACGGTGGCCAGGTAGTGGCAGATGGTCCGGGCGATGATCCCGGCACCCACCACGCCGACCGTGGCCGGTGTGGTGGTGGCGAGGGTCCGGGCCGCCAACGCGGCCGACGCCGCAGTGCGGGCCGCGCTGATCGCCGCCGACTCCAGTACCGCTATCGGGTAGCCGGTGCGGTAGTCGTTGAGCACCAGCACCGCCGAAGCCCGCGGCAGCTGACTGGTGATGTTGCCCGGGAAGCTGGCGATCCACTTCAGGCCGGCGACACCCACCTCACCGCCGAGGTAGGCGGGCAGCGCGATGATCCGCGCCTCCGGCTTGTCCGGGAAGCGGAGGAAGTAGCTGTCCGGGTTCACGCTGTCTCCCGCGGCGTGCACCAGATAGGCGGCGCGCACCTGCTCGACCACGTCCTTCTCCCGGCCGTCGAGCAGGTCGGCCACATCCCGGCCGCTGATCACGGCGAACTCCGGTGCGGTCAACCGCTCATTCTGTTCAGGCACGAGCCACTCCCAGGGTCAGGTAGTCGGTGAGGAAACGCGGTGCCAGCGGCACACTCGGATCGAGCGCCTGCTCGCCGAGGTGGGAGATCACCCACGCGTCGTTGTAGATCGTGTCGAGGTATCGCTCACCGAGGTCCGGGCTGATGGCCAGCACCCGGCTGCCGATGTCGATCCGGTCTGCCATCCCGGCCACGGCGGCCAGCACCGTACCGGTGGAGCCGCCGATGAGCAGGCCCCGCTCCGCGGCGATCCGGCGGCACATCCGTACCGTGTCGGTCTCGGGGATGAGCACCTTCATCAGCGAGTCGTGGTCGACGAAGATCTCCGGCCGGCGGCTGGTACCCAGTCCCGGGATGTACCGCCGCTGCGGAGGCGTGTCGAAAGTGACCGAGCCCACCGAGTCGACTGCGACGACCTGGGTGTGTGCCTCGCGCGCTCGCAGCCCCTCCACACACCCCATCAGCGTGCCGGTGGTGCCGGCACCGACGAACAGCCAGTCCGGCGTGCCGCACTCGTCGAGAATCTCGTTGATCGTGTGCTTGCGGTGGGCATCGACGTTCGCCGGGTTGGCGTACTGGTTGAGCCATACCAGGTTCTCGTCCTGAGCGATTCGATTCTGGATGTATTCGATGCGCCGCTGCAGATAGCCGCCGTTGGCGTCGCGCTCCTTGACCACGACGATCCGGGCACCCAGTGCGCGCATGTGGTGGATCGTACGGTCGGCGGTGTTCGGATCGGTCACCAGAGTGAGAGGGTAACCCCGTGCGGCACTGATGATCGCCAGAGCGATCCCCAGGCTGCCCGAAGTGGACTCGATCAGCTCGCTACCGCGTCGGATCCGTCCGCTCGCTTCCGCAGCGCAGATCATCTCCCGCGCCGTCTTCAGCTTGATCGACCCAGCCGGATTGAGCCCTTCAAGCTTGAGAATGATGTCGACGCCGGGCGCAAGACCTCCCAAGGACACGAACGAGGCGCCGTTTGTCAGGTCCCACAGCTCTTCCGCGATCACAGTTCGATTCCTTCCCCCATGCCTCGACGTATGGATGCCCGCGTCGTTCAGTCGCCGAGCCGCTCGGCGATGCGATCGGCCAGCTCACGTGGCCGGGTGGTGTTCAGGTAATGGCCGCCGCCGTTCAGCACGCTGACCTCGATCCGCGGTGCCAGAACACGCCAACCTGCGTCCGGGGCCGGCGTGCCGGTGACCACCGGATCGTCCGAGCCGAACAGCAGAGTGGCCGGCCCGTCGAGCACGGTTCCGGTGCGTACCAACTCCGCACCGAGCGCCCGGGAGCAGCCGGCGTCGTAGCGGAAGGCCGCGGCCAGGTCGGCCCAGCCGTCCTCGGGCAGGCCGGCCAGACCGTCGAGCCGGGTGATCCGGGCGAGGAAATCCCGAATGTCGGCGTCCGACGGCGAGTCGGCGGCGGTCGCCCGCTGCGGCTCCGTGCTGTGCAGCACCGAACCGACCAGGAACAGATGCCGGACCGGTGTGCCCGCCCGGTCCAACCGCGCGGCCGTGGCCAGCGCGAGCGTCGCACCGGCCGAGTGGCCGAGCAGGGCGACCGGGCCGCGTACCCGCCCGACGATCTCACCGGCCAGGTCGGCGACGAGCTGACCGGCCGGCACCTGGGCGCGGCGGTCGCCGCGGTCCCGAGCCGGCAGGTCGACACCGAGAACGCGAATCGCCGGATCGCGCTCCCGCAGGGCCCGGGCCAGCGGCAGGTAACTGACCGCTCCCCCACCGGCGAACGGCACGCAGACCAGGGTCACCGCGTCGTCTTCGGCCCGGCCGCCCGAGCCGAGTTCCAGCAGCAGATCTCGCCCGGCCGCCCGAAGGTCGCCGCCGGGTGGCTCGAGCAGCTCGGCCAGCAGAGACGCGGTCGGCCGGCTCAGCAGATCCCGAACGCCGACGCCGAGCAGGGTCGCGACCCGCATCGCGGCCAGGGAGTGACCGCCCAGATCGAAGAAGTTGTCCTGCACGCCGATCGAGTCGGTCGGTACGCCGAGCACGGCCGCGAATGCCTCGACGGCGGCGCGCTCCCGATCGTCGGCGGGTGGCTGAACCACCGTTCGAGCCTGGTCCTCGACGGTCTCGGCGACCAGCGCGGCACGGTCCACTTTGCCGTTGCGGGTCAGCGGGAACTCATCGCGATGCACCACGGCGTCGGGGAGCATCTGCGGCGGCAGCAGCTCCGCGAGACCGGAGCGGACGGTGTCCAGCCGGTTCGGACCCGGACCGGTCAGGTGCGCGACCAACCGGGCCCTGGTGCCGCTGCCGGCGAGTACCACGACGGCCTGGTCGACCCCGGGGAGCCGGGTCAGCGCCACCTCGATCTCGCTCAACTCGATCCGATGGCCGCGCACCTTGACCTGTTGGTCGTCCCGGCCGGCGCAGTCCAGGAAGCCGGCCGGCAACCACCGGCCGACGTCGCCGGTCCGATACATCCAGCGGGAGCGCTCGTCGATGGTGTTCTCCCGGAACGCCGCGGCGGTACGGTCCGGGTCGTTGACGTAGCCCAGACCCACACCGGTGCCGGTCACCCAGATCTCGCCGTACGTGCCGAGCGGCGCGAAACCACCACGAGCGCGCAGCACGTAGACACCGGTGTTGGCGATGGCCCGACCGACCGGGGTCCGGTCACCGACCACCGGCTCGGTCATGACGTGATGCGTGACGTCGTCCGAGGCCTCCGTCGGGCCGTACGCATTGATCAGCGGCACGTCGGAGCGCGCGAACCACCGCTGGGTCAGCCGAGGCGGCAGCGCCTCACCGGTCACCATGGTCCAGCGCAGGTCCGTGAGCTCGACCGGCCGGGCGTCCAACTCGGTGAGCAGGGCGTCGAGGTACGACGGCACCACCTCGAGAATGGTGATCCGCTCCTCGGCGATCTGTCCGAGGAAGGTCCGCGGGTCGGCGACGGCGTCGTTGCCGATCACCACCGTGCGGCCGCCGACGAGCCAGGCGGACAGCAGCTGCCAGACCGAGATGTCGAAGGTCTGGCCGGCCACCTGGGCGACCCGGTCCGCCGCTGACAGTTCCAGATCGTCCACCTTGGCGATCAGGTGGTTGAGCATGCCACGGTGGTGGATGAGGGCACCCTTGGGCGTACCGGTCGACCCCGACGTGAAGATCACATACGCCGGGTCGTCCGGGCCCACGACCTCGTCCGGGCCGGCGGGTTCGCCATCCGCCAGGTCGGCGGCACCGACCCGGATGATCTGCGCCGGCAGTCCGGACAGCGTCGATTCGGCCGGTTCGTCGGTGGTCAGCACGTACCGGCTGCCGCTGGTCTCGACCATGCCGGCGACGCGGGCGGACGGACCAGAGACGTCCAGCGGCAGGTAAACGGCGCCACGGCGGAGCACCGCCAGCACACTTACCGCCCAGATCAGCCCGCGGTCCATGGCCAGCGCGACGACATCCCCGCGGCCCACGCCGGCGCGGTGCAGGATGCCGGCCACCGCCCTGGACGCCCGGTCCAGTTCGCGGTAGGTCAGCTGCGCCGAGCCGTCCCGCACCGCCACCGTGTCGGGCCAGCGCTCCACGGTCTGGGCTACCGCGTCCAGGACGGTCCCGGCCGGCAGTTCCCGGTTGCGTCCCTGCAGTTCCTCGGTCAAGCGGTGCAGCTCCGCCGGGCTCAGCAGGGACACCGCGCGGTGGTCGGCGTCCTCGTTCCCCACCAGGGCCTCCAGGGCGCGGCCGTAGTAGCCTGCGATCCGGGCCACCTGGTCGGGATGAAACCGCCTCGGGTCGTAGTGCAGGGCGAGGCCGACTTCGTCGCTCAGCGCGTCCTGCCAGAACTCCGCGCGGAACGGGAACTCGGTGCGCGAGGTGATCCGGGAGCGGACCAGGTCGAAGCCCCGCCCCTCGCTGAGGTCCTTCAGCACATGGAAATGGGTGAAGTTGAAGACCGCGTCGAAGGGGGTCTGCCGGCCCTCCCGGAGCCGGATGATGTCGGCGATCGGGTAGCGACGGTACGGCAGCAGGCCCAGCTCGGTCCGGTAGACCGACCGGATGATGTCGGCCCAGCTCCCGGCAAGATCCGGCAACCGGAACGGGATGGTGTTGAGGAACTGGGCCACCACGTTCTCGCCGCCGAGTTCCTCGGGCCGTCCGCTGTGCTCGTATCCGGTGATGACGTCATCCGTGCCGCTCACCAGTCCCAGCACGACGAGGTGTGCGGCCATGAGCACGGACTTGACCGGTACGCGCAGCCGCTCGGCCAGGCGCCGGATGCCGTCCGACACCTCCGCGGACACGGGCACGTCGTGGAAGACCACGCCCGGGCCGGTGGCCGGCGGCGTCTCGGCCGTCGAGATCCGGCACACCTCGGCCCCGTCCAGGTGCTCGAGCCAGAACTGGCGCTGCTCGGATGACTGCTGCGCGGCCTGCTCCAGCCGCAGGAAGTCCGGGTAGGAGACGGACCCGGACGCCAGCTCCGGCCGGCCGCCGTCGCGCACCGTCAGATAGGCGTCGAACAGATCGCGGTTGAGGGTACCGACGCTCCAACCGTCGAGCAGCGCAGCGTGGTAGCTGAGGGTGTACCAGGAGCCGCGCTCGCCGAGGAGGTACACGTGCACCCGGACCAGATCGGTCGCTCCGGGCTCGAAGCCGCGGGCGAGTTCCTCCTCGTGCAGCCGGTCGAGCGCCGCGTCCTGCTCCGCCGTCCCAGCGCCGGTCAGGTCCACCACGGTGAGCGGCAGCGGCACCTCCCGGTGGACCAGTTGCAGCGGGCGGGAGTATCCCGCGACGTGGAAGGAGGTGCGCAATGCCGGGTGCCGGGCGACGACCGCCTCAAGGGCCACCCGGAAGGCGGTCACGTCGATCGTCTCCGCGACGTGGTAGGTGGCGACGTCGTGGTAGAGGCCGGATTCGGCCCGCCCCAACGTCTCGAACATCAGCCCTTCCTGCAAGGCGCTCAACGGGTACGCGTCGACGACTCCGGCCGGTAGCCGCTCCCGGTCGGCGGCGTCGAGAAGCGCGAACGGCTGCTCGCCGGTCCGGTCGGAGCCGGCCTCCGCCGTCGTCACCACACCCGCCAGCTCGGCGATCACCGGGTGTGCGAACAGATCCTGGAAGGAGAAGGACAGGCCCGCCGCCCGGGCACCCGCGAGCACCCGGATGAATTTGATGGAATCCCCGCCGAGGCTGAAAAAGTCGTCGGTGACGCCCACCCCGCCGACGCCGAGCGCCTCCTCCCAGATCGCGACCAGCGTCTTCTCAATCTCGGTGCGGGCGGCCACGTGCTCCTGGCCGGCGCGGGTGCGCTCCGGTTGCGGCAGCCGCCGCAGGTCGCGCTTACCGTTGTGGCTGGTGGGGATCTCCGGCACGAGCATCAGGAACTGCGGCACCATGTACGGCGGCAACTGCTCCCGGAGCAGGTTCAGCAGCCGGCTCTCCTGGTAGTCGCCGCCCACCACGAGGTACGCGCACAGGACCCGGTCCCCGCTGCCATCCTCGACCGCCGCCACGGCGCACTCCATGACACTGGCATCGCGCTGGGCGACGTGCTCGATCTCGCCCAGCTCGATCCGATAGCCGCGGATCTTCACCTGGTTGTCGATCCGCCCGAGATATTCGATGGTGCCGTCCGGCAGCCAGCGTGCCAGGTCACCGGTGCGGTAGACGCGCTCACCGGCCAGCTCGGGGTGCGGCACGAACCGGTCGGCGGTGAGCTCCGGCGCGTTGAGGTAGCCGCGGGCCAGGCCGACGCCCGCGATGCACAGCTCACCTGGCGTACCGATCGCGGCGGTCGCACCGGTGCGAGTGAGAACGTGCAGCCGGATGTTGTCGATCGGGCTGCCGATGGGCACCGATCGGCGAGGGTCGGCCTCGGCGCAGTCGAACCAGGAGACGTCGACCGCGGCCTCCGTCGGGCCGTAAAGGTTGTGCAGCTCGGCGTTGGGGAGCACCTGCTTGAAGAGGGACACCTGGAGCGGGGTCAGTGCCTCGCCGCTCGCGATGACGAGGCGGAGCGTGTCCAGGCCGGCCCGGGTTCCGGCGGCGGACCGATACTGCAGGAACGCCTCGAGCATGGACGGCACGAAGTGCATGGTGGTCGCGCCGGAGGCGGCGACCCGCTCGGCGACCAGTTCCGGGTTCTTCTCCTGCCCGGACGGCAGCACAGCGACCGCACATCCGGCGATCGACCACCAGAAGATCTCCCAGACCGACACGTCGAAGCTGATCGGTGTCTTGTGCAGGATGACGTCGTCGGTGCCGAGCGGGAACCGGCGCTGCATCCAGAGCAGTCGGTTGACGATGGCCCGGTGCTCGATCATCACGCCCTTGGGGCGGCCGGTGGAACCGGAGGTGTAGATGACGTACGCCAGGTCGTCCGGGCCGACCTCGACGTCCGGGTTCTCCTCCGGCTGGTCCGCCGTCTCCGGGCCGGCCACGTGCAGGAAGTTCACCTCGGGGCCGACCAGGGGACGCGAGGCGTCGTCGCCGATCACCGTGGTCGCGCCGCTGTGCTCGATGAGATAGGCGATCCGGGCCGGCGGCAGGGTCGGATCGATGGGGAGGTACGCCCCGCCTGCCTTGAGCACGCCGTACATGGCGGTCAACGACTCGACCGAGCGCGGCAGGCAGACACCGATCACCGTGCGGGGCGGCACCGACAGCTCGGCCAGCCGATGGGCGATGCGGTTGGCGCGCCGGTTCAGCCGATCGAAGCTGGTGCCGTCGTCGACGATCGCGACCCGGTCGGGCACGAGTGCCGCCTGCCGCTCCAGGAACCGGTGCAGCGGCACCGGAGCCGGGTAGTCGTAGTCGGTGTCGTTGAAGCCGCGCAGCAGGGCCCTCTCCGCGTCGTCTGCCGCGAGCAGCGGAGCCAGCGGGCGTTCGACGTCGGCGACCAGTGCGGCGTGGATCCGGATGTAGGCCGCCAGGAGGCGGGACGCGGTCACCTCGGCGAACAGATCCGAGCGGTAGCGGATCTCGACGTCGCCGCCGACCGGGTCGATTCGCAGGCGCAGGGCCCGCTCCGGCCGGTCCTCTTCCGTGCCGACACCGACCAGCAGGTCGCTGGGCGCGAGCCCGGCCTCGTCGAACAGCGCCTGGACGGGCACGTCGGCGGACTGCAGGGCCGCCAGGTAGCTGGCCCGAACCTGGGACAGCAGCCCGCGGGCCGTGGCGGCGCCGTCGACGGTCACCGAGAGGGGCAGCACACCCCGGGCACCGTCGGCCAAGACCCAGACGGACTCGCAGTCGGTGGCCCGGGCCGCCACCACGGCGAGCACCGCGAGGTGCAGGACGGTCTCCAGGTCGGCATCGCCGCGGGTGATCCGGCCGGCGGCGTGCCGGGCCGACTCGTCCAGCCGGCCCCGGAGGCGGCCCTCCGGTCGTTCCGAAAGCTGGCCCAGCCAGTCCCGGGTGAGCACGGTGGATTCGGGGTTCCGGGCAATCTCGGCCCGCCAGAAGTCCGCCTGCTCGGGGTGCTGGTTCAGGGCATGGTGCACCTGCACCATCGTGGTCACGGCGCTCTCCTCAGAAGTCGAAGTCGCTCATCGAGCGGGTGCCGGCGGCGACGGCCGTGGGGCGTACCGCTCCGGAGGGGTCGTTCAGCAGTTCGGTGGCGACGGCCTCATAGACGTCGAGGATGTGCTCGGCGGACCGCCGTTCGAAGATGTCGGTGGCGTACTCGAGATCGAGCACCACACGGTCCGGCCGGCGGTAGATTTGCAGGTTCAGATCGAAGCGGGTGGTGCCGGGGTTGAGCACCTCGACCGACACATCGAGACCGCCCCGGCGGAACGCGTAGAAGTCGATGTTCTGCAACGCTATGAAGACGTCGAACAGCGGGTTGCGTCCGGCTTCGACGGGCGCGCCGACCAGCTCCACCACCCGCTGGAAGGGCAGTTCCTGGTGGTCGAGGGCACCCCGGATCCGGCGGTCCAGCCGGGCGACCAGGTCGGCCAGCCGCATGTCCGGGTCCACCTGCACGTCCAGGCAGACGGTGCTGACGAACATCCCGATGACGTCTTCGAGGTCCGGATGGGTCCGGCCGCTGACCGGTGCGCCGATTCCGAAGGTGGCCTGACCGGTCATCCGGTGCAGCGCCGCCGCGTAGGCAGCCACCACGACCGCGAACTCGGTGGTGTCCTGCTCCCGAGCCCGCCGGGCCAGGCGATCGAGCCACTCCCGTCCCATCTCGCGTCGCACGACCGCACCCCGGCGAGCCCGCACCGGGCCGCGTGGGTGGTCGGTGGCGAGCGCCAGCGGCGGCAGCGGTGCGTCGAGTTGCTGCCGCCAGTACTGCTCGTCCAACTGTCGTGCGCCGCCGTGCAGCCGGTCGTGTGCCCATCGCGCGGCGTCGGCGTAGCGCACGGGGGCGTCCGGCCGTGTGATGCCGGCGTAGTGGTCCAGCAGCGCCTCGACGAAGACCCGCAGGGACACCCCGTCGAACACCAGATGGTGAATGTCCACGTGCAGCTCGTGCCGGTCCGGCGCAATCCGCACCAGGCAGGCCCTCGGCACGACGGGTCGGTCCGGGTCGAACGGCCGGGTGAACTCGGCCGGCGACGGCGATCGGCCGTCCGGCCGGTATGCGAACTCGGGGACCATGTGGTCCACCGGCCGCTGCCGGACCGCGTCCGGCGCGGTGCCGCCGCCCGCGAGATCGAACCGCATGCGCAGTGCGTCGTGCCGGGCCACCACCTCGACGAGCGCCGCCTGCAGGCGCTGCCGGTCGATCGGCCCGCGGATGTCGAGCCGGAAAGGAATGTTGTACGCCACCGAGTCCGGAGCGGTGCGCCAGAGCGCGTACAGCGACTGCTGGTTGGGGTGCAGCGGCACCGCCGCCCCGTCGGCCACCGTGGGGATCGGCTCGGCCCCGGCCGTACCGCCGGTAGCGGCCTCGATCGCCTTCCACAGCCCATCAAGGGTCACAGCGGTTTTGATCTCGGCCAGCGGCACCCGCACCCCGAACTGCTGCTGGATCCGACCGAGCAGCACGCCGAGGCGCAGGGAGTCACCGCCCAGGTCGGCGAACTGGTGATCCGGCCCGATCGCCGCCGGAGGCAGCCTGAGCACCTGCGCCCAGATCTCCGCCAGGGGCACCAGCTCCGGCGACACCTCGGGCCCGTCGTTGCGCGCAGCGGGGGCCGGGGCCGGCAACGCCCGCCAGTCCACCTTGCCCGAGCTGCTCAGCGGCAGGCGGTCGACCAGGACGACGTGCTCGGGGCACATGTATCCGGGCAGGCGGTCGCGCAGCTGCGCCCGGATGGCGGCGGCGGTCAGGCCGGGAGCCACCACCCAGGAGACCAGGTAGCGTCCACCGGCCGATCCGTCGAGGGCACGCGTGCAGGAATCGAGCACGCCGGCCAGGTTCAGCACGGCGGCATTCACCTCGTCCGTCACGACGAGGTTGCCCCTGATCTTGACCTGGTTGTCCCGGCGACCGTGGAAGTGCAGCACGCCGTCAGCGTCTTGGTGTACGAGGTCGCCGGTCCGGTAGTAGCGCTTCCCGTCCCGGAGCACGAAGCGCTCGGCGGTGAGCTCCGGCAGGTTCAGGTAGCCGCGGGCCACGCCGCGGCCGCCTGTGTACAGTTCGCCGATCTCGCCGGCCGGCACGGGTGTGCCGTCCGGCCCACAGACCAGAACCGTGGTCCCCGTGATGGCCCGCCCGATCGGGATCGGGCCCTCCGGATCCTCATCGATCGGATAGGTGGTGGTGAAGGTCGTGTTCTCGGTCGGCCCGTAGCCGTTGATGATCCGCAGCCCGGGATTGGCCTGCCGGGCACGCCGCACGTGCACCGGCGACACGACGTCACCACCGGTGAGCACCGTGCGCACGGTGGCCAGCACCCTGGGATCTTCGTCCACCACCTGATGGAACAGGGGGGCGGTGAGCCAGCAGGTGTCCACCGCGTACTCGCGCAGCGCCATTCCGAGCCGACTCGGCACGACTGCGGTTTCGTCGTCCACGACACAGATCGCGCCACCGTTGAGCAGCGCACCCCAGATCTCGAAGGTGGCCGCGTCGAACCGGAGGGCCGCAGCGTGCAGAATGCGTCGCGCCTGCGTGAAATCCAGGTAGTTGGTGTCCCGCACCAGCCGGACGATCCCGGCGTGCTCCACCATGACCCCCTTGGGGGTGCCCGTGCTTCCCGAAGTGAACATCACGTACGCCAGCGGAGAGCGCCCCGCCGGGACGGGCGGGGACCGGTAGGCCCACGGGTCGTCATCCGCGGCCGCGACGTCGTCCATCGCCAGCACCTCGACGCCAGCCGGTGCCGCGACGCCGCCGCCGGACGGAACGAGCACGATGCGCACGCCGGCAGCGGACAGCACCCGGACGAGGCGTTCCGGCGGATCGGCCGGGTCGAGCGGGACATAAGCGCCGCCGGCCAGGACGATGCCGAGGAAGGCGACGACGGCCTCGGTCGACCGTGGAGCAACAACCCCGACGAGACTCTCGCGCTCCACTCCCCGCGCCGTCAATTCCTTCGCCAGCGCCACGGCTCGCGAAAAGATTTCCGCGTAGGTCAACGTGGATGTAGCATCAACTATCGCCGTTTTCAACGGTGTCAGTTCGGCCTGTTCTCGAAACATGACGTCCAAGCAGGCGTCATCGGCCCAGCTGTCGAACATTGGCCAATCCCCCATGTAGATAACACCGAAACGCGGGTGAGCTCAGCTGCCACGCTCCATCTGAGAAACGATCAAACTAGTGGCCACTCGACCCGCGACCCTCCACGAGAGTAGCCAGATCACCTCACTGTGTCCAGGCTGTCAATCGACCGTTAGACCTAGCGAAATGCTGACGACGGACGATTACCAGGTCACATACGCCTGCGACCGCAGTCGATCTCTTGAAAGATCCAAGTAGCCACTCGTCAATGGTGAACTTCGCACGGGTCCGGAGTGGATCACTTCGATACAGCCGCTGCGACGTTCCTGAGCAGCAACGCCTCGGCGAGGCAAACACGCTCGAACTCCGCCAAGTGCAGGCTCTCGTTCGGGCCGTGCGCACCGGTGTACGGGTCCTCAACACCGGTGACCAGGATCGAGGCATGCGGGAAGAGTTCCTGGAACAGCGCGACGATCGGGATGGATCCGCCGACGCCGATCTCCACCGGCACCATCCCGTCCCATGCGGTGGTGAACGCAGCCCGGGCCGCCTCGTACGCCGGCCCGGTCGCGTCGATGACGCAGGGGAAGCTGCCGCTCTCCTGAACGACCTCGACGTCGGCACCCCGCGGTGCGAACCTCTCCAGGTGCGCACGGACCGCGTCGAACACCGAGGCGGGCTCGTCACCGGGCGCCACCCGCACGCCGATCTTCGCGGTGGCGGCGCCTCCCGACGCATCGATACCCAGCACCGAGATCGCCGGCATGCTCCAGATCCGGTCCGCGATCGAGCCGCGACCGATCAGCCGGACCCCGTCAAGAATGCCGCTCTCCTGCCGGAACCGATCCTCCGGGTAGTCGACGCCGCCGACGCCCTCCCGACCGACGAGCCCGTGGACAGCCGGCGCCCCGTCGTCATCGTGCAGGGTGGCGAGGAGGCGGACCAGGGCCGTCAGCGCGTCCGGTCCCCGTACCTCGACGGTGAGGTTGACCAGCCCGCGCAGCGAGGTGGTCAGCGCGGGCCGCCCGATGTCCCAGTTTGTGGAGTCGGCGATCACCACCACGTCGGACCGCATCGTGTCGGCATGGGCAGCGACGATCTTGGCGAGTGAGACCGAGCGGCATTCCTCCTCGCCCTCGACGAAGACGACCACCCCGACCGGCAGCGCGTCGCCGAACGCCCGCAGCGCGGCGACGTGCGCCATCACGCCGGCCTTGTCGTCGGCGGCGCCCCGGCCGTAGAGCCGTCCGTCCCGCTCGACCGGCTCGAACGGGTCGGTGGTCCAGAGCGCCGGGTCGCCGATCGGGTGTACGTCGTGATGGGCGTAGAGCAGCACCGTCTGCGCGCCGGGCGGGGCGGCCCGGTGCCCGATCACAGCAGGCTGACCACCTTGCCGGACGATCTGCGTGTCCAGGCCGCAGCCGCGCAGCAACTCGGCAACGACCGCCGCGGACTCGTCGACGTATGCGTGATCGAAGCCGTCGAACGCGATGCTGGGAATGCGGACGAGCCGCTCCAGATCGGCACGGACGCCGGGCATCTCACGCGCGATCGCGGCGCGCAGGTCGGTGTCGCTCAATGTCATGAGTCGATCCTAAAGGGACGCAGCGGATCGGGTGGTACCGTACTGCATTCGACTGGGCACGAGAATCCGTACGACTGCAGCCAGGAATACCCTCGACCCCCCTTCGCGTGACTCAAAACTGTTCGGGTGAACATTCCAGGAAGTTTTCATGGACGCAAAGGATCTCGGTCTGCACGGAATAGCACGGACATCTCAGACCGTGAGGTGCGTCGGAGGACCAGAGCGGCTGAGGTTCCGGACGGACGCCCTTCGGCAGCAACGGGACGCCCCGCCATCGCACGGTCGGCTTACCGACGGTGAGACCATCCTCGCCGTGGGCACGGCCGGCTCCTGCCACCGCTTGGCGACTGGGGCAACCACTGCCCCCCACCGTCATCGGCCCTCCCCACCGGCTACCCTGCGCCGGACGAGGGCACGACCGAGGTCGCGGTCGATTGGCGGGACATCCGACAAGTCGGCCAGCTTTCACCCCATCATTCATCTCGGGATGGTTAAATGTCACCCGGTGGTCGGAGCCCCATCGGCGGACCAACCACACCCGGCTGATCAATGATCTTTTGCATGGTCCCTGACCAACGCGCGTCTGGAGGCTGGAAGTGGGCACCATGGAAGGCCTGTACCTGCCGCTCGTAACACCGTTCCATGACGGTCACGTCGACCTTGATTCCCTGAAAGGGTTGGCCAAGCACTACAGCTCTACCGGCGTGAGCGGATTTATCATGCTGGGCACGACCGGCGAAAGCCCCACGGTCGAACCCGACGAGCAGCGGGCGATCATTGAGACGACCCTCGATGCGGTCGGCGGTGCCCTGCCGGTGTATGTCGGGGTGAGCGGCAACGCCACCCGACAGGTGGCCCGGGGCATCGCCGCATTCGAGCCCCTGGGCGTTGCCGGGTACCTCGTCGCGACGCCCTATTACAACCGACCGTCGGCTTCGGGCATGGTCGCCCACTACCAGGCGCTGACCGAGGAGACTGAGCGAACGGTCATCGTCTACAACGTCCCTTACCGGACCGGGGTCAACCTGCCAAATGACGCGCTCTTCGAGATCGTCGCGACGACCCGCAATGTGCGGGCCGTCAAGGACTCCACCGGCAACATCGTTCAGTCACTCGACCTGCTGGAGCGCGCGCCCGCCGAGTTGTCGGTGCTCACCGGCGAGGATCCGCTCTACTTCACCAGCCTCGCCAACGGCGCGGCCGGTGGCATCCTGGCCGCCTCACACCTGGCCGTCGAGACCTTCGTCGCCGTCACCCGAGCCATGGCTCAGCAGGAGCTCGTCCGGGCGCGGGAAGCATGGCGCAGGGTCAGCCCCATGATCCCCAAGCTCTTCGGCGAGGCGAACCCGATGCCGCTCAAGTACGCCCTCTGGCGGCAGGGCCTGCTGCGTTCTCCCGAGTGCCGGCTGCCGCTGACGCAGGTGTCAGACGGCCTCGCGGCGACGCTGGACGAGATCGTGGCGTCCTTGCCGCACGTCTGACCCCAGGCCAGGCACCTTCGACCCCTGCCCGACCGCGAGCCTCTCCCGCTGGCGGCAGGCCCGAGAAACTCGGCGTAGACCGGCTGGCGCCGCACCAGCAATTTTGATCATTGATGATGATCAAAGCCTGGGACACTTTATCGGCTTGCGGCAATTTATCCAATTTAGAGGGTAGCCGGAGTCTGGAAGACGACTCGAGTAGCTCTCCCTCACGCTCGATGCGGGCTGACAGTCAGCGACTGATTTCGATACCCTTTTCAGGCGGTGTGAATCCACAGCGATCGTCTTTCCTGACCTGTGATAGGAGACATCCGTGGCAATAACGATCAAGCCACTCCATCCGATCTTCGTTGCAGAGGTGATCGGCGTCGACCTGACCTCGCCCGTGCCAGAGGACGTCTTCGCCGAGATCCACGCGGCCTTCGACCGCTACGCGGTCCTGGTCTTTCACGACCAGCCGGTCACCGACGAGCAGCAAGCCAGCTTCAGCAAGCTGTTCGGGCCGCTCGAAACAGCCCCCAACTTCGCCGGGAAAGCGCTGCGGCTGAGCAACGAATTTACGGACATCTCCAACCTCGATCATGAGGGCAAGATTCTCGACCCGGAGGACCGGCTCACCCGGTACAACCTCGGGAACCAGCTATGGCACACCGACAGCTCGTTCAAGGCCGTGCGGGCGAAGTGCTCGCTCCTGTCCGCCCGGGAGGTCCCGCCAGTCGGGGGTGAGACCCAGTACGCGGACATGCGCGCGGCCCACGACGCGCTGCCGGATGAGCGCAAGCGCCAGATCGAAGGCCTCGTGGTCGAGCACAGCATCGCCCACTCTCGCGCGAAGTCCGGGTTCGACAGCTTCAACTCAGACATCGCCACGATGCTGCCACCGGTGCCGCAGCGGCTCGTCGACCACTACCCGGACACCGGTCGAAGCAGCCTCTTTCTCGCATCCCACGCATCACACGTGATTGGTTGGCCGGTCGAGAAGGGGCGAGCTCTGCTCGAAGAGCTGATCGAGTTCGCGACCCAGGACCGCTTCGTCTACACGCATCACTGGGCTGTTGGCGATCTTGTCATCTGGGACAACCGCTGCACCATGCACCGCGGACGGCCGTACGACCTCAGGCAGCGTCGAGTCCTGCACCGCACGACCGTGTCCGACGTCGTCACGCCGTACCAGGCGGCCGCGGCGCAAGCGGAGTCGCCCGTATGATCGCCGCCACGCGCGTGGTCATCGTCGGTGGTGGTCACATGGGGCTCGCGATCATACGAGGGCTTCTCGGCCGGCGACCCGGCCGAGAGGTCGTCGTGGTCGAGTGCAGTGCCGCCCGGCGAAAGCTGCTCGCCGACCTGGACGGGCTCACGGTGGCCCCCCATCTGGAGGTGGCCGATGGCGACTTCGTCGTCCTGGCCATCCCGCCGCAGGTCTTCGGCGACTTCGCCAAGGCTGAGCGCCACCTGTTCACCCCACAGACGCCGGTGCTGTCGGTGATGGCCGGTCTCACCGCCGACTCCATCGCCAGGGCGCTAGGCACCTCGCAGGTCGTACGCTCGATCCCGAACACGCCGTCCGAGGTCTTCGAGGGAATGTCGGTCTACTACGCCGGCCCGCAGGTGTCACAGGAGACTACGGAACAGGCAGAGGCCCTACTGAAGGTGATCGGCAGATCGCTGCGTGTCGACGACGAGGAGCTTGTCGACGACGCGACGGCGATCTGTGGCGGTGGACCGGCGTTCGTGAGTTACATCGTGGACGCTTTCTGCCAGTTCGCCACGACGTGCGGTTTCAGCGAGGCAGCCGGTCGCGAGATGGCGGTGCAGGTGTTCGGCGGGACCGCCGCCCTCATCGAACAGAGCGGGAAGCCACCGATGCAGCTGTGCCGTGAGGTGATGACGCCGAACGGCACGACCGAACGCGGCATCACCGCGTTCGACGCAGCCGAGCTGAAAAGCTCCATCCTGGCCGCACTTGTCGCCTCTGCGCAGCGCTCGCGCGAGCTTGCCCGCCACCACCAGCGCGAATGCACGGTGGGGTGACGGCCATGTCCAAAGGCTTCCCGGCCTCCGGCCGGACCTAGCCCGCTGGTCGGCGCAGTCATGGACACGACCGCACGGGCTTTACGCCCGACCTACGACGTCGTGGTCGTCGGGCTCGGGATCATGGGAGCGTCAGCCCTTTTCCATCTCAGTCGGCGGGGAGCGAAGGTCCTGGGCGTCGAGGCCCACGGCCCGTTGCACTGTCTGGGCTCCTCGCACGGCCAGACTCGCATCTTCCGTCGCGCCTACTGGGAGGGCGAGCATTATGCCCCGCTGCTGGGCAGGTCGTACGAGGGTTGGTTGGATCTCGACGCAGCGACCGACGAGACGATCGCGCTGAGGACCGGTGGGCTGTTCGTCGGCTCCCCCGCTTCGAAGCTGGTGCAGGGCTCTCGTGACACGGCAACGCGGTGCGAGATCAACCACGAATATCTGGACGCGGGCGAACTCACCAGACGGTTCCCCGCTTTCCACGTCCAGGGCGACATGGTTGCCGTCTACGAGCCGGACGCGCTGATGCTTTTCGCCGATACCGCACGGCTCACCTACCTGACGCGGGCGACCGCCGCCGGCGCTCACCTGGCCTACGGTCAAGCCGTCCGCGAGCTCAAGCCCGCATCCGGTGAGGCCGTCACGGTCATCGGCGACGGGTGGCAGGTGAGCTGCGGCGCGGTGGTGCTGACGGTCGGCGGCTGGGTCGGCGACTTCCTGCCCGGCGAGATCGCGCCTGCCGTCGCACCGATGCGCATCCCCGTCTTCGAATTCGACCTGGCCGAGTCGAGCGAGCGTGAGCACCTGCCCGGACGCTTTCCGGTCTTTCTCTACGAGGACGCCGCGGGTGCCCTCGTCTACGGGCTCCCGAAATGGCGGTCGGTCGACGGCGGACTGAGAGTTGGCTTCCACAACCGGCAGCTGTCACCGCAGAACGTCGATGGCGACCGACGCCCACCCAGCGACGCGGAGCGGCTTGAACTGTGGCAGGCAATCAAGACGTTGCTTCCCGCTGTCCAGCCCACGGGCCGCGGCAGGTCCTGCGTCTACACGATGTCGGCGGACGAGAGCTTCTTCATCGGGCAGTCCCGTGAGCTGCACGGCGTTTCCTACGCCAGCGCCTGCTCCGGGCACGGCTTCAAGTTCGCTCCCGGCATCGGGGAGGTCCTGGCGCAGCTCGCGCTCGACGGGCGCTCGACGGTGGATGTCTCCGCGTTCAGTCCGGCGCGACTTTGAGCACCGCCTCGCGGCCCCGAATGACCCATGCCGATCGCCGCAGGAGGGCGGCGGTGCCGGTTGACGGTTCGTTGAGGCCAGGCAGGCCGGCCGGTGAGGTGGTGTTGGTGGCCTCCCCCGGCCGGATCCGCGCCGAGCCTGTCAGACCGCGGCAATGAGGCGTTCGAGCGCGAGCTCCAAGCGCTTCGGGTCCTGGGCGAAACAGATCCGAAAATAGCCGTCGAACCCATCACCGAACGCGGAGCCGGGCGCAATGCCGACCCCGGCGCGCGCGACGAGTTCCTTGGCGAAAGCCAGGCTATTGTCGACGCCGTCAATGCGGAAGAACGAGTAGAAGGAGGCGGGGACGTCTGGCGCCAGGATACGCTCATGGCCCCGAAATGCGTCCGCGACGGCTGCGCGGCCCCGCGCGCTGCGCTCCAGCATCTCGGCCACGAACGGCTCGCCCTCCCGGATCGCCGCGACCCCGGCGTGCTGCACGAAGGTAGCCGAACCGGTGCTGTTGATCGCGCTGAGGTTGCCCACCTGGTGTGCCAGACCAGCCGGGTGCACCAGCCAGCCGAGCCGCCAGCCGGTCATGGACCAGGTCTTGGAAAAGCTCTGCACGACGAAAACCGCGTCATTCTCGTCGGCAACCTCCAGCATGGATGGCGTCGCGATGGAGTCGTCGAAGACCAGGCGGTGGTACACCTCGTCGGATATGATCCAGATGCCCTTGCGTCGGGTTAATTCCAGCAGCTCACGCTGCTGCGCCGACGTCATCGTCCAGCCCGTCGGATTGCCGGGTGAGGCCAGGAAGACCGCACGCGTCCGATCGTCACAGGTCGCCTCGACCCGACCGAGATCAAGCGACCAACCATCCGGGCTGGCGTGGAGGTCGACGAAGCGTACGCTCGCCCCCATCGCCTCGATGGCGATGACGATGTTCGGCCACACCGGCGCCACGACAACGACGTTGTCGCCCGGCTCCACCAGGCATTGGAGCGAGATCATGATCGAGGTCATGCCGGACGAGGTGGCGGACAGCCGCTCCAGGTCGACTTCCACACCGTTGGTACGGCGGTGGTAGTCCTGGATCGCCTTCCGGAGTGGTGCGATGCCCCGCCGATCCGCATAGCGGGTCTTGCCTTGGGCCATGGCGAGTTCAGCAGCCTGTCGCACCACCAGCGGCGTGGGCAGGTCTGACTCTCCGAAGCAAAGGCTGATGGCGTCGGGATATTCCTGGCACAGACGGGCGACGGCCACAATTTCTTGAGTCCGCATGTGGGCGAGAGCAGCGCGAATCGGTGGGACGTCCTTACCGGGGGCGGTCAGCATGAGGGGTGTCTCCTTGGCGGCTGGGGCGCACGTCCGGCGCGAGGGATTGGCAACGCATCGAAGTCTGATGTTGTCAACGAACTCGCGGCAAGCGGATCCACGACCACGGGTTTGCCATATCGCCGACCGGAACCTCGATGACCGTCGGAATCTGGCTGCGGGCGAAGCCCTTCTCGATTTCGGTCCGCAGCTCTTCGGGACTGTTGGCGCGGACGCCGACCGCGCCGAATGCCTCCGCAAGCTTGACGAAGTCGGGGTTGTGCAGTTCGGTGGCGATCGTCGACGGCATGAACCTGCGCTGGGCACGCTTGACGTTGGCATAGGAGCCGTCGTCGAAGATGACGGCGACGACACCGATCCCGTGCTGGACCGCGGTCGCCAGCTCCGCCGCGGTGAAGAGAAAACCGCCGTCACCTGAGATGGACAGGACCGCCCGGTCCGGGTGGGCGATCTTGACGCCGAGCGAGGCCGCGAAGCCGAAGCCGAGCGCTCCGACGTACGTCGGCAGCACGTAGGTCGATGGCCGCAGCACCGGGAACGCCAGCCGGGCAACGTAACCGACCTGGGTCATCTCGTCGACGAAGAAGCCGTCTTCCGGGAGAGCGGCGCGCATCGCCCGAATGAAGTCGACCTGGGGGGTGAGCTTGCTGATCTCGGCGTCGACATCGCGGCGTGCCTCCGCGACCGCGGCCAGCCATTCCTGCCGCTCCTGCGCCGGCAGCAGCCCGTCCAGCAGGGTGCGAACCACCTCTGCCGCATCTCCCACCAGGGGCACGGCCGGCGAGGACACCCGATGGATCTCCTCCTCGTCGAGGTCGACGCGAATGATCTGCAGGCCCTCGGTGCCCCACTCGACCTGCGGGCGCAACAGCCGCGTCCCCACGGCCACGACGACATCGGCCTGCCGCCACAACCGGTGCGCGACGGGCAACGAGATCGACAGCTGATGCTCGTCGCTCACCACCCCGCGACCACCGAGCTCGGTGGTAACGGGCGCCTTGAGCAGCTTTGCCAGCTGTGCGATCTCCGCCGTCGCCCCGCGCGCCCCACTGCCGACGAAGATGATGGGAGCGCGTGCGGTGGCGAGGGCCGCGCGGGCCGCTTCGACCGCGCGCGGATCCGGCGACGCGGGGGGCGGCGGCGCAGCCCATGGCCGAGGCGAGGTGACCTGCGCGGCCAGCACGTCGGTCGGGATCTCGATCGCGACGGGCCGAGGGCGGTGGTGATTCAGCCGGTGGAACGCCTCATCGAGCACGCTGGTGATCGCGTCGGGCTCCTCGACCCGGGCTGCCCATCCCGTGAGCGACCGGAGCGTACCCAACTGGTCGGGAATCTCGTGCGGAATGCCGAGGTTGCGCCCGAGCACCGGCGTGGGGATCTGGGTGGCGATGCACAGGACCCGGGCGTCTCCGGCGTAGGCGGTGGCCAGCCCGGTCGCGGAGTTGAGCACGCCCGGCCCGGAGATGACGAGGTACGCGCCGACCCGTTGGCTGGAGCGGGCATACCCGTAGGCCATCAGCGCCGCCGCCTGCTCGTGTCGGGTGTGCACCACACGAATCCCGGTGCCGGCGAGCGCTCCGAAGATGGCGTCATGCTGCTCGCCAGGCACGGTGAAGACGACGTTCACGCCTTCCTCGATGAGCTTGGCGACGAGGTGCTCTCCGACGTTCATGGCGGCCTCACAACTCGGTTTCGGATCCCTCAGCGGGACGGTGCACGTCGGGGGCTGTCCCTGATTTCGAAAAGATGCACGCCAGATCGGCAATGTTCTCGATGTCAGATTCACGACCGCCGGTAGACGGCGACGGAAGGATGACTTGGATCGAGCCGGCACATTCCGCATTGCGGACATCTGGCATTCAGCGGGGAGGACCTGGCCGGTGGGAAGGGTGTCGGCAGTTCCAGTGGAGCGGCCTTCCATGGGGTTCATCGCTCAGATGTGGCGCTCGATGATGTTCGGGAGCACCACGAGCAAATGCTAGAGGTCAATGACACATGCCGCAACCGCGAAGGTGTCGTTCAATGTCGCCCTCACCGTGTATGTTACCGAAATGATGCCCGCGCCCCAGGCTGATTCCGCTCCCCTGGTCCCCCTTCCTCGAAGCTTCCAGCGAGTGATGGTGATCGCCGCTCATCCGGACGACGCCGAGTTCAGTTTCGGAGCAACCGTTGCGCGCCTCACCGGTGAGGGCGCGCAGGTGACCTACCTGATCGTCACCGATGGTGCGCAGGGCGGCGAGGATCCCACCGTGCCGGCCCGCGAACTGACCGCGACACGGTACGCCGAGCAGCGGCAGGCCGCGCGGATGCTCGGTGTCACCGACGTGGTGTTCCTGGGATTGCCCGACGGGCTGCTCAACGACACACCCGAGCTCAGACTCGCCCTGACCCGGGAGATCCGTCGGCACCGGCCGGAGCTCGTCCTCACCCACCAACCGCTGCGGTCGCTGCAGTTCCCGATCGGCGCGTCGCACCCCGACCACCTCGCCGTCGGGCAGGCGGCGTTGAATGCCGTCTACCCCGATGCCCGCAACCCTCGCGCCTTCCCCGAGCTACTCGGCGAGGGCCTGCCCGCGCACCGCGTGGCCGAAGTCTGGGTGCCAGGGCACGAACACACCGACCTGCTGATCGATGTCGGTCGCACCGCCGAGCTCAAGATGGCGGCCATTCTCGCCCATCGCAGCCAGTTCCGCGGCTCCCAGGATCCCGCCGCCGACATCCAGTGGGTCATGGAGCGGATGCGCGGCAACGGTCCGGTCATCGGATGCGAATATGCCGAAGCATACAAACGCATCATCACGGACGCGGCCGCTGCCGCCGGCCCGAGGCCACCTGCGGCCCGGCAGGGCGCCGAGGTCCCGGCCGTCGCACCGTGAACGGACATCTCCCCCGACGCCGCAGCATCGCGACGAGAACCGCCCCGCCGGGGGTACGCCGACAGAGGACACCCGCTGCGATCCGGAGGGCGTCAGTGGGCACCCGGATGACGCGGTTCCGGCCGCCATCCGGGTGCTGCCCGTTTGCGCCTACGACGTGCCCTGACGGAGTGCCTTCAGCGGCGGCCCGGTCGGTCACGGCGCCGGTCGTGCCGGGTTGGTCAGCTCATACAGCCGGGAGGCAAGATCGAACTCGGCCTGAGTATCGATGTCGACCGTCAGGTTCGTGGCCTCGTGCCACATCGGACGCGCACCGACCAGGCCGATGTTTGTCGCCACGTGCCGAGTCATGATCGAGCACGAGAAGCCGAGCTGATAGTAGGTCGGTAGCTCCTGTGACGGACGGTGCCAGGGCCCGAATCCGAAGCCCATGGGATTGAAGTCCGAGTCGAGAAGATACTCCTTCATCGGGTAGACGACCACGATCGAGTCCGATGCGTCGGGATCGCGGGCTCGCCAGATTCGCATGACCGTCTCGTGATCGTCGAAGAATGGGTCGGTTGCGTGGCACCACATCACGTCGTCGTCGTCGGGCAGTTGCCTGCAGACCTCGTTGACCACGGACTGGAACGGGTACGAGTTCTCCGTGAGGTGCCGGGGCCTTGGCAGATAAGTGGCGCCGTACCTGTCGGCCAGATCCTTGGTCGACGCGTCCTCGGAGGACAGATACACCTCGCTCGGCTCGTCAGCCACCCGCGAGAGCTTCTCGACCAGAATGTCTAGGAGCGACTTGCCGTGGGCGAAAGGGCGATAGTTCTTGTCGGGAACTCTCGTCGACGTGCGCTTGGAGGGAATGACGAACTTCATGATCTACTCCTGTCTCCAGCCATGAGTTGGGCCGCCGGTCGTCTCCGGCCAGGCCGATCGCGTCCGAGGGCGCCTGGATGATCGTGGTTCGCTGGCCTCGGGCCGCCCGGTGCAGCCGAAGCTGCAATCCGTATCGGCCAGTCCCGGGCCACTTTGGTTAGAGATGTCATCGGACTGGCGGCCCGGCTGACGCCCACCCGGTCAGCTGACAGCCGAGTGGCACGTGGTCTCGACGAGCTCACCGAAGAGCGCGAGTTCCTCCGCGGTCAGCACGGAAAAATACGGCACCAGGATCGCTGCGGTCAGCCTCTCGGCCTCCATACGTTGCTCCCGCACCTCATCCGGATTCCGGAACGGCCCCTTGTAGCCCATACGCTCGGCGTAGCCGGGCCCGGTGCGTGGCGGCGGATGGGGCGCGGCGAGAATCGCGTCGAGTGGCGTGAGGCCGCATGCCATGACGGCAACGATGTGGGCGGCGCCTCGGAGCTCGCGGATCAGATGCATGGTCAGCGCTGCACGTCCCGGCAGCGCGTCTGGGGCCGGAAGCCGCCGCCAGCCGGTGAAGAGGGTGCCGAGCGCCGCCGGCGCCGCGTCGATGATCCGACGGCCGAGGGTGTCGATGGCGCTGAGCGTGTCGCGGTCGACGTTCGCGAAGACGCGATCGCCCCATTCCGTGATGCGATCACGATAGTGAAGTGCGACGTCGTAATGCGTCAAGCCCGCCGGTACCGCGAGCCACGCCTTGCGCACCTCCTCGAGCGGCTCGAACGCGATCGCCGCCGCTGCCACCTCGACCGGGCAGCTGCCGAGCACGCCGGCACGACCGACGACCCAGAACTGCGCCCCGGTCGCGAATCCCAACTTCACACCGTACGCGTCGGTCGACTTTGCCAGCATCCAGCTGCGGTCGAACTGCTGGATCGGCTCGAACACACGATCAATCGTTTCCGCGACCGTGGCTGTCGTCATCCATTCCTCCTTCCTGGCCACCCGCCTGTCCAGGGCGAGGATGCCGTGCCGCGTTGGCTCTGCTCTGCTGCTCCGGCAGATATCCGCCGGTGCCCCTTTCGATGCGGCAGCGCGGAGTCGCGGTGCCGGGAAAGCTTCGTCGATTCGCCGAGCCTGGTCAGCTTGGCGCGAGCCAGGACGTGAGGACGTCGGCGAGCCTTCGCAAGTCCGGTATGTCGATCCGCTCGGTGGCCTGATGAGCATGTTCGATCGAACCAGGGCCGAAGACTACCAATTCTTCGGCCAGTCCGGAGTACCTCAAGGCGTTGGTTCCGAAGGGCGCGACGGTTGGTTCGGTGCCGCAGGTCCGTGCCAGGAACTGGACCAACCTGCTGTCGGGGCGCTGATAGAAAGCGGGCGATGCAGGCTTGCCGTCGGGCGTCGTCGGCAGGAGCGAGACGACGTCGCACGGAATGGGACAGGCGGCACAGGCGATCGCCGCCAACTCATTCAACACCTCGCCCGGGTCCTCGCCTGGCACGATACGGCGGCCCACGGTTATGGAACAGCGGTCGGGAATCACATTGCCGCCGGAGCCACCCGAGATCCGGGTGACCGACAGGGTTCCGCTTCCCAGCTCGGTGGCCCCAGGAACCGCTTGCAGCCGCTCGTGCTCGGCGGCGAAGGCGGCGAGCACCGGTGTCATGGCATCGATGGCGTTGACACCCAGATCGGGCCGCGCCGAGTGGGCAGCCACCCCCCGCGTCGTCACCTCGATGAGGACGAGCCCTTTCAGGCCATGTACGGGGCGGAACTCGGTCGGTTCCGCCACGAGGAGCTGATCGATCCGCAGGCCCTGCTGTTCGACCCATGGTCTGAACCGGGTCGCCCCGAGCAGACCGCCCGCTTCCTCGCTGATCGAGCCGACCAGCAGGAGAGTCGGGTCGGGCCGTAGACCGTCCCGGTGCATCGCGTCGAGCAGGGCGAGCATCACTCCCATGGTGGCCTTGGAGTCCAGGGCGCCACGGCCCCAGACGCTGCCGTGCTCGATGCGCCCGTCGAAGGGTGGGTCCGTCATGTGTTCGACCGCGACGGTGTCGGTGTGCACGTCCAGTACGACGAGTTGGTCGGACCGGCCCGGAAATCGGCCGTAGACATTGGGTCTGCCCGGCAGAACCTCGTCCAGGACGACCTCGACGGCCCCGCACCTGTCGAAGCGCTCCGCGAGGTGATGCGCGACAGCACCCTCACCAGGCGGGCCGTGTTCCTCGGCTTTCGGCCCGGTGTGCAGCGGATTGACGCTGGGGATGCGGACCAGTTCGGCGACCGCCTCCGCCAGTGCCAGACCGTCCAAATCCATTCCTGAATTATCGATATGCCGCACAGTGATGGCAATCCTCCCATGGATGCGTAGGGCCTGTGGGGACGGCCTGCGGCAGGCCTTCGAGCTCGACCGGCGGGATGCGCTGCGGCCATCCGGAGCCGTGCCCCATCATGGCGGCCTGACAAGGCCATAAGCACACCACGCTAAGCGTCTTGAATGCGACGCAGAACCTCGATGTCGGAATTCGGATACTTGTGATCTTGAATGGAGCGTGGCACCTTCTGCGCCATGACTTGGGGCGTGATCTATCGCGATCGGCCACTCGGGGACGAGCCGGTCCGGCTACGTCACCTGCCCAGATCGGCATCCCGCGACCTGCGTCGTCGCTGCCAGTCGTACGCTTTTGCACGCTTTTGACCAGGACCCGATGGACCACCCTGGCGAAGGGCAGACGTCCGGCCACGAGTGTGGGCAAATGTGCGCGCTCGCGCGCAATGTCGACGCTGACTCTGGACACGGTCAGCCACTATCGAGGCCGGGGCTTTGCCCACACTCACGACACGCCCCTGCTCATCCGACACCACTCACAGAAAGAGTGCCGATACGTGGTTATCGCTCCATGGCTTGACTTCATGACGCGTTGGAACGAGGGAAAGGTGACCGCGGCAGAACTCACCGACTGGCAGACGACGGCTCTGCGGGCGGTGCTCGGTCACGTCCACAGCAAGTCGCCCTTCTACCGTCGACGTCTGGCAGGCGTGAACCTTGACATCAAGGATCTCGCCGACCTGGCCCACATCCCTTACACCACCAAAGACGATCTTCGTGATGCCATGCACGGCATGCTCAGCGGGACCGTGGCTGACGCGCAGTTCTACTTCGAGACGACGGGGACGACCGGCCGTCCCACCCCGTGTCCCAGATCCGCCATGGATTTCGACCTCAACGTGGCACCGTTGGCTCACGCTCTCGACCTCATCGTGCGCAAGCACTTCACCGACGACGGTGAGCGTCCGATCCTCGCCGTCGTGGCCCCCAACGACGTCCACGCGGCGTGCCTGAGCCTGTCCTTCGCCGCGAAGCAGATCGGCATCGCGAAGCTGGACCTGTTCCCGATCACGCCAACCCTCGGGTTCGCCCGATTCTTCGAAGTCCTCGTCGAACTGCGGATCAACATGATCCTCTGCTCGCCCGGCCTGCTGATGGCGCTGGCCGAAATGAGCTCGTCCTACGGCGTGGAGGTGCCGGACGACCTGGCGGTCAAGGTTCTCCTCACCACCGGCGAGATGTGCTCGGACGGTATGGGAAGGCTGCTCGCCCAGACATGGAACGCCGACGTGTACAACTTCATGTACGGGTCCCAGGAGGCCGGCTGCCCTGCGGTGACGCGACCTGACGGCACGGTGGTGGCGATCGAACCCACCTACCTGTTGGAGGTCCTCGACCTGGAGACCGAGACGACCCTGGGGATCGAGGGCTACGGCGAACTCTGCCTCACCACCCTGGTGCCCGGGCTCAAGCCACTCATCAGATACCGGACCGGTGACCTGGTCTCGATCGCCCCGGACTCCACGGGTCGTCGGACCGTCAAGGTGCTCGGGCGAGTCAAGGACATGACCGACCTCGGCGGCCGGAAGCGCAGTGCCGCGGAGATCGACAACACCATCCTGGCCGATCCGGAGCTCATCTACGGTTACGAACTCGAGGTGCATGCGGTCGGCGGTCAGGACCGGGTGCATGTTCGGGTCAAGGCCAAGGAGGGTGCCGACCACGATCAGCTGAAGGCGCTCGTCGCGGGCCGAGTCACGGCCGCGTTCGGCGTCCCCGCCGAAGTCACGATTCACCCTCTGCTGGACCTGAAAAGCGCCACCGGTGGCTGGGTGAGCTGGAAGACGGCCCGCATCAAGGACCGTAGAGCCCAGGAGACGGACGACATCGAGACCCGATCCGCCGCCGACCTGGCCCGCGCAGTCGAACAGGCGATCTGACATGACCGACCACATCTTGACCGGTACGACCGGATTCGTCGGCCGCCACCTGCTGGCCGACCTTCTCCTGGATGGCACGGCCGGCAGCGTGTACGCGCTGGCTCGCGGCGATTCGCGGCGCCCCGCCGCCGAACGGGTCCATGCGGCGCTGGATGAAGCGGGCAACGACCTCCCGCACGGCCGGCGGCGCATGACCGTGGTGGAGTCGGAACTCACCCAGCCGCTGTGCGGGGTCACGCCCGACTCCATCGAGCTCGGCGACGGACCGCTCGTCTTCTGGCACCTCGCGGCGTCGTTGCAATGGCGGCGGGGACAGCGGGAACAGGTGTTCCGAACGAACGTCGAGGGCACCCGACATGCTCTGGAACTGGCGACGAGCATGGGTGCGGACCTCTTCGTGTACGTGTCCACGGCGTTCACCTGCGGCGCGCTGCACAATGACGTTCCCGAGGTGCTGCACCAACCGCCGAAGTTCAGCAACGTCTACGAAGAGAGCAAGTGCGCGGCGGAGCACCTCGTGGCCGAGTTAGACGGGCCGAGGAGGCTGATCCTGCGTCCCTCGATCATCGTAGGCACCTCTCACGACTACCGGCCCAGCGGCAGCTACACGGGCCTCTACGGTTTCCTCAGCGAATTACGGAAATTCAAGGAGATGCTCGGCGACTCCGACGAGTCCGTCCGCTTCACCGCGGATCGAGGCACTCGCCTCTCCTTCATTCCGGTGGATCACGTCGTAGAGGACTTCCGCGCGATCGTGGCGGCCGAACTGGCGGCGCCGAGACAGAGCATCTACCACGTCAGCGGGCGCTCCGAAGCCGCAGTCGGCGACATCACCGACTACATGCTGAAACTGCTCGGGCTGGAGGATCGCCTCTTCATCATCAACGAAACGTTCGACGATCCTTCCACGCTGGAGCGCTTTTTCGCGAAGCGGATCGACTTTTTCTCGGAATACCTGCGGCGCGAGAAGCGGTTCATCCGTACAGCAGGACCGGAACGCTCCGTCACGCTGCCCGAGATCATGAGGTTCATCGACGCCGAAAACAGGCTGTGAATTGACAACGAAGGACTTGCCAAGCCGTCCGAAACCACGCAGTCCACGCTGGTGCCCGGCACTCCACGACGCCGTCCGAACCTCTGGCCGGTCGGCGCGGCCACGGCGTCGCCCGCTGCAGCACCGCAAGACGTCGAGAAACGCTCGACACGGCCGGCGCAAAACAAATCGGGGACGTACTCATGACCAATGCCGCACATCTGATCATCGTTGGCTGCAGCCGCTCTTTCATCAGCGCCGACGCACGCCCTGGCGCGTCCGATGGTTGAAGTACCGGACGGTAGAGACGTCGCAGTCCCTGGATCCACACGGGAAACCTATGACGCATGCTTCGAGCGCGGGCATCACTTTCGCCTGTTCGACCGGCCAGGGATCTTCCGGGTCAGCCAGGCCGGGCTCGCGCTCGGGGACTATTTGGTCCGCAGCCTCTGCAAGAGCGACCTCGCCGGACACATTCTCGAGATCGGCACCGGAAGTGGCGCGATCGCGCTGCTGCTACGCGGCATGGGAGCCACCTCGGTCACCGCAACCGACATCTCTGCCTCGGCGGTGTCCACGGCACGACAGAACGAACTCGCCAACTTTGGTGACTCGACCATCGACTTCTGGCACAGCGACCTCTATCCAACCTCGGAGAACGGGGAACAGAGGCTCTTCGACCTGATCGTCTTCAACCCGCCGGGGTGGCGCACACCGTCCGAGCCCTTCATCGCGGAGCTGAAGCAGAAACACCGCTCCCTCGACCTTGACGCGATGTTCTACGGGGACAGCGTCCTTCTACGCTTCCTTCAGCAACTGCCGCAGCACCTGACAGCGAACGGCCGCGCGATCGTCGGCCTGAACTCGCTGATCGGCATCGCCGACATCTTCGCACGCTCGCGATTGGCGCATCCGCCCCCCGGTGGAAAGATCATCCAGTCTCGGCTGCTCGAACGTATCGAGATTCCCCTGTTGTTCTACACGAGTGAGTGGTTGGAGGTCCGCAGCCACCTGCTGGAGCAGTTCGAAAAAGGACGCCAAGAGTACGCAGCGACCTACGTGACCAAGGGTGACACCATCCATTGGTTCTACGAGATCACCGAGGTCACCGTGGAGGAGAAGGCGACTGGCTCGCTCCTGCCACGGGTCAACGAGCAGCCTTCTACCAGCGCTCGCCTGCGTCCGTTCGCGGGCGAGACGGCGGAATTGACCTCGGCCGCACTGCGAGTGTCAGAGGCATGAGCTCCTGGATGGCTGGATGATTCGGGTATTGCACGGCCCGACACGCATCATCGGGTCCGCGTACTCAAAGGTCTGGGACTCCGGTGTGTGGGAGCCTTCAGGAGTTGACAGCCAAAGGTGGTGGCTCACATGGACCATGATCAGGTAAGCGGGCAGCATGTCCAATCGGACGTCGGCGTCACCGGCAGTTCGACAATTGGACGGCGGTCCCGCCCGGCACCTGATGCCGCGGCGACCGCCCAAGCGGTGGCCGCGCCGGACAGCCTGCCGGGGTTGCCCTCCGGCTATCGTCCCTGGCCTGCGCTGTGGGCACTGCTAGCGGGCATCTTCATGATCCTGGTGGACTCCACCATCGTCTCGGTGGCCGCCGACGCCATCTGGGTGGATCTGAAGACCGACCTCAACGCGGTCGTCTGGGTCACCAGCGGCTACCTGCTGGCCTACGTGGTGCCGCTGCTGCTGGCCGGTCAGCTTGGCGACATGTTCGGACCCAAGCGCCTGTACCTGCTCGGTCTGGTGCTCTTCACCGTGGCCTCGGCCTGGTGCGGTCTGTCGCGCACAGCGGAGATGCTGATCGCCGCGCGAGTGGTCCAAGGTCTCGGCGCGGCACTGATGGCACCGCAGACAATGGCCGTGATCACTCGAACCTTCCCCAGGGACGAGCGTGGTACCGCTATGGCCCTGTGGGGTTCGATGGCCGGGGTGGCGATCCTCGTGGGACCGCTGGCGGGCGGCGTCCTCGTGGACGAACTCGGCTGGCAGTGGGTGTTCTTCATCAACGTTCCAATGGGCGTGATCGCATTCATCGCCGCGGTGATGCTGGTGCCGAAACTGCCCGTCAACCGGCAGCGGATCGATTACCCAGGAATCCTGCTGAGCGGGGTCGGGCTGTTCCTGGTGGCATTCGGGCTGCAGCAGGGGCAGCGATACGAGTGGGGGCACATCCGCAACGTCGGGCCGGTGCCGATCACGGTGTGGGGGGTGATCATCGCCGGCCTTCTCACCGTGCTGGTGTTCGTGTGGTGGCAGACGCGGGCGGCGGCGCCACTGATGAGGCTGGCCCTGTTTCGCGATCGCAATTTCACCCTGTCCAACATGGCCGTCGCCTGTATGGGCTTCTCCATCACCGGCATGGCCATCCCTTTCATGTTGTTCGCGCAGAAGTCAATGGGACTGAGTCCCACGGAGTCGGCCTCACTCCTGATCCCCCTGGCCGTACTCGCCGGGGCGCTGGCGGTACCGGCAGGCAAGCTCGCCGACCGGGTACACCCCCGCTATCTGACCGGCTTCGGCTTCGCCACCAACGCAGGCGGCCTCTTCTGGCTCGGTTTCGTGATGCACGACAACACCCCGGTGATCGCACTCTTGGCGCCGATCGCGTTGATAGGCGTCGGCAACGCCTTCATCTGGGGGCCGCTCTCAGCGGCGGCCAACCGCAACCTTCCGCTGCGACTCGCCGGCGCCGGCGCCGGCGTGTACAACACCACCCGGCAGGTGGGCGCGGTCTTGGGCAGTGCCGCGGTCGGGGTACTCATGCAGCACCAGGTCGAGAACAAATTCGACCGGTTCACCTCCGCGGTGCCGGCCGGAGCGGCCACCCAGTCCACCGGACCACTGCCCGAACTGCTACGCGGATCCTTCGCCGAGGCGATGGGAACGAGCATCCTGCTGCCAGCCGTCGCGTTGGTGATCGGCTTCGTGGTGGTGCAGTTCTTCGCCGCGCCGAGCCCTGTGCAACCCGATTGACCAACCGGTTCCGGCCGCGTGTTTGATCGGCTCCGTTTCGTCGATACGGCGGTGTCCAAGCGGCCGAGACCCCGCCATTACGGCGAAATGGCGATCGGCTAATCGAAGTCGGGGCGAGGAACCCCCGGATTCCAGGTGTCAGTGAAGCCTCCGACGTCGCGGAACCCGCTGAGGACCAGGTCGGCAATCTGGTACGCACACAACGAGAACGCCAGGAAGATCAGGCCGAACACCAGTGTGATGATCAGCCCCGCGCCGCCCGCGCGTACCGGCGCCGCCTCGGTGGGCTTCTGCGGGTCGTAGCGCACGTCGATCTCGGTGCCGATCAAGTGGGACCGGAACCCGCCCAGATCAGCGAGGACCGTCGTCACCTGCTGACCCGAACTTGTACGGAAAGTGACCACGGGGCGGAATGTCGTTCTCCCGCCGGACCACGAGTCCAACTGGTTGTCCACGACCTGCGCGGTCGCTCGATGGCCCGAGGCGGCGAGCGCGCGCAGCTTTCTCCACCACCACGCCGCCGTGTGCCGGCCTACCGCCGACGGCACTGTGGGCCCGACACAGCACACGCGAAATTCGCGCTGACGGTAGCCGGTGACCCGCTGCCGGTGCGAATAGCCAGGCCACGGGTACGTCCACGATCACGCGGCCGGGCGGTTGGTCCAGCGACGAGCAGGTACATGCACC